>NZ_JBIQXQ010000003.1:0-46953 GCF_058231045.1 Sediminibacterium sp. FW305-C-269 | reverse complement strand
CATCAAAAAAGCCACCTTTTCAGGTGGCTTTTTTGTCTATTTCCCAGAAAGAGTCGCTTATTTAGCGTCTCCCTCTCCTTCCTGTAATTTGGCTTTGATCTCGGCCAGTGCACCCAGGTCGCCCAGGGTTGCTTTTTCTACCTTAGACTGGATATTTTTCACCGCTTTTTTGGTGTTATCCGCTTCAGCTTTGGCTTCTTTTTTCTCCGCTGCTACCGCATCAGCTACGTTCTGTTCCCAGATACGTGCATGGCTAAGAACGATACGTTTTTCGTTACGATCGAACTCGATCACCATGAACTGAGCAGTTTCATCGGCCTGCACCTGTTTGCCATCTTCCTTGTTCAGGTGACGGTTAGGGGCAAAACCTTCGAGACCATACTGTAACTGAACCAGGGCTCCCTTGTCATCCTTACGGGTAACAGTGCCTTCGTGGATGGTACCTACAGCAAAGGTATCTTCCAGTGCATTCCAGGGATCTTCTTCCAGTTGTTTGTGGCCCAACTGCAGTTTGCGGTTCTCTTTATCAATGCTTAAGATGATGATATCGATCTGCTCGCCAACTTTGGTGTAGTCGGTTGGGTGGTTGAAACGCTTTAACCAGCTCAGGTCGCTGATGTGGATCATACCGCCGATACCTGGTTCCAGCTCAACAAATACACCGTAAGGAGTGATGTTTTTCACCAGACCTTTGTGTTTGCTGCCTTCAGGGAATTTGGTTTCGATGGTATTCCAGGGATCCTGGCTCATTTGTTTGATGCTCAGGCTCATCTTGCGGGAATCCTTATCCAGGGTAACCACTTTTGCTTCGTACTCATCGCCCAGTTTGAAGAATTCCTTCGCGTTGATCGGCGTATTGGCCCATGTGATCTCTGATACATGTACCAGACCTTCCACACCAGGCTGAATTTCCAGGAACGCACCGTAATCTTCAATATTCACCACTTTACCTTTCACTACTGAACCTTCGGCCAGGCCTTCAGGCAGCACATCCCATGGATGTGGCGTCAGTTGTTTCAGACCCAGGCTGATACGTTTCTTGTCGTCGTCGAAATCCAGTACCACCACTTGTAATTTCTGGTCCATCTTCACCACTTCGCTTGGGTGAGAGATACGGCCCCATGAAATATCGGTTATGTACAACAGACCATCCAGACCACCGAGGTCCATGAATGCACCGAAATCTGTGATGTTCTTCACCACACCTTCCAGTACCTGTCCTTTTTCGAGTTTGCTCATGATCTCTGCACGCTGTGCTTCGATATCGCTTTCGATCAGGGCTTTGTGTGATACTACGGCATTCTTGATGGTTTCGTTGATCTTAACCACTTTGAATTCCATGGTCTTGCCTACGAACTGATCGTAATCAGTTACTGGCTTCACATCGATCTGAGAACCTGGCAAGAATGTTTCCATTCCAAACACGTCTACGATCAATCCACCCTTGGTTTTGCTGGTAACGGTTCCGGTAATCACTTCTCCGGTCTTATGTACTTCCACAATTCTTTCCCATGCACGGAAAATGCGGGCTGATTTGCGGCTCAGGTGCAGGTTACCGGAACGGTCTTCTTTCTCCACTACCATCACTTCCACTTCATCACCTATTTTCAGTCCTGGCACATCGCGGAATTCGTTCAGGGAAACGAGGCCATCACTTTTAAAACCGATGTTTACAACCACATCTGTTTTGGTCAAAGCAACTACCCCACCTCTTACAATCTCGCCATCATTGATCTGTACGAAAGTGTCATCATACACTTTGTCGTACTTCATTCTTTCTGTTTCAGCATAGTGACTCACATTACGCTTGTCAATGCTCCAGTCAAAATCATCATGAGCGGTTTCAATTACCGGCTCTGCCACAGGTGCATTTGTTGTCGCAGTAGTAACTTCTACAGCTTCTGAAGCTGCAGCGTTCTCCTGAGCATCTGCGTTTAGTTGTTTGTTAATAAGATTCATAAAATACCCGATGGTTTTATTTCGGGGGAGCAAAGGTAGGGAATATTGAATATTGAATGGTGAACAAGGAAGGATGAATGATGTAACTTATTGATAATCAATAAAAAAATGTTGAAGTGTGTACACTTCAACATTCAAAATTCCTTGTTCACCATTCAATATTCTACTGGTTTCTCTCAATTCCCAGTTCCAGGCCCCTCAATTCTGCCAGGCCTCTTAAACGGCCGATGGCGGTGTAACCGGGGTAGGCTCCGGATTTTTTCAGGTCGTCCAGCATCTGGTGACCATGATCCGGGCGCATAGGAATGGAGATACCGCGGCGTTTCTGCACCTGAACGATCTCCTTCACCACAGCATACATATCCACGTCGCCATCCAGGTGATCGGCTTCATAGAAATTACCCAGGTCATCCCTTCGGGTACTTCTGAGGTGGAGGAAATGAATATAATCACCCAGGCGTTTTACCATACCGGGCAGATCATTATCCGGGCGTACCCCGAAAGAGCCGGTACAGAAACAAAAACCATTGGCAGGTGAAGCAACAGCAGCGAGCAGGTCATGGGCGTCCGCTTCGGTGCTCATGATACGTGGCAGCCCCAGCACTGAATAGGGAGGATCATCCGGATGGATGGCCATTTTCAATCCAAGTGATTCTGCCACGGGAACCACTTCGCGCAGGAAATGGAAAAGATGTTCTTTCAGTTTGGCGCGGTCAATGCCTTCGTATTTCTTCAGCGCGTCAAAGATCTGTTCCGGCGTAAACTGCTCGCGACTACCGGGCAATCCCAGCAAAGTATTCTTGCACAGGAGGTCTTTCTCTTCCTGCGACATGGAAGCCAGCTTCTGTTTACCTCTTTCGATCTCTTCCGGAGTATAATCTTTTTCTGCGCCGGGTCTTTGTAAAAGGAACAGGTCGAACGCGATGAAAGCCGCTTTCTCAAAATACAGGGCACGACTTCTGTCGGGCATTTCGTATGCAATATCTGTCCTTACCCAATCCAGTATCGGCATGAAATTGTAGGTGACCACTTTCAGACCGCAGGTGGCTACATTGTGCAGGCTGATCTTATATTTTTCGATCCACTCCTGGAAGTTGCCGTACTGCCTCTTGATATCTTCATGCACGGGCAGGCTTTCAATCACGGTCCAGGTCATGCCCGCAGCTTCGATCAATGCCTTCCGTTCGTTGATGGCTTCAACCGTCCAGATCTCCCCTACCGGAATCTGGTGCAAAGCGCTGACCACGCCGGTACATCCGGCCTGGCGTATATCCCAAAGATCAACCGGGTCTTCCGGTCCATACCATCGCATAGTGTGTTCCATTGCCATAACGCTTGCTTTTTGTCAAACCTAAAAGTATCCCCACATATTTCATCGATCCCGACAGAAAAAATTTGCGAAATCGATGGCGGGAACGTCGTTCGTGAGTAGTGAGTAGTGAGTAGGAAGTAAAACACTCACCATTGACTACTCACTACTCACGATTCACGACTCACTACTCACGCTCCCCCTACCAGAAAATCGTATACAACGCTGTCAGAATACCGCCTACGATCAAAGTCCCTACCGCAAAAGCAGGGTTGAGTTTAAACATAGATTTATCTATCTCAAGTCCGTTGGTCTTGACACCGCGTTTATTTTCAACAGTACTGATGATCCACATGCCGATGATACAGATCACAAATACGAAACCCATCCTGTCGATAAAAGGTATTTCATAGATTCCTTCCACTTTTGCGGCGAAGCCCATGGGTTCGAGGAAAGAGAGGTCGGCAAATTTGGGAAGGAACTTGAAGAATACGGAGAACACAAATCCGCCCACGGTTGCAAACAATGCTGCATTGGAAGTGGTCTTTTTCCAGAAAAAACCCAGGATGAACATGGCGAAGATACCGGGCGATACAAAGCCGGTATATTCCTGTATGAATTCAAAGCCGCCTTTTTTATCGATACCCAGGAACGGCGCAATAAGAACAGCAACGAGCAGGGCCATGATCACTGAGATCTTTCCGATCCAGACCATTTTCTTTTCGCTGGCATCAGGATCGATTTTTTTCTTGTAGATATCGAGCGTAAAAATAGTGGCGATACTATTGGCCTTGCCTGCCAGGGACGCTACCACCGCAGCAGTGAGAGCGGCAAATGCCAGTCCTTTCAAACCAGGCCCTAACAGGTTCAGCATAACGGGATAGGCATTGTCCTGCACCAGTTCTCCATTCACCATCATCTGGTCCTGGAAACCGCCTTCGTTATACAATACATATGCAGCAATTCCTGGCAGCACAACGATCACAGGCATCAACAGTTTCAGGAATGCGGCAAAGAGCAGACCACTTCTTGCTGTCTTCAGGTCGGCCCCTAACGCTCGCTGCGTGATATACTGATTACAACCCCAATAGTTCAGGTTTACGATCCACATGCCGCCGATCAATACGGTGAGGCCTGGCAGACTGATAAAATTGGGATTATCTTTTTTCAGGATCATATGAAAATGATCATCGGCTTTTTCAGTAAGCAGCTTCAACCCATTCATGACACCTGTTGTTCCGAACTTTTCGGATACCAGTGTCAATGCAAGATAGGTAGTAGCCAATCCACCCACAATCAGGAAGAACACCTGGATCACATCCGTATAACCGATCACTTTCATACCACCCAATGTGATGACAATGGCAAATAAGGCGAGGAATATCATACAGAGATACAGAGGCAACCCGGAGATGGCATGGATAGCCAATGCGCCCAGGTATAAGATCGACGTCAGGTTCACTACGACATACAATAACAACCAGAATACCGCCATAATCATTGCCACCGTACTGTTATAACGCTGGTTCAGAAATTGCGGCATGGTATAGATCTTATTCTTCAGGTATACCGGAATAAAAAAGATGGCTACGATCAACAATGTGGCAGCTGCCATCCACTCGTAGGTTGAGATGGCGAGTCCCATTTTAAATCCATTACCACTCATTCCGATCATCTGTTCGGCAGAAATATTAGAAGCGATCAGCGATGCGCCGATGGCCCACCAGGTAAGTGATCCTTCGGCCAGGAAATAATCGTGTGAAGCAGTAGTGCTCGCTTTTTTCTTACGCCGGTACACCCAGTATCCATAGGAAGCAACAATGATAAAGTACACGAGAAAAACAATGTAATCCGCAGTTTGCAATGATCTCATAATGACGGTTATTTATTGGTGGGGGTGTGGTTTTGAATCTTGATAAAACATAAAAGACGGCCAAAGAGTATGGTTCTTTTCATGCCGGCGTTTATTTAACAGAAAACTGGTAACGTGTGAGGGAACGATAGGTCTCGCCAGGTTTTACAATTGTATTCGGAAAAAACGGTTGATTGGGAGCATCCGGAAAATGTTGCGTTTCCATACAAAAAGCAGCATGTTGCCGGTATGGCTGTTGCTGCTTTCCTTTCAGGGTCCCATCCAGGAAATTTCCGGTATAGAATTGCAGTCCGGGCTCTGTCGTGAATACTTCCATAAACCTGCCACTGGAGGCATCATATGCAGTCGCCATTTTTTCAAGGTCATTGCCCTTACGGTTCAATACCCAGTTATGATCATACCCCCCTTTTACAGCAGCCAGTTCTGCACCGATCTTTTTGGGAGATGTAAAATCCATTGGGGTTCCTTTTACGGCAGGCAACTGGCCTGTCGGTATCAACAGACTATCCACTGCCGTAAACTTTTCTGCCTGTATCATCACTTCATGATCCAGGATGGTATTCTGGTTTCCGGCAGATAAATTAAAATAACAATGATTGGTCAGATTCACCGGGGTGGCTTTATCTGTGGTGGCGCTGTAAGCGATCTGCAGGGCATTATCGGAACTGAGTGTGTACACTACTTCTATCATAAGATTACCCGGGAAACCCTGATCGCCATCTTTACTGGTATACGTAAGTTTCAGACTGCTGTCGCCGGCCGGCTTACTGGCCTGCCAGATCACTTTATCAAGTCCCTGCAGACCTCCATGTAAAGTATTACCATGATCATTCAGGGTAAGCTGATAAGTCCGGCCATCCAATATGAATTTTCCTTTGGCAATCCGGTTGCCATAACGTCCCACCAGACATCCGAAATATGGATTTGCTTTCTGCAGGTATCCGGACAGTGAATCGAAGCCCAGTACCACATCTCCCAAGATCCCCTTTCTGTCAGGAACCCACAGCTGTGTAACGGTTCCGCCATAGTTCAGAATGCTTACCCGCATACCCTGCGGGTTGGTCAGTGTATATTGTACCACTGTATCATTTTGGATAATTCCAAAACGCTGCTCTGTTATTTTAAAGCCCATTTGAGAAGGTTCGGTATGGGTTGTACTGTTCTGGCAGGAGCTGAATAATACCAACATGACTGCCAGAAAAAAAAGACCCTGTTTATTCATATGTTTATTTTATATATCCGGATTAGGCTGTTTTCCGCTCTACACTTTCTGTTATATCATACTTTGCTTAAAACACCTCAGACTCTGACCAGTATCCGTTTTAAAATTAGTTTAAATAAACCGGTTGATCAGGTTTTCCAGATATTCCTGTTTTCCGCTAACGACTCTGGGTTCTCCCTGTGCGATGGCGAACTCGCGTAGCCCCTCAAGCGTCATCTTGCCTGTCTCAAAATCCTTCCCTGCACCACTGTCAAATGATGCGTACCTGTCTTTCCGGATTTTTTGATAATCTGAATGCTGCAGTACCTGGTCCGCCACAATCAGCGCTCTGGCAAACACATCCATACCACCGATATGGGCATAAAAAAGGTCTGCCGGGTCGGTAGAATTCCGTCTGCGTTTGGCATCGAAATTAATACCACCTCCTGCAAAGCCACCTGCTTCCAGCACTACCAGCATAGTCTCTGCCAACTCATTGATATTATTGGGAAACTGGTCCGTATCCCAACCGTTCTGATAATCGCCCCGGTTGGCATCCATGCTGCCCAGTACCCCTGCATCAGCTGCCACCTGGAGTTCATGCTGGAAAGTATGCCCGGCAAGTGTTGCATGGTTCACTTCAATATTCAATTTAAAATCATTCAGCAGATCGAACTGGCGTAGGAAACCGATCACTGTTTCGCTGTCATAATCATACTGGTGTTTGCTTGGCTCACAAGGTTTGGGCTCTATAAAGAAGGTTCCGGTAAAACCCTGCCTGCGTGCATAATCTTTGGCCGTGTGCAGGAATCGGGCCAGATGTTCTTTCTCCCGTTTCATATCGGTATTCAGCAAGCTCATATACCCTTCACGTCCACCCCAGAATACATAGTTCTCACCTCCCAGTGCAATCGTGGCATCCAATGCCGCTTTTACCTGTGCGCCGGCATGTGCCAACACATGAAAATCGGGATTCGTGGCTGCTCCATTCATGTAGCGACGGTTACTGAAAAGATTCGCAGTACCCCATAACAATTTTACACCGCTGGCAGCCTGTTTCTCTTTGGCATATTCGACCAGCGCCTGTAGCCTTCTCTCATTCTCGAGTACATTATCCGTATAGTCCACTACATCCACATCATGAAAACAGTAGTATGGAATATTCATTTTGGTAATGAACTCAAAAGCTGCATCCATCTTGTCCTTTGCTCTTTCTACTGCATCTGCTTTTGCGTTCCATGGATACAGATGCGTAGGTTCCCCAAACGGATCGCCTCCATTTCCTACAAAGGAATGCCAGTAGGCACAGGCAAAACGTAACCAGTCTTTCATGGCTTTGCCGGCTACTACCTTGTCTGCATCGTACCAACGAAAGGCCAATGGATTATCACTGCCGGTTCCTTCATATTTTACCTGGCCTATCCCCTGAAAAAATTCTTTACTGCCTGTTATTACTTTCATATTGTGATGGTTTGATCATGAAAAATTTTATGATGAGGTAAGTTTTTTCTGCAGCAAGTTTTCCCACTCCTGGTACAGGATGTCATAAGGTTTTGTATCGGAGGGCTCCACTACTTTCAATTTCTTCATGTTCTCGAAAGCTTCTTTTTCATTTGAATAAATACCTGCGCCAATACCGGCACCTAGTGCGGCACCCACACTTCCATCACAGGCATACAATTCAACAGGGACACCGGTGGTATTGACAAAGGTTTCTGTAAATACATCACTAAGAAACAGGTTGGCCCTGCCTGCGCGTATCACTGAGGGCTGCAAACCATTGCTACGCATAATATCCAGTCCATAACGGAAAGAAAAAGCGATACCCTCCTGTGCCGCCCGGAATAAATGTGCTGATCCATGTTTGTTAAGATCAATATTCAGCACATGTGCCCCAATGGTTGCATTATTCAGCATTCTCTCCGCGCCGTTACCGAAAGGCAGGATAAAAAGTCCCTCACTACCCGGTTGAATGGCAGCTGCTGCTATATTCATTTCGTGATAGTCCAGCTGCGCCCCGCTTATATTGCGTATCCAGTTATTGAGGATACCTGTTCCATTGATGCACAACAGGATTCCCAGCCGCTGCTGCAGTGCACTATGATTGACATGTGCAAACGTATTGACACGGGATTGCGGATCGTAAGTCAGTATGTCGCTAACACTATAAATCACACCAGATGTTCCGGCAGTGGCAGCGATCTCACCGGGTTGCAGCACATTCAGCGATAAGGCATTATTCAACTGATCGCCCGCCTTATATGATACCGGGATACCGGCTTTTAATCCCAGCATGGCAGCGATCTCCGGGCTTACCATTCCATGAGGTTCAAATACTTTTTTGACTGGCGGGATGATTGCCGTATCAAAACCATAATAGGCAAACACATCTTTCGACAGTTCCTGTTCGGCAAAATCCCAGAAGATTCCTTCCGACAGAGCAGAAAGTGTTGTGCTCGTTTGGCCGGTGAATTTCATGGCAATAAAATCTCCGGGCAATAAAACCTGGTCAATCTGCTCGTAAAGCTCCGGTTCATGGGCTTTTACCCAAGCCAATTTGGATGCAGTGAAATTACCCGGTGAATTCAATAAATGGGAAAGGCATTTCTCGGGACCGATAGCAGCAAAAGCTGCATTACCAATGCTTACTGCACGGCTATCGCACCAGATAATACTATCCCGGAGAACATGTTGTCTTTTATCCACCAATACCAGTCCATGCATCTGGTAACCGATACCAATTGCCGCTATATCTGCTGGATGATATTTTCCGGTGGCATGGGCTTTTAGAATAGCCTGCTGTACATGTTGCCACCACATTTCGGGCGACTGCTCTGCCCAACCTGATTGTGGGGAACTGATACCTGATTCGGATTCGGGGTACTGCACCGATGTTATGGGTTGCTGGGTAACGGCATCTACCACAGATACCTTGATCGAAGAAGTGCCAACATCTATACCGAGTAATAACATGACAAATTTTTAATCTTCAGACAGTATTCTTGTGTCATTTCTGGTCTTCTGAACACGGAAGTTCCCGGCACCCGCAGGCATGACCTATCTAATGTCGTGAGTTTTTTTGAGAGTGCAACCGATTGCGTAAAATATTTTTTTCATTCGTTTCTACCAACTCGCCCCTCCAAGCATATCGCCTGGAGAGATGATACCCAAAAAAACAAAATAGCTATGACCAGATATTCAGAAATAGTCAGTATTGCATGGGGTATCCGGGTAAATAAATGATCACGAAAACGATGATCGTAAAAAACAAAGTGGTGGATAAGGGAGATTTTTAAGTAAAAACTTATATTGTAACCGATTGACTAATATGCGCCGCGAAAAAGAGATTACAATCTACGACATTGCAAAACAGCTCGACCTGTCGGCCGCTACAGTAAGTCGTGCGCTGAAAGACCATCCTTCCATCAATAAACACACCAAGAAGAAAGTAGCCGCACTAGCTACAAAACTGGGTTATCGGTCCAATAGTTTTGCCAGCAACCTGCGGAAACAGCACAGCAATACCATCGGTGTGATGGTACATGAATTGAGAAGCCAATTCATCACATCGGTACTTGCAGGCATTGAAAAAGTGACCACCGAAGCCAATTATGACCTGATCATCGCCCATTCATCTGAAAGTGCCGCCAAAGAATCAGCGAATGCACTCAATCTTTTTCACAAACGAGTAGACGGACTTATCGCATCACTCTCTTTTGACACCACCAACCTTGACCACTTTACAACATTTGAGAAGAAGGGTATACCAGTCATTTTTTTTGATCGTGTATTTGAGGATGCAGAGGGTGCCAAAGTAATCATCAATAACCGAAAAGCCGGTTACGACGCCACCACTCACCTCATAGAACAGGGATGCAAACGTATTGCCCACATTACGGCTAACCTGCAACGAAACGTATATTCAGAAAGACTGAAGGGCTATCAGCAGGCACTTACCAAACACAAGCTTAGATACAATGACAAACTGGTGATCGTTGATGACCTGAGTGAAGAAGCCAGCATACGTTCCGCAAAAAAAATCCTGGCGATGAAACCGTTGCCCGACGGAATCTTTATCACCAATGATTATTGCGCAGCCGTATGCATGCAGGTGCTGAAAGAAGCTGGCATACGCATACCGGAAGATATTGCTGTAGTTGGTTTCAACAATGATGCCATTTGCAAGATCATCGAGCCCAAACTCAGCACCATCAACTACCCGGGTATGGAAATTGGTGAGATTGTGGCCAGGAATCTCATCAATCACCTGCAGGGCGGTTCAAATATCAACCTGACCAACACCATTATCATAAAATCAGAGCTGATCGCAAGGGCATCGTCATTGAAAGGAAAAAACAGGTAAGTCCGTAACATCCACTGTTGCATACTTATTCAGTATATCCCGACAGAAGCATAATGATTGAAACGTAGTACCAAACTCATAAATCACGCCTCATCAAAATTCCGTACATGAAAAAAATTTCTTTTTTAGTTGCATTGGGGGTTTCATCCGGTCTATTAGCACAAAATATAATTACCCTTCAGGCTGACAAAGGCAAGGAAACCATCAACCGAAATATCTACGGGCATTTTGCAGAACATCTGGGACATTGTATTTACGGTGGTTTTTATGTTGGCGAAAACAACAAAACTATTCCGCACAAAGATGGGGTGCGACTGGATGTGATCGCCGCTTTAAAAAAACTGAAAGTGCCTGTATTACGCTGGCCCGGTGGCTGTTTTGCTGACACCTATCACTGGAAGGATGGTGTGGGTCCAAAAAACAAACGTCCCTCAATGCTGAATGTATGGTGGGGCAATGTAAAAGAAGACAACAGTTTTGGCACCAATGAATTCCTGAACATGTGCGAAATACTAGGAGCCGAACCTTACCTGAGCGGAAATGTAGGTAGCGGTACATCACAGGAACTGGCCGACTGGGTAAAATATGTAAATCATCCCAATAACAGCAGTCCCATGACAGATCTGCGGCAACAGAATGGCCGAGCCAATCCCTGGAAAGTAACTTTCTGGGGTATCGGTAATGAAGCCTGGGGTTGCGGAGGCAACATGAAACCGGAGTATTATGCCAATATATACAGGCAATATGCAACATTCATGACAGACTGGAGCAATAAAGAGAAAATTTACCGGATCGCTTCCGGAGCCAGTGATGCCGATTACAACTGGACAGAAGTGCTGATGCGTGATATTCCGCATAATATGCTGGATGCAGTAGCGCTGCACCATTATTCTGTGATCAACTGGAATAAAAAAAGTTCCGCCAAAGATTTTAACGAAGAAGAATACTATACCACCATGCAGCGGGCTCTGGAAATGGAAGAATTGGTAACAAAACACAGCGCCATCATGGACAAATACGATCCCAGGAAAAAAGTGGCACTGGTAGTAGACGAATGGGGCGGATGGTATGATGTAGAGCCCGGCACCAATGGATCCTTCCTGTACCAGCAAAACACCATGCGCGACGCTATGATTGCCGGCACAACCCTGAATATTTTCAACAATCATTGCGACAGGGTAAGAATGGCGAATCTTGCACAGATCATCAACGTACTGCAGGCGGTAATCCTTACCAATGAAGAGAGAATGATTCTGACGCCGACCTATCATGTAATGGAAATGTATAACGTACACCAGGATGCAACTTTAGTACCGATATCGATCAACAGCAATGAATACAAAATGGGTAAAGAGAAGCTGAAAGCTATTTCAGCATCCGCCTCAAAAGATAAAAACGGGTTGACCCATATCTCGCTGGTAAATATTGACGCAAAGGCTTCACAGGAAATTACCATACAGATCAGTGGCGCCCAATATACTTCTATCAGTGGCAGCATCCTGAGTGCCGATAAACTCCAGAGTCACAACAGTTTTGAAGCTCCGGAAAGTGTCACTCCAAAAACTTTTACCGGCGCAACCCTATCAGGTTCCTCTGTAAAATTGAGCTTGCCTCCTTTTTCCGTTGTGGTACTGGAAATGAAATAAAATCATTGATTCATTTATCCTAAAATAAAATGTATGCATAATAAAACAACTGTTGTCAACTGGCGCATAACCTGTCTGCTATTGCTGTCTCTGTTGTCATTTACTTCAACTCAGGCTCAGTCCGACTCACTGGGTATTTTTGACCATCAGGGAGACATAGGCGAACCTGCCTTAAAAGGGATGGTCATGTACAACAAAAAGGAACAGACATACCTGCTTTCGGGTGCCGGCAAGAATATGTGGTTCAATCAGGACCAGTTCCAGTTTGCCTGGAAAAAGATCAAGGGTGATTTCATCATAAAAGCCACTATCCGTTTTATAGGCAAGGGCGCAGATGAACACCGAAAAATTGGCATCATCGCAAGAGATCAGCTGACTCCCGGTTCACGCCATGTAAACGCCTGTGTACATGGAAACATACTCAGTTCCCTGCAATACAGGCAGTCGGAAGGAGACTCTACCAGGGAACTACCCATATCCTCCTTTCATCCTACTGAAATAGAACTGGAACGCTCAGGCAATGTATTTACTTTTTCTGCCGCCAGTACCGGCGAAAACTATAAATCAGTGCGTAAAGAAATCATCCTGAATGAAGAAGTATATGCGGGTATTTATATCTGTTCCCATGCAGAAAATAGTCTGGAACAAGCTGTATTCAGCAATGTGCGCATCATCATTCCTCCCTCCCGTGATTTTCAGACTTACCGCGATTACCTGGGAAGTCACCTCGAAGTAATGGATATCGCTACCGGACACCGCAAGATTTTGCATAGCGCTCCCAATTCATTGCAGGCACCTAACTGGACACCCGATAACAAATACCTTATTTACAACGAAGAGGGCCTGTTACGCAGATATGAACTGGCCACAGGAAAAATTTCTATACTGAATACGGGCTTTGCCAAAGAAAACAATAACGACCATGTACTTTCATTTGATGGCAAACAAATGGCTATCAGTAACCATACAGGACCCGAACATACTTCAGTCATTTACACTTTACCCATTGGCGGATCCGACAAACCCAAACAGATCACATCCGAAAAAGACGGGCATTCTTACCTGCATGGCTGGTCGCCGGATGGCAGCAAACTGCTTTTTACCGGGCAACGCGGAAAAGATTGGAATATCTGGTCTGTTGATATTGCTACTAAAAAACAAACCCGGTTAACAGAAGACCCCTTGTTGGATGACGGACCCGAATATACCCCTGACGGCAAATATATTTATTTCAATTCCGTCCGTACGGGCACCATGAAACTCTGGAGAATGAAACCAGATGGCTCAAAACAGGAGCAGGTAACATTTGATGAATACAACGACTGGTTCCCGCATATATCACCAGATGGCAAGTGGATCGTGTTCATTTCCTTTCCCAAAGAGATCGACCCTTCCTCCCATCCTTTTTACCAGAAAGTGTATCTGCGATTGATGCCTGCAGGTGGCGGTGTTCCCAGAACCATTGGGTATGTGTATGGCGGACAGGGAACCATCAATGTTCCCAGTTGGTCGCCCGATAGTAAAAAAATTGCTTTTGTGAGTAATACTAAATTATGATCATGCTATCAGGCAATGATTTTATGCATCTTCCTGAAATTTCCGGAAGATGCATTACATTCATTCACAATCCGCTCCCAATAAACATATGAGACTGTATAAAACAAGTGGCGGCCTATTTATCGAGAAAAAAAATCAGTTTTATCCTGTAGCAGAAAAAAACTGGGATAGCTTTATTAATGATGATTCGCTGTTTGAGAAAATGGAGCATATCATCAGGAACAGTGAGGCGCTGAGCGAGCCAATAGCAGCACTCGAATGGCAGGCGCCAATCGGATCACAGGAACTATGGGCTTGCGGAGTTACTTACCTGCGAAGCAAACTGGGACGGCAAGAGGAAGCAAAGAATGCAGGCGGCAGTGATTTTTACGCGAGAGTCTATGATGCCGAACGGCCCGAAGTATTTTTTAAAGCCACCCCACACCGGGTAGTGGGGCCAGGAGCAAAAGTGAATATCAGGGAAGACTCTATCTGGGATGTACCGGAACCTGAACTAACGCTGGCGGTGACTTCTTCCGGGAAAATTGTCGGGTACACAATTGGCAATGACATGAGCAGTCGCAGCATTGAAGGAGAGAATCCTTTGTACCTGCCGCAGGCAAAAACATACGATGCCTGTGCCGCCATCGGGCCCTGTATTTATGTACCAGGGCAGCCCATAGAACTGAATACCCAGATACAACTTGACATCTGCCGTAACAACCGGAAAGTGTTTACCGGACAGGTAAAGATCAGCCAGATGAAACGAACGCCGGAAGAGCTGGTCTCTTACGTATACCGGGCATGCAGTTTTCCGGCCGGTTGCCTGATCATGACAGGAACAGGCATTGTACCTGCCAGCGATTTTACCTTACTGCAGAGCGATGAGATCCGCATCAGTATAGATAAAATAGGAACACTTATCAATACCGTACGTTAAATCCAATACAAAGCCCATGGTATTCCTCATCATTTTATTTGCGATTGCATTACAGGTATTCCTTACCGTAAAAAAAATAAGTCCATACCTGTCGCTCCTGGTGGTTGCCATTGTATCCGGCCTGTTGTTAGGCATGGAACCTTCGGCACTGCTGGCTTCTATTGAAAAAGGGGTGGGCAGCACGCTCGGTGGACTTGCCCTCATTGTGTGCCTGGGCGCCATTCTTGGGAAAATATTGGAAACCAGCGGTGCCGCCGAACAGATCTCCGGAACACTGATTAATGGTTTTGGCGAAAAAAATATTCAGTGGGCTGTACTACTCACCGGTTTTCTCATCGGAATCCCGCTTTATTACAATGCAGGTTTTGTAATACTGGTACCGTTGGTATTCTCTATCGCCCGGAGAACCGGCCTTCCTTTATTGTATATCGTTATGCCCATGGCGGCTTCCTTGTCAACAACACACTGCTTTCTTCCTCCTCATCCCGGTCCGGTAGTACTGGTCAATGCCTTTCATGCCGATATGGGAAAAACACTGATGTATGGTCTTGTGATAGCCATTCCTGCAGTGATCATTGCCGGACCTGTGCTGGGAAGGATTTTAAAAAACAGGAAAGCAGGCAGTTACGATCTTTTTGGAGATACGGACCCGGTTGCACACCAACACCTCCCTTCTGTTTTGTCCAGTTTCTGCATTGCCCTGATGCCGGTTGTACTGATCAGTATAGCTGTGATCGCCAATCTTATCCTTGACAAAGAAAATATGCTTCGTCGTTTTCTGGCTTTTACCGGTGACTCTACCATTGCCTTATTGCTCGCCGTTATTGCCGCTATCTATTTCTTTGGATTACGGATCCACAAAACCATGCCACAGGTAATGCAATGGGCATCTGATGCCATTTCCGGTATTGCGGTGATCCTACTGACCATTACGGCAGGTGGAGTATTCAAGCAGGTGCTGATAGATAGTGGTACCGGCAGTTATATTTCCTCTTTCAGCAGTAAACTGGAAATGCCTCCCCTTTTGTTTGCCTGGATCTTAACAGCACTATTACGTGTTACGATGGGTTCAGCAACCGTTGCTGGATTAACGGCAGCAGGTATTGTATCACCACTTGTCGTTGCTGGTCATGTATCACCTGAACTGATGGTTCTGGCTGTAGGGGCCGGCAGCGTATTTGGATCGCATATCAACGATTCAGGTTTCTGGATGTATAAGGAATTCTTTCGGTTGTCTTTAAAAGAAACATTCCTGTCGTGGACGGTCATGGAAACATTAATCTCCATCATCGGCCTCGCAGGAATATGGATACTTCAGCTGTTTATCCGGTAAACAGCACAAAATATTTTCCGATCGTTTATCCTTACGATTGTATGTAACTATGCAGGTGTGAGATGGTTTCCTGCTGTGTTGAAATAGTTTCCGTAACCACATCATTGATAGAAATGATACCCGCCAGCTGACCATTTTCGATCACAGGCAGGTAGCGAATATGTTTATCCGACATCAGCTGCATACAGGCTTCCACCGTATCCGACTGTTTGATCACAGGAAAATCAGTGGTCATAATTTCCCGCACCGGGGTTTCACTTGAATGACGTCCCATCAGGATCACTTTCCGGGAATAATCGCGTTCTGTCATAATACCCAGGAAAGTATCATTTTCCATGATCACCACAGAACCAATATTCTGCTCAGACATGATCTTTAATGCGGCGATAACAGTAGTATCTGGCGTTACGGTAGTTACCCGGTTCCCTTTTCTTTTTAGAATATCGCTTACTTTATGCATATGGCAGGATTTATCACATAAGTTAACACAATTTCTCCGGATTGACAAGCCGGATATTTTTTAACCCATACTAACTAATTGAAAATCAGATTTAAAAACGTCTTATAGCAAGACCAACCAGAGATTTGAGCAAAAAAAGAGAATAGGGTATTCCAAACCCCATTACAGTTCTGTAACTTAATACTCATTAAAACGCGTTATATGAAAAAAATACTGATCATCGTTGTTGCTGTTTTTGGTTTGGCTACCGCTTCATTTGCCCAGGCCAAACCTTCGTCAGAAAAAGCCAAAGCAGCCACCAGCAAGACCACCCCGGCGGATACAAAAAAAGCCAGTACTGCCGCACCTGTTAAAAAAGACGGCACGCCCGACATGCGTTACAAAGCCAACAAGGAAGCCACCAAAGCTGCCCCTGCCGGTCCATTGAAAAAAGATGGCACACCGGATATGCGCCACAAAGCCAATAAAGAAGCTGCAGCTAAAAAGAAAGGATAACCCATGTATGCGCATAAAAAAACCTTCCTCATAATGGAAGGTTTTTTTATGTCTTATGTTCGTATATGTCAGCGTGTAAATTAATCTGTTTTCAAAGCCTTATTGATCAGGAAGATCATATTCGTCCTGTGCGCTTTGATTTCCTCATTTCCGGAAACAGCAGCCGATAATCTGGTTCTGTGTTTTTTCACTGGATACAAAGCTGCTGCCCTGGATCCATGATCCTATGGCGAATCATCCGCTGTTAACTGTCCGTACTAGGAATAAGCACTTTTACATAAACTGTCCAAATCCTGCTATAAATGGCGGAAATACCCTGCTATTCAATTGCTGCGGCCGCTACAGATCGTGCAGCGATCCAGCCACTGGTCCAGGCATGCTGAAAATTGAAGCCACCGGTGATACCATCTACGTCCAGTATTTCTCCGGCAAAATAGATCCCGGTTTGTTTACGGCTTTGCAGGGTATTGGGATCTACTTCTGCCAGCTGAATACCCCCACAGGTAACAAATTCTTCTTTAAAAGTGGTTTTGCCTTTCACCGGAAATTCCTGTGCAGAAAGGTTTTTGATCAGTTTATTCTGTTGTTTAGCAGGTAATTCAGCCCATCTTATATCGGGGTTAATATCGCTTACCTGTAACAGGTATGACCACAACCTGTTGGGCAGACCAAACGGGTTCCTGTTACTCATTTTCATGGTGGCATGGGTTTCCCGATAAGAAGACCAGGCCATACGCAGATCCTGTTCTGTCTGACCAGGCAGCCAGTTTACCAGTAAGGTAAAATGATATTGCTTATCGGCCAGTTCTCTGGCGCCCCAGGCAGATAAGCGCAGGATGGCAGGTCCACTCATACCCCAATGAGTGATCAGTAGCGGCCCCTGCTCTGTCAGTTTGGTACCCAGTACTTTTACAGCAGCGTTTTCTACTGCAACACCCATCAGTTCTGTAATACTGTTGCCCGGCATATTACACGTGAATAACGAGGGAACAGGTTCGGAAATACTATGTCCCAACTCCCGCAACCAACCGAACATAGGCGATCTCGAATAACCGCCACAGGCAATGCACACATGACCAGCTGTAAATACCGCATTGGGAGTATGGATGGAAAAGCCATCCGATGTGACCGTTATCCGCTTTACTTCACACTGCATCAGTATTTTCACACCATATTTGTCGGCTTCTTTCAACAGGCAGTTCACGATCGTTTGTGAGTCGTCCGTTACAGGGAACATCCTGCCGTCTGCTTCTGTTTTCAATTGAACACCACGTTCCGAAAACCATGCAATGGTATCACGGGGATTAAAAGAGTGAAAGGTTTTTTTAACAAAATGCTGTCCCCTCGGATATTGTTTCACCAGTTCAGGGATATCAAAACAAGCATGTGTAACATTACATCGTCCGCCACCGCTCACTTTTACTTTCGACAATAATTTATTCGATTTTTCAACTATGGTCACTTTCAGTTCCGGGTTCATGCGTGCCGCATTCACTGCACAGAAAAATCCGGCAGCTCCGCCTCCAATTACAAACAGTGATTTGTCTCTCATATTAATGCATCATCATAATCGCCGCCATGGTTTCTATACCATTCCACAAGTTCCGGATGCGTATATTTTCATTCTCGGCATGCTGGTTATTATCGTGGTTCGCTACGGGAACCGTAATGGTAGTGGCTTTCAGATGTTTCTCGAACAAGAAAAGCGGCAAGCTGCCACCCATGGTAGGGATCAACACTACTTTATCAGAAGTCGTACTTTTCACAGCTTCGATCACATCCTTTACCACCGGCAGGTCCATGGGAGTTCTTTGCGCATTATACCCTCCACTGAGTTTCACCCTGGCAATACGGGGAAATATTTTTCTTTCCGCATCTGTCGGTTCTTCTTCCGTAACATAATACCCTTGTTCACGGATATGGTTCACGACCCGCTCCTGCTGCCTTTTATAATCATTACCCGGAACCATTCGAAGGTCAAGTACTGCTGAAGCCGTTGTGGGTATCACATTACTGGCTTTCGCCCCCACATTGCCACTTTGCATGCCATTGATGTTCAGGGAAGGTATCATAATCGCTTCTCCAAGATCAATGCCGGGCATTTCTTCCGTAACAAAATGTAATTCCTCCTTTAACTGGTCACCAACGGGAGGCATTTCACTGATCGCTTTTTTCTCTTCCGTTGTCAACGGTATTACGTCGTCATAAAATCCACGGATGGTCACACGACTTTTTTCATCTTTCATGGAGGCCAATAACCTGGCCAGTAACAATCCGGGATTCGGTGCCCAGTTGCCGTAATGCCCACTATGCAAAGGGCGGGTTGCTCCATAGATCGTAACGTCTACATGCGCATCACCCCTGGCACCAAATAATATGGCTTTTTTGCCTGATTGATGAACAGGCCCGTCACAGATGATCCAAAGATCCGACTTGAGTAAAGCTTTGTGTTTGTCAAAAAGGCTTCCCAGGTTGGGTGATCCTGCTTCTTCCTCCCCTTCAAAAAAGAACTTGATATTATAATGCAACGGTAAACCTGCTTTTTGTATGGCTTCATAACCGTTGAGTATGGCCATGATACCTGCTTTATCATCCGAAGCTCCACGGGCATACATGCGCCAGTCAGGATCATATTTACCCGCTATTCCGGGAAATGGTATGATAGCGGCTCCCTGCTCCAGCGAGCCATTTACCAACTTCGGCATAAATGGTTTCAAGCCTTTTGCCCACTGTGTGCTATCTACCGGCTGACCATCATAATGCGCATAAAAAATGAGTGTACGGGTAGCGCCTGGCACCATTACTTCTCCATAAATAGCAGGTGTGGCGGTCCTGGATTCATTGTGCAGCAACTGTACATGTTGTATATTCCTCTGCTGCATCATCTGCATGATAAAAGCGGCATTCCTGCTCAGGCCCGCTTTATCCGAAGCAATATTGGGGATGGATAAAAAACGGATATATTCCTGCATCCATATAGTCTCCTTCTGCTCGCGTACAGAACGGATCCGAAGGATCTCATCCGATTGCGAATGAACAAATAGAGGAAGCAATAAGCATATCAGCAATTTTCTCATCTTACCGGTTTTACCGTAAGATAACAAGAAAAGATCAGTAATAACGGGTGTTCAGGTTGGTGTTTGCCTTCTCGGCCGCTTCTATGATGCTGTAATCAGACAAGACCAATGCCTGGTTCCTTTTGATACAAACATCATGTTCAAAATGGACCGATGGTTTGCCATCGCGGGTCCTAACGGTCCAGCCATCCTCTTCCGTATACACTTCGCGTGAGCCAAGATTGATCATTGGCTCAATGGCCAGCACCAGGTTTTCTTTGAGTTTGGGTCCTGTTCCACGTTTGCCATAATTGGGCACCTGCGGGTCTTCGTGAAGACTGCGGCCCAGCCCGTGACCTACCAATTCCCGCACCACACCATATCCATACTTCCTTTCAGTATGTTCCTGTATGGCATAAGAGATATCTCCTACCCGGTTATTCACAATAGCTTTTTCAATCCCTTTGTATAAAGACTCTTTGGTCACTTTAACCAGTTGCAATACTTCAGGTGATACTTCACCCAGGATAAATGTATAAGCATGATCTCCATGCCAGCCATTCAGAATCACGCCCATATCTACAGAAACAATATCCCCCTCTTTCAGAGCGAT
Organism: Sediminibacterium sp. FW305-C-269; assembly: GCF_058231045.1. Classification (NCBI taxonomy): domain Bacteria; kingdom Pseudomonadati; phylum Bacteroidota; class Chitinophagia; order Chitinophagales; family Chitinophagaceae; genus Sediminibacterium; species Sediminibacterium sp. FW305-C-269. The sequence goes on along the minus strand of NZ_JBIQXQ010000003.1, from coordinate 26,169 downwards.
ATTGTTGGGGAAACCATGTACCACCACATCGTTTACAGACGCACAGACATTAAACGGATAACCCCGGTAATTATAAAACGAGGGAATGGCTTTATGATCTTTCACAAAATCACCACAGATCTTATCGATCTGCAGGGTGGTCATACCAGGCTTCAGCACTTTCGCCACTTCGGTAAGCGTTTTACTTACCAATAGCGCTGCTTCTTTCATTAAGGCGATCTCCGCCTCTGTCTTATGGATCATCATGTTACTGCGTCTTGTCATTATTCAAAAAAAAGAAACCTGTCGTCCCATGGTAGCGGGGAGACAGGTTTACAAAGTTCGTGATTATTTCTATTAAATCGTTGTGGTAGATACGGTTTGTCTTCCCTGTACGCGACCACTCTTCATCAGGCCATCGTACTGACGCATCAACAGGTAAGTTTCGATCTGCTGTAAGGTATCAAGTACCACACCCACCATGATCAGCAGGGAAGTGCCTCCGAAGAAAGAGCTAAAGCCCTGCGTAACACCCAAACGCTGCGCAAAACCAGGAAGGATACCAACAAACGCCAGGAAAATGGCACCTGGTAAAGTGATCTTATCCATGATAGAACCGATATAATCAGCAGTAGGCTGACCTGGTTTTACACCTGGAATAAAACCATTGTTACGTTTCAGGTCTTCAGAAATCTGCTTAGGATTGAAGATCAATGCAGTATACAGGAAGGTAAATCCGATCACCATTACAGAGTAGATGACCATATACCAAACGTTACTGTGATCGTTGAATATCTTAACGATACCCTGCGCTGAATCTATATTGGTAAAAGAGACCAGAGTAGGCAGGAACATGATTGCCTGGGCGAAGATGATCGGCATAACACCGGCGCTGTTCACTTTTACAGGCAGGAACTGGCGGGCACCACCGAACTGGCGATTTCCGATGATCTGCTTGGCATAGTTCACAGGAATCTTTCTTACACCCTGAACCAGGATGATCAGTCCCATGATGATGGTAACCAGAATAGCAATCTCAATCAGGAAGATCAACAGACCACCACCACCACGCTGTTCTTTCGCGGTAAATTCCTGGATGATAGATATAGGCAAACGGGATAAGATTCCGACCATGATGATGATGGAAGTACCGTTACCCAGGCCTTTATCCTGGATCTTCTCTCCCAGCCACATCACAAACAGGGTACCTGCTGTTAAGGTGATCACGGTAGAGAATCCGAAGAATGCTTTATAGGCAGGCAGGATGGCTTCAGCATAACCAGGACTGTTCAGGTAAGCCACATAAGCACCTGCCTGGAATACCGTTACGATCACGGTGAGATAACGGGTCCATTGATTGATCTTTTTACGGCCACTATCACCTTCTTTCTGCACTTTCTGCAATTGAGGAACCAGGATGGTCATCAGCTGCATGAAGATAGACGCGGAGATATAAGGCATGATACCCAGGGCCAGAATTGATGCCTGAGAGAACCCCCCCCCCGCAAACATATCGAAGATACCCAGCAAGCCATTGCTCTTGGCAGCTTTCTGGGCCAGTTCAATTTTGTTGGGATCCAGACCAGGTAACACGATATGGTTACCCAGGCGGTAAGTAAATACCAGGGCCAGCGTAAAGATGATCTTGTTACGCAGCTCTTCAATGGTCCAAATATTCTGTAAAGTCTTAACTAATTTTTTCACTTAAATGCAATTGAAAGCGTTAATACTCAAAACCAAAAAGACGCACTGGGTGCGTCTGGCAATTTACGTGAAATTACTTTACAATTTCAACAGTACCGCCGGAAGCTTCAATAGCTCCTTTTGCTTTTTCGCTGATGGCGTTCACTTTAAAGGTCAGTTTTGCCTTTAACTCGCCGGTTGCCAGTACTTTAACTTTGTCGGTACGGCTGATCAGTCCATTGATATACAGGTTCTCAAGGCTGAACTCGGTAAAACCATATTTTTCTGCCAGCTGATCTATCTGACCCAGGTTGAATACTTTGAACTCAACACGGTTGTTGTTCTTGAATCCACGCTTGGGGATACGACGCTGAATTGGCATCTGACCACCTTCGTGAGCCATTTTGCTTTTGTAACCGGCACGGCTTTGTCCACCTTTGTTACCTTTTGTTGATGTACCACCTTTACCGGATGCTTCACCACGACCAATACGGATTTCCTTGTGAGTTGAGCCTGCTGCAGGCTTGAGTGTGTGTAGTTTCATGTGTATCTGATTTGAACTTACGGGGTATCTCCCCTCGCAAATGATTTGAAAATTTGAGGACTTGAAAATTTGAAAATGAAAACAAAAATGAATCAACAGAAGCTGACTCATTTTCAAATTAGCACATTTTCACATTTTCAAATTGAAATTGCTATGCGATCTCTTCTACCTTCACCAGGTGGCTAACTTTGTTAACCATACCCAGGATCTGGGGAGTAGCTTCTACTTCTTTGGAAGCATTCAGCTTTTTCAAACCCAAAGCAATCAGGGTTTGTTTCTGACGCTCAGATCTGTCGATACCGCTCTTAACCTGTGTGATCTTAATCTTTTTCATGATGTTATCATTTGAACTGACTGCTGTCGGCTAGCGACAGGCGCCAGGTATTATCCGTTAAATACTTTGCTCAGTTTCAAGCTGCGGTTCTTGGCAACCTGGATGGGTTCTCTTAACAGACCCAATGCTTTGATGGTTGCTTTTACCACGTTGTGCGGATTGGCAGAACCGAGGCTCTTGGCCAACACGTCGGTCACACCGGCACTTTCCAGTACAGCACGCATGCTGCCTCCGGCGATCACACCCGCTCCATGAGCAGCTGGTTTGATCAACACTTTGGCTGCACCGTCTTTCGCCCACTGATCGTGAGGGATGGTTCCATGCATAACCGGAACTTTCACCAGGTTCTTCTTGGCATCTTCGATACCTTTTGAAATTGCTTCCTGTACTTCTTTCGCTTTACCTAAGCCCTGGCCTACCACACCATTTTCGTTTCCTACCACTACCAATGCTGAGAAGCTGAAAGTACGACCACCTTTGGTAGTTTTCACTACACGGTTAATGGCAACTACTTTCTCTTTCAGTTCCAGTTCGCCACCGGATTTTACCTTATTTACGTTTACTTTAGACATTTATCTAACGATTAATTGTTGTTAGCAAATTAGAATTGAAGACCACCTTCTCTGGCACCATCCGCTACTGATTTCACACGACCATGGTAGAGGTTACCACCCCTGTCGAATACACAGGTAGTCAGCCCTAACTCGATGGCTTTGCGGGCTACTGCAGCACCAACCAGTTTCGCTTTCTCGATCTTGGTTACCTTCTGAGCAGCGATGTCTTTATCTCTTGATGAAGCAGCTGCCAGGGTTACCGAGTTATCATCGTCGATCAGCTGAGCATAGATCTCCGCGTTGCTTCTGAAAACAGATAAACGGGGTTTCACTGCTGTACCAGCCACTTTCTTACGGATGCGGTACCTGATCTTCTGCCTTTGAATTAATTTACCCATTGTTTTATTTTTTAGCCTTCCGATTCTGCCGGAAAGTTTGTTATTGTTTTATTTATTTACCTGCTGCTTTACCTGCTTTTCTTCTCAGGATCTCACCAGCGTATTTCACACCTTTTCCTTTGTATGGCTCAGGCTTACGTAAGCTGCGGAGTTTAGCGGCAACCTGTCCGATCAGCTGTTTGTCGATACCTTCCAGCATGATCTTCGGGTTCTGTCCTTTTTCAGTAACAGTGGCTACTTTCAGTTCTTTTGGAATTTCGATCACGATATTGTGAGAATAACCCAGGGCCAGATCGAGCAGGTTTCCGGTGTTGGCGGCTTTAAAACCCACACCCACCAGTTCCAGTTCTTTCTTGTACCCTTCAGTTACACCTTTCACCATGTTGCTTACCAGTGAACGGTACAGACCGTGCATAGCACGGTGACGGATCTGGTCTGTAGGACGGGTCAGGTTAACCTGGCCATCCACAACAGTTACAGTGATATCCCTGTCAATAGTTTCCTTTAATTCACCTTTAGGACCTTTCACAGCAACAACATTATCGCTGCTAACGGTAACGGTAACGCCTGCTGGGATTACCACCGGTTGTTTTCCAATACGAGACATAGTCGTTTTCTTTTTTTATTTGATGCAATATCCTGTTCCGTGTTCAGCTCCGACTAAAAAGCTTAATTGTCAGTCCAGGGTTTATTCTCAATGGCACTTGTATGCCATCGTAATTCAATTAGTAGATATAGCACAATACTTCACCACCTACGTTCTGAGCTTTTGCCTGCTTATCGGTCAATACACCTTTTGATGTACTCAGGATAGCAACACCCAGGCCATTGATCACACGTTTGATCTCAGAAGGTTTGGCGTACTGGCGCAGACCCGGACGACTAACCCTTTCCAGAGAGCGGATAGCAGCCTGTTTGGTTTGAGGATCGTATTTCAGGGCGATCTTGATCAGACCTTGCTTGTTGTCATCTTCAAACTTGTACTTCAGGATATAACCCTGTTCGTACAGGATCTCTGTTAAGCGCTTCTTCAGATTAGAAGCAGGAATTTCAACCAGCCTGTGGCCAGCCAACTGAGCGTTACGAATTCTGGTTAAGAAGTCTGCTATAGGATCAGTTACCATGTTTATTAGAATTAAATCTTGTTCAAAATTTTGTTTGTTACCGGTTTGCGGCTGCCCGCACCTGGAAACATGTCTTAATTTACCAGCTGGCTTTCTTCACACCAGGGATCTGGCCGTTCAGTGCCATATCGCGGAACACGATCCTTGAGATACCGAAGTAACGCATGTATCCTTTTGGACGGCCGGTTAACTGACAACGGTTTTTCAACCTTACAGGTGAAGCGTTCTTAGGAAGCAGGTCCAAAGCAGCATAGTCACCGGCAGCTTTCAGAGCAGCACGTTTTTCTGCGAATTTGGCAACCATTTTCTCACGCTTGTTTTGCCTGGCGGTAATTGATTTCTTTGCCATGTGATATTAGTTGTTTTCTTTTTTAGCATTTTTGAATGGCATACCCAGTTCTTTCAGCAGCTCGTAAGCTTCTTCGTTGGTATTCGCCGTAGTAACGAAAGTGATATCCAGACCGGTGATCTTGTTCACTTTATCGATATCGATCTCAGGGAAGATGATCTGCTCGGTCACACCCAGGGTGTAGTTACCGCGTCCGTCGAATGCCTTGTCGCTGATACCCTTGAAGTCACGCACACGTGGTAAGGCCACAGAAACCAGCCTGTCCAGGAATTCATACATCTTCTCCCCTCTCAGTGTAACGCGTGCGCCGATCGGCATGCCTTTACGCAGTTTGAAGTTAGAAATGTCTTTCTTAGACATGGTCGGAACTGCTTTCTGACCGGTGATCATGTTCAGTTCTTCAACTGCGATGTCAACCAGTTTCTTATCAGTCACCGCACCGTTAACGCCGCGGTTGATACAGATCTTTTCCAGTTTAGGAGCCTGCATTACAGTTTTGTAAGCGAACTTCTTCATTAAAGCAGGAATAACCTCTTTGGTATATTTATCTGCTAATCTCGGAGTATATTTTACAGTACTCATTATTTGATTACCTCCCCTGATTTTTTAGAGATACGTACTAATTTGCCATTTTCACGGGTGCGTTTTGCTTTCGTTGGCTCACCTTTCTTGGCATCCCATAACATCACATTGCTGATGCTGATAGGTGCTTCGATCTTTACGATACCACCCTTTGTGTTGGCAGCAGAAGGTTTGGTGTGTTTGGTAGCGATGTTAACACCTTCTACCACTACACGTCCCTTGTCAACGATAACTTCCAACACCTTACGGGGCTTTTTCAAGTCCTTGTCATCACCGGCGATCACCACAACGGTATCTCCTTTTTTGATGTTGAATTTGGGTTTGAATCTTGTACTCATTATTTTGAGCTTTTAGCTTTTAGCGGTCAGCCTTTCGCTGACCAATTTATTATATCAACCGTATCGGCTATCAGCTATCGCCAACAGCTAACGGCAGTTTTCTACAATACTTCTGGCGCCAGTGAAATGATCTTCATGTAACCCTTATCACGCAATTCACGTGCTACTGGTCCGAAGATACGTGTACCACGAGGCTCATCTGCGTTGTTCAACAACACAACCGCGTTGTCGTCGAAGCGGATATATGAACCGTCTTTACGGCGCAACTTGTTCTTGGTACGAACGATCACTGCTTTTGATACAGTACCCTTCTTAACACCACCTGCAGGGATCGCATCCTTTACGGTTACTACGATCTTATCGCCGATCTTGGCATAGTCCTGACCACTGTTTCCGAGTACCCTGATACACAGGACCTCTTTGGCACCACTGTTATCAGCTACGTTTAGTCTGCTTTCTTGCTGAATCATCTTTTTTAGCTTTGAGCCTGGGACCTAGATCCCGGCATTTATAACAATTTGTTTCAGAGGCTGTGGCTTTGGTCTACCAACTGCACACAGCATGTAAAAAGCTTACTTCGCTTTTTCTATGATTTCCACCAGTCTCCAGCGCTTTGTTTTGCTCAGCGGACGGGTTTCCATGATCTTAACTACATCACCGATGGCACACTCACTCTTTTCATCATGAGCATGGAACTTGGTGGTTTTCTTTACGAACTTACCATAGATAGGGTGCTTTACTTTTCTTTCTACAGCCACGGTGATGGTTTTATCCATCTTGTCGCTTGTAACCACCCCGGTCCTTGTTTTACGCAAATTTCTTACTTCAGCCATTGTTTAAGTTTTTTAAGCTTTGAGCTACGAGCTTCGGGCCTCGAGCAACTGTATGTTTTCTATAAGCTCACAGCTCACAGCTATAAGCTCACAGCTTTTTAAATACCCATTTCTTTTTTCTTCAATTCCGTTTTCAAACGGGCGATATCCCTGCGGAGACCGCGGATATTCATTGGATTCTCCAGCGGAGAGATCGCGTGGGCGAACTCAAGCTTTTTCAGGCGTAACTGGTCTTCCTGGATCTTTGTTTTCAGATCTGCGATATTCAGATCCTTGATAGACCTGTTAAATTCGTATGTCTGTTTGTTTGCCATTGGGTCAATTTGAAAATTTGAGAATTTGGAAATTTGAAAATTTGGCTTGTGCTTTTTTGAAAATTTCTTTTAAATTTTCGGATCAACACATTTTCAAATTGTCTTTATGCTTGCAAATCTCTTCTTACGATGAATTTGGTTGCGATTGGTAATTTCTGTGCGGCCAGGCCCATTGCTTCTTTGGCAACAGCTTCTGTAACACCATCACATTCGAAGATGATACGTCCTGGTTCTACCACAGCAGCCCAGAATTCAGGATTACCCTTACCCTTACCCATCCTCACTTCGGCTGGCTTACGGGTAATGATCTTGTCAGGGAAAATACGGATCCATACATTTCCCTCACGCTTCATAGCACGGGTCATCGCCTGACGGGCAGACTCGATCTGGCGATTGGTCAACCAGATTGGCTCCAGTGCCTTCAGGGCAAAAGATCCGAATGAAATGGAAGTACCACGCTTTGCTACTTCGCGAATGCGTCCTTTTTGCTGCTTCCTATGCTTACTTCTTTTAGGCTGTAACATTTATTTCAATTTGAAAATTTGTTAATTTGAAAATCTGAAAATGGTCTGCTGAGAGTGGTTATCTGAAAATCAATTTCCAATTTTCAAACTGCCACATTTTCAAATTCAGTTTTTAACTTCTACCTCTTCCGCCTCCACGGTTATCGCGGCCACCACGATCGCCACCACCTCTGCGGTCATCTCTCCTGTCGCCACCTGGTCTGCGGTCTTCACGGCCACCATCCCTTCTGTCGCTCATGTCGTTCTTACCACCTACAAAGTTCGGATTCAGTTCACGCTTGCCTAATACTTCCCCTTTACAGATCCACACTTTGATACCGATCTTTCCGTAAACAGTCTGTGCAAATACATTAGCGTAATCGATATCCATACGGAAAGTATGCAAAGGTGTACGTCCTTGTTTGAACTCTTCGCTACGGGCGATCTCTGATCCACCCAAACGTCCGCTCAGTTTCACCTTGATACCTTCTGCACCCATACGAAGGGTAGAAGCGATCGCCATCTTGGTAGCACGTTTGAAGTTGATACGGTTCTCGATCTGGCGTGCGATGGTGTCACCTACGATGGTGGCATCCAGCTCAGGACGACGGATCTCGAGGATGTTGATCTGAACATCATCCTTACCGGTCAATTTCTTCAATTCTTCCTTAATACGGTCAACTTCACCACCACCTTTACCGATGATGATACCAGGCTTGGAAGTATGGATGGTTACGATTAACTTACCCAGTGTACGCTCAATAACAATTTTGGCAATACCACCTTTGTTAATACGGGCACTCAGGTAAGTACGGATCTTATGATCTTCGATCAGTTTGGATGCGTAATCTTTCTTACTGCCATACCAGTTACTGTCCCATCCGCGGATGATACCTAACCTGTTACCAATTGGATTTGCTTTCTGACCCATATAATGGTTTTACAATTAGTTTTTAGAATCTACGATTAATGTTACGTGGTTGCTGCGTTTACGAACCCTGTATCCGCGGCCTTGTGGTGCAGGGCGCATACGCTTCAGTACACGGCCTCCATCTACAAATACGGTCTTTACCACCAGGCTGCTGTCCGCCGCACTGGCTCCGCCGTTTTTCTGCTCCCAGTTACTGATGGCACTTTTCAGCAGTTTTGCCAAAGGAGTGGCATTGTGCTGTGGATGGTGTTCAAGAATAGCCAGGGCTTTCTCTACTTCCATACCGCGGATCACATCAGCCAGCAAACGCATTTTGCGTGGGCCGGTCGGGTAATTGTTCAGTTTAGCTACTGCTTCCATTTCTTTCTTTGTTTATGGTGTGTGATCTCGCGACCACAGACTATTTACTATTTTTTGGCTCCTGCGTGTCCTCTGAAGTTCCTGGTTGGGGCAAACTCACCGAGTTTGTGACCTACCATGAATTCTGTTACATAAACAGGGATGAACTTGTTTCCGTTATGCACAGCAAATGTGTGACCTACGAAATCAGGCGTGATGGTGCTACGGCGGCTCCAAGTTTTGATGACACCTTTCTTGTTTTTACCGTCGTTGATCGCAACCACTTTACCTTCTAAGTTTGCGTCTACGTAAGGACCTTTTTTTATCGAACGACCCATATTGGTTAATTTGAAAATTTGAAAATTTGAAAATTTTGTTTTTGTGGCGATCTGAAAATCATTTTCAAATTTTCAAATTGCCGTATTTTCAAATTGCTATTTTGCTAATTTTTTTCCGTCTCTGCGCTGGATGATCAGTTTATCGCTACCCTTTCCTTTGGTACGAGTCTTCTCACCTTTTGCATACTTACCGGTTCTGCTGCGTGGGTGTCCACCGGAAGCTTTACCTTCACCACCACCCATCGGGTGATCTACCGGGTTCATCGCAACACCACGAACACGTGGGCGGATACCCTTCCAGCGGTTCTTACCCGCTTTACCGGCAGTTTCCAGGTTATGGTCGCTGTTGGAAACCACACCTACAGTAGCATAACAGTTGATCAATACTTTTCTCAATTCGCCAGAAGGCATCTTCAATACTGCGTATTTCTCTTCTTTGTTGGCCAGCTGTGCAGAAGATCCTGCACTTCTTACCAGTTTACCACCCTGACCAGGCTGTAATTCGATGTTGTGGATCATAGTACCCAAAGGCATATTCTTCATCAACAGGGCGTTACCGATCTCAGGAGCTACTTCGTCGCCAGAGATAACAGTGGCGCCTACCTGTAAGCCCTGTGGGGCAATGATGTATCTTTTCTCACCATCCGCATATTGCAGCAGGGCAATGAAAGCTGTTCTGTTCGGATCGTACTCGATAGAAGCTACCGTAGCGCTAACGCCGGTCTTGTTCCTTTTGAAATCGATGATACGATAGTGGTGTTTGTTACCACCACCCATATAACGGGATACTCGGCGACCGGATGAGTTACGGCCGGCAGTGTTCTTCTGAGGCTCCAGCAAGCTCTTCTCAGGCTCATTGGTAGTGATCTCAGCATAAGCATTACCAATTCTCCAACGTGTTCCTGCTGTGATTGGTTTGTACTTTTTAAGTGCCATTTTTTACTCTTTTTACTACGGACTTTTCAGCTCCGCGTGCTATAATTAAATGTTTGAATACAGATCGATCGTTTCACCTTCTGCTACGGTCACCAGCGCTTTCTTGTAAGCACTTTTCATACCCTGTATGAAACCGGCTTTGGTGTAACGGGTTTTGTTCTTACCTGGAACAACAGCAGTATTCACATCCACTACATTTACTCCGTAGAATTCTTCTACTGCTTTTTTGATCTCCAGTTTGTTGGCCCTGCGGTCTACTCGGAAAGCATACCTTCTTAATTTTTCCTGTTGAGCGTTGGCTTTCTCAGTTAAAATGGGCTTTATCAGTACTTCAGTCAGTTTCATTTGTATCTGTTTGAAACGTTACTTAAATTAAGCGGTTACGCCTTCTTCTTCTGCGAAGATCTTGGCGGTGTTTTCAGTGATCACCAGGACATCAGCATTCATGATCTCATAAGTGTTGATATCAGCCAGTAATGAACTGGTAATATTTGGAATATTGCGTGTGCTCAGGTACAGGTTGTCATTGTACTCTGGTAATACGATCAATGTTTTCTTATTAGCCACGTTCAGGTTATTCATGATATCAACCACCTGCTTGGTCTTGGGAGCATCCATGTTGATGTCTTCCAGAACCACGATGGCGTTATCCTTGGCTTTGTAGCTCAGGGCAGACATCTTGGCCAGGTCCTTCACTTTACGGTTCAATTTGAAATCGTAAGAGTGCGGCTTAGGTCCGAAGATGGTACCACCACCTTTGTACAGCGGGTTACGGATATTACCTTTACGGGCACCACCGGTTCCTTTTTGCTTATGCAGCTTACGGCTGGCACCATGTACTTCGGCACGGGTTTTCACTTTGTGTGTACCCTGACGGCCCTGGGCCAGGTATTGTTTCACAGCCAGGTAAATCACGTGATCGTTCGGTTCGATACCGAATACATCAGCAGGTAATTCAACCGTTCTGCCGGTCTTCTGTCCTTTTATATTTAATACGTCTACTTGCATGTTCTTTCAGTTAAATAGGTGATTACTTCTGGATTAAAACGATGGAACCGTTATGGCCAGGAACCGAACCGCTGATCAGGATATAATTCTTTTCAGGGAAGATCTTAACCACTTTTAAACCTTTCATTTTCACGCGGTCACCGCCCATGCGGCCAGCCATCCTCATTCCCTTGAATACACGGGAAGGATAAGATGAACCACCCACAGAACCGGGTGCACGCTGACGGTCGTGCTGACCATGCGATGCTTCACCCACACCGGAGAATCCGTGGCGTTTTACAACACCCTGGAAACCTTTACCCTTGGTGGTACCAACTACTTCAACACTTTCTCCTTCAGAGAAAATATCAACCGTAATGGTTTCGCCCAATGCTTTTTCTATGGAATAATTGCGGAATTCTTTAACGAATTTCTTAGCGGCAGTTTGCGCTTTAGCGTAGTGATTCAGCTCGGCTTTTGTGGAGTGTTTTTCTTTCTTGTCGCCTAAGCCTAATTGAATGGCAGTGTACCCGTCAGACTCGATCGTCTTCACCTGGGTCACTGTGTTGGGAGCAGCTTCGATGATGGTGCAGGCGGTCTGCTTTCCATCGGCGGCGAAGATGCTGGTCATCCCGATCTTTTTACCAATAATACCTTTCATCTTTTGCGGTTTATAGCCCCGCTTGGTTATGAGGACATCCCGATGATGAATCGGGATTCAATCCTTGTTCGCTACCGACCTTTTCCGTTGTTTTCCTGCTGTAAGCAGGAAGAGGAAGTACCGGTAGTAAACAAACCTCGAAGGGCCTGTTTATATGTTATGATCGCGGATTGTATGATTTTGAAAAGATTCATATGATGAAGCCTCTCTTTCAACCCCGGATCGTTTCTATTCAGAGCTGCTTTCTCCCGCCTGAAGCGGGTTTGGCAGATGAAAATAATTTATAAGAACTAAGTGGCTCATAGCTTACAGCTACCGGCTCACAGCTGCTTTATCAGGCTTTGATCTCAACTTCCACACCTGAAGGCAAATCCAGCTTGCTCAGTGCATCTACAGTTCTTGAAGAAGAAGTGTAGATATCCAGCAAACGCTTGTGCGTGCACAACTGGAACTGCTCACGGCTCTTCTTATTCACGTGTGGTGAACGCAGAACGGTAAAAATTCTCTTATGAGTAGGCAAAGGAATAGGTCCTGTTACCACGGCACCGGTACTACGTACGGTTTTAACGATCTTTTCGGCAGATTTATCCACCAGGTTGTGATCGTATGATTGTAATTTGATCCTGATTCGTTGAGACATAGTCGAAACCCAATTTTCTGATTGGGGTTGCAAAGGTAAGAGCCTGCAACTGAACCGACAAGTATTTTGGAAGTTTTTTTGTGCATTTCCCAAATAAATCCGAAAAAATATCCCCCAAAAAGCCCTGTGGCCAGGTGAATCTGTCCCGGAAAAACCGGGTTATCCAGTTATCCCGGGCCGGCCTATGCTTAGACGACGGGCAAACCCGCATAAAGGAATGATTCCAAACGTTTATCAGACAGCAAGAATTTCCCACCCATTCAAGGGTGATTGACAGGGGAATAGCATCAATTTGATAATTTTACGGCAAGACTACCATCATGGCAAAAATACCCAAGACGAAAGAAAGCAAAGCTGTTCATTCACAGACAGTTACAACATCCCAGGGGTTCAGCTGGAAAGCGCATAACCTAATTCCCCTTGTAACAGCCCTGCTCTATTTTGCCATTCACTTTGTGCCTGACTTTGGTGCATATGACGCCATGGGTTCACAATGGTTATATATGATCATCGTAGATATGTTGGTGGTCATTTTCATCCTGACCCGCAAGAATAGGTACGATGAAGCTGCTTCAAAGGTCTTCGGCAACCTTTTCTCCCGGCTCTATATCGCTTTTTTTCTTTTGGCAGGGATCTCCATTATAACAGCTATCAATCCAACTGAGAGCTGGGTCTGTTATGCAAGGCTGATCGCCACGATCGTGGCTTTTTTTAATGTGAGTATCCTTTTATATAAAAGAAATGACTTATTTAAGATACTTTCCCAGCTGCTTGCCCTGGTGCTGTTAGTAGAATCCTGCCAGGCTATCGCTCATTTCCTGAAAGGTGTTGAGACAACGGATATGACCACGGTCATCCTGGAATTAAAAGGTACCACCGGCAATAAGAACATTTTTGCGGCAAGTACCATTGTCAAAATACCTTTTGCCATTTATTGTATCCAGTCATCAAGGCTGGTTGGAAGAATACTGAATGCCATCATACTGCTGCTGGCAGTTTTGACCATCTTCCTGGTAAATGCCCGTGCCAGTTACGTCAGTTTAGCATTGATCACAATTGTCTATATCCTCTACTGCTTGTGGAATTACCGCACAGAGAAAAAGACAGAAGAAATGCTGTCCCGCCTGGGCTATGTCCTGATACCTGTTATGGTGGCTTTATTTATTTCGCAGGTAGAACTGAGTAATGTAAAAAGCCTCCAGGAGCAGAAAGGGGAAGGTTTTGGTACCGTAGCAGAAAGGGTGGCTACTTTTACTGTCACCAGCAACCAGGTGAGGATCGACCTCTGGCGCCATGCTTTGGATTATACTTCACAACATCCCTGGCTGGGTTGTGGTTATGGCAACTGGAAAATCGCCTCTATCCCCTATCAACGGGTAATTACCAATGACCTCTTTGTTCCGATCCATTCGCATAATGATTTCGTAGAGCAGTTTGCCGAAATGGGTATTGCCGGCGGATTACTCTACCTGGCCATGTTCACCTGTATTGTGGTATTCACTTTCAAAACCTTTTTTGGAAAAGCCACGGAAGATACCAAACTGATCTCCTTGATTTCATTCCTGGCTTTCATCGGATACGCTGTCGACGCATTCTTCAACTTCCCCATGGAAAGACCGATCAGTCAGATGTTTTTTGTATTCATCGCTGCTTTGAATGTATCCGCCTATCTTTCCGGCAAAGAAGCAAAAGAAGATACATCACCCGAAAGCAAGCCCGCAAAAAAAGCCCGGGCAGCTTTGTTTGGTATCACAGCATTACTCCTGTTAATACCGGCATCCTATATTGCATACCTTACTTATCAATCGCTCTCGGTTCAAAAAACGGTAATGGCCGATCTGAACAATGAACCGCTTAAACTGGATTGGAAAACAACCGTTGCGTCCTTTCCATCCATCCCTAACCTGACTGCAACGGCACAACCCGTTGAAGCCATTAAAGGCAGATACCTGTATGAAGCAGGTAAGTACGAAGAGGCCCTGGTTTTACTGGACAAAGGCCGTGTGGCCAACCCCTTTATCGCGTACAGTGAATTTCTGAAAGCCGGACTGTATTTCAAAACAGGCAAATTAGACAGCGCTTTAAGAAATGCCACGTATGCCTACTATACACGTCCGAAAGCAAAAACGTATTACCAGACCCTGATCGCAGTGTTAGCCAAAGTGAAAGATACCAGTGGCATCAAAAAAGCTTTTGCCGAATTTGATAAATACCGGCATGAGCCCATTGGATGGGATCTGTACCTGCGCGGCATGCTGAATGCCCAGGGCCAGGGCAGTAAACACCTGCTTATGATGGCCGATAGTGCCTTGAAGATGTTTGCCAACCAGGAAGGCGTGGCTGCCATTGCAAAAGTGAGGGAAGAGATCATCCAGTTCATGAATACACCAGCGTCTACTACAACTGCAGCAAATGGCATCAATTCTGCAGATCTTGCCATGGCCAACAAATATTATACTGATGGGGTTGCCAGTTTCGGTGCCGGTGTTTTTGGCAAAGACGATCTGGAAAAAGCTGCCAGTTACTTTTTAAAATCCGCTGCCCTCAATCCCGGAAATTATGTAGCTTATGAAAATGCAGCCATCTGCTATTTCAATATGAAACAGTGGGAAAAGTCAATCACTTATTTTAATAAAGTACTTGCTACCAAACAATCCGTAAATGGTAAACCCGAATATTTCAAAGGGGTTGCCCTGTATAACCTGGGACAGAAAGATGCCGGCTGTACCAACCTGAAAGCTGCGCTGGCCAAGGGATGGAAAGATGCTGAAACCATCATAAACGCCAATTGTAAGTAGTGAGTGGTGAGTAGTGAGGCGTGAATGGGCAATTGTCAATAAATTAATCATTGTCCATTGCCGCAACTTCCTACTCACTTACATCACGAAAAAGCCCCGTTACAATAACGGGGCTTTTTCTTTCCTTATTCACTTCACAATACGACTAGTCTTCTACTTTTACTTTCCCTTTGTTCTTGGCAATTACCTCTTCCGCAACGTTGTTTGGTGCTGGAGAATAATGACTGAACTCCATGGTTGAAGTAGCACGGCCGGAAGACAATGAACGCAGCTGGGTTACATAACCGAACATTTCGCTCAAAGGAACTTTGGCCTTGATCACCTGCAGGTTGGCACGGCTATCCATACCTTCCAGCATACCGCGACGACGGTTCAGGTCACCTGTTACATCACCCATGTACTGATCCGGAGTCAACACCTCCACACGCATGATCGGCTCAAGCAGGGTTGGTTTGGCTTTACGACCAGCTTCACGGAAACCAGACTTGGCACATAATTCAAAGCTCATCGCATCAGAGTCCACATCGTGGTAGCTACCATCGAATACGCGGACCTTCATATTGTTAACCGGGTAGCCCGCCAGAACACCTGTAGACATGGCGGTTTCGAAACCTTTGGTAATGGCAGGAACGAATTCTTTAGGGATAGATCCACCAAACAGGTCGTTCACGAACTGGAAATGTTTTCCTTCGTTTTCTTTCAGCCACTCTTCATCAGCAGGTCCGATAGCAAACTGGATATCGGCGAATTTACCACGACCACCTGACTGCTTCTTCAGCACTTCGCGGTGTTCAATAGTGGTACCGAATGCTTCTTTATAGGCAACCTGGGGAGCGCCCTGGTTTACTTCTACTTTAAATTCGCGGCGCATACGGTCGATGATGATCTCCAGGTGCAGCTCTCCCATTCCACGCAGGATGGTCTGACCGGTATCTTCGTCTGTATTGACACGCAGGGTAGGATCTTCTTCTACCAGTTTAGCAATGGCCATACCCATTTTATCAACGTCGGCCTGTGTTTTAGGCTCAACAGCGATCGCGATCACAGGCTCAGGAATGAACATGTTCTCGAGAGTAATTGGATGATCTTCATCGCAAAGGGTATCACCGGTTTTGATCTCTTTGAAACCAACGGCAGCAGCGATATCACCAGCTTCGATGAAATCCACAGGATTCTGTTTGTTGGCAAACATCTTCATGATACGGCTGATACGCTCTTTCTTACCACTTCTTACGTTCAATACATAAGAACCGGCATCAAGGTGACCGGAATAACACCTGAAGAACGCCAGACGACCCACGAAAGGATCGGTCATGATCTTGAATGCCAGGGCCGCAAATGGCTCTTTGGCATCAGCCTTACGAACTTCCGTTTCACCGGTATCAGGATTGGTACCTACGGTATCTTCAATATCAACAGGAGAAGGCAGGTAGCGGCAAACGGCATCCAGTGCGGTCTGTACCCCTTTATTCTTGAAGGAAGAACCACACATCATCGGAACGATGCTCAGGTCGATGGTAGCTTTGCGGATCGCTTCATGCATCTCTGCTTCAGAAATGCTGTTAGGATCTTCAAAGAATTTCTCCATCAGTTTGTCATCATACTCAGCTACGGCTTCCACGAGGCTCTGCCTCCATTCATTGGCTTCTTCCACCATATCAGCAGGAACGTCGATCTCGTCAAAGGTCATTCCTTCTGTTTCCATGTGCCAGATGATCCCTTTCATTTTGATCAGGTCAACCACACCTTTAAAGTTATCTTCAGCACCGATCGGCAGCTGCAAAGGCACCGCTTTGGCACCCAGCATTTCCTTCACCTGTTTTACCACGTTCAGGAAGTCAGCGCCGGAACGGTCCATCTTGTTCACGAAACCGATACGGGGTACTTTGTAACGGTTTGCCTGGCGCCACACGGTTTCAGACTGTGGTTCAACGCCATCCACAGCAGAGAACAGGGCGATCAGACCATCCAGTACACGCATAGAACGCTCTACCTCAACGGTAAAGTCCACGTGTCCGGGAGTATCGATGATGTTGAAATAGTATTTTTTGGTATCAGGGGTTGTTTTACCCAGTACGGTCGGGAAATTCCACTGGCAGCTAACAGCCGCAGAAGTGATGGTAATACCCCTTTCTTTTTCCTGCTCCATCCAGTCGGTGGTGGCGGCACCATCGTGCACCTCACCAATCTTGTGGATCATACCGGTATAGCGCAGGATACGCTCGGTAGTGGTGGTTTTACCGGCATCAATGTGGGCGGCAATACCGAAGTTGCGTTGAAATTTCAAGTCAGCCATAAAAAAGTTCTTGTTTTAAGTTTGATGTTTGGCCAGGTGTCCAAATTTTTTCGAGCCGCAAAGGTAGTAATTCTAACGATTGTTCGATTCTTTGGCTGCCATTAAATTATCCTGTGGAAAACTAGTGAAAAGGCAAAAGTCAAAAGTCAAAAGCCCAAATGAGCACTCGTACCTTTTGACTTTTCACTTTTGATTTTTACATTAATGCATTCAAACAATTGATTATCAACAACTTGATTATTTACTTGGTTTCACAATTACCAGGGCAATATCATAGATGACGGCAGAATTCGACGGAATGGCAGCCGTACCCTGTTCGCCATAAGCCGTAGCCACAGGCAGGATGGCCCTTAAAATAGCGCCTTGCTCTACCCTGTAAAGTACATCACCAGCCCGGAATCTATTGATTATGTAAATAATAGGCATATATCAGGTTGATGACCTGCAGATAACCTACTTCTTCAAAGGGCGGAATATAAGCAGCATAATATAATATAATATAATATAATGTAATGTAATGTAATATATGGTCAGTTCACAGAATTAGGAAGGCCCTTTAGGTGTGGAACGAAAGTGTACAGACGAACTTGGGCCACAGGTATAGCCCCCTGTTCAGGTTAAGTTACGGACAGGGGGGTATGTTTATCGGATAAGCAGACAATTATTTAAATACCAAAAAATGTTAAGGCCACATAAAATATTGCAGGGATAACATTTTGCAGGAGCTTGACTGAGCCTGAAGAAGGGGCATTATTGGGGGTAGCTGAATTTCGATCAGCTCTACGAGTATCAGCAGCGCACTGTTGGGTGGAATCTGGTTATTCCCTTTTTCGTCATACCCAGCAGGCATAGAATAAATACCGGCCATTTAGGTTGTCGATACAAAGGAGCTATGTAACATGATGAAACACCCGGTCTTTTTCATGGTATTGTTTCACACAAACGTAACCCTACCCTAACCAGATCTTTTATTGTGTTACATTGATGGTGCCCGTTCCGGCAATGGTTAGAGTTGCCGAGCCATTGATGGTATAGGTAAGACAGGTTACATTGGTGGCCGTTAAAATAGTTTTCACGCCTGCATTGCTGATGACCAAATTATTATATGTTGTAAACGGGGAGACATTGGCTGTGATGGTTTGTGCACCGGAGCCATTGTAATCAAAGGTACTGTTGGTAACAACATAGTTAGTATTGGTGGCTGAGGCGGTGAAAGTGCCGGCTACGCCGATGGTTCCGACATTGGCGAAAGTAATGGAGCCCGTTGCTTTGTCGCCTGTGATAGTGAGATTATTATAATTAAAAGCAGGGATTCCCTGAGCGACTGTTCCGTTAAAGCTGATGGTACTGCCAGTAATGATGTAGGATGTACTGGTAGCGGTAACAGAGAAGGTGCCTGCCACGCCAATCGTACCACTGCTAGCCAGAGTAATGGCCCCATTCCCCTTGTTACCGGAAATAGTAAGGTTATAATAATTGACTGCAGGAATGTTTTGGGCGGCTGTTCCGTTGAAATCAACCGTATTGCCAGATGCTGTAGCGGCTAATGCGCTAATACTGATTGTACCGCCAATAAAGAGTGTTGCATTGCTCCCCTGCGTAAATGTTCCTGTACCGGCGAGTGCAGTTGTAACTGTTAAAGTACCATTGTTT
The DNA here is from genome assembly GCF_058231045.1 of Sediminibacterium sp. FW305-C-269. NCBI lineage: Bacteria > Pseudomonadati > Bacteroidota > Chitinophagia > Chitinophagales > Chitinophagaceae > Sediminibacterium > Sediminibacterium sp. FW305-C-269. Next base: position 7,055 of record NZ_JBIQXQ010000003.1, on the reverse strand, counting down.
TGGTATGTTCCGCTCACCGTTACACTGGGTATGGTTAAAGTTCCGGAAATGGTTTTACTGGTTCCGCTCAAAGTATAAACACCTGTACCCGCGTTAAAAGTTCCTGTATTTGAAATATTACCAGGAAGTGTTAGAGCCACATTAGCTGCTGTATTGTTCCAGGTGGCACCCGCATTTACAATTACGTCTCCGTTAAAAGCCTTCGTACCGGTTGCCGAAGCAATGGTTAATACACCACTCGTACCACCGCCCACTGTTGTGGTGCCTGAAACCGTTAAGGCAAAAGCACCTGCTGTAAATGTGGTACCATCACCCACGGTAAGCGTTCCAGAAATGGTTGTGGCAATACCTGTAGAAACACTTGTTGCCCCACTTGTACTAAGGTTATTAAATGTTGTGCCGGCAGAGCCTCCAATTGTTTGTGTAGTGCCATTAAAATTAATGGTTGAGCCGGTATTCGTAAAGGTGCCACCATTGTTGGTCCAGTTACCGGCAACATTATGGGATCGCGAACCGGCTGTAAAACCGGTCCCAGATCCCATAACAAAATCTCCGCCGATTGTCAATGTAGCTGCTGCTGCGGTAGAAGCTGTTCCGCTGAGGGTCAGGTTACCGTTGATGATAGTCAGTCCTGCAGGCATGGTTTTAACCCCGCTGCCGGCGAGTGTAAGATGATGGTAGGTAATGCCTAGTAATGTCTGGGTTCCGGCAAAACCATAGCTAACGGTATTACCGGCAGAGGATGCATCTAAAGTGGTGATACCCGGTGTACCGGTAAAATTGATATTGAGTATACCGGTTGCCCCCTGCGTAAGTATACCCGCTCCTGCAAGAGCAGTGGAAACCGTGAGGGTTCCGTTGTTCTGGTAACTTCCACTCACCGTTACACTGGGTATGGTCAATGTTCCACTAATAGTCTTGCTAGTTCCACTTAATGTATACACCCCTGTACCCGCAGTAAAAGATCCCGAATTAGAAATGTTACCAGCTATAGTAAGTGCAAGATTATTTGCAGAATTGTCCCAGGTAGTACCTGAACCCACAGTCAGGTCTCCATTAATTGTCGTCAAAAGTGAAACGGTTTTTATACCACTTCCGCTAAGCGTGAGGTTATTTATTGTTGATGGAATCCCTGCCATAGCCTGAGCGCCTGCATTATAAAATTCATAATCGGCTGTAGAACTCAGCGTAACGGTTTTTTTGGAAGCCGATGCTGGCAAAGAACAATTTGTGCCAGACACGCCATTGGCATTAGCCGTTCGAAATAAAGTACCGGAAAAAGCAAATGTATTTCCAGGTCCCGAACCGGCTAAAGTAACTTGTGTAGAACTGGTTGATGCAAAATCGACGATTCCATTAATTGTCAAAGTCGCACCATTATTAGTTATAGTTAACGTTGCCGTTGGAGCTACCTGAAGTGTAACACCAGCTCCGAATGTAGTGTTCGAACCAAATGTAGCGGCGATGCCATCACTTATAATAAACACATCACCTGACGTAGTAAATGAGCTCGCAGCAGTCCCCCCTCCGCCTATACCACCTGTATTCCAATTCGTAGCAGTATTAGCAGTACCACTGCCTGCCGTCGTCAGATAATAAGTCGCCGCCTTCAAAGAGGCCGGAATGAAAAATATTATCAGTAAAAAAACAGCCACTCGTAGCACAACTTTTTTCGGAACAGGATTCCTCTGCAGTTTTTTTGCCGGCAAATAATATTTAGAATAGAAACAACACATTTTAAGAAAATTAGATGACACATATTGCAAGAAGATCTTCTTGCAGTTCATTCACCTCTTTATAACTACAGGATATTACTTTTTATTTTCAACAGGTTTGGCATCCTTGGGCTTATTTTGCAACATAGTCTTGATCGCATTCAAATCTGCCTCCAGCTTATCTACCCTTGATGCCTCAGTTTTCAGATTTTGGATATCTGATTTCTGCTGTTCGATGGTTTGCTGCTGCTCTTTCATCGCTTCAATAAGCAGTGCCACCAATTTGGAGTATTCTACTGTTTTAAATCCTCTCTCATCGGTACGAACAACTTCAGGAACCACCTGTTCAATTTCCTGGGCAATTAAACCCATTTGTTTGGTAGTATCAAAACCGTTCGTTGGAAACTCATCTGTTCTCCAGTTGTAATTCACCCCTCGCAATGCCATAACCTTGGTCAATGCATTGGTGAGCACGGTGATATCTTTTTTATACCGGCGATCAGAAGTTTCATTGATGGCACTGGTTTTTAATCTACCAGCCACTTCCAGTTTATAGCTTCCACTTGGAGTTGCACCAATACCTACCGAAGTATTTCCGTTACCTATAGTAACTGTATTGCTGGCTGTGCCGGCATTGGCAATACTTACCGTTCCAATACTGGTTGAGGTTGCGATACTGGTAACATTGGGTTGCGCAGCCGTACTGAGGGTACCAGTAAGCGTGGTAGCGCTCAAAGTTGCTGCAGAAACCGTTCCGCTGGCAGTGAGGTTATTTACTCCACTAAGCGTAGAAGCATTTACCGTACTGGCACTTAAGGTACCCGCAGTGATGGTTCCGCTGGCTGTCAAGCTACTTAAACCGTTCAGTGTAGATGCACTAAGAGTCCCTGCTGATATGGTACCACTCGTTGTCAGGCCACTAAGACCAGTCAAAGTAGTAATAGTCGCAGTTGATGCACTCAAAGTTCCAGCTGTTACTGTGCCACTGGCTGTCAGACCACTCAAGCCACTCAGGTTCGTGATCATTGCATTGGTCGCACTTACTGTTCCAGCTGTTACTGTACCTGATGCAGTCAGGTTATTCACACCATTTATCGTTGTAGTACTTACTGTCCCAGCAGATACGGTTCCGCTAGTAGTCAGGCCACTCAGACCATTTAAGGTAGTAATATTCGCAGTTGATGCACTCAGGGTTCCAGCAGTTACCGTGCCTGATGCAGTCAGGTTATTCACACCATTGATCGTTGTAGCACTTACTGTTCCAGCAGATACGATCCCACTCGTAGTCAGGCCGCTAAGACCATTTAAGGTTGTGATATTTGCAGTTGATGCACTCAAAGTTCCAGCTGCTACTGTACCTGATGCAGTCAGGTTATTTACACCATTTATTGTCGTAGTACTTACTGTCCCAGCAGATACGGTTCCGCTAGTAGTCAGGCCACTCAGACCATTTAAGGTAGTAATATTCGCAGTTGATGCACTTAGGGTTCCAGCAGTTACCGTGCCTGATGCAGTCAGGTTATTCACACCATTTATCGTTGTAGTACTTACAGTACCAGCGGATATAGTTCCACTCGTGGTCAGGCCATTAAGACCATTTAAGGTAGTAATATTCGCAGTTGACGCACTCAAAGTTCCGGCAGCTACTGTGCCGCTGGTTGTCAGGCCACTTAAGCCACTCAGGTTCGTAATCGTTGCATTGGTCGAACTTAAAGTTCCGGCAGTTACTGTGCCGCTGGTAGTCAAGCCACTCAAGCCATTTAAGGTAGCAATATTCGCAGTTGATGCACTCAGAGTTCCGGCTGTTACTGTGCCTGATGCAGTCAGGTCATTCAGACCTGTAAGAGTAGTGGTACTTACTGTTCCAGCAGATACAGTTCCGCTCGTAGTCAAGCTGCCAAGACCATTTATGGTTGTGATATTCGCAGTTGATGCACTCAGGGTTCCGGCTGTTACTGTGCCACTGGTTGTTAGACCACTCAAGCCACTCAGGTTCGTGATCGTTGCATTGGTCGAACTTACCGTTCCGGCTGTTACTGTGCCACTTGCTGTCAGATCATTCAGACCTGTAAGAGTAGTTGTGCTTACTGATCCAGCAGATACTGTTCCACTAGTAGTCAAGCCACTCAAGCCATTTAAGGTAGCAATATTCGCAGTTGATGCACTCAAAGTTCCGGCTGTCACTGTGCCACTGGTGGTCAGACCACTCAAGCCACTCAGGTTCGTAATCGTTGCATTGGTCGAACTTACCGTTCCGGCCGTTACTGTGCCGCTGGTAGTCAGGCTGCTAAGACCATTTAAGGTTGTGATATTCGCAGTTGATGCACTCAGAGTTCCGGCTGTCACTGTACCACTTGCTGTCAGATCATTCAGACCTGTAAGAGTAGTGGTACTTACTGTTCCAGCAGATACAGTTCCACTCGTGGTCAGACCACTTAAGCCATTTAAGGTTGTGATATTCGCAGTTGATGCACTCAGAGTTCCAGCTGTTACTGTGCCACTCGCTGTCAGACCACTCAAGCCACTCAGATTCGTGATCGTTGCATTGGTCGAACTTACTGTTCCGGCAGATACTGTGCCGCTGGTAGTCAGGCTGCTAAGACCATTTAAGATTGTGATATTCGCAGTTGATGAACTTAAAGTTCCGGCCGTTACTGTGCCACTTGCTGTCAGATCATTCAGACCACTGAGAGTAGTTGTGCTTACTGTTCCAGCAGATACTGTTCCACTCGTAGTCAAGCCACTCAAGCCATTTAAGGTAGCAATATTCGCAGTTGATGCACTCAAGGTTCCGGCTGTCACTGTTCCACTTGCTGTCAGATCATTAAGACCAGTAAGAGTAGTTGTACTTACTGTTCCTGCAGATACTGTTCCACTCGTGGTTAGGCCATTAAGGCCGTTTAAAGTAGTAATATTCGCAGTCGATGCACTCAAAGTTCCAGCTGTTACTGTGCCACTGGTGGTCAGGCCACTCAAGCCGCTCAGGTTCGTAATCGTTGCATTGGTCGAACTTAAAGTTCCGGCCGTTACAGTTCCACTCGCTGTCAGATCATTCAGACCTGTAAGAGTAGTGGTACTTACTGTTCCAGCAGATACTGTTCCACTAGTAGTCAAGCCACTCAAACCATTTAAGGTAGCAATATTCGCAGTTGATGCACTCAGAGTTCCAGCTGTTACTGTTCCACTTGCTGTCAGATCATTCAGACCTGTAAGAGTAGTGGTACTTACTGTTCCAGCAGATACAGTCCCGCTCGTAGTCAGGCCGCTAAGACCATTTAAGGTTGTGATATTCGCAGTTGATGAACTCAGAGTTCCAGCTGTTACTGTACCACTGGTGGTCAGGCCACTCAAGCCACTCAGGTTCGTGATCGTTGCATTGGTCGAACTTAAAGTTCCGGCCGTTACTGTGCCACTTGCTGTCAGATCATTAAGACCACTGAGAGTAGTTGTGCTTACTGTTCCAGCAGATACTGTTCCACTAGTAGTCAAGCCACTCAAGCCATTTAAGGTAGCAATATTCGCAGTTGATGCACTCAGTATTCCAGCTGTCACTGTGCCACTGGTGGTCAGGCCACTCAAGCCGATCAGGTTCGTAATCGTTGCGTTGGTCGAACTTAAAGTTCCGGCCGTTACAGTTCCACTCGCTGTCAGATCATTCAGACCTGTAAGAGTAGTGGTACTTACTGTTCCAGCAGATACTGTTCCACTAGTAGTCAAGCCACTCAAGCCATTTAAGGTAGCAATATTCGCAGTTGATGTACTCAGAGTTCCGGCTGTTACTGTGCCTGATGCAGTCAGATCATTCAGACCTGTAAGAGTAGTGGTACTTACTGTTCCAGCAGATACAGTTCCGCTCGTAGTCAAGCTGCCAAGACCATTTATGGTTGTGATATTCGCAGTTGATGCACTCAGAGTTCCAGCTGTTACTGTGCCACTGGTTGTCAAACCACTCAAGCCACTCAGGTTCGTGATCGTTGCATTGGTCGAACTTAAAGTTCCGGCCGTTACTATGCCACTCGCTGTCAGATCATTCAGACCACTGAGAGTAGTTGTACTTACTGATCCAGCAGATACTGTTCCGCTAGTAGTCAAGCTACTCAAGCCATTTAAGGTAGCAATATTCGCAGTTGATGAACTTAAAGTTCCGGCTGTCACTGTGCCACTCGCTGTCAAGCTGCTCAGACCATTTAAGGTCGTAATATTCCCAGTTGACGCACTCAGAGTTCCAGCTGTCACTGTGCCACTCGCTGTCAGACCACTCAAGCCACTCAGATTCGTGATCGTTGCATTGGTCGAACTTAAAGTTCCGGCCGTTACTGTGCCACTTGCTGTCAGATCATTCAGACCACTGAGAGTAGTTGTACTTACTGTTCCAGCAGATACTGTTCCACTCGTAGTCAAGCCACTCAAGCCATTTAAGGTAGCAATATTCGCAGTTGATGTACTCAAGGTTCCGGCTGTTACTGTGCCTGATGCAGTCAGGTCATTCAGACCTGTAAGAGTAGTTGTACTTACTGTTCCAGCAGATACAGTTCCACTAGTAGTCAAGCTGCCAAGACCATTTATGGTTGTGACATTCGCAGTTGATGCACTCAGAGTTCCAGCTATCACTGTGCCACTGGTGGTAAGACCGTTCAAGCCATTCAGGTTCGTAATCGTTGCGTTGGTCGAACTTAAAGTTCCGGCCGTTACTATGCCACTTGCTGTCAGATCATTCAGACCAGTAAGAGTAGTTGTGCTTACTGTTCCAGCAGATACAGTTCCACTCGTGGTCAGACCATTAAGACCATTTAAAGTAGCAATATTCGCAGTTGATGCACTCAGAGTTCCGGCTGTCACTGTGCCTGATGCAGTCAGGTCATTCAGACCTGTAAGAGTAGTTGTGCTTACTGATCCAGCAGATACTGTTCCACTAGTAGTCAAGCCACTCAAACCATTTAAGGTTGTAATATTCGCAGTTGATGTACTCAGAGTTCCAGCTGTTACTGTACCTGATGCCGTCAGATCATTCAGACCTGTAAGAGTAGTTGTGCTTACTGATCCAGCAGATACTGTTCCACTAGTAGTCAGGCCACTCAAGCCATTTAAGGTAGCAATATTCGCAGTTGATGTACTCAGAGTTCCGGCTGTTACTGTGCCACTTGCTGTCAGATCATTCAGACCAGTAAGAGTAGTTGTACTTACTGTTCCAGCAGATACGGTTCCGCTAGTAGTCAGGCCATTCAGACCATTTAAAGTAGTGATATTCGCAGTTGATGCACTCAGAGTTCCAGCTGTTACTGTGCCACTGGTGGTCAGGCCACTCAAGCCGCTCAGGTTCGTGATTGTTGCATTGGTCGA
>NZ_JBIQXQ010000002.1:756056-1065379 GCF_058231045.1 Sediminibacterium sp. FW305-C-269 | reverse complement strand
GTGCCGGATACATAACTGATCGTATAGTTGGATACGGTAGATCCGGTCGCTGAAGATGCTGTAATACTGTAAGTACCTACAGCTGCTGTCGCCAGGGTTCCGGGGCTGTTCAGGGTAACCGTGCTGATGCTTTCTCCTGCCACCAATCCCGTTACACTAAAGGCACTGCTGCCCAGGTTACCTGTTACACCATAAACCTTGCTCTGGTCATTCGCCGTGATCGTTAAAGGAGCAGCGGTCACAGTTAAGGTACCGGGTACATAGTTGATGTTATAGTTTGATACTGTTGATCCGGTGGCATTCGACGCTGTAATACTGTAAGTTCCCACAGCTGCCGTAGACAAGGTACCCGGACTGCTCAATGTAACACTACTGATAGTCTCACCAGAAGCCAAACCCGTTACACTAAAGGCACTGCTGCCCAGGTTGCCTGTTACACCATAGACCTTACTCTGATCATTTGCCGTGATCGTTAATGGAGCAGCGGTCACCGTTAAAGTACCAGACACATAGTTGATACTATAGTTTGATACTGTTGATCCGGTCGCCGAAGATGCTGTAATACTGTAAGTGCCCACAGCTGCTGTAGACAAGGTGCCCGGACTGCTCAATGTAACACTGCTGATAGTCTCACCAGAAGCCAAACCCGTTACACTAAAGGCACTGCTGCCCAGGTTACCTGTTACGCCATAGACCTTACTCTGATCATTCGCCGTGATCGTTAATGGAGCAGCGGTCACCGTTAAAGTGCCAGGCACATAGTTAACCACATAGTTCGATATGGTAGCACCTGTAGCATTCGATGCGGTAATACTGTAAGTACCTACAGCTGCTGTAGACAGTGTACCCGGACTACTCAATGTAACACTACTGATGCTCTCTCCTGATACCAGTCCGGTTACACTAAACGCACTGGCATCCAGCGTTCCGGTAGTTCCATACAGTTTACTTTGATCATAAGCCGTAATGGTTATTGAAACCGTTGTTACGGTTAAAGTGGCCGGTACATAGGTAATTGTATAGTTCGAGGGAGTAAAGTTTCCTGAAGCAGCAGAAGCCGTGATACTATAGGTACCTACAGGTGCTGTTGCAACCGTTCCTGTACTACTCAAGGTAACCGTGCTGATGCTCTCTCCCGCCGCCAAACCGGTTACCGTAAAGGCACTGGTTCCCAGGTTACCCGTAACACCATATAATTTGCTCTGATCATTGGCCGTAATGGTTAAAGGAGCCGCATTGATGGTCAAAAGAGCTGAAATGCTACATCCGTTGCTGCTGGTATAGGTAATGGTAGAAGTACCGATCGACACCATGGATATTACCCCGGCATCACTGATATTGGCTACGCCGGTATTAGACGATACCCAGGGATTGGTAGCCGCTGGTGACAGATTTCCGGTTAAAGTAATCGGAGTGCCATACGCCGCCGTAAGGGTACCGGATATCACAGGCAAAGGTTTTACCTGTAACGAGAAACTATTGTTTGTAGTGAACTCCTCTTCACAACCGCTCGACTGAAGCTGGATCTCATTCACCATGAAACGTTTTCCGTTATCCGCATAAGTAACAGGGATAGTAAAGCTGGCATTTCCGGACGCATCTGATGTTACACTTACCCCTGGCTGAATACTACCTTCAATATCATAAGTGATCGTTTGGCTGGCACTAGGCACCAGACCGGTCAGCTGAATGGTAGCATTGGTTCCGGAGCAAACTGAAGTCAACTGACCCACGGTACCCAGGGTAGCTGTAGGTAATACCGTAGTAGTGACAGATGCATCGGTGAGCGCCCTACATCCTGCCAAATTAGTATAGTTAACGGTTACCCGCGGACTTCCTGCCTGTTCCCAGTTCAGGATCAGAGTTGAACTGAGTGAGCCGCCTCCGGCTATTGTCGTATGTTGTATACCTCCCAACACGCTCCAAGTATAATTACTCATACCTGCTTCGGTGGTGTAAGTCACTTGTTTGGAATCGTCACGGTCTCCATCTGCACAAATCTCTGAAATATTGGCGGTAAGGTTAATCACCGGTCTGTTATTAACCGTAACCGCAGCTGTTCCTGTTAACACTTCCGTACAAACACTATTGGCAACAGATACCAACGAAATGCTTTGCGAAGCAACGGCACCTGTTATACTGATCTGCGCTGAACCAGCCACCAGGGTCACCTGCTGGTCTGCACCGCCATTTATTTTGTAAGTAACTACCGATCCGGCAGTACCTGTTATATTGAATATTGCGTTCTCACCAGAACAAATAGAAAGGTTAGCTGCTGTTACGCTAGCGGTTGGCAGCGGTGTTACCACCACATTCTGCGAAATGGTGGAAGAACAACCTCCCCCGCTTACGGTCAGGGTAACATCGTAATTACCCGCACTGCTGTATTGATGGGTAGCATCTTTGGTAGTGATAGTGCCAGAACCATCCTTAAAGTCCCACAGGTAACTATCTGCTGCACCACTGGTGGTATTCGTGAAGATGAATGCATTGACACTCAGACATTGTTCCACCGCATTGATGGTAAAGGATGGACTCAATAACTGACCTGAAGATACTACTGTAACATCAATGGTACGAGGTATACTGGCTCCACAGGCATTATTAGCTGTTACAGTAATTGTTCCGGATCCTGCTATTGCAGAAGCTACCACATTGATCGTATGGTCGGTTGAACTACCTGTCCAACCAGCAGGCAGCTGCCAGGTCCAGGAAGTCACATCTTTCCCGTTACTCCTTTCGTCAATAACAGTGTAAGTTTCACTGGCCTGCGCGCAAACCGTGATATCGCCAACGATCACTGAAGGCTGGTCGGGAACTTTATTTACAATAACAGTGGCAGTGCTGCTTAAAGTTTCTGTACAACTATTCAGTGCTACAGATACCAGGGTGATGGTTTGCGAAGCAACTGCACCCGTAACCGTAATGGTAGAAGATCCGCCTGTTAAAGTGGTGGTAGCTGTTCCGCTGATACCTGTCAGCTGGTAGGTCACTATGGCGCCATCCGAACCGGTAATCACAAAACCTGCATTAGAACCCGAACAGATAGACGCGACTGACGCGGCTACTGTTGCAGTAGGCGTTAATTCAACGATTTTTGAAACAGCTTTTACTGGTGACCAGCAGCCATTGTCTCCTTTATATCGCAGGTATAATGTTTTGGTTCCGGTAGCAGGCCATAACAAAGTAAGTTCACGGGTATTGGCCGACACAACGCCTGTCTGTACAACATACCCCGTACTGTTAGCCGGAGCTTCCCAATCGTATGGATTCGGATAGGTAGATACCGGCATGCTATAGGTAATAGGCGTAGTAGTGCAAACTGTTTCACTCAAAGGAGATACCGTGATCAGGCTGGTAGCAGGTAATGCCAATACCTCCAGGCTCCTGCTGGCTTCACAACCGTTGATATCGGTATATGTAATGGTAACTGTACCGGCACTGATTCCGGTAACCAGACCCGCTGATACAGTGGCGATATTTACATTAGAAGATCTCCAAGGATTGGAAGTCGCTGCCGTACCACTGGCGGTAAAATCAGTAGTACTGGACAAACAGATAGACGTTACTGTGCCGGTGATTTCAGGCAAGCTATTCACCGTAACCGTCACCGCCGTTCTGGAAACCGATACACAACCCGCATCACTGGTCACATCCACATAGAAACTGGTCGTAGTCGTTAATGCTGCAGTGGTATAGGCAGCCCCGGTATATAAAAGTGTACCACCACTGGCAGCCGTATACCAGTTGTACGTAGGACTGCTTGCAGAGGAACTGGCTGTTAAAGTAGTATTTACACCAGAGCAGATCGTTAATGTGCCACTAACACCGGATATGATGGGGGTCGGATTCACGGTCACCGTTACCTGGGTTCTGGATGCAGCTACACAACCCGCATCGCTGGTTACTTCTACATAAAAACTGGTGGTACTGTTCAAAGCTGCTGTTGTATAGGCAGCACCCGTATGTAACAACGTACCGTCGCTGGCAGCTGTATACCATTTGAAAGTGGGGCTGGCAGCGCCAGAGGTCGCTGTTAATATAGTTGTCAGACCAGAACAAATAGTCAGGTTACCACTAACACCGGAAATCGTTGGTAATGGATTCACCGTAACCGTCACTTCAGTCCTGGAAGCAGCCACACAACCTGCCCCACTGGTCACATCTACATAGAAACTGGTCGTAGTCGTTAATGCTGCAGTGGTATAAGCAGCACCGGTATACAACAGTGTACCACCACTGGCAGCCGTGTACCAGTTGTAGGCAGGACTGCTTGCAGCCGAACTGGCTGTTAAAGTCGTATTGACACCAGAACAGATCGTTAAGGTTCCACTAACACCAGCTATCGTTGGCAATGGATTGACGGTCACGGTAACTGCTGTACGTGAAACCGATACACAACCTGCATCACTGGTCACATCCACATAGAAACTGGTCGTAGTCGTTAATGCAGCAGTGATATAAGCAGCTCCGGTATACAACAGTGTACCACCACTGGCAGCCGTGTACCAGTTGTACGTAGGACTGCTTGCAGAGGAACTGGCTGTTAAAGTGGTATTTACACCAGAGCAAATCGTTAATGTGCCACTAACACCGGATATCGTTGGTGTTGGATTCACAGTTACCGTCACCTGCGTTCTGGACGCAGACACGCATCCCGCTTCACTGGTCACATCCACATAAAAACTGGTGGTAGCGCTTAACGCAGCGGTCGTATACACCGCACCTGTATACAACAGTGTGCCGCCACTGGCAGCAGTATACCATTTATAAGTAGGGCTACTGGTAGCGGAATTGGCCGTTAAAGTTGTTGTAAGACCAGAGCAAATAGTTAAGTTACCACTAACACCGGAAATCGTTGGCAATGGATTCACCGTAAGTGTTAAACTAGCTGTATTCACACATCCGGTAGCAGAGATCGTACCTGTAACGGTATAAGCGGTAGTTGTTAATGGGCTGGCCTGCACCGTTGCACCGGTAGTAGCGCTAAGGCCGGTAGAAGGGCTCCAGCTGTAGGTATCGGCACCACTGGCAGTTAAACTGGCGGTACCGCCAATACAGATGGCAGTAAGATTTGCTGAAACAGTTATGGAAGGCAAGGCATTCACCGTAACGGTAACCGTACCGGTATTCACACAACCATTGATATCGGTTCCGGTAATAGTATAGGTAGTGGTATTGGTGAGCGTAGCTGACACTACAGATCCGGTAATACTGCTCAATCCGGTAGCCGGACTCCAGGAATAAGTATCCGCACCACTGGCGGTCAGTGTAACCGAACCGCCTGCACAGATGGCTGTGGCTGAAGGGACTATTGCAATAGCGGGCAGTGCATTTACGGTAACATCAACCGGAACCTGTGTGGTACAGTTATATTCATTCGTAAGTGAGTAGTAAACAGTGGCCACTCCCGCAGAAATACCGGTAACGGTAACCGTACCACCAACACCGCTCAGGGTTACATGGGGACTGCTGGTGGTCCAGGAAGTAGTTCCATTGGCAGAAGCTGAAAACAACTGGGTAGTAGATCCCACGCACACATTGCTTACCCCGGAGATAAAACCTACCACAGGCAGCGGGTTAACCATAACGGTTGCAGTGGATGATAAACTCTGGGTACAACCACCATCAGAAGACTGTATCGATATCAGGGACAGGGTTTGATTGGTGGTGGCTTCCGGAACAGTGATCTGGGCAGAACCGGCCGTGAGTACAACTGTTTCACGTAGTCCATCATTCAGCGTATACGTAACAACCGCATTCTGCGTGCCGGTAATATTGAAAACCGCATTGGAACCGGAACAAACCGAAAGATTGGCACTGCTTACCACAGCCGTAGGGGCTAATAGCACAACAAATGCAGAAGAAGTGGTACAACCATTCGCGTCTTTATAAGTGATGGTTGTGGTACCGGAGGAGGCAACAGCGGTAACCAATCCTGTACCGTTTACAGTAGCCACACTGGTATTACTTGACAACCATGTATTACTGGCAGCAGGGATACCGGAACCGGTAAGCTGCGAAGTAGCACTGGCGCCGCAAACAGACAAATAACCGCTAATCGTAGGCAGTTCGTTAACCGTAATGATGGTGCTGGCACTGGTATTCTGGCAACCATTATTATCGGTTACCCGTACAGCATAAGAAGCAGAAAGTTGGGTAGTATAGGTGGAAGCTGTAGCATCGGAGATTGGCGTTCCGGCAATGGTCCACTGATATGTATAAGAACTGGCGCCGCTTGCCGTTGCCGTAAGGGTTGCCGAACTGCCTGAACAGATATTGGTAGCACTGGAGCTCACAGAAACCGAAGGCAATGCATTCACCGTAACCCTTATGGCACAGGATGTTTGTGTAATACCATCATAGGACACCAATACACGGTAATACCCGGTAGCCACCGCCTGGTAACTGGAAGCAGTCGCATTTCCGGAAGCATTTGTAAAGTTATTCACGCCATCAGCACTTACCTGCCATTGGAAAGTAGGATTGGTAAGACCGCTGGTATTTGTCTGCAGGGTAACTGACTCACCCTGACAAACCGTAGTCTGCCCGGCTGCAGCGGCTGTTGGGAAAGTGGTGATCACAGAAGCCGGTGAAACGGTTGTACAGCCATTATTGGTGATAACCACCGTATAGGATCCGGCAGTGGATGCAGCATAGGTAGCATTTACGGCATCCGGAATATTGGTACCATCTTTTTTCCACTGGTAGGTTGGGCTTAGCGCATCTGAATTGGCCACCAGGGTCAATGTGGTAAGACCGCAATCTACGCCCAATGCCAACTGAGTACTCTGCGTAATAGAAGCGGTAGGCAGCGGCGTAATAGTTACCACTGAAGCTGCACTGGGATCGCTGGTACAGGCATCGGTGGTGGTAACCGTATAACTACCCGACTGATACACAGTATAGGTACGGCCGGTAGCACCTACAATGGCCACGCCTCCTTTATACCACTGATATTTACCAGTGCTGATAGCAGTACTGGTTAAAGTAACCCCTGTACCGGCACATACAGAACCGGTGGCAGAAGAGCTGATAACAGGTTGTGTAGGTTTGGCAGGAGGCGCATTTACGGTAACACTGGTGGCAGCGCTCACACAGCCATAACTGTTTTTTACCGTAACCGAATAAGTGCCGGGATTCACTGAAGTGAACACACCGGTTGTATTGGTGTATGTAACCCCATTGATACTGTAAGTATCGCCTGCATTACCGGAGGGGGTCACCGTGATGGTTCCTGTAGCAGCATCACAATTGGGCTGATCTACAGACACCACCGGTTTAGAAGGTGTTGGGTTTACCGTAATGGTTACTACATTGGAGTTAACTGCCAAACCTGATTTATCAGTAGCAATACGTATAAAATAAGTAGTGGTGCTTAGAGCAGCAGGTGTATACGTATTGGAAGTAGCTCCGGAAATATTGGCGTAACCGGAGGTAGCAGAACTGGTTGATTTCTGCCACTGATAAGTGATACCGGTAGATCCGGATGCATCGGCAGAAGAAGTTAAGGCAGCCGGGGTATTGCCTGAACAAATGGTCTGATCGGCGGCGATGGTGCCCGGCACCAGTGTGGAAATAGTTCCGTTGGCGGTGATCACATATTCACAATACTTGGTATTGCCATAGTCATCCTTGAAATTAAACTTCCAGTTTCCCGCGGGAGTGGCATTGTCACTTACGGAGTTTCCGTAAAAACAGATTTGTTTACTGGCCCCATTAAATCCACCAAAGAAGATCGAACCCTGGTAGAGCGTGCTTGCCTCCTGGTATACAGTACCATTCAACAATACCTGGGCAACCCCATAACTGGCTGAACCGGTTGTAAAAATAAAAACTCCCGATTTTACTTTTCCGTTTGGAATCGTGGTACCGATAACATCTCCAGAATAACATTGATCAGTTGCCTGCCCATTGTTTCGCTTGTCGAAAGTGGGACAAACGATCTGCGCCACTGCCGTAGCGGTAAAACTTACCGGGCTTCCGGTCAATCCGGCTGCACTGGCTTGTAAAGTGTTGGTTCCTGTATTGGAACCCAGTGTCCAGCTACCAACTGTAGCAATACCATTGGCATTGGTACTTGCTGTAGCACCGGTAACAGAACCTCCGCCAGCTGTTACTACAAAAGTTACCGTAACACCTGAAACAGGGTTGCCGCTCGCATCTGTTACCAGCACACTGGGCAGTATTTTAACAGGCATCAGTACCGGTATATTCTGGCCGTTGCCTGCATTATATTGGATATTGGCAGCCGAAGCAGCCGTAATGTTGAAGGCGTTACTGGTAACACCGGTAAGACCAGGTGCACTGGCTGTCAGTGTATACCCCGTACCTGCCTTATTAATCGTCACAGAACTGAAACTGGCCACACCGCTACTGGCATTCAGGGGATTGCTGCCCGCGCTGAGCGTACCGCTGTTGGGATTGTTACCAATGGCCAGTGTTATGGCATTCGAAGCGCCGGTGGCTACGTTACCATACGCGTCGAGTACTTTCACTACTGGTTGAGGCGATAGGGCCTCAAGACTTACACCATTACCCGGCTGAGTGGTAAAAGTCAGCTGCGTACCGGTTGATGGTGAAACGGTCACAGACAAACGATCCGCATCCGCTGTAATGGCACCATCGGTGGCCGTGATACTGGCGGTTTCGGCCTTAAATAATTTCATTGAAACAGAAGCTGCACCATTCACAAACGTAACAATGGTAGCCGCACCAAAAGCCTTGGGGGTTCCTGATTTGTCTGTAATGGTCGGATAGGAAACTACCGGGCCGGGACTGGCATTGGCACCGCTGAAGATCAATTCCTTATCTCCGTTATACGCAGATATATTGTTGCCACTGGCATCTTTGGCCGTGATGGTGATAGACTGTGCAGCTCCAGCTGACTGTGTACCCAACCCGGTAATCACCAGTTTGGTAGCCGGTCCGGAAGAAATATCGAAAGCAGTACTGGTGGTACTGGTTAATGAGGTGGCAGTGGCCAATAAGGTATAGCCCGTTCCTGCCTTATCCAGTTTTACCCCGCTAAAAGAGGCAATACCCCCTGACGCATTCAACGGATTGGTGGTAACACTGAGCGTACCACTCGAAGGATTATTCGAAATGGACAAGGTAACCGCATTGGTAGCACTGGTTACCAGGTTACCATATACGTCGAGAATACTTACCTGGGGCTGCGGCGACAGGTTGGTATTACTTACCCCATTGCCCGGTTGTGTAGAAAAACTCAATTTATTCGCAGAAGCCGCACTCACCGTTACAGCTAAACGATCGGATCCTGTAGTGCTGATGCTTCCATCGCTAACACTGATATTGGCTGTCTCGGCCTTATACAACCGCATGACACCATTGGTAGTACCGGATATCTGCGCCACACCGGCCACAAACGTAATACTCACCGGAGAACCAAACGCAACAGCCGTACCGTTGATATCCGTGATCGTAGGTGATGTGGCAGGACTCAATGAAGCATTGGCGCCACTGAAAGTTAAGGTCTTGGTACCCGTATAAGCCGTTGCCGTAGCATTGGTATTATCCTTCGCGGTGATGGTAATATTTTGGGTAGCGCCGGCTGTTTGTGTAGCGGTACCTGTGATCACCAGTTTGGTAGCCGCGGGGAAAACATCGAAAGCACTACTGGTGGTGCTGGTTAAGGAAGTGGCAGTGGCCAATAAGGTATACCCCGTTCCTGCCTTATCCAGTTTTACCCCGCTAAAAGAGGCAATACCCCCTGACGCATTCACCGGGTTGGTGGTAACACTGAGCGTGGCACTCGAAGGATTATTCGAAATAGCCAATGTAACTGCATTGGTAGCACTGGTTACCAGGTTACCATATACGTCGAGAATACTTACCTGGGGCTGCGTCGACAGGTTGGCGTTAGTTACCCCATTACCCGGCTGGGTGGAAAAACTCAATTTATTCGCAGAAGCCGCACTCACCGTTACAGCTAAACGATCGGATCCCGTAGCGCTGATGCTTCCATCGGTTACACTGATATTGGCTGTCTCGGCCTTATACAACCGCATAACACCATTGGTAGTACCGGATATCTGCGCCACACCGGCCACAAACGTAATACTCACCGGAGAACCAAACGCAACAGCCGTTCCATTGATATCAGTGATTGTCGGTGATGTGGCAGGACTCAAAGAAGCATTGGCGCCACTGAAGGTTAAGGTTTTGGTACCCGTATAAGCCGTTGCCGTAGCATTGTTATTATCCTTAGCGGTGATGGTAATATTTTGGGTAGCACCGGCTGTTTGTGTAGCGGTACCTGTGATCACCAGTTTGGTCGGCTCGGGAGTAATATTGAATGCACTACTGGTGGTGCTGGTTAATGAGGTGGCGGTAGCCAATAAGGTATACCCTGTTCCTGCCTTATCCAGTTTTACCCCACTGAAAGAAGCAATACCCCCTGTTGCGGTCAAGGGGTTGGCAGCAACACTGAGCGTAGCGCTCGAAGGATTATTCGAAATAGCCAATGTAACTGCGTTGGTAGCACTGGTTACCAGGTTACCATATACATCAAGAATGCTTACCTGTGGCTGTGGCGAAATATTGGCATTAGCTACCCCATTGCCCGGCTGGGTGGAAAAACTCAATTTATTAGCAGAAGCCGCACTCACCGTTACAGTTAAACGATCAGATCCCGTAGCGCTGATGCCCCCTGCATCTACTACACTGATAGAAGCAACTTCGGCCTTATACAACCGCATGACACCATTGGTAGTACCCGATACCTGCGCCACACCAGCCACAAACGTAATACTCACTGGAGAGCCAAAAGCAACAGCTGTTCCGTTGATATCGGTAATGGTCGGAGATGTGGCAGGACTCAAAGAAGCATTGGCACCACTGAACGTCAATACCTTGGTACCAGTATAAGCAGTTGCCGTGGCATTGTTATTCATTGCGGTGATGGTAATATTTTGGCTAGCGCCGGCAGTTTGCGTAGCGGTACCAGTAATCACCAACTTGGTGGCAATGATAGCCTGCTCACCAATATAAAAGTCACCAAAACTTGTTACACCAGTCACCCTGGTACTGTCAGTACCTCTGGCGCCAATTGTGGTCGAAAACCAACTGGGTGCAGAATACCCACTTACAATAAAATTATTCGTGTTAGCACCACCCATAATTTCAGCGGAAACAAACTTGAAAGTAGGTGCATACTCACTAAATCCTGTTACGCCATTATTGGTAAGTTTCCAGGATCGTTTCAGGTACAGGCTTTGACTGATATTGGATGCCGGATCCGGAGGACCAGAAGTTTGTACGGTGCTGGCATCGATATAACCTGTCGTTCCACTAAGCGTACCCGTAAATGAAATGGACACAGGTGCAAAATTTAACGAGTCTCCTATTGGATATTTAAAACCTGACAGGTTTGCTGTCACTGGCACATACCTACGCAATGTTCCGTTTACATATTTGCCGGTACCATCACCAGTTACGGCAGCGGCACTGCCCATTGCCAGGTTATAACTATTCGTTGTTTTGAGAATACCAGAAGTGAAACTAAGTTTACTATTGATCTGTTTACTGGCATTCAGGGTAACGCCATTGGCATTGTTAATGATAATACCACCTGTAGCTGTCCATGGCGAAACAAATTCAGGCCCGGTAATCTGTACTGCTGATCCCTTGTATTGCAATGAGGCACCGGAACCGTACGTTGGTGCCGCTGAAGCGGTAGCGGTACCCTCCATCGACATCAAGCTATCGACCGTTACAGAACTGATGGTTTTAGTACCACTGCCTGACAAGGTAAGATTCTTATAAGTAGTTGGATATACAGTTTGAGCAGTACCTGTATAATCTACAGTAGCGCCAGTCCCGTTCAAGATAAAAGTACTTGTTCCACCAACTCCGGCTGCTGCAACTGAAATGGGAGAAGCTGCACTTAATTTTAATACCGAAGCGTTAGAACCTATAGTGAAAGAAACAGCATTACTTGTACTATTTGCCAAAGTTGTGGACAACACTCCACCTACAGTAAGGACAACTGTGCTATCAAGTGAACAAGAAGTATTGATAAGTTTAGAACCGCTGGTACTGAACGCAGAATTGATAGTAAAATTATTTGATACCGTAAATTGCGCAATTTTGATAGACACCCCAAGCGTAGCGGGGGATGTATTACCTGAGGGAGATGCCGTATTCACTGTGAATGAAGATGCACTGATGGCACCTGGCCCCATAATCGTTATAGTTTCATTACCTTTTGTATTTCCTGTAATGGTAAATGAACCAGTCACAGTGAGACTGTTGCTGCTATTCACAATAAGTGTGGAAGAAGAAGTTGAATTACCAGGGTCCTTTGTTACAAGTGTATTACAGGTAAAAACCCCATCCACAATGATAAAAGCTCCATTTAATATTGTCACATCATCCCCCGAACCCACACCCTGGGAAGCATAAGCAATTGCCGTATTCGCAGACAGGGCACCTGCCGCCAATGTTAAAGCGGTATTGCTCTGAATGGATGCTACTGTACCAATGGTGACACCACCTGTTGTTTTAATGATATTTCCGACACTGATCTCTGTTGTAAAAGAAGTTCCGGAACCAGTTACCGTAGTACTATTGAGAGTTGTTGTTATGGTGCCCGTCCTGGTTGTATTGGGCCAGGCTGTTGCGCTCCAGCTACCGGTAGCATTACTGGTAATGGCTGCCGCCTGAACATGGGAAGCTCCAAGCAAAATAACTACAAAAGCAATCGCACAAGACAATGCAAAACGACGAGCCCGGACAAAACTTTGTCCCAACCGGTTAGAACTAAGTAATAGGCTTCTGTAGATCTTGTACATGTAACAGTCTTTCAAACGGCTTCTTTTTGTTTCTGAATATTTATCAGCAGCATAACAGGAAGGCATCCAATTCTATTGACTATCATCCAAAGCGAAGGAGAACTGCCTTGTCCGCAAATACCTGTTTTACACAATGCAAAAAAGGCATAACAATCCCTGTTATCTTTCCTGATTAAATCATTAGACAAATTTGTTATTTCCGTAGAAGGGAGTGTGTAATAAAATGTGCGAACCTTATCAACTAATCGTCGTATAAAGACTTCATGCAATTAAAAAATCGTCATTCAATTTTTTTAAATGACGATTTTTTAATAAAAAACGGCCTTCATGAAAAAATCAGAGGGATTCATGAAGAATATGGCATATAGCAATTTCTAAGCACTGTCGACTATATTTTTACATTTTGTAGTGCTTCACAGCGCCCACAAAAGGTTAGTTGCGCATTTATCGGAAAAGACAAAAAAGAAAAATATCAGAAAAACATCAGTGAAAAAACACGAATTATCAAAACAACGGAGGGGGATAATTAATGAGTGAATGAGAGGATGAGTGAATGAGTGAATGTTTTGATCGCTGCTGACTGCATATTCTGAGGAAGCAATGGGAATATTCTGGATTGTCGATCGTGAGTAGTCAGTGGGGAGTGTACTGGATACTGGATACTGGATGCTGGATGCTCATAGCTCGTGGCTCATAGCTCGTGGCTCATAGCTCGTGGCTCATAGCTGATTGCTGGAAATCAATGAGCGAATGAGTGCATGATAGAATGAGTGAATGTTTGGATGACTGCTAAACGCATGTTCAGGTGAAGGAATGGGGGGATGGGGTTGCTGGATACTGGATACTGGATGCTGGATACTGGATGCTCATAGCGCGTGGCTCATAGCTGATTGCTGGAAATCAATGAGCGAATGAGTGCATGATAGAATGAGTGAATGTTTTGATGACTACTAACCGCATGTTCAGGTGAAGGAATGGAGTTGCTGGATAGTATATACTGGATACTGGATACTGGATACTTGTTCCTTGATGCTTGTTCCTTGATGCTTGTTCCTTGTTCCTTGTTCCTTGTTCCTTGTTCCTTGTTCATCTGTTCATTACAGGTTGAGTTTTTGTTGCAAGGCGTTGAGCTTTTGCAGCAACACCACCTGATTGCCGGCTCTTACATAATTCTGGCCAGGATATCGGGCACCATAGTAGATATCGTTATTGATGTGGTCCGCCAGGAAACGGATGGCTTGCATATAGATCATGAACTGACCTGCATAAAAGAATGCCTGCTTCTCCTGGGAAGACAACTCCTCTCCCATCTCCTGCCGATAGCCTTTTACAATGGCATGGTACATGTCTTCCCGAACATCTATGCGGGAGAAGTCCTTTTCCTCCTCACTCACGGTGGGCAGGTAGGTCCGCATCATGTCCCCCACATCACTGATAAAATGACCCGGCATGACCGTATCAAGATCTATCACGCAAAGGGCTTTGTCTGCCTCATTGAACAGCACATTACTGATCTTGGTATCATGGTGGGTGACCCTGACCTTGAATTGCGCATCCTGTTGTATGGACACATACCTGTCTACCAGGTGCGATTGTTCTTTCAGGTATTGGATCAGTTCGGCCGATTCCCTTATCCTGTCGGCATTACCGGTTTCCAGCGCCTGCAGAAACTGCCGGTAGCGGAGAGAAAGATCATGAAAACCGGGAATGGTGGTGTGCAAACTGCGGGCATCGAAACCAGCCAGCAGGCGGGTGAACTTTCCAAACTGCCTGGCCGCTTCAAAAGCCTGTTCGGCAGAAGTGGCTACGGCTTTGGAATGCGAACCCGGAACAAAAGGAAACAGGCGGAACGAGCCACCATTGTCTCCTTCTACGGTGATCAGTTGTTGACCATTACGGGCCACCACAGGTGCCACAAAAAAATAGCCTGGTGCCTGTTCTGCCAGGTAAGCGGCAATACGGCTGATATTGTCTGCAATCGCTTCGGGATCCTTGAACACGTTGGTATTGATCCTTTGCAGGATGTATTTTTTACCCTGCTGTTCAACTGTCCAGGTGTGGTTGATCAATCCCGTACCAAAAGCTTTGATCACGGTATCTGACTCTGTCAGTCCATAGGCAGCTAAGACCTGTTGTGGTATTCCCATCATCCGTCCGTTTCTAACTTAATAATCAGCCCCCAGTGCAAACACGGGTTTGCGGTACATCCACTGTCCGCCTGTGAAATCAGGGAATTCAATGGTCTGGTTGCCCAGTTCGATCGATCTTTCACTCAAGGGTGTGATGGCGCTCCAGGTGGCGGCATCGTATACATCCAACGGTGTGGCTGTCTGTCGTTTGATGGATTCCACAAATGCATGGATCACAAAAAAGTCCATACCGCCATGACCGGCTCCGGCAGTCTCCTTGCTCCAGCGCTGCCACAGCGGGTGATCGTATTTATCCAGCCAGGCTTTGGCATCATCCCACTGGTGCGCTTTGGCGGATTTGCCTTCTATATAAATGCCCTTGTTCACATCCATCCACAGACCTTCGGTACCCTGCACACGGAAGCCCAGTGAATAAGGCCTTGGCAGATTCGTATCGTGCTGCAGCAACACGGTCTCACCATTCACGCAGTTGATGGAGGTGGTCACCACATCGCCCAGTTTGAAATTCACTTTGGCATTGGGATGGTTCTCTCCCCCTTTCTTCACCACATAATCATGCAGCCCTCTTGCCTTGGAGGAAAAAGAACAGATCGAATGGAAACGATTACCGCGGTTGATGTTGATATAGTTCGCAATCGGTCCGATACCATGGGTAGGATACAGATCCCCATTCCGGTGTACAGAATGTTCGGTTCTCCAGTGTGCTTCAGAATATCCTTTCTCACCGAATTCCACGCCATGTCCATACGTGTTAACACCATCATTGAATTTCACTTCACGCAGGTCGTGCTGGTAACCTCCCTGTAAGTGAATGAGTTCACCGAATAATCCCTGGCGCACCATATTCAATACCGCCATCACATCGCGGCGATAGCACACATTCTCCAGCATCATCACATGCGCTTTGTGGTGTTCGGCGGCTTTCACCACATCCCAGTGATCCTCCAGCGTAATACCGATCATCACTTCAGAGCCCACATATTTGATACCCGCATCCAGCGAGCCGATAATCATTTCTTTATGCCATTCCCAGGGTGTGGCAATCACCACTGCATCCAGTTTGGTCTTCTCCACCATTTTTTTCCAGGCATAGTTATCACCTGTAAAGACTTCCGGCATGGTTTTACCCGATTTACTCACCATTTCCTTTGCCGCCTGTAAAGCCCTGGGTTCAATATCACAAATAGCCACTACATCCACATCACTGCGGCGCAGCAACAGATCAAGATGACTGACCCCGCGGGCTCCGGTGCCGATCAGTGCCATTCTTACTTTGGTCTCAGGTGTGCGGGCAAACAGGTTCATACCGGGCAATACCGCCATAGCTGCGGCTGCCATACCGGTGGTGCGTACAAATTCTTTACGGTTCATGGTGGGTGTTCATTAGATAATTAGCGATCGGTTAAAGTCCCATCCCTGATGGATGGGGCACCTAAGATAAATAAGACGGCTGATAAAACCGTGCACTTATTTATGTTCCATAATGACGAATGCTTTGTTTATTTTTAGCGCATGAAAATGCAATTCTGGTCGGTAGGAAAAGCGCATGAACCCTATGCAAAAACAGGCATTGAGGAATTCACCAAAAGGCTGAATAATTATTTTCCTGCTGATTGGCTCATCATCGCTCCACCCAAAAATGCAGGGACCTTATCGGAAGCAGAACTGAAAAAAGCGGAAGCCATTACCATTTTATCACAATTGCAAAAAGACGATCACCTGGTATTGCTGGATGAGAGAGGTAAAAACCTCAGTTCCCCCGAACTGGCGCAATGGATCCAGCAACGGGCCAATACCGGCACCAAACGCATCATCTTCCTGATTGGAGGAGCTTTTGGTGTGGATGAACGCGTGACCCAACGGGCCGATATGGTCTGGAGCCTCTCACGACTGGTATTCCCACACATGCTGGTACGATTGATCCTTGCCGAACAGGTATACCGCGCCTGCACCATCTTACGTAACGAGAAATACCACCATAGTTAGCGACCCCTTCTCTGCGAAACCTCTGCCTCTCCCGTTCTCTGCGGTTGGATGAAACTTGCACCAACCGCAGAGAACAAGAGAACAGGGAGGTTACGCAGAGAGTACTGATCAGCTGAATATTTAATGTATCCCTCACACAGAATTTACTAAATTGCCTGTATGCTTACCATTACCCTGATCATCCTGCTCCTAACCTGCGTGATCTCATTTACCGCTTTTTCGAATGAAAAAGTCATCAATGATCTCATCTTTTATCCAACCGCCATCACCAATCATAACCAGTGGTACCGGTTCATCACCTGTGGTTTCATACATGCCGATTTCATGCACCTGGCATTTAACATGTATACTTTTTACCTGTTTGGCGGCATGGTGGAGCAGGCTTTTACCATGATCTACGGAGACATGGGTAAGGCTTTGTATATCATTATGTACCTCACATCACTGGTGGTATGCCTGCTGCCCACTTATTTCGCGCACCGGAACAATTATTATTACCGGAGCCTGGGTGCATCCGGCGCCGTATCGGCAGTGATCTTTATCGGTATCTTCCTGTATCCTACCATGGGCATGGGTATCTTCCCCATTCCCTTCCATATTCCGGCATTCATCTTCGGGCCCTTGTACCTGGGAATATCCGCCTATCTCGCCAAAAGAGGACATGGCAATATCAACCATTCTGCGCATATCTGGGGCGCCGTTTATGGCATTGTGTTCCTGGTGATCACCAGCCAGTTCCTGAGCGAATTCAGACCTGTTGGCAGATTTGTGGAGGAAGTGGCGAATTATTTCCGGTAAGAGACTTGCAGGAGTTTTTGGGTCTTATCCGTAACCCGAAAACGGTTATCGATGCGGTACCCGACCACCCAAAGAATCCGTTGGTCGCTCTCCAGCACCCATACCTGTTCCTTTTCCGTACGCGATAATTTCAGGTCGATCAGGAATTTGCTGAGTTTCTTTTTCTTCTGCATACCCAGCGGATAAAAATAATCCCCTGTTCTCCATTTGCGCAGCAGCAATGGGAAACGGATGTTCGTGGCATCAAGAGATACCTCAAGAAGTGAATGAGTGAATGAGTGAGTGAGTGAATGAGTGAATGTGAGGGTGCCTGCTTCGAAGACGATCTCGGGTTGGTCTGCTGGTATGGATATATGTTGTGCGGTCTGCGGGGTATTGGGCGCAATGATCATCCAGTTGCGGTTGCGGATGATGCGGTGCGTGGCCGATGCCTGGAAGCCACCGTTCTCGCCATCCAGTAAACGGATCACTTCTGCTGTCTGACCTGCCTGGAACCCGAAGTTCCGGATCAGTTCCCAGGTCAACGTATGCAGGGGCCGAATCTTTTTCCATTTCAGGATGGGCACATGCCATTCTGTTCCCTTGGGTTCGAGAAGGTCATTCACTGTACGATCGACCGATTGCTGGTAGATCATCTCCACTTCCCGGAAACGTTCAATATTATGCAGCAGGTTCTCATCAGCCTGCGGATACACTTCCCGGATCTGTGGCAACAACTGGTTACGGAAATAATTGCGGGTGTACTTATCGGAAGCATTGGAGGAGTCTTCCACAAAATCAAGTCCCTGGTCAGCCGCATAGGCCAGCAAGGCATGCTTCCGGAACGGCAACAAAGGCCTGATCAGCCTGCGCGACTTCAACTCAGGTTGTATACCCGCCAGTCCCTGTATGCCCGTGCCTCTGAAAAAATGCATCAGTACGGTCTCTATATTATCATCGGCGTGATGTGCCGTAACCATGTAATAGTTGGCTGTGGCTGTTATCTTAGAACGATCTGCATCCGTTCCGGTCCATTCCCGGATGATCTCACTGAACCAGTGATACCTGAGCTCCCTGGCAGCTTCCTGGATGGCGCATTTCTGTTCGGCAGCGTATTGTTTGGTATCGAAGTGTTTGACCAGTAACTCCTTCCCGTATCTCACGGCAAGTGCCCGCACAAATTGCTCATCCCGCTCACTCTCCTCTCCCCGTAACTGAAAATTGGCATGGGCCATCGTGAAAGCAAACCCCATCCTGTGCAACAGGTCTGTCAGCACCACACTATCCACCCCACCACTCACCCCCAGCAACAGCCGTACATTAGCCGGCAACAATTGCGGGAACTGTTGTCTCCAGTGTTGTTGAAAGGAAGGTAATAGGTCCATAGCTGTATGGCGATTGGGTGGTTGGTCTTTGGTCTTTAGCTTTTTTTCACCGCAGAGCCGCAGAGTGCAGAGAGTTTACGCAGAGAAATCCACTTCATCATTCATCATTCCTTGTTCATCTGTTCAACATTCCCTAGCTTTTCTTCACTTCCTTCGCCCATCCGTCTTTTAAAGTCACTGTCCTGTTGAAGACCAGTTTATCGGTGCTGCTGTCTTTGTCGAGACAGAAGTATCCTTTGCGGATAAACTGGTAGCGGTCATCCGGTGTATCGTTGAGCAAGGCAGGCTCTGCATAGGCATTCGCGAGTACGGTGAGGGAATCTTCGTTGATATGGTCTTTGAAATCGCCTTCAGCATTGGCCACGTCTTCCACTTTGAAGAGACGGTCGTACAGACGCACTTCTGCGGTAACAGCGTGTTGTACGCTTACCCAATGCAATGTGCCTTTCACATGGATACCCGAAGTATCGGAACCACTTTTGCTCTCGGGGATATAGGTACATTTCACTTCTGTAATGTTTCCGGCTGCATCTTTCACCACTTCCTCGCAGCGGATGATATAAGCGCTTTTCAGGCGCACCATCTGACCCGGAGCCAGCCTGAAATATTTCTTGGGCGGGTTCTCCATGAAATCTTCCCGCTCAATATACAGTTCCCTGCTGAAAGGAATTTCGCGGTGACCGGCATTGGGATCTTCGGGATTGTTCTCGCTCTGCAGAAATTCTTCTCCTTCGGGATAATTGGTGATCACCACTTTCAGCGGATCGAACACCACCATCCTGCGCAGGGCGATCCTGTTCAGGTGTTCGCGCACACAGAATTCGAGCAGCCCCACATCGATCAGGTTCTCACGTTTGGCCACGCCGATACGGTCACAGAATTCGCGGATCGCTTCCGCAGGGTATCCTCTCCTGCGCATACCACTGATGGTAGACATGCGCGGATCATCCCAACCCGTCACATGGCTTTCATTTACCAGTTGCAGCAGTTTGCGTTTGCTCATGATGGTATAAGTCATGTTCAAACGTGCAAACTCATATTGGTGTGAGGGGAAGATCTCCAGTTTCTCGATGCACCAGTCGTACAGGTCGCGGTGTGGGATGAATTCCAGCGTACAGATTGAGTGGGTGATGTTCTCGATTGCATCACTTTGTCCGTGCGCAAAATCATACATCGGGTAAATGCACCAGTTATCGCCGGTGCGGTGATGATGTGCGTGTTTGATGCGGTACAGGATCGGATCGCGCAGCAGCATATTGGGCGAAGCCATATCAATGCGGGCACGCAATACTTTGGATCCATCCGCATATTTTCCGGCACGCATGTCTGCGAACAGCTGCAGGTTCTCCTCTATGCCTCTTTCGGCATAACGGTTACGTGTTCCCGGTATGGTGGGGGTACCTTTCTGTTCAGCGATTTCTTCACTGGTGCTGTCATCCACATAGGCCAGCCCTTTTTTGATCAGGGTCACTGCAAACACATATAACTGTTCAAAATAGTCAGAGGCATAGAACTCGTTGGCCCATTCAAAACCCAGCCAGCGAACATCGTCTTTGATGCTTTCCACGTATTCGGTCTCTTCAGTGGTGGGGTTGGTATCGTCAAAACGCAGGTTGGTTTTGCCGCCGTATTTCCTGGCAAGTCCGAAATTCAGACAGATACTCTTGGCATGCCCGATATGCAGGTAACCATTCGGTTCCGGCGGGAATCGGGTAACGATGGATTTGTATTTTCCAGTCTTCAGATCCTCTTCTACGATCTCTTCGATAAAATTCAGGCTCTTTTCTTCGCTCATTGCTATGCTTTCTTAGGTCTGCAAAGGTAAGGGATTGGGGGATTGGTGGGGTGGCGCATTGGCGAGTTGCGCATTAGCGCATTGGTTGGTTGGCATATTGGCAGAGCATCTTGTTGGCAGGCAGGTGCTGTTCACCGCGGAGCCGCGGAGGACGGGGAGGGATCGCGGAGGGTTGAACGGATCGCGTTGCTGCGGAAAGCTATGGCCTGACGACTCAACGAAACAGGAAGGCTGTTCCAATCACGGAAATAATTCTATGATAATGACTTATATAGCAAGGATACCTTGCCGAAATGCATTAAATAAATATAAAATACTTATAAGTAGAAGATAATCAAAAGATTACAAGCCTTTCTTTTATATTCCTTCTCTATTGCTTCGTTATTCCTTCGTCCTCTCTATACCATTTTACTACCCTTTTTCCACCTGTTCTTCGCCCTTTCTTCGCTTTTTACGCTGATTTACTGGCCGCAGAGCGAAGAAAAGGCGAAGCGGAGGCGAAGAAAGTATGAATTGAGTAAAAGGAAAGAACAAACAAAAGGCGAGAAACTGGATGTTGGATGCTGGATACTGGATGCTGGATACTGGATGCTGGATGCTGGATACTGGATACTGGATACTGGATGCTGGATGCTGGATGCTGGATACTGGATGCTGGATACTGGATGCTGGATACTGGATACTGGATGCTGGATACTGGATGCTGGATACTGGATGCTCGCAGCTCAAGGCTCATAGCTCATAACTCAAAACACCCCTCTGATCAAAGAAATCTAAACAAACCCCCTACTGCACAAATTTTCTCACAAACCCGATCGCGGCAACCATGTCATCGTGGAGGAGACGGTCGGCTTCGTTGAAGGGGATTATCTGGCGGAAGGAGGACATGAGCTGTTCCAGTTTGAGTGAGGAACGTTGGGGGCGTCTGAATTCCAATGCTTGCGCGGCGCTTAATAATTCTATGGCCAATACCTTTTCTACGTTCTGCATGACCCGGTAACACTTGGTGGCGGCATTGGCGCCCATGCTCACATGGTCTTCCTGGTTATTGGAAGAGGAGATGCTGTCAACAGAAGCTGGCGTACAGAGTTGTTTGTTCTCGCTCACGATACCCGCCGCCGTGTATTGGGGGATCATGAATCCTGAGTTCAGTCCCGCATCTTTCACCAGGAACAGGGGCAGGCCACGCTGGCCGCTGATGAGCTGGTAGGTCCTTCTTTCGGAGATATTGGCGATCTCGCTCATGGCAATGGCCAGGTAATCCAGCGATAATGCCAGGGGCTGTCCATGAAAATTACCGCCGCTCACGATCAGGTCCTCCTCGGGGAACACATTGGGGTTATCGGTCACTGAATTGATCTCGCGCACAAAGACATCGAGGATATGGTCGAATGCATCCTTACTGGCACCGTGTACCTGGGGTATGCAACGGAAAGAATAAGGATCCTGTACCTGGGCCTTTGCCTGGCTGGTTATGGCACTGCCCTGCAGATGCTCCAGCAGCACCCTGGCCGTGGTCACCTGCCCTTTATGGGCCCGCAGGGCATGGATATGGGGGTTCAGCGGCTCTGTAATGCAGTCAAACGCATCGAACGACAGGGCACTGATCAGATCGGCCATCTGCAGCAGGTGTTCGGCCTGTTTCAGGCAGTACATTCCGTAGGCGCTCATGAACTGGGTTCCGTTGATCAGGGCCAGTCCCTCTTTGCTCTGCAGTTGAATGGGCTGCCAGCCGAATAACTGCATGGCTTCGGCTGCGGGCATTTTACGGCCCTGGTGGTATACTTCGCCCAGGCCCAGCAAGGGCAGGCTCAGGTGACTGAGCGGCGCCAGGTCGCCGGAAGCACCCAGCGAGCCCTGGGTATAGATCACGGGCAATACATCGTTGTTGTACATGTCCATCAGCCGGATCACCGTATCGATCTGCACACCGCTGTTACCATAACTGAGTGATTTGATCTTGAGCATCAGCATCAGTTTCACAATATCGCGGGGAACCTCCTCTCCCAGTCCGCAGGCATGCGAGACCACCAGGTTGTATTGCAGCTGTTCTATCTGGCTTCCGTCTATCTTCACATTCTGTAAAAAACCAAAGCCGGTGTTGATGCCATAATACAGGCGATCCTTATCTTCCATTTTGGCATCCAGATAGTTGCGGCAGGCCAGTATGCGTTCGTGGGCATCGAAAGTGATGGAGACCTTCTGGTCAAAATCCAGCAGGTGTTTGACCTGCGAAAAATGCAGCCATTTCCGGTCAAGCGGAAGATAGTTATAACTCATTCGGCAATCGTTTCAACAAAGTAAAGTGATTTCAGCTTACCGGCATTTCCGAGTAGGAAAATGCCCGCTAAGGCGCAAAGACGCGGTGCCTGGATGGAAAAAGCGGTTGAAAACCCCTACCCACGCTTCCCGCTTGGTTCTGAACCTTTTTTTCCCTTATTTTGCAGCCCTGTTCAAGGCACAATGGTGAGTATCATTTTGAATTTTGCATTTTGAATTTTGCATTTTGCCTTAAAACGGACCGGTAGCTCAGCTGGATAGAGCAGCTGCCTTCTAAGCAGCAGGTCATTGGTTCGAATCCAATCCGGTTCACCAGTAGTAAATGAGAAGCCTTGTAAGTCAAAAACTTATGAGGCTTTTTTCTTTAAGGGGTAAACATTTCTGCCTCCACAGAGTTCGCTTAAGCACTTCCATACCGACAGTCTCCGCAGACGTCTCTCGAAGAGGACGCTGCGGATTACGGAGTGCTTCATATCTATTTTAAGCAAACACTGTTTCAAACGATTTTGCAACTGCTTCTAATCCGCAGAGTCCCCCTCCGGGGAGACTTCTGCGGAGAACGATTACTAAAAAGAGACGCTTCAGAAAATGAGGTTCTTCAATACTTAGCATAATTTCGAAATATTATTATATTTAAAGAAATTATATCCCAACTATTCGAATCTGCCTATGAAATGCCACGAAGCCAATTCAATGAGCCTCACTCCGATCCCTGGATCTGCATCGATCCTTCACCCGATCGTAAGACCAACAGGCAACCAGGTTCGGCCAACAGGCAGAAGAGAACAGAAAACCAGCAAGTGGCCCATCTGATTTTCGCTTGTAGCAAACCGTCCCACCCCTACTCATCAAATCAAAGAACATGTTGAAAAAGATACTGGTATCCTGTATTTTCTGTTTTTCCGTACTGGCAACACAGGCGCAAAACAATGCCAATGAAGCGAAGGCTGCCTACCTGCTGGCAGAAGATAGTTATGGAAAAGGGGACTATAAAGCTGCACTGGAATTCCTGCAGCAGGCATGCGAGGCGCTTGGGGGCAGCAATTGTAAAGTGTTGTACCTGCAGATCATGGCCACACGTGAGCTGTACGCAAAGGATACCAGCAAAAACAACCAGCTACTGTCCCTGATCCTGGAATTTGAGAAAAGCCCCGACTATGCGAACTTCAACGAGGAGAAATCCCTGGAGATAAGCAAACTGAAGCTACTGGTCAAAGGAGAACAGAAAGCTGCCAGGGAAGAACAAAACAGGCTGGCAGAACTCAAGATCGCCAGGGAAAGAAGGATCGATTCAATAGCGAAGGCAAGAACACCGTCGCAAAAAACATTCTTCATCAATAAGATAACGGAGAATGGACTGTTCAAATTCAATATTACGCTGGATGAACTGGACAAAGCCGAACCGAAATGGAAAGTAAAAAAATGGACAGTAGAAAAACTATCGTCGACCGTAGATCTGTATCACCACCCGGAATTGTATTTCAATGCTGCTGATTTCCCATTCCCCAATGGCCCAAAAGCACCCTTCCATGACGGCCATATCGTTGGTGTATACGTAAAAGAGGGGAAAATCATTGGCTATTATGTGCTACATTATTTCAATAATGTTAGCGGTGCAACGAATTTGTACAAGTGGCTTGTGGGAAAGATCAATTCTGACATCAAATTATTTTCAGCTATGCATCAGCTCGATCCCATCACAACTTCTTTCAGCATCACAGGAGCAACCGCCAACCGCTATCTGTGGGCTGAAGGCAAGTACGGCTACCTGTACGAGGAAATACATTACCCGAAAGGTGGCGGCGGTGTTGTAAAAGTAGTAGAGACCTACTTTTACAACACAACGGAAAAAGAAACCAGTTCCTACCATCCGGCGGAGAAATGATCTTGTGCAAGTAGTCTCCGCAAGGGTCTCTCGAAGAGGACCCTGCGGCTTACGGAGGAACACTTACTCATTTTTAACAAATACTGCTTCAAACGATTTATAACTGCTTCTGATCCGCAGTCCCCCCTCCGGGGAGACTTCTGCGGAGAACGATCATGAAAAGGGCACTCAGAAATTGAGGGCTTTTGTTTATTGGTTAAGTGTGGTAATCCAATCTTAACCAATATGGGTGGTTCTTTGGAACCACCCTTTTCCCTCATCTCCTGATACTTTAGTCGGACATTAGTGATAATCTATTTTGTTTTTTCAAGATGGATTTGAAAACCTATGGCTGTCTGAAATCCAGAAGTGGCATTCCTGCCATCTGACGGTTTATCATGGAAGTAACCAAGCGTAAATTCAAGCCCCACACTTGAGTTAAAATAAATGACTGGGCCAGCTAAAATTGAAAATCGGTTAAAATGAAAAGTATTAGCTGAAATATCAGGTCTTGCACTTCCGAAAGAATAACTGGTCTCAACTAACAGGTTTACTATCTCCTGTGTTTTTTTGAGAAAATAATATCTAGCAAAGGGGCCAACACTCCAATAATTTGAGCTGCCTTCACCTCTCGCTCCTGAAGCATCTTTATAGTGTTGTTTATTAGATTGAAGAGTTGTTCTGACACCTATTGGAAATTTCGGAAGAATAAAATACCCAGCAGTTGCCGAAAATTGGAAATCGGACGTTTTGATTTCCGCGGTTTGGTTTTGATAATATTTACTGGAATTGTATCCTAAACTTCCACCTACCATCCAATCACTCTTCCCAAGCTGGCATAAAGCAGTACTTGTAATTAAGAGACCGATAAATAAAATAAATACCGACTTTTTCATAGTTGATTATTGAATTTTAAATGGATTTTATTCGAATCATGAAGTGAGTAAAGAATCTATTTAAAAGACGAGAGCTAATAAATAAAACAAATTCAGAACAATTCATGCTATATGACTGTATGAATAAATGTACTCCATCTAAAAAGATGATTACACTACTGTTTTTCATATAACCGAAATTCGATCGCATTTAGTTCTACACGACAGGATAAATTGGCTGATTAAACCAATAAAATTCTGA
This sequence comes from Sediminibacterium sp. FW305-C-269, assembly GCF_058231045.1. Lineage (NCBI taxonomy): Bacteria > Pseudomonadati > Bacteroidota > Chitinophagia > Chitinophagales > Chitinophagaceae > Sediminibacterium > Sediminibacterium sp. FW305-C-269. The sequence continues at coordinate 1,039,190 of NZ_JBIQXQ010000002.1, read as the reverse complement.
AATATATTTTCTTGAAGTCCTGTATTGCTCAGGGTCTGGCAAGTTAAGATCCAAAACAAAATACTGTATAAAAGGGGGCTGTGTTATTAATAATGAAGGTAGGCAGTTTTGAATTTAAAATTTCAGAAACAGAACTTTTTACTGGAACCCTTCCGAATCAGACAGTCCCCGCAGGGTCTCTCGAAGAGGACCCTGCGGCTTACGGAGAGCTACTTACTCACTTTTAACAAACACCGTTTCAAACGATTTTATAACTGCTCCTAATCCGCAGAGTCCCCCCTCCGGGGAGACTTCTGCGGAGAACGATCATGAAAAGAAAGAAACTGGCAGTAGCTTCTTAAGTTCGTCTACCCTCACTCCCCCATCGATCATTGATAAACCGCCCATCATCAATAATACAGTCGAATCGAGAACTCCGTTTGTTTACTCGGCTCACTACGTAAACGCAGTTTGCCGCCATGGAGGTCGATGAATTTCTTAATGATCACCAGTCCAAGGCCCGTTCCGGGAATATGTTCTGCATTGGCGCCCCTGAAAAAAGAAATGAACATTTTCTCCTGGTCACCCGCCTCAATACCCATTCCATAATCCCTGACAAGGATCTCAAAATGGTGTTTCTCAAACAGCACTTCAATTTCCGGGGCCGGTGCATTGGGCGAATATTTGATGGCGTTGGAAATCATATTATCCATGACATGCGTCATCAGGAATTCATCGATCATCACATGCCGCTCCGTTCCTTTACTGGTTAAACGGATCACCCGATCGTCCTGTTTTGTGAGATGGTGTCTGTCGATACAATGTTGTATCAGCGACAGGATCGACACTTCCTGTTTATTCACGCGGATACTGCCGCTGTTCACTTTGCCAATGGTAATGAGGTCTGCGATTACATTGATGAGCCGGTCGATCTCCTTATCCATGATCTCCAGGCGCTGCCCCAGTTTTTCGGGCAGGGTGATATCCAGTTGCTGCAGATACAGCTGAAACAGCTCGATGCTGGTGCGGAAGATGGTGAGCGGTGTACGGAACTCATGCGATACCATGTTCACGAACTCGTTCTGTATCTTGTTCAGGTTACGCTCTTCTTTCAGCGCCTCACTGTCCGATATGTCGATGGCTGATACGGAGATATGGGTGGGTACACCGTTCTCGTTCCGGTGCATCAGCAAGACCAGCCAGATGGTGATCTCCTTTCCGTCATGGGTCTTGATGCGGTTGGACCCCGCCCAGGAGCCTTCCGCCAGTAAGATCTTCAGTCGCTCTTCCAGTGAGAAGCGTGCATCCAGCACCGGGATATCTGCGATACTGATGGTATTCACATCTGTTATATCGCTCACACCCAGGGCTTTCCGCATGGCCCTGTTCATGAAAGTGAACTTAAAATTGAGATCAAATGTGGCGAAAAACGCCTCTGTGTTATCCAGTATGTCGATCAGCGCTTCCTGTTTCTGCACCAGAGACCTTCTTTCATTGGTAATATCCGTGAACGTGCAGATCACATGGTCGAATTCACCATTCAGGTCAAACTGCGGTTCTGCATTCACCAACAGCCAGGAGCGATCCTTTGTTCTGGGGCGATACACGCCCATGACCACATCGCGCACCGGTCTCTGTGTGGCAATGGCCACCGGTACCGGGTGCTCTGAACCCGGGAAATCCGTGCCATCGCTATGGATCACATTCCAGTCGGGATCGAATGAGGTTTTGCCCAGCAACTGGTCTTCGGTGAGCCCGAGCATTTCCAATGCCGCATCATTCGATACCGTGATGCGTGAGTCCTTCTCCTGCTTCAGTACCCCGATCTTGAGGTTCTTGATCAGCGACTGGTAATGTTTTTCGCTGTTCAGCAGCTGTTCTTCCTGTTTTTTATGGTCGGTAATATCTCTTCCTATTGCATAGATCTCACTGGCCAGTTCATCCCATATAAAATCCCAGACCATATAGATCTGTGCCCCATCCTTGCGCAGGATCCGGTTCTCAAAACCATTCTTTCTTTTAGAAGTGGGAACAGCAAAAAATACCTCCTGCGTAGCTTCCCTGTCAGCCTCGTGTACGATATCAAAGATGGAGCCGCCTATCAGTTCCTGCTGCGTATACCCCAGGATCGCAGCAGCAGCTTTGTTCACCGATCTCCGTTCACCTTCTATGGTCACAATGGCAATAATATCGGATGACAGGTCTAATATCCTGTTCAGTTCGATCTGCTGCCTGTTATCCTCCGGCCCCTGTTTCTGTTGCTCCATTCACTGATGTTTTACCCTTAACGGTTAAGCGGGTCCGCAAAGGTAATCTTCATCCTGAAGAATACCGCCCCCTTCTATAAGTCACCTGCCTGCCACTTACCTGTTTCGCTCGAAGCGGATCTCATATTCCGACAGGTATACCGCTGTATCCGAAGCATTATCCTTGTAGAACAAACGGGCTGTCTGCCCCAGTTTCAGGCAGGTATTCCGGTTACCCGGTTCATTTCCGCTGCCGATCGGCTGCAGGGATGGGTACCAGATGGTATGTCCCGCTTTGCTGGCCAGCAGTTGCGGTTTGCTCCAGTCCTGGCCGGCAGCTCCTGCAAGTGAGGGATGGGTATTGAAGGAAATGTATACGCTAGACCCTTTCCAGGAAGGACCTTCGGAGCGGGCCATGAGCATGACCCAGGCTTTGAGCCAGGTATTCCAGCTAACGGAGGGCCCCCAGTAATATTGGCTGTTGGGAGCAGAAGTGGGACCACCACCTTCCGACACCGGTATCTGCAATGACCGGATCGGTTGTCCTACCCCATCATACGCAATGGTAAAACCCTTTCCATCCCAGCGCCGGGCTTTACCTGTGGGTGCATCCAGATCGGCCAGCGCTATCCTGGCCATGCTGATACACTGGCCGGAATATTCCCTGATGGGATCATACGCGGCGGAACGGTAATTTCCAGGATATCCGTATTCGCCATAAAAAATATAGAGAAAACCATCGTTCGCAATTGCCGATGGATCGCCCACACCACCGGCAAACGTAACGGAAGTATTGTGTGGCTTCAGGATCATACGCGGCTGGTCATCTTCCAGTACGATACCCTTGTTCTCCCAACTGTGTCCGCCATTGGTCGATTTCATGATGCCGATGCGGCAGACCGCTGCCGGTGTTTTTTCACCGGTCAATCCCTGTGGCCAGTCCTTGTCAATATATCCTTTCCCTGTTTTTGTCCGGTAAGGATAGGTGTTGGGATAGTTCTCATTATGGTAAAGTGCAAATAAAGTCTTCCCGCTGGCATCATTGGGGTCCTGGTATACGGTCTCAAACCATACGGCGCCATGCAGACCTTCCTGGTCGGGCGCCGCATTGAGTGGCAGTACCGGTTCTGTGAACGCTTCGAATCGGCGGTTAAAAGCTTCTTCGGCATTTTTTCCGTCGGCATATTTCAGGTCGCGTGCATTGCCCCATAAGGGATCTTCACCATATTTACCGGGGAAAATACGGAAGGTATCACCCACCCAGGCTTCGGCCATATTGCAGTCAACAAAGGATTTGAAATATACGGGCTCCGCCGGTGTTATGGTAAACAAAGGGCGGGCGGTTTTGGGAGGATAGACAAATGCCATCAATGTACAAGCCAATATACCTGATGCGAGGATACATTTTCTCATGAGCCTGGGATTGAATTCCTAAGATAATCAAAACCGGCTACAGGTTTATCGTTACTGCTTTTTGGAATGTCTGCTTTTTTTCTTTGGTGAAAGATCCGTTCTCGGTGTAACAGTCCCCAGACCTTCTAATTGCTTTTTTAATTCCGGTAATTTAATCGCTATGGTATCATAAATGATATCAAAATCCAGATCTTCATAACTATGAACAATCCGGTTACGCAATGCTATTATCTTTCGCCATTCAACTTCCGGATGACTGGCCTTAAAATGGGCTGAAATTTTATTTGCTTTTTCACCGATCAGTCCCAGCGTCATTGACACAGCTCTTTCGAGAGTCAGATCTCCGGCTAGTTCCTTTTTGGTTTTGCTTTCATGATCTTAGCCATGTTATCAATTTCAACAAGAATGGCTTGAACAGATTCCTGGTCAGATTGTGGCATGTATAATGGTATTGAGGATTACAGAACGATCTCTTTTGCTGTGGAGAGTATGTGTTTTCCGGTAGCTGATTTCAACGATTCGCGGGTAAGTAATTCTACCTTTCTGCCAAGTAATTTTTCCAGGAAATCACCCAAATCCACCAGGTTATCAAAACTCTTCTTTCCTGGCGCAAAATCAAGAATAAGGTCAATATCACTATTAGGTTTTATGTGTTCGTTCCGGGCAAAGGATCCAAACACACTAATGCGATCAATGCCGAACGAACGAATTTCCGCTGCATGTGCTCCCATCTTTTTCATGAGCTCGATCCTGTTGGCAACCTTATATTCCATATATGTAAAATTACATAATTTCTGATGCGGAAACATGATAACAGCGCACACCGTGAATTATTCTTATCAGCCTTAGCTAGTTCAGTAGCAGATCCTTTTACCTGGCCTGCTACATCATCATATTTGACACTGCATAAATGTAAAAAGAAAACAGGAATGGAACTGGTTTAAGTAAACGTCCCTGTTTGGTTAGACTTTTTTCGCAGCCCCAAAAGAGTTGATCCTGTTTATACAGTACCTTCACACTTCACAAATCCTGCAAACTGTACATGGGTTTCTTAGACGTTTCCGGCATTTCCAGGCAACTGCAGCAGAACACCGTGGTGAATGATATCAGCTTTTCGCAACCCCGTTTTCGTAAACTGGCCATTGCCGGCGAGACCGGTTCAGGCAAAAGCACTTTACTGAAAATGATTGCCGGGCTGGAGCAACCGGATGCGGGTCAGATCCTCTTCAAAGAACAGAAAGTACCTGGGCCCCTGTTCCAGTTGATTCCTGGTCACCCGGGCATCGCTTACCTATCCCAGCATTATGAACTCAGGAACAATTACCGGGTGGAAGAATGGCTGGACATGGCCAATCGCCTACCACAGACCGATGCGGATGCCTTGTTCAGGATCTGCCGGATTGACCACCTGCTCAACCGTAAGACCGACCAGTTATCAGGCGGCGAAAAACAACGGATCGCCTTGTGCAGATTACTGATCGGCGCGCCGGAATTATTGTTACTGGATGAACCATTTTCCAATCTCGACCCCATGCACAAACAGATCCTGAAGCAGGTACTGGATGATATTGGCAACCGACTCCGGATTTCCTGTATCCTGACCTCGCACGACCCTCAGGATACACTCTCCTGGGCAGATGAGCTCCTGGTAATGCGGGGCGGACAACTGGTACAAAAAGGCTCTCCCCAACAACTGTACTACCACCCGCTGAACGAATACGTGGCAGGATTACTGGGTTCTTATGTATTACTCCCCGAAACAGTAGTATCCCTTTTTACCAAAAACAGGTCATGGCCCTTGATGAATCACCATTACCTGGTACGCCCAGAACAGTTCAGGATCGTTCCTAAACAGGCAGGTGCGGTAAAAGCTGTGATTGAGCAGGTGCGTTTCTGGGGCGCTTTCTCCGAAATACAGGCAGCGGTGGCTGGTAACAGCATTACCATCAAAACCATGAACCAGAACCGACACGCCGTGGGTGATATTGTTTACCTGCAGTTAGCTGATACCACTTACCGGTGATACGGTTACCCTCCCTCTGCATAACAGATGCGGGCAGTTTTCACTAAATTTATGATCCGTTCCCGGCACAGAAGCTGATATTTGCCAAACGATCAACCCAATCAATTTATGAGATCATTCCTACTTCCGGCCATTTGCTGTTTTTTAACCCTGACCGGTTTCGCTCAAACCAAAACCAATAAGTCTGTTACCAGGAATCAGGCAACGGTTACGCCCAGTGGTTTTGAAACCTCACTGGTTCAGGGAACGCTGACCCTGAACAAATCATTCAAACAGATTGATGGCGGCAAAGATTATGTGCCCGTATACAGCCTGCAGAAGAACGATGCCGGCTTTAATAACCGAAAGCCGGTTCAGGTGTCCCTCTCCCGCCAGTCCTTCGATTCCGTGTTTACCAAAACCACTTCTGACCTGGCTTCGCGTTGGGCCTTACTGAATACATACATCGAAGAGAACCGGCTCACGCTCACTACGGAAAATGACTGGATCACCATTATCACCTGGTTCAATGGGCTGAGATAGTGCTTTTACCTGTTTATCCGCCGGTCATATGCAGGGCTAATGCATCTAAATTTTTCAACCAGTTTTTATTACCCGTTTACCAATAGATTATTGGTTGAAATACATCGTGCTTTACACATCATACAAGCATTTTTGGCAGATTGCCACTGGATATGCATTTTAGGAAATTGAAAAGAGGTAGCTGGGTATGTACCGGGGTTAGGGATATTGTAGTTTTATGAATGTTAGGGGTTAGGGTTCCAGGCTGGAAGCCCGGGGATAGGCGTCACTCGGCGGAGCCAAGCGACTGCTTTTAGATGCATTTACCCTACCGGTCATACATCCTGTGAAATTTCTTACAGGGTTATTTTGTATCTTGTTATCCCGTTCGAATTTTACCCGGCTCCGTATGGATCAACATTTTTTTAGGGTTATACAACTACTGTTGATTCAGGCCTGTCTGCTACTGTCCATAAAGGTTCACGCACAATGTCCCGCCAATATTGGTTTTGAATCCGGCGATTTTACCAACTGGGAATGCAGCAGTGGCTCCATCGGCCAGATGGATGGCAAGATCTCTTTACAATCCTCCGCTCCTTCCTACGGCAGGCATACCATTATCAAAAGCGGTGACCCCACACTGCTGGACACTTATGGCGGTTTCCCGATGAGTTGTCCCAACGGCAGCGGTTATTCCATCAGGCTGGGCAATGCAGGAACAGGGCGGCAGGCAGAGCAGGTCAGTTATACCTTTACCATTCCTGCCAACCAGAATAACTATAGCATCATTTACAATTATGCCGTGGTGTTCCAGAATCCAGGCCATGCAGACTGGGAGCAACCTAAATTCACCGCCAATGTATTTGATGTGACCAAAGGCGATTATATCGGTTGCAGTTCCTTTTCCTATGCTGCTGCTTCCGGGCTGCCGGGCTTTAAACAGTCACCTTATAAAGACAGTGTCTTCTATAAAACCTGGACCCCGGTAACCATCAAATTATCCGGATATGCCGGCCGCACCATCCGCATTGAGTTCACCACCAACGATTGTACGCGCGGCGGACATTTCGGGTATGCTTATGTGGATGTGAATGAGAACTGCTCTTCTCCCATATCGGGTAATGTGCAATGCATTTCGGATAGTGCGCAGGTATTGACCGCACCTTTTGGTTTTGCGGGTTACCGTTGGTTCACCAGCGATTTCTCTACCTTACTGGGCACATCGGGTACACTCAGTTTCAGTCCGCCACCTGCGCCCAATACAAAATTTGCAGTGGAAGTAACGCCTTATCCGGATCAGGGCTGTGTAGACACGGTATATACCACCATCGAAAAATCTTTAGAAATCATCCGGCTGAATACGCCCTCTGTACCCATTGCCGGTTGTGTTAACAATGGCGTAGACCTGACAGCCCCCCTGATCACGGCCGGCAGTACTCCGGGATTGAACTTTGAATATTTTACAGACCCCACGCATACACAATACGTGGTAATTCCCAAAAAAGTCACAGAAAGCGGTACCTATTATATCCGGGCTATCAACAGTGCTGGCTGCAGCAGTACCAAACCCGTGGTGCTGAATATGTTCAAGACACCGGCTGTTACCATTACCAATCCGAATCCCACTATAAGACCTCTACTGGTAGATCTGTACAATGCCATCAGTGGCAATACCAGCGGGGTACAGTTCAGTTTCTGGAAAGATGCACAGACGACCATCCCGGTAACCGACCCAAAAAATATCAACCGATCGGGTATCTATTATATCAAAGGCGTGAACGAAGGTGGTTGCGCTATCCTGGCTGCTGTGGAGGTTCAGGTGAATGATCCCCCCTTAGTGCCACCCAATGCATTTTCGCCCAATGGCGACGGGGTCCATGATTACTGGGAGATTCCCTTGCTGACCGATATGTATCCCGATTGTGTGGTGAGTATCTACAACCGGCTGGGACAATTGCTGTTCAGATCTGTGGGGTATACCAAACCCTGGGATGGCAAATACAAGGGTATTGACCAACCCGTAGCTACTTACTATTATGTGATCAAACCTTCGGCAGAACTACCCGCAGTTGGGGGCAGCGTGACCATTCTGCGATAGCGGAAAATGCTGGCAGACCGGTTTCGGTATCCAGATACGCGATACCTGTATTCGCGGTTACCGGTCTGTTTGGCTGTAATACCGTCTGATCCGTTAAAGTGCAGATCACCCAGCTTCACGAACCAGCAGGGCCCCTTTTGGTAAGCCTGCTTTCAGTATCTTCGGCACGAAAATTTGTACCCAACCCGAACAGATGGATGTAAAAATTGAAGCCAGTTGGAAAGAAGTGCTGAAACAGGAATTCAGCAAACCTTATTTTCTGCAGGTGGTCACCCATCTGAAAACAGAGAAAGCCACCGGCGCCGTGGTATATCCTCCCGGTACCCTGATCTTTCATGCCTTCAACTGTACCCCTTTCAATCAAGTGAAAGTGGTGATCCTGGGACAGGACCCGTACCACAATCCGGGGCAGGCACACGGGCTGAGTTTCTCGGTACCCGACGGGGTGCCCCCACCGCCTTCGCTGGTCAATATTTACAAGGAGCTGCATTCCGATATCGGCATGCCCATTCCCAAAACAGGCAACCTTACCCGGTGGACCCAACAGGGCGTGTTTCTGCTGAATGCCATCCTTACCGTAAGGGCCAATGAACCGGCCAGTCATTCCAAGATCGGCTGGATGGATTTTACCGATGCAGTGATCCGGAAACTATCTACCGAAAAAACAGGACTGGTATTTTTATTATGGGGAAAATTTGCTCAGGAGAAACAGGTGCTGATCGACGAAACCAAACATACTGTTTTAAAAGCAGCACACCCCTCTCCCTTCAGTGCCGACAAAGGTTTTTTTGGCTGCCGCCATTTCAGCAGGGCCAATGAGGCTTTGATGAAACAGGGACTGGAAGCCATTGACTGGAACCCGGTTGGATAAACACATACCCTCAGACGCAGAAAAAAAATACATGCAGCAACCCACAACAACACCTACCAAAGAAAATAGTCTAATCAACCTGTTTGCCCGGCTCTGGGCAGGCTGGGCCCTGGTCTTATTCATTGTTTCGCTGGTCATCGCGATCTTTTTTTACCTGCCCTGTTTTTTATTAAAAGAACCCTACAAAGCCCGCTGGCACAGGCATGTATCCAGGGTCTGGATGTTCATTTACCTGAACCTGATCGGTTGCCCGCTGCGCATCAGGGGCAAAGAACATTTTAAAAAAGGACAGAACTACGTGATCGTCTGCAACCACAACAGCCTCATGGATGTTCCGGTCAGCACTCCGTTCATGCCAAGGGCCAATAAGACCATTGCCAAAAAAAGTTTTGCCAAAATACCTGTGTTCGGATGGATCTATCAATTCGGGAGTGTGCTGGTTGACCGGAAAAGTGACGCCAGCCGGCGGAAAAGTATCGAGGATATGAAAAACATTCTCGCCATTGGTCTCGATATGCTGATTTATCCCGAAGGCACCCGCAACCGGACAGGCGATCCGTTGAAAAGTTTTTATGACGGCGCCTTCCGGCTGTCCACAGATACGGGTAAACCCATACTGCCCGCCATTCTATTTCACACCAAAAAAGTATTGCCACCGAACAAATTCTTTTACCTGCTGCCCCACAGACTGGAAATGCATTTTCTGCCCGCAGTTCCTTCCACTGGTTTATCCAGCGATGAACTGAAAGAAAAGATATTCCGTATGATGTGGGATTACTACCTCGCCAATGATCATCAGTAGTTGGAGAATGTTCTGCTTCGGTTGATCTTCAGATCACGCAGGATACCTGATTTGGGACTGAACATGATATTGAAGGAACGGTACAGACCTATCGGTGTAACATTGATCGATAATTGCCAGCAATGCATTTCGCGGGTAATAAAAGTACTCAGCTGCTGCAATGAGCGGTTGGATACATCGTAATAACCGGTAGCCCCTACTTTCCATTTGGGTGTCAGGCTGAAGTCCCCGTTAAAATTCAAACTGGAACTGGTCAATGTCTGGTAACCACTGTAATCCGGCTTCATCACCCGCGAAAAATTGAGCGAGTAGGAAAAACTGAGGGTCCAGGGAATATTGAAATCTGTGAATTCTGCCGGGTTGGCGCGGGCAAACTGCAATTGTCGCTGCTGTTCGTCGGGTGTCATAAAAGGATCTACTGGCAGTTCCTTGTTCTTATCCTTGCCATCTTTGGATTTACTGGAAAAGGATGTAGACATGGCAATATTACCTGCGGTGATCATTCCGAACTTAAACCGACGCGGATCGAATGCGATCTTATTGACCCGGAAACCTTTGCTGTCCCTTTCATAAGGGTCCAGATTGGCAGATGCTGTGATGTTCAGTTTTTCGAACAGGGTACTTCTGGCATAAATAGAAAAATTACCCAGTGCAAAACTATCGGCCATCAGGTTATAAGAAGAGTTGAAACCAAAGCCTTCGATCAGTTTGACTTTTTTACCAACGGTTCTGCCCTTCAGCGAGGTATCACTTTTATCCTTCACCCGCATTTCCAGCAGGTTGTCGATACCAAAGCCGATACCTCCGAATGCACCTTCGGAAAAAGAGCCGATGATGCCACCGTCATACTGCGAAAAACGCTGTGTACGCCCGCTGGTATCCACTTTTGTGGTGTAATGGTATTTGGCTGCAAAATCAGGATGGTAACTGACAGAAATAGTAGGCCTGATCTCATGCCGGATGGCGATGATATTGCTTTTGGGAGAGAATTTATACATACCGAATATCCGGGTGTTGATACCCATACCAAACGACATCTGGCGCGCAGTATACAGGCCTTTTTCAACCGTGGTATCCACTTTGGACGTAAGCGGATTCCATTTCTTGAAATTACGCTGGCCATACCAACGTTCTTCATAAGAAATGCTGGGCGACAAAGTGATCGGTCCCAGTGATGGCAGACTTAATGTGATGGGTATATTATGCGTGGCACCCCACTGCACCGTATCGATCAGGCGTTTGAAACTGAAAGCACTGTCATAGAAAGATGCCTGGTTCTGCAGACTACCGTTATAACCGATACCGATCTTCTCGTACCATTTGCCCGTACCAATGGACTCTTTTTTCTGGAAAGGGTAAAAAGTAACTACGTTAAATGTGGCCGTGGGCAGGTTCAGGTTAACGAGTCGCGATAAACTATTCTGGTTATGATTCAGGTTCAGCGATAAGTTGTATTTACCCCGCCAGTCTTTGGAATAATTGATGGATGAACTGATCTGGTTCTGGAAATTCTGGTAGGGATTATTCAGCAGCGATCGGTTAAAACGCGTGCTACCGAAATTCACATTGGCGGAAAAGTTGGTACCGGGCCTGGCCCTGCTATCGCGGCTATGGCTCCAGTTGATCATATACGATTTTGAATTGGTGAACTCTTCCTGCGAAAAACCGCCTCGGTTCAGCGTTTTGGTATTCTGAAAAGTAACATTGAGGCTTCCGGTATACTTGTACCGCATCAGGTATTTGGAACTCACGTTCAGGTTCCAGCCGCCATAGGAATAGAGATTGGCACGGGTGGTCACATCCACATGTTCACCGAAGGTCTTGTAATAACCCAATCCTTCCAGTCCCAACCCAAAATCTTCACTGGAAGTGAAGGATGGGAACAATACCCCCGAATGCCGGGCCCGGTTCAGCGGGAACAGGCCAAAAGGCAGAAACACCATGGGTATGGGCACCGATTCTATCTCGGGATATACCCTGCCGGTAACGCCCAGTTTGTTATTGATGATCTTCATTTTCCGTGACCGGAAAGCAAAATGCGGGGTATCCAGGTTACAGGTGGTGAAACGGGCGTCGCGGGCAAAAACTTCGTCCGCACTGATCTTTTTCAGGAACCGCGCATTCACAAACACTTCTCCTTCCTGAAAAAAAGTATTCTTGGTATAGGCTTTCTGTGTACCCAGGTTATAAAAGATGGAATCACTGATGGTCTTCAGCTCGCCCTGGGTAAACTGGGGTTTACTCGCAATATCCCCGGTTGTATCGGTAGCGCCATAGGCTTTTACCGTTTGCGTTTTCTGCTCGTACTGTATGGTGGCTGCTTCCAGTTTCAGGTCTTTGTAATCGGTTTTGGCCTTACCGTACAGGAACAGGTCCTTGGTAGCAATGATCAATACACCTGAATCATCCGCATGGTACTTGATAATGGCATCTACCGAGTCTTTCGACATCCGGATACTGTCTACCCGCACCACCGAATCCGGTACCTGTTTCCCTCCCACCGTATCTGTGGTTATGGAAGAAGGCCTGGAAACCGGCATACTGTCCTTACTTTTTTTCACCGGAACGGTATCAATAGTCCCGAATAACCCATAACCACGCCCTGGTACCTGGTGAACTGCCGCCCGCACATAAAATGTTAATATGAGCAAACAGCCGGCAACTGCCATAGCGGGGGCTGATTTTGTAGTAAATTTGCGAAGCTGGCTCATGTTTACAAGGGCAAAAATAGGGTCTTGCCGGTGTAAAAGCTATTCCTGGCAAAATCCTTTAACGAAATGATATGATGAGAAGACAATCCGCTGCATTGATTTTGTTAAGTCTGGTTTTTATTAGCTTTTCTTCCTTTACTCCGAAACCCAGTCCGGGCAAGCCTTTCCAGAAACAGCCCCTGCGTAAGATCATCATCGATCCGGGGCATGGCGGAAGTGATTTTGGCGCTTCCGGTGAATTTTCGCACGAAAAAGATATTGCGCTGGCCATTTCACTGAAACTGGACCAAATGATCCGGACCGAGATCCCCGATGTGGAGACCTATCTCACCCGGACCACAGATGTTTTTGACCCCGTAACCCGCAAAGCCCAGATCGCCAACCGCGAAAAAGGTGATCTATTTGTCTGCATACATGTGAACGAAGGCGGCGGCCCCATACGGCACCGCGAATTCATCGGCTACAAGGAAGAGACCCGCTACCGGGGCAAAGGCAAAAAAAGAAAAGCCTACACCGCAAAAGTCAAGGAGTATCGCACCTGGACCACTCCCAACCCGGCCAAGGGCACGGAGACCTTTATTTATGGGGTGGATAAAAGCAACGATGCCAAAGCGGCTTTGCGAGCCAATGAAGACATGTATATGGACAGCATTTCTGCCAGGGAACTGAAAGATTTTAATCCAACAGATCCGGCTAAAATGATGATCATCAACATGAAAACGCAGACCTATTTTTCCCGCAGTGCCAACCTGGCCCTCACCATTGAAGAAGAGTTCCAGAAAGTGGGACGCATCAGTCGCGAAGCCAAACAAAGACAAAAAGGCATCTGGGTATTACAGGCCGTTGCCATGCCGGCGGTACTGGTAGAGACCGGCTTCATCTCCAATCCCGAAGAAGAAGCCTACCTGAACAGCGAAGAAGGACAGCGCCAGATCTGTGAAGTGTTGGTACGGGCATTGAAACGTTACAAATATTCACTGGAAAAACAGTTGATGAATACCGGCAGCAGGTAAGCGACCACTCTTCATTTAAACAGCCTTCCATTATTACGTCAGGCCAAGAAACCGTAGATTTGTATTATGAAAATTTCGAACGAAACAAAGGTGGGGGCACTGACCGCCATTGCCATTACCATGATGATACTGGGCTTTAACTTCCTGAAAGGGAAAACCCTCTTCAAAACGGGAAACTACCTGCATGCCAAATACGAGAACACCAAGGGCATTATGGTCTCTAACCCGGTTTACATCAACGGTTACCAGGTGGGTGCGGTGGACGATATCGAGAATCTTGATGAAAGCCTGAGCAGTATCGTGGTCACTATCAAATTAAAGAGCAGCTATAACATCCCTGTGAATTCCGTTGCCACCATTAAGGAGAACCCACTGGGTCCGGCCAGCATCACCATTGCCCTGGGAGATTCGAAACAATACCTGCATGTGGGCGACACCCTGGTTACCGGTAATGCCGATGGACTGATGGGCAACCTGATGAAACAACTGGGACCTGTGGGCGACCAGCTCAAGACAACAGTGCAATCGCTTGACAGTGTACTGAAGAACATCAATACCATTTTTGACCCTACTACCAAAAACAACCTGCAACAGGTAATTGCCAATATCAATAAAACTACGGCCAGCCTGGCGGTATCGTCTGTTTCTTTGCAGGCCATGCTGAACCAGCAAACCGGAACCATTGCCCAGTCGATGAACCATGTGGCCAGCTTTACCAAAAACCTGGCTGATAATAACGATAAAGTGACCAAAATGCTGGGTAATGTGGAGAAGACCACCGATAACCTGGCCAAAGCGGATCTTGCGGGAACCATCGACAAACTCAGGACCACGGTTGCCAGCCTGAATACGGTACTGCAGAAAATGAATTCCACCGAGGGATCGATGGGCAAACTGATGAACGACAAAGCGCTTTACGATAACCTCACCAATACCGTACGCAGCGCCAACATACTGCTGGATGACCTGCGGGTGCATCCCAAACGGTATATCAATGTTTCTGTGTTTGGCAGAAAAGACAAAAGCATTCCGTTAACGGCGCCGCTGAACGATACCCTGCAGAAGAAATAGCCTGATGTTGATAAAGAGATCTATATACACCTGGCTGCTCCTGTTATTGGCACAAATGGGCATGGCGCAACGCCCTGCCCAGGATACCGGTAAAACCGAAGGAAAATTATTACAGATCATCTCTGCCGAACGGCTGAATATGCTAGTGGTGGATTCCCTGCATAAATATGTTTCCCTTGTAGGCAAAGCACATGTGAAACAGGAGAAGACAGATTTCTATGCCGACAGCGCCGTTCTGAACGAGATCGACAATTCACTGGAGGCTTTTGGCAATATCCATATCAACGATGCCGATAGTGTGCATACCTATGCACAGTACCTGAAATACCTGGGCAAAGAAAAAAAAGCGTTCCTGAGTAAAAAAGTAAGGCTCACCGATGGTAAAGGCGTACTGACCACAGATACATTGGTGTATGATGTGACCCTGAAGATCGGCACTTACCTGAAAGGCGGTAAACTGGTGAACAAGAAAACAACCCTGACCAGTACAGAAGGCTATTACTACGGGGATACCAAGGATGTGATTTTCAAGAAAAAAGTAGTGCTGGTGGATCCTGAATACAAGGTAGTTACTGATACGCTGCAATACAATACCGGTACCGAGATTGCTACTTTCACTTCTCCCACCACCATTTACAGCGACAGTGGCCGCAGGGTGATCAAGACGCGGCAGGGATATTTTGACATGAAGAACAAACGGGGCATCCTGAACAAACGTTCCGTGGTGGAAGACAGTACGTATACTTTCACGGCAGACGATATGGCGGTGGATGACTCAACCAAACTCAGCGAGTTCAGGGGTAATGCGGTGTACCGGGGAAAAGATACGGCACAGGGTTTTGACATGATTGCCAACAACATCAAGACCGACCGGAAAAAAGACATCCTGCTGGCTACAGAAAAGCCGATATTGCTGATCAAACAGGGAAGGGATTCGATCTATATATCCGCCGACACTTTGTATACGGCAAGACTGTCGGACCTGATGAAAACCCGGAATGTACCTGTGATCAGGGATTCTCTGTCCGTGAAGCCCGTATTGGATTCAACCAACAAATCAGACAGCAGCAACAACAAATATTTTGAAGCCTATTTCAATGTGCGCATCTTCTCTGATTCGCTGCAGGCTGTGGGCGACAGCCTGTTTTACTCGCTGCAGGATTCTGTTTTCCGTTTGTTCCGCAACCCGGTGATCTGGGCCAAGGAGAACCAGATCACGGGAGATACTATCTATCTATACATTAAGAACAAGAAACCCGAACGGATGTATGTGTTCGAGAATGCCATGGCCATCAGCCGGGTAGACAGTACCCAATATTTCAACCAGCTGAAAAGCACCACCATCAATGCCCTTTTTGAAGACGGCAATATCTACTATATGCGGGCCAAGGGCAATGCTGAGAACGTGTATTACGGGCAGGATGAACAGAACCGTTTTATTGGTGTGAGCCGTTCCACATCGGATGTGATCGATATGCTGTTCGAAGACAAGAAACCCAAACGCGTCTCCTTTATCCGGAGTTTTGACGGAACCTCCTACCCCATGCGTGAGGTGAATCATGATGAGCTGAAAATTCGCGGTTTCAGGTGGCTGGATGCGATCAGACCGAAGAGCAAATTTGATATTCTTGCCAATTAATCGCTGGGAAAATATTGCATGGGGAGTATAGTGGACTTCAATGCAACCGTTTCACAAAGCAACTTTATGGACGAACGCCTTACTAAAAACATAATTTGTACTCCTACCACCAGCATCTTCTTTTACAAGGATACCTTTTTCCATTAAATCCTGAATATCACGCAATGCTGTATCTGTAGAACATTTTGCAATCTTCGCCCATTTAGATGTGTTCAGTTTTCCATCAAACCCGTCAAGCAGTTTATTTAACAGCAATCGCTGTCGATTATTGATTTCAGCGTCCCCAACAGCATCCCAGAAATCTGTTTTACGATTAACATGCTGCAAGGCACTCTCAACATTATCAAATGATCGACCCAGGCAACTTAGAAACCATTCCAGCCATTCAGTAATATCAAGGGAACTTTTTTGGATTTTCTCAAGCATATTATAATAGTCGTTGCGCTCAATCCGGATTTGCGCAGACATACTATAAAATCTTTGTGGTGTTTTATCTGCACGGGTTAGCTGCATATCAGCGATCGCTCTGGCGATACGTCCATTGCCGTCTTCAAAAGGATGAATGGTCACAAACCATAAGTGTGCTATAGCGGATTTGAGAACGGGATCAAGATTACTTTCCGTATTGAACCAGTCGAGAAAGTCTGCCATTTCCTTGGATAACTTTGATGCTTCCGGTGCTTCAAAATGCACTTTTTCTCTTCCCATAGCCCCGGACACTACTTGCATAGGCCCATTTTTCCCCGTTCGCCATGCACCTACAGTAATTTTGTGAAGGCCGCTACGACCGGTCGGAAACAAGGCCGCCTGCCAGCCATATAAACGTTTCTCAGTAAGCGGTTGACCATAGGTCTGGGTAGCATCTAACATCATTTCAACTACACCATCCACGTTTCGGTCTGAAGGTACCAGGCCACTGATCTCCATACCTAATCTACGGGCAATAGAAGAGCGTACCTGATCAACATCAAGGGTCTCTCCTTCAATCTCACTCGACTTAACGACTTCCAGTGTCAAGTTATCCAAAGCAGCTTCAGCACGAATTGAAAAGCCTAATGCTTCCATCATTCCGAGCATTTTACCCTGTCTATGCCGGACTTCCGCCAATAAACCCGCCAGTTTCTCACTGTTCCAGGTGAATTTTGGCCAGTCCTTATGTTCATGAATATACATTATTCACCGCTTTTATGCGGTAAATATAGCACTTATTCACCGCATTGTCAAGTATATTCACCGCACAATTACGGCAATTATAACATTTATTCACCGCAGAACATGAGAACAGGGCGTTTACGCAGTGGGTTTGATACAACACGTTTAGTAGTATCGCCAGACAAATATCCTTACCGTTTACTGAACTTGCCTTTCATTTTATGCAGTCGCGGATGCACTACCTGCGATTTTCGCTGGAATCCATTGCTTACCACGCTGATATTACCATCCACTTCCAGCATGGCAATATCCACATCCGAAATACCGGCGGCGCCATGTTCACGGACCGCTGCGGTCAGTTCTTCCAGTGTGATCTCTGCTTCGCGGCAATGTGCATGGTTCACTTTTCCTTTATAGATCAGTAATATAGCATCCCCCTGCATCAGGCTGCTGAGGAAACGGTTGCGGTACAGCAGTTTCTTTAACGTGAAGTTGGCAGCAAATAAGGCAGCAGCTGCCACCAGTCCTCCTTCCAGCGAGGTATCCGGTCCAACCATGGCATTCTGAACGGCATTACTGATCAGCAGGATGAAAACCAGGTCGATCACGGACAATTGTGCCAGTTCTTTTTTACCGAATATCCGGATGGCCACAATGATAAAAAGGTACACCGCCAATGACCGGATGGCAACGCCCACATACGGAAGATGCAGGAAAGACCCGCTGAGCTGAAGCAGATACATAAGCGTGGATTAAATCTCTGTTCTAATATACACCAAAAAAGAGGCACTCTTAAGTGAGTGCCTCTTTGTAACCGGTATCTGTAAAAACTGCTTAGTTGGTTCCCAAACCAAGATCCCTTCCTTTTAAAACGGCGGGAACGCCTTCTGAGATCCATTTGGCAGGTTTCTCTCCTTTTAAGAGATAGTCGAAGAACTGCTGCTCACGTACCTGGATATCTTTCCGGTTTTTACGTTCAACCAGGTTATGCGCTTCCCCGTTATAATTCAGCATCCATACTTTTTTACCCAGCCTGCGCATGCCCGCATACATTTCAATTCCCTGGTACCAGGGTACGGCATCATCCGCATCGTTGTGCATGATCACCAGCGGTGTGGTTACTTTAGGCAGTGAGAACAACGCCGAGTTCTGAAGATACAGGTTGGTTTTGTCCCATAAGGTTCCACCGATACGGCTCTGTGTTTTTTCATACTGGAACTGGCGCAGCAGACCGGTACCCCAACGGATTCCGCCATAAGCACTGGTCATATTGGCAACAGGCGCACCCGCCCATGCTGCGGCATACAGGTTGGTCTTGGTGATCAGGTACACGATCTGGTAGCCGCCCCAGCTCTGCCCCTGCAGACCGATCCTGGTGCTGTCCACATAACCCTGTTTCACGACAGCCCTGGTTCCGCTAACGATATAATCGTATGCACCCTGGCCCGGGTAACCTGTCTTATACCAGATATCCGGAACCAATACCACATATCCCCTGCTCACAAAGAACGGGATATTCAAACGCGATGGCGTTGGCGCGGGCGCCAGGTAATTATGCAGCGTATTGTTGTTACGCTCATAGAAATACACGATCATCGGGTATTTCTTTTTGGGATCAAAACCTTCGGGTTTATACAGAATACCTTCCGCTTCCTTACCGGTATAAGCTTTCCATTTGAACAGTTCTGCTGTTCCCCAGTTATAGTCTGCCTGCTGTGGATTGGTATTAGATAACTGTACCGCAGCGCTTCCCACGGGGTGCACATACATATTGGTTGACCTGGTGAATGTTTCCTTGCTGTAGAGCAATACATCCGCATTCTTGGCTTTCTGTATAGCGAATCCCATGTTTACTGGCTCTTTAAACAGCACTGAGAGCGCATGATTCCTGCCCAGATCCAGGAAAGCCAGACCGGCCGACTTGTCCTTTTCATCAAACAAACGCAGCAGCAGTTTCTGATCTGCCTTGAGGAATTTCTCATCCGGATCGGAACTTACGTAGCGATAGGATATTTTATCTTTTCTGCCGCTGGTGAGACATACAGAGGGTTCCACACCGGCTATATCCACCTGCCAGATATCGTAACGGTCGTAGATCAGCACATGTTTCTCATCTTCCATCCACCTGGCTACGCCGTAAGCATTCGGATCATCGGGCACATCATTTTCTTCATCACTCAGAGATGTTTTGATGTCTTTGGCGATAGGATGTGTTTTGCGGGTATCGGAGTTGTATACGAAATAGCCTGCTTTACGTTCATCATAGTACAACAGGTATTTGCCGGAATAAGATGCCTGCAAGAGGTTGCCCTTGAAATTCTTTTCTATCAGCTCAGAAGCGCCTGTCTCAGGATTTATTCTATAGATATCATTGTACACAAAACCCTGCCATTGACTGGCTACTTTTTTACCATCGTCCGAAGAGGCATAGAACACATCTCCATCTCCTTCCTTTGTCTGTAACAGTCCACGGAATTTGTCGTTGATCAGCTGCACCAGTTCTTTGCTTTCCATATCGATGCGGGCTGGATAATTTTTACGCAAATCATTTTCCAGGTTCTTCAACTGCACCGGCTGCACATAATCATCATTGTAATGCCATACATCTACACTCACCCGATCAAAATCGGGCAGGCTGGTATCTTTCACAGGCAGGATGGCCGCAGTACCGGCAAACAGGCGTTTTCCGCTTTTACTGAAGCTGATAGCGCCATTTTCGCTAACGGTCCAGTTAGCTGCCAGGCCTTTGCTGTTCCTGTCGGCCAGCAGTACGGCGCTGTCCATCCCTTGTTTGTAATAATACAGTTTGTAAAATTTCTGCAATGATTTACTGCTGCTGTCGCGTTCAGCCACAAATGCCAGTTGTGCGCCATCCTCATCCAAACGGTATGCTTTGGCATCATTGAATTTTTTGAATACAGTTTTGCTGTTACCGCTGGCCAGGTCTACCCGGCTAACTGCCGCCTGTGATCGGGCATCGCCTGTCTTGCGGGTGGTTTCTATCACCAGCACTGTTCCTTTTTTATTGAAAAAATATTCGCTCACCAATGGATAGGTCTTCTGCTCACCGGTTACCAGGTTTCTTAGTACCAGCACTGTACCTTCCTCGAAAGGTTCTTCGGGTGCTCTTGGCGCCGATGCACTGCCTCTGGGTCCGCGCAAAACAGATAATCCATTCTGTTTGGCCTCGTTGGCTTTATTCCGGATACTATCGGCCACGCGGGCCAGGCTATCGGCTATATTCAGCATGGCGGTTAACCGGGCAAGTGAATCCTGCTCGGCTTTTTTTGCAGGTTCCGCCAGTGGTTTTTCCAGCAGGTACGCCAGCCAGTTACCAGCATCATCGGGCAGTTTGAAACTCTTGATCCGGGGGACTTTGGTGAGGTTCTCCTTACCCAGTTCCACAATGGCCAGACTGTCTTTGGGCATCTCCTCTGCTTTCCTCTTTTTGATCCTGGCATCACGCGTATCCCTGAAAGCGGGTTTGATCCGGCATACCAGGAAACGGCTGTCATCTGTTATGACCGCCGCATATCCCCGGGCAATCTGTTTCTTATAAAGACCATCGGTGGATTGAACGTACAGGATCGCATCCCCCTCCTGCGGGGTTACCGAATAAGCCAGGTATTTACCATCGGCACTGATCAGTCGTTCACCAATACTTTGCCAGGCGTCGTAAACAGAATGATCCAGGGGTTTCTTCTGCGCAAAAGCAACCACAGAAAGAAAGGAAAAGAAAAATAAGAGACTCTTTTTCATAACAGTGTTTTGTATAGTTCCGAAGATAACCAAACAATGGAAACGAACGGGGAGATTTGGATGAACAGGGATGGGAACCGGTGAAACCGGGAGGCGTGAGTAGTGAGTGGGGAGGCAATGGTGAATTGGCAATTGTGAATAGAGAAGAAACGTTGCTGCTGGGTGTAGTTATTGTATGAGCAAGCTACCGGTTGCCCCCCATTGACCATTCACCATTGCCCACTCACTACTCACTACTCACGACTCACGACTGACGCCTCATTTCCTCACCACCCGCAGCATCTGCAGCACCACCGACAGGGCAATCAGTGCCACGCCGGGATAAAAAGAGGGTGAGAGGGAGGCATTCTCGTGGAATAAAAAGAAAGCCATCAGGATCCCGTAAACAGGTTCCAGGTTCAGGCTGAGGTTCTGGGTGAAGGCGGATACTTTTTTGAGGGATTGCAGCATCAGGTCCATCGCCAGCACGGTACAAAGCCAGCTAAGGATCAGAAGCCAGAGCCAGTCGCCAGTTGTAGGCAATATATATACAGGCGGAAAATAATGGAGGTACAGTGGCATGCCCAGGGTAAGTAGCAGTAACCCGCCACTCAATTCGTACAGCATCATGGTTTTGGAATCGGTAACGGTCACATAACGTTTATTCAGCACCGAGAATAAGGCGGCAAGGATGGCCGATACCAGTCCTACCAATATGCCCGTGCGGTAACGCATATCAAAATGAAAGATCAGGTAGATACCCAGCAAGCTCAATAAACCCAATCCTATCTCAGCCCGGCTGATCTTTTTGGTGGTCAATAGGGGCTCCAACAGGGCGGTGAAAAAACCGACAGACGCAAAACAGACCAGCCCGATGGATACATTGGCCATTTTGATGCTGCCATAAAAAAACACCCAGTGTAATGCGATCAGGCTTCCTACCCCCATCAAACGCCAAACGGCTCCGGGAGAAACTGTACCCAATTGTTTCCTGTACCGAAGCCATGCATACAAAGTAATCACGGTGATGGCGATCCTGTACCAGACCAGCAGACCCTCATTCAAACCTATCAGTTTACCAAGTATACCGGTAAAACCTGCCAGGAATACAGCCAGGTGTAATT
Organism: Sediminibacterium sp. FW305-C-269; assembly: GCF_058231045.1. Taxonomy (NCBI): domain Bacteria; kingdom Pseudomonadati; phylum Bacteroidota; class Chitinophagia; order Chitinophagales; family Chitinophagaceae; genus Sediminibacterium; species Sediminibacterium sp. FW305-C-269. The sequence continues at coordinate 1,016,809 of NZ_JBIQXQ010000002.1, read as the reverse complement.
TGATCAGCGCCTGCTTCATAGGTCAAAGAAAACAAATATTCGCGGACAGAAACACAACCCCTAAGGATCACTGTTCATAAATTATCGGGGAACAGGAGTGAGAACAGGAAATACAACTATGCGTTCTTCAGTTGCTTGCGGTAATTACTGCTGAAGAGACTTTTCAACTGGATGCGGAGTACACCCAATACCCCTTCTTTGATGATGCCTTTGCTCATTTTGCTGACGCCGATCTTACGGTCAACAAAAGTGATGGGCACTTCCTTGATCTTGAAGCCCAGTTTCCAGGCAGCGAATTTCATCTCAATCTGGAAAGCATATCCTACAAACTGGATCATATCAAAATTGATCGCTTCCAATACTTTTCTCGAGTAACACACAAAACCGGCCGTAGGATCATTTACCGGCATCCAGGTCAGGATCTTGGTGTACAAAGCACCGCCGCGTGAATACAGTTGCCTGTCCCAGGGCCAGTTCTCTGTTTTACCACCAGGCACATAGCGACTGCCAACAGCAAGATCGGCTCCCTCCTGTTTGCAGGCATGGTAAAGCCTTTCCAGGTCGGCGGGATTATGTGAGAAATCGGCATCCATCTCAAAAATATAGGCATAGCCTTTGGCGAGGCTCCACTTAAATCCATGAATATAAGCAGTACCCAAACCCAGTTTGCCTTTTCTTTCTTCCAGGAACAACTGATCGGGATAGCGGCTCATCAGATCACGTACTATGTTGGCCGTACCATCAGGAGAACCGTCGTCGATCACCAAAACATGGTACCCCTGACCGAGGTTGAAAACGGCCGTTATGATAGCAGAAATATTCTCCTTCTCATTGTACGTGGGTATGATTACAATTTTTTCCAGGTATGGGGGGTATGGGTGAAAGGCTAAATTACAATTAAGATCGTTTTCAGGTAAGAAAAATATTATAAGAAATTGCTATTTTCTATCAGGGTTTCTTGAGCAGGGTACGGTTCAGTATTTCGGTGAGTTTCTGCTTGGTGTTCATGGCAAAGTCACCCTTCATCATCCAGTCGTAATACTGGGGCTCTTCCTTCAGCACCTGAACAACGGGTTTACCCTTGTGTTTTCCGAAATTGAATATTTCCACGCCCTTGTCCTTGATGAACCTGCGGGCAAAATCAACAATATCATCTTCACCGGTGAACTTCACGATACTTTCCACGGTATTACCTATCTGCGGGTAACGCTCCACCTGTGCTTCCAGCACTTCCCAGGTGGCTATGGCATCCACTTCGGCACTGTGGGCACCGTCGAGACTTTTCTGGCAATAAAATTTATAAGCAGCACTTAATGTACGCTGCTCCATCATGTGAAACACTTTCTGTACATCCACCAGCTTACGACCATCAATATTGAAATCCATCCCGATACGCAGGAACTCCTCGATCAGCATGGGAATGTCGAAACGGTTGCTGTTGTAACCTCCCAGGTCGCAGTTCTCGATGAACTGTTTCAGCTCATTGGCGGCCTGTTTGAACGTGGGCGCGTCTTTCACCATTTCATCCGTAATACCGTGTATATCGCTTGATGCCTGTGGTATCGGCATTTCAGGATTGATCAGTTTACGCTTTACCTGGCGGCTGCCATCGGGCGATATCTTAACAATCGCGATCTCTACAATACGGTCGGTACTGATGTTGATGCCGGTGGTTTCCAGATCAACAAAAGCGATCGGGCGGGTTAATTGCAATTTCATTAGCAGGGTACAGTTCTTTTCTTATTGGGTGATCTGTCGGGCAAAAGTAAGCATATCTATGCCATCATAATTACCACTACTCATTAAAACCAGGTTACTGTTCTCAAATGACTGTTTCTGAAGCCAATCCTGCAGTTCTTCCCTGCGGTTCATCACCAGCAGTCCTGTTTTACCAAAACCGGCAATCACTTTTTCGGCGGGCAGGTTGGGCATACGTTTCAGTTCCAGTGCATGCTGTGAATAGAATACCACAGCTGCATCGGCCTTATCCATGGCTCCCTGATACTCCTGCATGAACTGTTCGTTCAGGCTGCTGTAGGTATGCAGTTCCAGCACAGCGACCAGTTTGCGGTCGGGGTACTGCTGTTTAACGGCTTCGATGGTGGCTTTTACCTTACTAGGTGCATGCGCAAAATCGCGGTACACATTTGTATTCGGGCCGGATGCCAGTAATTCCAGTCGTTTGGCGGCACCGGTAAAACCAGAGATCGCCTGTACAAAAGCACCAGCTGTTACGCCCAGTTCCCGGCAGGCGTAATAAGCTGCGGCCAGGTTCATGAGGTTATGGTTGCCAAATACTTTCAGGGTGCCGGTGACTCCTTCGATGGTAACGGATGTCTGTCCGTTGGTGATGGTATGTTCCGGAACCGCATAAGGTTGGTACCGGATATCTTCCCTGCGGTTCTCTTCCACCAGTTTCCGCAATACGGGATCGGATTCATTGTAGATGAGCAGACCGCCTTCCTCGATCTTCCGGATAAAGATCACAAACTGCTCCAGGTAAAATTCAAATGTGGGAAATACGTTGATATGGTCCCAGGCGATACCTGTGAGGATAGCCACATGCGGATACAGAAAATGGAACTTGGGTTTTTTTTCCAGGGTGCTGGCGGGATATTCGTCTCCCTCGCAAACAATGACCGGTGCATCGGTAATGCATACCGACTGATCGAAGCCTTCCAGCCTGGCCCCTACCAGGTAGTCAAAATGCTGTCCCAGCTGCTTCAGCACGTGCATGATCATGCTGGTGGTGGTGGTTTTTCCATGGCTTCCACCCACTACCACGCGCTTTTTCTGGCGGCTTTCGTGGTAAATATATTCGGGGAAGGAATAAATCTTCAATCCGAGTTCCTGTGCCCGGGCCAGTTCCGGATTGTCACTTTTGGCATGCATACCCAGGATAACCGCATCTATATCCTTGGTAATCAATGCAGGTTGCCAACCAACCTGGGCGGGCAACAAACCCTCTGCGGCCAGATTACCCTTTGCAGGCTCGAAGATCTCATCGTCGGTACCTGTTACCTGGTAGCCTTTTCTGTGTAAGGCAATGGCCAATTGGTGCATGACGCTACCCCCTATTGAAATAAAATGAACCTGCATACGTTATTATTTAGTTCCGGACGGTAAATTAACAAAATGTGAACGCCAGATAAGCAACGTTTACATCTGAAAGTTTATCTTTGACCCGATTGCAAAATACAGCCTAAACTCTTATTTAAACACCAAGCATGAAAAAGATTGCACTTGTCTGTCTCACCTTTTTAGTGGCTGCGGTCATCTTCAGCTCCTGCGCACCCAGCCGCAAAGGTTGTCCAACAACCAATCCCAAGTATTTCAGGCAATGGTAGGCTGAACTTTTGATACCCCTTGTTGTTATATCCGAAAGCAATTACATGAACTGGATTCCGCTTACATCAGAAGATCAGTTACAGCTGATCAAAGAAAAATCATTTACCACCCCACAGGTCATTTTTAAACACAGTACCCGTTGCAGCACCAGTAGCATGGTGTTGAACCGGTTGGAACGGTCTGAAGCACCTGCTCATACAGATTTCTATTATCTGGACCTGTTGGCTTACCGGTCATTGTCCAATCAGATCGCTGAACTGTTTCAGGTACATCACGAATCGCCACAGGCATTGGTGATCCGGAATGGAGAATGTGTATACGATGAAAGCCATATGGCCATTACCATGGATGAACTGGCAGAACAGGTGACTGCTTAAACACCCAATAAATTTTCTTTTCACCACCGTAGCTGGATGAATATTCAGCATCTTTGCTGCCTAATAACAAGTACATGGAAATTGCAGGCTACCTGGCCGCTTTGCTGATAGGCGTGTCTCTTGGATTGATTGGCGGTGGTGGTTCTATTCTTACGATTCCCGTACTTGTTTACCTGTTCCAGATCCCGCCTACTCTTGCTACCGGATATTCCCTCTTCATTGTAGGCTGCAGCAGTCTTGCCGGCGCCTATAAGAATTATCGCAGGGGCAATATCAATACCCGGGCCGCTTTGTATTTTGGCATCACCTCCATCCTGACAGTGGTATTGATCCGGAAATTCCTGATACCGGTGATTCCCGAACACCTGCTGGATATGGGTTTCATCACCCTCACCAAATCACTGGCCACCATGTTACTGTTCGCGGTGATCATGATCATTGCCGCTTTGAACATGATCCGGAAACAGCCGGTGCTGTCTGATGAAGAAAGGAACCGCCCCATCCATCTGCCCAAAGCCCTGATCAAAGGTGTGCAGGTGGGTATCCTCACGGGGTTACTGGGTGCTGGCGGTGGTTTTATCATCATACCGGTTCTGATCTTCTCTTTTCACCTGTCTATGAAAGAAGCCATCGGCACTTCCCTGCTGATCATCGCCATGAATTCCCTATTCGGTTTTGCCGGTGACCTGTTTCACCAGATATTCGACTGGCAATTACTCTTACCCATTACCGCTATTGCCATCACCGGCACTTTTATCGGTCGCAGGCTGGGACAGGATCTTCCGGGTGAAAAACTGAAAAGATGGTTTGGCTGGTTCGTATTGATCATGGGAATCTATATCATTCTGCACGAACTTGTGCTGAAATAACAGGCTTCTTCGCACAGGGGGCAGTCAGGGCAAACACATCTGAACTTCCGGATATTCTTTTTGCTGTTTATCAATAGATGATTGGTTGAAATAAATTGTGCTTTACACACAATAAAAAGCATTTTTTGCAGATTTTCACTGGATCTGCGTTTCAGAAAATAGAAAAATCAGATGTGTTTGTCCTGGGATAGATGTCTTGTGATTCAAGAGTTTTGAATTTTTAATTTTGAATTTTAATTTTCACGGCTGGAAGCCTGGGGATAAGCGTCACTCGGCGGAGCCGAGCGACTGCCCCTTATCCTGCATAGGCCCATCCTCAAATAACTGCGGTTGTTACGGCCTTTCATAGAGGCAACAATGCTACACGGAGTTTTTTTTATAATTTACAGTCTCGCAACAACCTCTGTACCCAAATACTTTTTTATGCCTGAATGGTTACAAAAGCCCTGGCCCTGGTATGTGGCAGGCCCCCTGATCGGACTGATGGTACCTTTCCTGTTACTGATCGGTAATAAAACACTGGGGATATCCTCTTCGCTCAGACATTTCTGTGCTGCCTGTTTACCGGCAAAAATTCCTTTCTTCCGTTACGACTGGAAAAAAGAGAGCTGGAACCTGTTCTTTGTGACAGGCGTGCTGGGGGGCGGTATCCTGGCCGCTACTTTTTTGGGTAATCCTGAGCCAGTCGTGGTGCATGAAAAACTGCTGACCGAATTACAGGGATACGGCATCACCGACCACAGCAGCATGATGCCAGTGGAACTCTTTAACTGGCCCGCACTGGCAACCCTCAAAGGTTTCATCCTGATGGTCGTGGGTGGTTTTTTGGTGGGTTTTGGAACCAGGTATGCGGGTGGATGTACATCCGGTCATTCCATTATGGGACTGAGCAACCTGCAATTGGGATCCCTGGTAGCAACGATCTGTTTCATGGCCGGAGGTTTTATCATGGCCAATCTTATTTTACCCTTTATCCTCCAATTATGAGTAACCCGATACAAGAAACAAATACCGATTTTGAAACCCGTTCACTCGATGCGGTCTGTGTGAACAGCAGTGAACTGGTTCATCCCTGGTGGTTTAACCTCAAATACCTGGCTACCGGATTGCTGTTCGGCATCATCCTCACCAAAGCCGAAGTGATCTCCTGGTTTCGGATACAGGAAATGTTCCGCCTGCAAAGTTTTCATATGTTCGGTGTGATCGGTTCTGCGGTGGCCGTTGGCGCATTCTCTGTTTTTATCATCAAGAAATTTGATATCAGAACCATTTACGGTGAAAAGATTGACCTGCATGATCGCCCCTTCAACAAAGGCCAGATCATCGGCGGACTGATGTTCGGTTTTGGCTGGGCGATGACGGGTGCCTGCCCGGGCCCACTGTTCGCACAGATCGGAACAGGTGCTACAGTGGTGGTGGCCACACTTTTCAGCGCCATCGCCGGAACCTGGGTGTATGGATTGGTGAGAGAAAAATTGCCCCATTAAGATGTTGCAGCGTTACAAATGGTTATTGCTTCTTACAGTCATGGTCACAGCTGTGATGATGATTGTATGGTGGAAGACGCCCCAACCTGATCCAGCCACAAGGATGACCAGAGAAGCAGATTGCTGGACAGGTGCCAGTGCCAACCAGTTACCGGTAGATGCGGAAGATTCTCTCATCCGCTATGGAAGGGAACTGATCGTACATACAGCACAGTACCTGGGTCCTGAAGGCAGCGTAACACAGATCAGTAATGGTATGAACTGCCAGAACTGCCATCTGGATGCAGGCACCAAACCCTGGGGCAATAATTATGGCGCCGTAGCTGCCAACTATCCCAAATACCGCGACAGGTCGGGACAGATAGAAAGTATTGAAAAAAGAGTGAACGATTGTTTAGAAAGAAGCCTGAACGGACGATCGCTCGACAGCAGCAGCCGTGAAATGCAGGCTTTTGTTGCTTACCTGCAATGGCTGGGCAAGGATGTGCCCAAGGGAACCCATCCAAAAGGATCTGGCATTATGCAACTCCCGTTCCTGTCAAGGGCTGCTGATCCCGCAAAAGGTTCTGTAGTGTATATTACCACCTGTCAACGCTGCCATGGCAGCAATGGCGAAGGACAGTTGAACAACAAACAGGCAGGTTATGAATATCCGCCATTATGGGGGCCGCACAGTTATAATACGGGAGCAGGTTTATTCCGGCTGTCGAGGTTTGCAGGATTCGTAAAGAATAATATGCCATATCCCTGTAATTATCACCAGCCGCAGTTAACCGATGAACAGGCATGGGATGTTGCGGCTTTTGTGAACTCGCAACCCAGGCCTGTAAAAGATACCCGTAACGACTGGCCCAATATCAGAACCAAACCCTTCGATCATCCCTTTGGTCCTTATGCGGATAGTATCAGTGAACAACAGCACAAATTCGGTCCCTGGAAAGTCACGCCCACCGGCTTATAAGTTCACCGGCCGCTGCATCAGCCAATCACGTTGCACATCATCGCCCAGGATAAAATCGTGTTCCCCGAATTTCCGGTAGCCGAAAGAAGTGTAGAATCGTATGGCAGGCTGGTTGTGCTCCCATACGCCGAGCCAGACCGTATTTTTCTGTAACTGTCCGGCATGACCGATCGCATGCTGCATCAGCAGTTTTCCCACCCCTTTTCCTATGAACGGTTTCCGCACATATAAACGGGATATTTCTATTGCTGCGGAAGAAACGAGCAAATGATGTGAACGGTCCTTGATAAAAAGATAACCGGCAGGGGCCTCATCTGCATAAGCCATGAAAAATAGATTTCCCGGTTCCGAAACTTCTTTCATCAGCTGTTCCTTGCTGAACTGTTCCGCCAGGAATTTATCCATATCTGCCCGGGTATTGTGAACGGCAAACGTGTCGTAAAAAGTCTCCCGGCTGATGTCTGCGATCAGTTCTGCATCTGCCGGCTCAATTGATTTGATCTGGATCATACAAAAAATTACTGCGGAAAACAGGGCCACCCATAGCGATCCCATCCACCGCAGCAAACAATACATTCATTAACAATTAAGAAATTAATAATTAGTAATTACTAATTGTTAATTACTTCCACCACCATCGCACTCGCACCTCCTCCGCCATTACAGATACCGGCAGCACCAATCTTCCCACCATGTTGTTTCAGCACATTGATAAGGGTAATGATGATACGCGCGCCGCTGCAACCCAACGGATGGCCCAATGATACTGCCCCGCCGTGTACGTTCACTTTAGCGGGATCTAACTGCATTTTTTGGGTATTCACGATGCCCACAACGGAAAAAGCTTCGTTCAGTTCGGTAAAATCAATATCACTCATTTGGAGACCGGCTTTGGCAACCGCTTTAGGCACAGCAAGAGAAGGTGTTGTGGTGAACCATTCGGGTGCCTGTTCCGCATCGGCATAACTGCGGATAATGGCCAGGGGTTTGATACCCATGGCATCAGCTTTTGCTTTACTCATCAGCACTACTGCTGCCGCACCATCATTCATGGTAGAAGCATTGGCCGCGGTTACCGTACCCTCTTTGGTAAATGCAGGTTTGAGTTCGGGGATCTTATCAAATTTTACATTAAAAGCTTCTTCATCTTTGGCGAACAGGATGGGGTCTCCCTTACGCTGCGGGATAGGAACAGGCACAATCTCTGCATCAAATGCTCCTTTGGCCCAGGCTGCCTGACTGCGCTGGTAACTTTCTATGGCAAAAGCATCCTGCGCTTCGCGCGATACGCCGCATTCTTTGGCGCAGAGTTCGGCTGCGTTACCCATGGCATAGTTGTGGTACACATCGGTAAGACCATCTTTTGCCAGTCCGTCGATCATAGACACATTACCATATTTGTTTCCCCAACGGAGATTGGGACTGTAGTACGGAACATTACTCATACTCTCCATACCTCCTGCCACCACAATATCAGCATCACCCAGCAAAATACTTTGTGCCCCCTGCGCAATTGCTTTCATACCGCTTGCGCAAACTTTGTTTACTGTAGTGCAAATGACCTGATCAGGTAAGCCGGCAAATTTTGCCGCCTGCCGGGCAGGTGCCTGACCAGTATTGGCCTGGATCACACAACCCATCAACACTTCCTGCACATCAGCTGGCTGGATTCCGGCACGCTCAACGGCCGCTTTAATGGCGATGGCACCCAGTTGCGGTGCGCTGAAATCTTTTAAACTGCCACCGAAACTACCGATGGGTGTACGTACGGCTGAAACGATATAGACCATTACTGTCAACTTTATTTTGGGCTAAGGTACGAAATAACGCTAACAATTGTTAGCATGTAATCCAACTGGCACTATTCGTCATCACTTACCAGTTGGATTCCTGTTTGTGTGAATGCGATCTTGTGCTGTTTATACAGGTTACCGGTGGTCATTTTAAACGTTTTCTTGCTCATCCCGAAGAAATCGTAGATTTCCTGCGGATCGGATTTATCATGATACGGCAGGTAACCGTTATGCTCCTGCAGCAAACGCAGGATCTTTCCTGCCTCATCTTCCACTTTCTGAAATCCGGGTTTACCCAATACCACATCCATCTTATGATCAGGACGTATGGTTTTCACAAACCCCTTCATTTTATCGCCGATATGCAGTGTGGTAAACACTTCATTACTGTGCAGGATAGCTATGTGCCGGTTATTCACGATCATTACATAACCCAGTTCTGACTGGCGGTATACCAACAGGTCTACCAGATCCATCTCCTTCACGGTGAGTTCATCATTACTGAGCAAAGCCTCTATTTTTTCTGTGGCAGCCACCCTGCCGGTCTGCTCATCAATATACAGTTTCACGAGGTACTCGGCGCCTTCGCGCATACCGCCCAGTTGTTTGGTTTTGGGTACGAACAGGTCTTTCATCAGTCCCCAATCGAGAAAAGCGCCCTGTCCGGTGACCGATACGCATTTCATCCTGGCAATCTCACCCACCACGGCTTTGGCTTTTTGGGTAGTAGCAATCAGGCGGTTGTCCGAATCATGGTACACAAATACCTCCAGCTCATCGCCCACCCGAAGAGTGCGGGGCGCAAAACGTTTGGGCAGCAGTATGCCCTCTCCTCCGTCTTCGAGGTAAAATCCAAAATCAACTTTCCGACTTACTTTAAGGGTATTGTATTGACCAACTTGTATGGGTTGCATAGATAAACAGGTTATTCCGTGCTGCAAAGGTACGCTTATTTGCACCAACCCCTTTTTCAAGGGAATTTCACCTGCTTTTTCCAGATGTTAGCAACTTTCAAACCGACACAAAGCTGTCATTCGATATTTTGCGCCTAATATGGTAGCGAAATTCAGGATTTTACTGTTACTGGGCTGTATATCAGTTATCAGTCCCTTGTTTGCACAGCAGGTAAATGGTCATTGGTTTGGTATCGGCAAAATGCAGAACACGCGGGAGTACCACAACTATCTCTCAGAACTCATCCTCCGGCAAAAGGGAAAACAGGTATGGGGTGAACTGGATTATTATTTCAAAGACAGCCTGGTAAAGGTTCCAGTGAAAGGTAGTTTTGATGCCGGCAGCCGCAAACTCAGCCTGCAACCTTTTTCCATGATCTATTACCTCTCGCAGAGCGCCAGGAATAGTATTGATGTGAACATGTCGGGAAATTTTAACCTCCTGGTATCGAAAACAGGATCAGTATTGACCGGCAGCTTATTGCCCGATAACGACCACAGGTATACTGTTCCGGAGATCAACTACCGGTTCACACTTTCGAACGATACCACCGACCTGGTAATAACCGAAGAAATACCAGCAAAGGTCGATACGGTAGTTGTCGTGCCGATCACTCCGGACATACAGGTAACACCCGCGGACGAATTTGCCAAAAGGAGCAAAGTATACACCAAGGAACTGGAACTGGAAAACAATGCGGTACGGATAGAGATCTATGATAATGGTGAGATCGATGGCGATATGGTATCGCTGTACCTGAACAACAAGCTGGTATTACCCAAAGTATCGCTGACACACAGGGCTGTCAGGCTTACGATCAACCTGGATCCTTCCCTGCCCTTCAACGAGCTGAGCATGTTTGCCGAGAACCTGGGTACCAAACCACCCAATACCGCCGCATTGATTCTGTACGATGGCACTACCCGTTATGAGACCCTGCTGAGCAGCGACCTCAGTAAAAGCGCCACACTAAAACTGAAGAAGAAACCATAAAATCCTGTATCATCAGGTTTCTTATTGGTAACTCACCAGTTCTGCCTGCAGTTTCCGGGCCAGCCCTTTGGCACCCCAGCGCATGACCACATTGTGGTTGTAACTGAACGCAGGCCTTAACAGGAAATCCCAATGGTTCATCCATGATTTATTGGTGAATACGATCCAATGATAATGGATATGGGTGATGCCGTCCTGTTCTTCGAACAGCCACTCGCCCTCTCCTTCCAGTTCTCCGGTAGCGATGCCTTTTAGGCGTCTGTATTTTTCCAGCTCGGTCAGCTGCATGTGAAAATCCAGGCGGTAAGGTAATACACTGCGCCAGGTATAACAGCGAATGCCACCCAGCCCTTGTGCATTACCTTTCTCCAGTTCTTTTACAGCAACAACACCCTTCCACCAGTTGGGCCAGTTGAGTGAATCCTCAATGGCGTTCCATACCTGGTGTAAGGGCGCTTTGATCTGCCAGCGGGTTGTGAAAACATATTGTTTAGCCATACATCAGTTATACGGCAAACAACGGGCCGGGGTTTACCCAAAGAGTTCAGGTTGCGCGTTGTCTTCCCGGTGCTTCTGTTCCCATTGCATTTCAATGGTCTTGTTATAATCGGTTAGTTTGGCACCTACCGCTTTCCAGCCCATCACTTCCACCATTTTGGCTACTTTGAATTTGGCCTTGCGTATGGTTTGACCACGGCCGCTCTGTACTTCCAGTATTGGTTCCGGATCGGTGGTTACTGCTTCCAGGCGGTTACCCTCTCCTTCCTTGATGAAAGTGAACTGGGTCTTCATCGTAGTAGTCTCTATCTTGAAGCGTTTGATATTGTATTGCTGTTTGTCCGTATCCAGGTAAACCGCAGTGATCACTTTTTCGGGATCGAATTTTTCGATCAAGGCGATCTTGTCCGGCTCAAAACGCTGGGTCAGTTCCGTATCCGTGAGTTCATAGGAACCGTCGTGATAGAATACAATCACTTTCTCATCTTCAAAACTTCCCAGGTACTGTCCCTTCTCCTCTGTATTCAATCGACCAAACTTATCATCAAACCACAGTTTTCTCCCAGCAAGGGTGCTTCTTCCTGCTTCCTTGAACTTGACGGTCTTGACAGGATACTTGGTTACCTGGTTACCCATGCTGCCGCGTCCTTTTATCTCCAGTTCTTCAAAGAAGAAATCGAATTCTTTGATACGTGCGGTACAATTCGGGCTCAGGATCACTTTCACCACTTCCGCCTCACCGTTCAGATTGGCCGTGAAATAATGTACTTTACTTTTTTCCGACCCCTTGGTCAAATCATATTCCTTATCACGGGTGACGCCGGTTACGTTAAACCGTTTGGCATAACTAACGCCCGATTTACCATCGAGGTAGATCATGTTATAGGTTGTACGCTCATCGTTTTTCTGGAACACGGCGGCATAGATGATATCCTTTCCGATAAATACTTTATCGGAAACCTTCACCACTTTCATAATACCAGACCGGGTAAACGCAATGATATCATCATAATCAGAACATTCGCAGAGGAACTCATCTTTTTTCAAACCGGTTCCGATAAAACCTTCAGAACGGTTCAGGTACAATTTGGTATTGGCGATAGCCACCTGTTTTACCTGGATGGTATCGAATTCCCTGATCTCTGTTTTACGTTCACGACCTTTGCCGTATTTCTTCAGCAACATCTCAAAATAAGCCACGGCAAAATCGGTGAGGTTATCCAGGTCGAATTTTACCTGTTTGATTTCCGCTTCGATGGCTTTGATCTGTTCGTTCAGTTCATTGATATCAAGCCGGTAGATCCTTCTCACCGGTTTCTCGGTCAGCTTCAGGATATCTTCACGCTCAATAGGCCGTTTCAGTTTTTTCTTGAATGGTGTGAAAGCCTTATCGATAGCATCGATCACTGCATCCCAGGTAGCATGTTTCTGCTCCAGCTCTTTGTAGATCTTTTCCTCAAAGAATATCTTTTCCAGTGAGGTATAGTGCCATTTATCTTCCAGCTCGGCCAGTTTGATCTCCAGCTCTTTCTTCAGTAATGCTTTGGTGTTCTCAGTAGATACCTGCAGCAATTCATGTGCCGTAAGGAAATGAGGTTTGTTGTTCACGATCACACAGGCATTGGGCGATATGCTGATCTCACAATCGGTGAATGCGTATAATGCGTCAATCGTAATATCTGGTGAAATACCCGGCGCCAGGTCTATTTGTATTTCCACATCTGCCGCCGTTACATCTGTTACTTTTTTGATCTTAATCTTACCATGATCATTGGCTTTGGTAATACTTTCCATCAATTGCGTGGTAGTAACACCATAAGGTACATCGCGGATCACCAGCGTCTTCTTATCCAGTTCCTCCACATGGGCGCGTACCCGTACTTTACCGCCCCGTTTACCATCGTTGTAATTAGACACGTCGATCATACCCGCGGTCTGAAAATCGGGATAGAGTTCGAATTTCTTCCCGCGCAGGCATTTGATCGAAGCCTCGATCAGTTCACAGAAATTATGAGGTAATATCTTGGTAGACAAACCCACCGCAATACCATCAGCGCCTTGTGCCAGCAGTAAAGGGAATTTCATGGGCAGCGTTACCGGTTCATTCTTTCGCCCATCATAACTCAGCTGCCACTCGGTGGTCTTGTGGTTAAACGCCACTTCCAGTGCGAACTTGGACAAACGTGCTTCAATATATCGCGATGCCGCCGCTTCATCTCCGGTTCTTACATCACCCCAGTTACCCTGTGTCTCGATCAGCAGGTCTTTTTGCCCCAGGTTCACCAATGCATCACCGATGCTGGCGTCACCATGCGGGTGGTACTGCATACTCTGTCCAATGATATTGGCCACTTTGTTGAAACGGCCATCATCCATATCCTTCATGGCATGAAGGATACGGCGTTGCACCGGTTTCAATCCATCTTCAATGGCAGGTACGGCACGTTCCAGTATCACATATGATGCATAATCCAGGAACCAGTTCTTGTACTGGCCCTGCACACCGGTTTCATTCTCAAATATCCTGTTCTCTTTTTTTTCTTTCGCCATAGTAAACTATTTCTGCCCTTGGGCCACTGTTTCTTCCAGCCAGTAAGTGTCTGTCTTACCGTCTTCCAATGTATTCTGTTCTAAAAAAATCATATCCGTATCCGCGATCACTTCATGCCAGGCATACGGGTATACGGTTACCAGTGCCGGAGCTTTTACTTTTTCCGTACCCCGGATCTCAGGGTTACGAACATCAAACCAGTTGATGGTGAGTTCACCCTGGAACAATACCAGTACTTCGGGATTCTTGCCTACCGACAAACCCTTATGGTAATGTTTGGCACTAACTGAACCAGCTTTTCTGAATCCGCATACAAACTGTCCTGTTCTGTCCGTATCAAAATAATGGGTAGGCCCGCGTTCATCTTCTGCCACTTTGGGTAAGGGTCTGATCTCGATCATAGTTCAAAAATTATAACTCATACAATTCCAACGGTTGCCCGTTAGGATCATAAAAAAATAAAAAACGTTTCCCGGTATGTTCATCCACCCGGATCGCTTCCACTTTTACCGCATTTTTTGTCAGCCAGGCATATCCTTCTTCTATATCCTTCACCGCAAATGCAAGGTGTCGCAAGCCTTTTGCTTCCGGAAAAGAAGCCCGCTCCCGGTAATCGGGGAAAGAGAACAGTTCTACCTGGTATTTCCCGTTCAGGGCAAGGTCCAGTTTGTACGAGTTCCTCTCTTTCCTGAACTGTTCTGCCAGCACCGTAAAACCCAATACTTCCGTATAAAACCGTTTAGAGTCCTCATACAATTCCGTACTGGTAAGCATGGCTACATGGTGTATGGCGTGAAGCTGCATCATCAGGCTTCTGTTTCGGCTGTTTCTGCAGTGGTCGTTCCTCCAGGTAACAGGACAGTGATCTCTTTCCATCCCTTATTCCAATCTCCGGGTAGTTCCAGTTTTCCTGCCGCAGCCATTTCACGCATGCGCCATACCAGGAACACGTCTCCGGTCTTCACTTTCATCTTGTTCAGGGTATTGCTCAGTACTTTGTTCAGTTTCTGCGATTCCCTGGTTACGTTAGTTAGGATATCCTTATCGTAAAAATCCACCTCCTTTCCCACCAGTTTTTTACCGCCTTCCAGAAAACGCACCAGGCTATTCTCCTGGCAGGTCTTCTTCCACTCATCCGGGTCCACTTCAAATTCGCTCAATGTAATGGGTCTGGCCAATTTCTTTGCTTTCAGGAACTCTTTGGGTTGTATCTCCCACAAGTTGGTCGGGTAGAAGATATTTCCTTTCTCATTGATAAAAGGAAGGTTATTCAGGTACAACACCTGTACCCGTCCCTGGTACTCTTTCAGCTGGCTCATCAGCCAGTAATACCCGCATACATCATGCGCATTTTGCCCCATCCAGATCCATACCTGTTCTTCGGTTTCTTCGTCCAGTTTTTTCAGCAGGTTATGTACGGTCAGTTTATCGTCTACAATATTCAACTGTTCGGTATAAGGCGAATATTCGAGCAGGGTTTTCCACCAGTCGCGCCTCTCCTGGTATCCTTCCGCACCGTAGATATCTCCCAAAGGTCCTACGGCAAAATCATCCTTGATCTCAACGACCTCTCCCTGCAAACTCTCGTCCAGTTCCATCGCTTTCTGCAGGGCATCTACGTTGGCTTGTTCAAATACGATATGAAGCATTGTGTTAATTAGTAGTTAGTAATTAGAAATTAATAATTTTCAAGCAAGACTAATGAGCGATCAATCACCTCATCAAGTTTTCACTTTTAACTTTTGACTTTTAACTTTTCAATTCTCCACCAGGTCCAATTCGAACTTCAGGTTATTGATGATAAATTCCTGGCGTTCCATGGTATTCTTGCCCATGTAATATTCGAGCAGTTGCTGTATGTGATCGCCCTGCTCCAGTATCACGGGTTGTAAGCGGATGTCCTGGCCAATAAAGCGGCCGAATTCTTCCGGCGAGATCTCTCCCAGGCCTTTGAACCGG
Source organism: Sediminibacterium sp. FW305-C-269 (assembly GCF_058231045.1). Classification (NCBI taxonomy): domain Bacteria; kingdom Pseudomonadati; phylum Bacteroidota; class Chitinophagia; order Chitinophagales; family Chitinophagaceae; genus Sediminibacterium; species Sediminibacterium sp. FW305-C-269. The sequence goes on along the minus strand of NZ_JBIQXQ010000002.1, from coordinate 1,001,019 downwards.
GTGATCTCCGGCTTGCCGCCCAGCTTCTTCACCGCTGCCTGTTTTTCATTCTCATCGTAACAGTAAATGGTTTCCTGTTTGTTCCGCACACGGAACAAAGGAGTTTCCAGTATGTATACATGGCCACGTTTCACGAGGTCTGGGAAAAACTGGAGAAAAAAAGTCATCATCAGCAAACGGATGTGCATACCGTCCACATCGGCATCGGTAGCGATCACGATATTGTTATACCGCAAACCTTCCAGGCCATCCTCTATATTCAATGCGTGCTGCAACAGGTTGAACTCTTCGTTCTCGTATACCACTTTTTTGGTGAGTCCATACGAATTCAGCGGTTTACCCCGCAGGCTGAACACTGCCTGTGAATCCACGCTGCGCGATTTGGTGATACTTCCGCTCGCACTATCACCCTCGGTGATAAATATTGTCGAGTTGTTCTGTAAAGCAATGAATTCCTCTTTGTTCTTCGCCGGAACATCATCATTCAGGTGCACGCGGCAGTCGCGCAGCTTTTTATTGTGCAGGTTGGCTTTTTTGGCGCGTTCGTTGGCCAGCTTTTTAATGCCAGCCAATTCCTTGCGTTCCCTTTCATTCTGCTCGATCCTTTTTTTCAGGGCATCGGCCACTGTGGGGTTCCTATGCAGGAAATTATCCAGCTCACGCGCCAGGAAATCAAGCACGAAATTCTTCATGCTCGGTCCACCCTCATACACATTCTGTGATCCCAGTTTGGTCTTGGTCTGGCTCTCAAACACCGGCTCCTGCACCCGCACCGAAATGGCGGCAACAATACTGGTACGGATATCGGATGCCTCATAGTCTTTTTTGAAGAAATCGCGCACCACTTTCACATAGGCTTCCCGGAATGCCTGCTGGTGGGTACCGCCCTGTGTAGTGTACTGACCATTGACAAAGGAAAAAATGTCCTCGCCATAATCGTTGTTATGCGACAGGGCCACTTCTATATCTTCTCCCTTCAGGTGAATGATGGGATAACGCAGCTCCTCCGAATTGGTCTTGCGCTGTAACAGATCGAGCAACCCGTTTTTACTCACGTATTTCTTACCGTTGAAATACAGGGCCAGTCCCGCATTCAGGTAGCAATAGTTCCACAACTGGTTATCCAGGTACTCATGTATGTAATGGAAATTACGGAACACGGTATCATCGGGTGTGAATTCCACCCGGGTGCCGTTGGGTTCGTTGGTCTTGGCCTCTTTGTGTTCCTTCACCAACACCCCTTTTTCGAACTCTGCGGTCTTTTCTTTCCCATCCCGGTAAGCCGTCACCTTGAAATACTGGCTCAGGGCATTCACTGCTTTGGTACCCACACCATTCAAACCCACACTTTTCTGGAAAGCTTTGCTGTCGTATTTGGCGCCGGTATTGATCTTACTGACCACATCCACCACTTTACCCAAAGGGATACCGCGTCCATAGTCACGCACGGTGACCGTTTTGCCTTCAATGATCAGCTCTACCTGTTTACCATAACCCATCGTGTATTCATCGATACAGTTATCGATCACTTCCTTGATCAATACATAGATCCCATCATCCGGTGCAGAGCCATCGCCCAGTTTACCGATATACATACCCGGGCGCAGGCGTATATGCTCCTTCCAGTCGAGCGACCGGATCGATTCCTCATTGTATTCAAAAACATTCTTCTCTTCGGCCATGTCTCAGTCTTTGTTTATTATCAGCTTAGTTTTTATGTATCGGCGGAGAGTACGTTCAATTGACGGCTTATAGACCGGCAATCCGTAACAATACGCACAACATCCAGTCTCTCCGTGCTTGCATTAGCAAATTTGCCCATTCATTAATTTGCTAATTAGTCTCCAACCCGCAAATCTAACCACCTCCCACCGCGGCACAATTTTACTTTTCTACAAATGGGCTCAGAATGTGGATAAATCGCCCAAAAATCTGAATTAATCCCTTTTCTGCCATTGATACCACTTAGTTTTGCGGCATCGAAACAACAAGTCCCCATATTGAGACCGACCTGGAAAAAATTGCGGCTTTTTCTGCTGCCCATGCAGCTGAGAATGACCGGTTCAGGGATTTTGTGAAAGAGCGGAACGACGAGCAGATAGACCTGATGGTCTCCCGCCTGGACCAGCGGATCAGTCCCCGCATCAACTGCACCGATTGCGGCAACTGCTGCAAGAGCCTGATGGTGCTGATCAACGATACGGAAGCCGATAACCTGTCACAGCACCTGGGTCAGAGCCGGGAGGATTTTGACCAGGCTTACCTGGAAAAAGGCAGTAACGGGCTCATGATCATGAACCGCATGCCCTGTCCCTTCCTGATCGATCGGAAATGCAGTGTGTACGAACACCGTTTTGAGGGTTGCAAGGAGTTCCCGGCACTGCACCTGCCGCATTTCAAACAAAGGCTGTTCACCACATTCATGCATTATGAACGATGCCCCATCATCTTTAATGTAGTAGAGCAACTGAAAGATGAAATGTCGTTCGAGCGGGATATCGTTAACACCCGTCCGTCCTGACACACTCCATAAAACAGGCATGCTAACCCCTATCTTTACGGCATGATCCATTTTGGAATAGATGTTCTCCTGTCCGATCCACCTTCCTGGAAGAACCAACGCATTGGGCTGGTCACCAATCATGCTGCTACCACCCAGAGCCTGGCCCCTTCACGTGAAGTGTTATTGCAACAGCAATTCAACATCAGAACGCTTTTTTCTCCCGAACACGGGCTGGATGTAAGTGGTGCAGACGGGCATCGGGTCCAGGACGGAACAGACGGCCTGACAGGTCTGCCCGTGATCAGTTTATACAGCCACAAACTGGCACCCGACGCAGAAGACCTGGCAAAACTGGATATACTATTATTTGATATACCGGATATCGGCAGCCGGTTTTATACGTATTTATGGACGCTGACCCACCTGATGGAAGCCTGTGCCCGGCACGGGAAAAAATTAGTGGTGCTCGACAGGCCCAACCCCATTTCCGGCAACCTGGAACTGGCCGAAGGGCCGATACTGGATGAAGCACAGGCATCTTTTATCGGACGCTGGGCCATACCCATCCGTCATAGCTGTACATTGGGAGAACTGGCTATATATTTCAATGCCACCAGGAACCTGCATTGTGAACTGGAAGTAATCCGTTGTCAGGACTGGCAACGCAACCAGTTTCAACCCGAATGGGGCATCCCCTTTGTACCCACATCTCCAGCTATTCAATGTTTCGAAAGCATGTTGTTATACCCGGGCCTCTGTCTGCTGGAAGCTACCAATATCAGCGAAGGGCGGGGAACCGAATACAGTTTCCGCGCTGCGGGAGCACCCTGGCTGCAGGGAAAAGCCATTGCCGGTATTCTGAATGAAATGGGACTCGACGATGTGGAGGTAACTGCTGTTACTTTCAGTTCATCTGACCAAAACACAAAATACTTCAGAGAAAAATGCAGCGGTGTGCAGCTGGAAGTGCGTGAACCGAATTATTTCCAGTCCGTTTCCTTTGGAATGATCCTGATCCGCCTGATCAAAGAGTTATATCCGCAGCAATTTACCTGGAAACCCTATGTTACCCTGGTAAATCCTACCGGTCAGCAACATCTTGATAAACTACTCGGTGTTGCCAACAGTGAAACGTTGTTTGAACTTCCCCTTCCCAGATTTATCGCAGAAACCACCAGGCTCACGCAATGCAGAGGATGGAAAGAACAGGTGGGGCAATTTTTGCTATATTGAATAAGAGAAGGGAACAGATGAACAGAAGAACAAGGAATGATGAATGTTGAATGTAAGTTTCCGATGATGTGAGACTTATTTGACAATCTACAATTCGGCAATCCGTTATCTGTTCAAAGCTTTGATGCCTCCGAGATCCCGGATCACTACACTGGCTAACATGCAGCCGAAAATAGCCGGCATATAACTGATAGTGCCGATTATGGATTTTTTGGGATAAGCTTTTTCGGTGACCAGTATACGCTCCTGTTCAACAGGTTCAGGACTGAACACTACCTGTAACCCTTTGCGAATTCCGAGATAGCGTAATTTTTTGCGTACATACGTGGCCAGGTTGCATTGGTAAGTTTTGGAAATATCCGTGATCATCACCTGCGAAGGGTCTACTTTGCCACCTGCACCCAGGGAACTCACTATCGGTATATCCCTTTCCTTGCAGGCTTTGATGAAATGCACTTTGGGAGAAAGTGTGTCGATACAATCCACAGCGTAATCAAAACTGCCCTGGTCCAGTATCTCCCGGGTCAGCTCTTCCTTGATGTATACGGATAAAACGGTCAGTTCCAGGTCTGGATTGATGTCTTTCAAACGTTCCGCCATTACTTCGGCCTTGCCTTTACCCGCGGTAGAATGCAGTGCAGGGATCTGGCGGTTGGCATTGCTCAGGTCTACCGTATCCGCATCCACGATTGTCATTTTGCCCACACCGGCCCGGGCGATCATTTCTGCGCAAATGCCGCCTACTCCCCCCAATCCTACTACCAGTACGTGTTTAGACAGCAGCTTCTCCATTTTTTCATCACCCAGCAGCAGCTGGGTACGGCTCATCCAGTAAGGGATCATGACGGGTACGGTTTACAAAGTTCTCAGTACGAAATACAGTATATTAGTTTGCAAAAATGTAGTTCCTATGCGGTTTTTAAAAATATTTTCACTGGCGGTACTGATAAATCTTTCTTTTACTGCTGCAGCACAACTACCTGGCATACAAGTACTGGAATCGGGTAAAAAGATCAGTATCCGCGGGCTGAGTGTAGTAAATGATGACGTGATCTGGGCCAGCGGCAGCAAAGGTTCGGTAGCCCGCTCGACAGACGGGGGTAAAACCTTTACCTGGACCACTGTTCCCGGTTACGAAAAAAATGATTTCAGGGATATTGAAGCTTTTGATAAAAATACCGCACTGATCATGGCTATTACTGAGCCCGCAGCCATACTGAAAACAACTGACGGCGGATTAACTTGGAGAAAAGTTTTTGAGGATACAACAAAGGGAGCTTTTTTTGATGCGATGGATTTTCCCAATAAAAAAACCGGCAGACTGGTAGGTGACCCCATTCAGGGAAAGATCTTTCTGGCGCTAACTAGAGATGGCGGCGATACCTGGGAAATGAGTTCACCCCGGCCCGATGGCAGGGGTATTACAGCCAATGAAGGAGAAGCTTTTTTTGCATCAAGCGGTTCCAATCTTGCCATGCATACTTTCGGATTCAACCATTTTGTGCTGGCTTCCGGAGGCAAAGTTTCCCGGCTCTTGCATAATATGGGTGCAGACAGTTTGCCTATCCTGCAGGGACAAAGCTCAACAGGGGCCAATTCACTGGCGCTTTACAAAGACAGATACGGTTTTGTGGTGGGCGGCGATTTTACAAAAGACACCATCAGCAAGGGGAATAGTGTGTTCTTTACCCTGGATCCGGCCAATGGATATAGACCCAGTAAGTATCAGGTTCCACAGACCCCACCGCATGGCTACCGCTCCTGTGTAATCTATCTGGATAAGAACCACCTGCTTACCTGCGGCACATCCGGCGTTGACCTATCGAAAGACGGGGGTAATAATTGGGAGCTTATCTCCAAAGAAAGTTATCATGTATGCCAGAAAGCCAAAAAAGGTAAAGCTGTTTTTCTGGCGGGTAGCAATGGCAGGATCGCGAAATTGGTCTGGTGATCTTTTTCACCGCAGAGCCACTGAGAGCGCATGCGTTTACGCGGAGAGTTACTCTTCTGTGAGTCCTTCTGTGCACTGCAGAGCCACCGGGGTGCCAACAGATTCCCTGCGCACCTCCCCGCCCCTCTGCGGCTCTGCGGTGAAAATGCACTTCTGTCCCACCCGGATTAAACTTTTTACGCCAACTCCCGTCTCATTAAAAAAGGATATGAAGAAACTGATCGTTCTCACGTTACTGGCAGGTGCCGGCTTTTTGCAGGTGTCTGCACAAAAAGGCGGTCACAAAGGCATGAAGGACAGCCTCCGCATAGAACAGCGGAAAGAGATGAGAGAAAAGATGCGTGCCAGGTTCGACAGCCTATCACCGGAACAGAAAGCAGCCTTCAAAGAGAAAATGAAGCACCGGACAGACAGCATGATGAGTAAAAGAAAAGACATGAGGGACAAGATGCGTGCCAGGTTCGACAGCCTTTCTCCTGAACAAAAAGCAGCTTTCAAGGAAAAAATGAAACAACGGGCAGACAGTATGGCGGTGAAGAAGCAAGCAATGAGGGATAAACTGCAAAAAATGTCTCCGGAAGAAAAAGCGGCGCTGAAAGAGAAAATGAAGCACCGGACAGACAGCCTGTCTCCCGAGCAGAAACTACGTTTACGAAAGAAAATAAAAGACCGGAAACAAGCCTCCAACGGCTAACCTTTTTCTTATGCAGCAGGGTAAAACGGGGGCAGACCGGCAACGGGATGCCCCTTGTTATTTTATTTCCGGAAGGCGAAATAAACAGCTCCTACCAGGAAGAGAAAACTGATCAGGTATTTGGTCTGAAAAGGTTCTTTCAGATACCAGACCGCAAAAACCGAAAACACCAACAGGGTGATGATTTCCTGGGTGATCTTTAACTGGAAACCTTTCATGCCGTTTGCAAATCCCAACCGGTTGGCAGGTACCATCAGGCAATATTCAAAAAAAGCGATACCCCAGCTGACCAGAATGGCTTTCCAAAGCGGTAATCCTTTGTCTTTCAGATGCCCATACCAGGCAAACGTCATAAAGATATTGGATAATAAAAGCAGTCCGACTGTTCTCAGCATATACCTGTACATTTAGCGTGGTGCTAAAATACTGCTATAAATGCAGTTTATCGGCCTATCGGTTGCCAGTTTGCCATCTGATAACACCGTTGCACGGATCTTGCAGCGGTAAAAACAGTAAAATGAAGCAGCATGAAGAAATTCCAGGCAATAATCAAGTTTACGATGGATGATCAGTTCATGTCGTTTGTTCCACCGCACCGTACCTACATCAATTACCTCATCAATAAAGGCATTATTGACAGTTATGCCGTAAGTATGGAAAGCCAGACCTGCTGGATCACTGTAAACACGGAAACCAAAGCAGAAGCAGACGGCTACCTGGCTAAATCGCCGCTATACAAATACTGGAACTATCATATAGAGGAATTGTTTGTGTATGACAGCCAGCATTACCGGCTTCCGGCAGTGCAACTAAATTAATTTCAAAAAAATTGAAACTTTTTTTTGGAGGATACGGTTCAGACCCTATTTTTGCACTCCCAACAAAAAAGGGAGCATAGCTCAGCTGGTTTAGAGCATCTGCCTTACAAGCAGAGGGTCCGCGGTTCGAACCCGTGTGCTCCCACATAATAAAAGCGTTTACACGACCAACATCTGTAAACGCTTTTTTATTTCTGCCATCTGGCTTACATCACCCAAGCCAGGCATTTGCCATCAAGATGTTTGTGACACTCCTGCTTTCCTTAAACATTAATTAAAGTCAAGGGCTATCATAACACCCAAAACGATCATTAATAGGATTTATAGTACTTTCGCCCGCCGGATGCAAAAAAAGTTTACACATAGCCCCCTAAGTCAACAAGGCTTATCGCTCGCAGGAATGATCATGAAACAACTTTTTCTGGTTGTTTTCGCATTCACTTTTTTTCTTCAGCAGTTTCACCCCTTTTCTTTCTCCGGTAACATATTCGGTAGCCAGAAAGTAGCGTCCAGGCTGCTTACCGCCAAACAGGCACAAGGAGAATCCTCCCTGCTTACCCAGGAACCTTCGCACGGCGCAACAGAAATGGAAGCAGATGAAGAAGAGGATGAGGACAGACAAAACAATGAACCGGAACTTTACAGCGCCCCTGCCCTGCAATCTCCCACAGACCAACTTGGCCACGATTACATGCAGAAGATCCGCTATTTACAATTAAATTCTTCTGTTCAGCAACAGCCGCTGATCCCTTTTTTTATTCTCCACCATTCCTGGAAGAATCACATCGCTTAATACGGTTTCCTTTTGAGACCTCTTGTACTATGGGGTCTCCTACTTCATAGACATACACATGCCGCAGCATAGGATATTCCTATCAACGCAACTATTATTCATTTCAATACAATCACTACTTTAATGAAGCGGATTTTCATTCTCGCCTTTGTGGCCACTTCCCTTTTGTATTCATCCTGTGCAGAGAAAAAAGAAGCAGCAGAAACCGAAAGCAAATTTCTGGTTACCTCTCCGGCAGAAACCGATACGGTTATTTACAATGAGTATGTTGGCCAGATTCGTTCTGCCAGCCATATCGAATTACGTTCCCAGGAAAAGGGCTACCTCGAAAAGATCTTTGTGGACGAGGGTCAGTACGTTACAAAAGGACAACTCATGTTCAAGATTATGCCCGTGATCTACCAGGCCGAAGTGGAGAAAGCAAAGGCGGAAATGGACTTTGCAGAGATCGAATACAATAATTCCAGGGCTCTGGCCGACAATAACGTGGTTTCCCAGAACGAGCTATCCCTGAATAAGGCCAAACTCAACAAAGCAAAGGCGGAACTGGCATTGGCAAAAGCGCATCTTGGTTTTACAGAAATCCGTGCACCTTTTAATGGTTTCATGGATCGCTTTTACAAGCGGCTGGGCAGCCTGATCGATGAAGGCGAACTGCTTACTACCCTTTCTGATAACAGCAAAATGTGGGTGTACTTCAATGTACCGGAAGCGGAATACCTGAATTATATACAGAAGGCGAAACCCAAAAGCCAGCAACAGGTGCAACTGCAAATGGCCAATGGTGAGCGGTTCCATTTACCCGGTGTGGTAGAAACGATCGAAGCAGACTTCAACAACGAAACAGGCAATATTGCCTTCAGAGCGGCATTTCCCAACCCGAAAGGTATCCTGCGCCACGGCGAAACAGGTAATATACGGATGCCCGTTCCCCTGAAGAAAGCCATCCTCATACCTCAAAAAGCAACATTCGATGTACTTGATAAGAAGTTTGTTTATGTAGTCAATGAAAACAATGTGCTGGAAGCCAGGCAGATCACAATATCGCAGGAATTACCGCATTTGTATATCGTTGCCTCAGGTCTCGGTTCCAAAGACAAGATTCTTGCAGAAGGATTGGGCAAAGTGCGGGACAAACAGAAAATAACCTATGAATTGGTTCCTTTTGAAAAAGAACTGATGGAATTAAAAAAATTACATGCCGAATAAGGCAAGAGCTAAAAAACTGAATAATGTTTAATAAGTTTATTAAAAGGCCTGTTCTTGCCATCGCCTTATCTGTACTGATCATTTTCACAGGGTTATTGGCAATCAAATCATCCCCTGTGGCACAGTTCCCGGAGATTGCCCCACCCAGGGTAACCATCTTCATCGAATTTCCCGGATCCAATGCGGATGTACTGGTAAAATCAACCCTCACTATCCTGGAACGTGCCATCAACGGTGTGCAGGGCATGCAATACATGTTGTCTGATGCCACCAGTGCCAGTGAAGCCAGTATCGATATCGTGTTTGAACCCGGAACCGATCCTACGCTGGCTGCTGTAAGGGTTAAATCAAGGGTTGACCAGGTAATGACCAATCTTCCGCCACTGGTGCAACGTGAGGGAGTAATCATTTCTCCGTTACAACCCAGCATGCTGATGTATTTAAACCTTTACAGCAAGAGCAACAGTGTTGATGAAAAGTTTTTATTCAACTACGCCAATACATTTGTGTTACCTGAGCTGCAGCGTATCAAAGGTATGGGCTTTGCTCAGGCAATCGGTAGCCGAGCATTCGCCATCCGTGTATGGCTGAATCCTGAACGGATGAGGGCCTATAACCTGTCTGCCGACGAGGTATTGAAAGCGATTGACGAACAAAGCGTACTTGCCAGGCCCGGAAGAGTGGGTCTGAGCTCAGGAAAAAAGGCGCAATCGCAGGAATATGTTTTTACCTACAAGGGCTGGTATAATAAACCGGAACAGTATGAGAATATCATTATCAAAGCCAATCCTGATGGGGAAGCGTTAAAGCTGAAAGACATAGCGGAAGTGGAGATTGGAAGCGAATTTGTGGATATCTACTCAAATAAAGACGGTCACCCTTCAGCCTCATTGGTGCTGAAACAGAACCCGGGCAGCAATGCCAGCATGGTGATTGATGAAGTGAAGGCGAAACTGGAGGAGCTGAAAAAGGACTTCCCGCCCGGAATTGATTATGAGATCAATTATGATGTATCGAAATTCGTAGATGCGTCCATTGAAAAAGTGTTACACACTTTACTGGAAGCCTTCGTACTGGTAGCCATCGTCGTATTTATTTTTCTGGGCGATCTCCGCTCCACGATCATTCCTATCCTGGCTGTTCCCGTGTCGCTGATCGGGGCTTTTACCCTGATGAGTTTCTTCGGCATCAGCATCAACCTGATCTCGCTGTTCGCACTGGTATTGGCGATCGGTGTGGTGGTGGATGATGCGATTGTGGTGGTGGAAGCCGTGCACGTGAAGATGGCAGAAGAGAACCTATCGGCCTTTGCGGCAGTGAAAAAAGTAGTCGGGGAAATCAGTGGCGCCATCATCGCTATTACCCTGGTGATGACTTCCGTGTTTGTTCCGGTAGCTTTCATGCCCGGACCTGTGGGTGTGCTCTACCGCCAGTTCTCATTAACAATGGCCAGCGCCATTTTGATATCGGGTTTTGTGGCGCTTACCCTTACGCCGGTTTTATGCGCCATCCTGCTGAAGAATACGCATAAGAAACCGAAAAGGAAAACACCCGTCACCCTCTTCATTGATTGGTTCAACAACAAATTCGAAAGGGTCACAGGCAGGTACACCCGGTTCCTTTCCCTGATCGTAAACCGGAAGCTCATTACTTACGGGGTCCTGATCGCATTCGCATTAGGAATTCTGGGGATCAACAAAACACTCCCTGCCGGGTTCATTCCCAATGAGGACCAGGGACAGATCTATGCCATCATTCAAACCCCTCCGGGTACAACACTGGAACGTACCAATGAAATATCCAGGAAACTCCAGCTCTTGGCAAAGCAGGTAGCAGGCGTTTCATCCGTTACAGCACTTGCCGGTTACGAGATCCTCACAGAAGGAAGGGGCTCCAATGCCGGAACCTGTCTGATCAACCTGAAAGACTGGTCTGAACGGAAACAATCCGTGAAAGAGATCATCAGAGAGTTAGAGGAGAAATCAAATGATCTTCCTGCCCATATCGAGTATTTTGAGCCCCCTGCCGTACCGGGTTATGGCGCTTCTGACGGATTTGCGCTTCGGTTGCTGGATAAAAGCAGCGACCCGGATTACCAGGAGTTCGACAGGGTGAATCAGGCATTCCTTGCTGCCTTGCAGAAAAGGAAGGAGTTAAACGGTCTGTTTGCTTTTTACTCGGCCAAGTACCCGCAATATGAGATCCTGGTAGACAACAAGCTGGCCATGCAAAAAGGTGTTTCCATCGGCGATGCCATGGAAAACCTGAACATCATGATCGGAAGCACCTATGAACAGGGATTCATTCGTTTTAATAACTTCTATAAAGTTTATACGCAGGCCGGCCCTGAATTCAGGAAACAGCCATCAGACATTTTAAACATGTTCATCAAAAATGATCATGGTGAAATGGTGCCTTATTCCGCGTTCATGACCATTAAAAAGACGCAGGGGCCGAATGAAATATCGCGTTACAACCTATACATCTCATCATTGATCAACGGTATGCCTGCCAAAGGGTATTCTTCCGGTGATGCCATCAGGGCTATTAAAGAAGTGGCTGCACAATCCCTTCCCCGGGGCTATGATATTGCCTGGGAAGGGATTTCATACGATGAAGCCAAAAAGGGGAATGAAGCACTGTACCTGTTACTTGTGGTACTGTTTTTCGTATACCTGATACTGGCTGCACAATATGAAAGCTTTATCCTGCCCTTTGCGGTATTACTTTCTCTTCCTCCCGGCATATTCGGATCACTCTTGCTGCTAAAATCAATGGGATTAGCAAACGATGTTTATGCGCAGGTAGGTATCATCATGCTTGTTGGATTGCTTGGAAAGAACGCCGTATTGATCGTTGAATACGCTGTTCAGAAGAACAACCAGGGTGCTACCATTCTTCAATCTGCGATCGAAGGTGCCAAAGCCAGGTTTCGCCCTATCTTAATGACCTCTTTTGCATTCATCGCAGGTTTGATACCATTGGTCATTGCAACAGGACCAGGCGCAGTCGGCAACCACACCATTGGCGCTTCTGCGCTGGGTGGTATGTTATTCGGAACCATCTTCGGCGTGATCATCGTGCCGGGACTATACTTCATATTCGGAAAACTGCAGGAAGGCAAAAGCCTGATCTGGGATGAAGACAAAAATCCGCTGAGTGAGGATTTTGTAGAAAACCATTCCGACAGTGCGCTCAGCAAACAGATCCAAAAAATTATCAAACGAATCAGAAACAGAAAATGACAAACCAAAATATCCATAAATACAGTTGGCCCATACTTGGCATCGTTCTGATGATCGCCTGCAAAACACCTGCTATTACAGGCAAAACAGAGAACAGGATGACCCCTGCGGCTTATAACAATTCGCAGGACACTGTCAACGCAGCCAATATCAAATGGGCCCATTATTTCAAAGACCCTTACCTGATTGCACTGATAGATACCGCATTGAGGAATAACCAGGAGCTCAATATCACTTTACAGGAAATTGAAATGAGCAAAAATGAAGTGATGGCGAAAAAAGGAGAATACCTGCCATTCCTGAACATAGGCGGAACAGCAGCCAGGATAAAAGAAGGAAAGTATACCTGGAACGGCCTGTCAGAAGAGGACTTAAAAACCAACCCGGACAAAGGACCCAGGTACTTCGGCGACTTTATGGCAGGGACTTTTTTCTCATGGGAACTTGATGTGTGGCATAAATTACACAATGCCAAAAAAGCTGCCGCACTCAGGTACCTGTCCAGTGTTGAGGGAAGAAATTTTGCGGTCACCAATATCATCGCTGAGATCGCCAGCTCCTATTACGAGTTAATGGGGCTTGATAATCTATTGCTGATCATACAACAGAACGTTGAATTGCAAAAGAATGCCCTGCAGTTAGTGAAGCTGGAGAAAGAAGCGGCCAAAGTGACGCAATTGGCGGTGAACAGATTCGAAGCCCAATTGCTCAACACAAAGAACATGCAATACGAGATCCAGCAGAAAATCGTAGAAGCAGAGAACAGGATCAATTTTTTAACAGGCCGTTTCCCGCAACCCATCGCAAGGAATACCGCTGATTTCAACAACCTGGTTTACGATCCGATTTTTGCAGGAGTGCCTTCACAACTGCTGGCAAACCGTCCTGATATCCGTCAGGCAGAATTAGAACTGGTAGCGGCCAGATTGGATGTTACGGTTGCAAAAGCCAATTTCTATCCTTCTTTCAGCCTTAAGGCAGGACTGGGTTTCCAGGCCTATAACCCGTTATACCTGATCAGACCTGCATCGATCCTTTATAATGTAGGCGGCGAGCTGGTAGCACCGCTGGTTAACAAGAATGCCATCAAAGCCAGTTATTTCAATGCCAATGCCAGGCAGATCCAGTCGGCATATCATTTTGAAAGATCGATCCTGAATGCACATATGGAAGTAGTGAACCAACTTTCCCAAATGGAGAACTACACCAGGAGTTATGAAACAAAAGCCAGGGAAGTAGAGATTCTAACGCAATCAATCGATATCTCAAACAACCTTTTCCGTTCTGCCAGGGCCGACTATATTGAAGTGTTATTGACGCAGCGGGAGGCATTGGATTCCAAAATAGACTTGATCGAGATCAAACTGAAACAGTTGGAAGCTAAGGTGAATATCTATAAAGCCCTGGGCGGCGGCTGGAATTGAGTAACCGACCCAAATGCGTTTATATAGGCAGGCAGTCCCTCTCGATGGCTGCCTGCTTATTTTATACAATAACCAACAAGGAAGCCGAAAACTGAAACGCAGGCTGCTGAAAGAGTGAGACCATCTCCCATATACACTCCTCCATCCCTTATCAATTAACGCTTTACATAAATCCATGAACTTTTTTTCCGATAAACAGGATAGGAATTAACTTTGCGACATGATGTGGCAGAGTTACGAAGCAGCTACAAGACCCTTACAGGAAAGCGAGCAGGATACCCTGACCGAACTGGCAAATTCCTACCAGTTGGTGGTATGGAATGATGAGGTCAACACTTTTGAATGGGTCATCGAAACCCTGATCCGTGTCTGTGGTCATACGGAAGAACAGGCAGAGCAATGTGCCCTGCTCATCCATACACAAGGTAAATACGCTGTAAAAAAAGGCGACTACGACACGCTGAAACCCATGTGTGATGCCATCACCGACAGAGGTATCGGTGCCACGATCGAAGCTGTGACGGGCAATCAGTAATTAATAGTTAATAATTAAAAGTTATTGTCATTCATTAAAACTGCTCCTTCGGTATAGGCTTATGATCAATTACTAACTACTAATTATCCATTACTAATTAATTCCCGCCCTTGCCCCTTCATGTTCTCAATAACACAATTTGGTTCCCTCCTGTGGAAGATGCAATGGAGGATGGATTATTGGCAATAGGCGGAGATGTGAGTGCAGAGCGATTGTTACTGGCTTATCAAAAAGGGATCTTTCCGTGGTACAGCGATGACACACCCCTCTGGTGGAGTCCTGATCCCCGTTTTGTACTGTTTCCGGACAAATTGAAAGTGAGCAAGAGCATGCAGGCACTGATCCGGAAAAAAACATTCCGGTTCTCCGTAGATGAGGCTTTCCCGAAGGTGATACAGCACTGCAAAGAACTGCAGCGTCCCGGACAGGACGGCACCTGGATCACTGATGAACTGGAAGCTTCCGTTAACCAATTACACAAAATGGGATATGCCCATAGTGCCGAAGCCTGGCTGGGTGATGAACTGGTGGGCGGTTTGTACGGGATCAAAATGGGCAGGCTGTTCTTTGGTGAAAGTATGTTCAGCAAAGTCAGCAATGCCAGTAAGTTTGCGTTTATCCTTTTTGTACAGCAGCTAAGAGAAGAAAATATCTACCTGGTCGATTGCCAGGTATACACAGATCATCTGGCCAGTCTGGGTGCAGAAATGATCCCCAGAACAACCTTCCTAAAAGCATTACAGGATTATGGGGCAGAGCTTCGGTAACCATACATGCGCTCCACATCACGCACGATCTTTTCCATGTCAAGATCTTTACCGCGGGGGTCATAGTTCTGTTTCAGGTTACTGCCGAACAATACTGCTACGGTCTGCCAGAAAGCAGCACTGATAAACCCTTTGTATTCATCAATGATCTCGTAACAGTTATTACCCGTTTCGCGATAGATCAGTTTCATCAGCACTTTTCCCTGGTACACGGAGAGATTGGTGAGCTTGTCCGTGAACTCTTTTTTCAGTTCCCGCTCCCTCGATTTGATGATGGCTTTCCGCTGTTTGCGGTCTGATACATTCACCAGCTTCGCATTGATCTCATTCATGATGAAACCGGCCCTCTTTGCATACGGATAAGTAACGTACACGGCATTGCGGAGGCGGGTCCAGTCGGCCCAGTAATTGCGCCATTGTTTTGACATGCGCCCATACACTTCTACCGAAGGGAGATAACCGCCATAAGGAATGGTATCCCCTTCTGGCGTAACATAGGCGTACACTTTTACGGTATCGTAAATACCATGGGTTTGTGCAGCCAGTTTACCTGGAAACAACCCGCCGGCAGCCAGCATACAGGGAAGGATGATATGTGACAATAAACGCTTCAAACGACTTAAAAATAGACAGTTCTGCGCTTATTAATGCTGTCTGGTCCCAAAAAGTAACCTGATAAGATGTTAAGAAACCCGTAAAGCCCCCCTGCCCGACTCCCTGAGCCGCTGGCGGACCGACATGGCAAAACCCACCACCATCACTACCACGCCCAGCCATAACACATTGATCATAGGAAATTCATATACTTTCAGGGTGATCAGGTCGGTAATGGCGCCACTTTCCTTTACGCCGATCTCCAGTTTACCGGTATTCTGGTCGAGCACACGGTTAAACTTGAGTACCAGGCTTTGAGAAAGCACCGAATCAGGTAACCCGCGCAGTTCCATGCCTTTGAGTGCAATACCCGGTTTAACGGGATACCTGCGGCCATCTTTGGAGATCACGGTCATATCCAGGAACAGGGAAGTTTCGCCTGGTAACACTTTGTTCTTTAATTCAGCAGGGTTTATTTCCACCTTGTTCAGAATCATAAAACCGTTACCATAGAACAGGGTATCCCCCACTTTGGCCTCCCGGTTGCGGAAAGTGGTCGTATCCTCTCGGTTATTCTCCTGGAAAGATGTGATATAAACGAAAATATCCTTGTGCCAGTAATGTTTGGCAGCAGGATTGGCCGAGAATCCTTCACCTCCCTTGTTCTGTTTGATCACATCCGGGTACAGCTTGAAATGTTCTCCCCCTTTCTTGGCAACAAAATCTATTTCGAAATAACGTTTGCGGTCAAGCGGGTTCAGGGTATCTTTTGTGTAAGTCACCATGAATTTACCCATATCCGTCGCCACTGTTTTGAACAGCGTAATATTTTCTGCGGGATCGCCGGCAGGATTACCCTTGGCTTTGGGATCGCCCTGCAAAGGTGTGACACCGGTCGTATTCCAGCTGAGCACTGTTTTTTTACTGGAAGAGATCAGGATCCCTACCAGCACCAATCCGAAACCAACGTGGGCCACCGATGCACCTGCAGTTTTGAGCTTGCCCTTTAATCCCAGCCAGATATAAGAGGCATTGGCCACCACGGCATATACTGAAGCAAAAATGGCCATATGGATGGCAAAAAGGAAACCGGGGCCCTTTTTATCATAACTCACATTGGCAAAAAGGCTGATGGAAAGACTGATCAGCACAGCAATTAATGTAGGAACCCATATTTTTTTCCCGAAGAAAGCCTTGGGGGTATCCTTGTATTTCAGGTATTGCGCAACCGCGGTAAGTAATCCTACCACGATAGCCACAAAAACCTGGATCTGGTTATACGCGAACTCCACATCTTCCGGGGGAGCGATATTGGTTCCCAGTACCTTGTTCACCACCGGTACCGATGTTTTGGATATGATGATGATACCTGACAGGAACAACACCAGCGAACCGATAAAGATCCAGAACTCACGGCTATACGTATTTTCTTCCTTTACAATAGCCGGGATCCGCTTGTATTCCCTGAAATACAGGAACAAGGCAGGAAGCAGGAATACCAGTACAAAAAGAAGCAGTTGCACATTCATCCCCAGATCGGTAAAAGCATGCACCGAAGTATCGCCCAGAATACCGCTGCGGGTGAGGAAAGTGGAATACAATACCAGGATAAAACTGATGATATAAAAGAAATAAGTGGGCCTTAGCGAGTAACCGCTATTCCGGTAGATCAGGTTGGTATGCAAACCGGCAACAAGGGTTAACCAGGGTACCAGTGAGGCATTTTCAACCGGGTCCCATGCCCAGTAACCACCAAAAGACAAACTTTCATACGCCCAGGCAGCACCCATCATAACCCCGGTTCCCAGCATAGCTGCAGAAAAAGAAGCCCAGGGCAAAGAGGGTTTGATCCATTCGTGTTTACGGGATAACAGGCCTGCTATCGCATACGCAAATGGAACAATGGTAGAAGCAAAACCAAGGAAGAGCACCGGCGGGTGTATCACCATCCAGTAATTCTGCAGCAGGGTATTCAGGCCCGAACCGTCTTTGATAAGGGTAAGGTAATCTGCCCGTAAGGCACCCGTCATCATATCCTTAAAGATCGGCGCCTGGTCAAAGAACCCTTCATTACGTGATAACACAAACGGGCTGCTGCCCACTTTATTACCGAAGAAATAAATCCCGATAATCATGGTGGCAAGACAGAACTGCGCAAAACTGATCACCATCATCACGCCACTCTCCCATTCTTTCGACTTCCAGATCAGGATCCATCCGAGCACGCAATGCCAGAAACTCCATAACATGAAACTACCTTCCTGTCCTTCCCAGAAACAGGCCAGCAGGTATTCTACCTGCAGACTCATATCACTGTGAGTGAAAGCATATTTATACTCGAAGAGGTGATGCGAGATGATATAATACAGCGTGATGAACATGGCCAACACACTAATGGTCTCTGCCAGGAACAATCCCCGCGCCAGCCGTATCCAGCTCTGCTTATCCGTGAGCTCGCGGGTTCTGAAAGCAAGTGCATACGCGATGGTAGCCAATAAAGACGCCACCAGGGATAGTACGGCAAAAAAATGCCCGATCTGTCCCGGCAATAAATGTTCTCCGATATAATTCATGTAGCGTAGGTTCTGGTAAGGAAATGCAGCACTGGATAAACAGGTTGCTTTTGCAGTTTAGGATGCGGCCTGAATGTTCTTATTGGCTTTCGGATCGTCTTTGTACTTGGAAGGACATTTGAGCAGGATATCCTTACATTCAAAATGATCGCCCTGAACGCGGCCTTTCAAAACCAGGCGTTCGCTTTTCTCCATATCCGTAGGCTTATTATTGTGATACACTACTTTGATATTGTTACCCAGTGTATCTACAGCGGTAAATGTTAAATAATTGGGGTTCTTAACGGCATCATATTCGAGCGGCTGGGCTTTGTCCAGTTTAACAATCAGGTTCACGAACTTACCCTCTTTCTCTTTGGCAGAAGCAATGGTTTCATAAGTGGTCAGATCGCCGGTATAACTGATCAGCACCACAATGGCAGCAGCAATACATACGAGTACGATGATATGCGTTTTCTTCATAGCGTTCCCTTTATGCTGCAAAAGTAGCCCAAAATGAGTTGGCAAGAGCGGCTGATTATTCACCGGGTTGTTAAAATCTGTTATCATTTTCACAACCCTTTGGCAACCTGCCTAAACCGGGTATTTTGTGTAAGCTTTTCCACCTGTTTGCCTAAACAGATTAATCTTGGCCAAATTCGGAAAATAGCCGCTAAATTTGCGGGCTGTTTGCAATTATAAGAACTATCATGGCCGATTTATCGCAATTTGATCCCAACGGTGTAGGCAACCCCAACAATAACATTTTTGGCCTCCCCTTTTCAGAAGATGATGCCCGTCTTATCATTCTTCCCGTACCCTGGGAAGTAACCGTTAGTTACGGCGCCGGCACTTCCCGTGCAGCAGAACATATTTTTAAAGCCAGCAAACAGGTAGACCTTTTTGATGTAGATGGTGACCATGGCTGGAAACAAGGTTTTTTCATGCGTAGTGTTGACAGGAAAGTACTCATGAAAAGCGATTACCTGCGCAAAGAAGCAGAACTCTACATTGACTATATCTCCCGCGGCGAATTGATAGACAAGAATAAGTTCATGTGTAAGAGCCTGAAAGATATCAATGAAGGCAGTCGTATGTTGAACCAATGGGTATTTGACCAAAGCAAGGAACTGCTTGGCAGGGGAAAACTGGTAGGTCTGCTTGGCGGTGACCACAGTACTTCACTGGGTTATATGAAAGCCCTGGGTGAACAATATGGCGATTTCGGGGTACTGCAGCTCGATGCCCATTGCGACCTGCGCAAGGCTTACGAAGACTTCACCTACTCACATGCATCGGTCATGTACAATGCCCTGCAGGAAATACCCTCGCTGAGCAAACTGGTACAGGTAGGTATCCGCGATTATTCGGAAGAAGAATGGAACCTGATCTGCAACAGCAATTATAAAGTGATCGCTTACCAGGAAAAACATATCAAGGAAAGGCTTTTTGAGGGCGAAACCTGGAAACAGATCGTTGAGGAGATCATAGAACACCTGCCGCAACAGGTCTATATCAGTTTTGATATAGACGGGTTGGATAGGAAATACTGTCCCAATACCGGTACCCCGGTAGCTGGTGGTTTTGAAACAGAAGAGATCTTTTACCTCATTAAAAAGATTACCGCAAGCGGACGTAAACTGATCGGTTTTGATCTGGTAGAGATCGGCGTGGGGCAAACCGACTGGGACAGCAACGTGGGCGCACGCATTTTATGGCGTTTATGCAACCTGCTGGTCAATAATCAATCCTAACTTACCGGCATGAAAACATACGACTATATCATTGTACTTCGCAGACCCGGTTACCTGCTGGTTGACCTGATCAGCCGTTTTATGCTGATGATAGCTGTTGCTATACTGGGTTATACCGTTTTCCTGATTCCTTTTACCTGGTTCAGCCTGTTCCTGATCGTTCTGATTGCGGGTATTGTTGGCTGGTGGATCCGTTGTACCATTCAGGCCAAAAAAGGAGAGATCCCGTATTACCGGTTGGGACTGCTCTTTGCCACCATTGGACTGGGATCCCTGTTCCAGCTTCACTGGATACCCATCCTCTATTTCCTGGCAGTGGTTTCGGAAAAACAGGTGAAATTCCCACAGGAAATCGCTTTTTATGATGAGGGGATCCTGATCAACTCGTTCCCCAAAAAACACTATAACTGGCAACAGATCAATCATGTAGTGCTGAAAGACGGGATCCTTACCATTGACCTGAAAAACAATAAACTCATACAGAAAGACATAGAATCCAGCAGTTCTGACAAAGAAGAAGCAGAATTTAACGAATTTTGCAGGATCCGGCTGAATGCCTGATGCGGAAGCCGAAGTTTTATACTTACAATTTTTACATGGCCATTACACAATCACCCTTCCTGCTGTATTCAGACGGAAATGGAAATATTTTTGAAGACAATACGCTGTATGCGGTTGGTCGAGCCGGTTGGGATGCTTTTCCCATCCCCACAGAAGAATGGATAGAATTACCCGAAGGAGGTAATTTATACGAATTGCCGGGAAGGCGCGGCATTGGTATCGATGTGAAAACGGGCGACATGCGTTTGTGTGAAAAAGGATGGGCCGTTGCGGCATTCATTCCACCGGCACATACCGGCTTATATATTGCCGCCTATGAAACCTTACCCGATGCACCTACCCTTCCCCTGTTCTGCTATACGGCAGTTGGATGGTTCAACAACAAACATTATGTACCGGCAGTACGCATAGAAAAAGATATCCGCCAGGAATGTGCCGGCTATGATGACGAAAAAATAGAAACAGGCACACAGCATCTGTTAAAAGCCTATCCTGAGAACAGACTGGTGAAACACCTGATGGAGAACTGCTGTAAGACGTATCATTGCCCGGCGGCCCGTAACTTTTCACTGGGCAGATGGGAATGTCCCGTGCCCACATCACCTGCTTGTAATGCCAACTGTATTGGCTGCATCTCTTTTCAGCCGGCAGAAGAAACGATCGTATCCACACAGGACAGGCTCACGTTCAAACCACTGGCAGAAGAGATCGTTGAATTTACCGTACCGCACCTGATGAATGCACCTTTTCCGATTGTCAGTTTCGGACAGGGTTGCGAAGGGGAACCCTTACTGATGTGGGAAACCATCCGCGAAGCCATCATCGAGATCCGTAAACACACGCCAAAAGGAAGTATCAATATCAACACCAATGGCTCCAGGCCCGATGCTGTTAAAGCCCTGTGCGAAGTGGGTCTGAACAGCATACGCGTAAGCACCAACTCTGCCAGAAAACATATTTACGAACCCTATTACCGCCCCAACAATTACCGTTTCGAAGATATCATTGAGAGCCTGAAAGTGGTACGTGGTTATGGTGGTTGGACCAGTATCAATTATTTTGTGTTTCCCGGTATGACCGATACCGTAGAAGAATATGAGGCATTACGCAAACTCATTATCGATACCGATCTCTGTATGATCCAGTGGCGGAATTTCAATATCGACCCTGACTGGTACATGGGTAAGATAGGCGTACACGAAACCGGTGAAATGCTGGGTGTAAAACAGCTGATGGACCTGCTCAGGGATGAGTTTCCGAAGCTGCGTTTCGGTTATTTCAACCCCTCTATGGAAAGGATCAAAGGTGATTATGAACATGATTTTGCGGGAGGAGAACGCTACGCACAATAATCCAGTAATCATCAATCAAGCTTACAGCACCCGATCTAACCTGTATGACCATCCCCCATTCCGCAAAAGACACATACGCCGGTATTGTACTGGCAATTTTAGCGGCTGTGATCTGGTCGGGCAATTTTGTGGTGGCAAGGGGGGTGAGCGAACTGATCGGCCCTGTCAGCCTGGCTTTTCTCCGATGGCTTACGGCAACCCTGCTGATCGCTCCTTTTGCCTGGCGCCGTTTCAAAGAAGAAAAAGTAACGGTGAAGCTGCATGCAAAATATTTGTTTTGGGTAGCATTGAGTGGCATCACCATTTTCAATACCTGTATTTACATTGCAGGACATTATACTACCGCCATCAATTTGGCATTGATCGGCACCACATCCTCTCCTATTTTCGCAACGGTATTGACAGCTGTTTTTCTGAAAGACAAGCCCGGAGGACTTCGCATCACCGGTATGCTGATCTGTTTATCCGGCATCCTGCTGCTTTTGTCCCGCGGAAGCTGGCAAACACTGCAGGCTTTCCGCTTTTCAACCGGTGATCTCTGGGTGCTTACCGGGGCCATTGCGTTTGCCGCTTACAGTACATTGGTACGTAAGAAGCCAGCCGGTATCTCATCCATCAACTTCCTGTTTGTCATCTTTGCGGCGGGAACGCTACTATTATTGCCTTTTTTTATTGTTGAATGGGCAACAGCAGCACCGGCAAAATGGAACTGGTCGTTATGGGGTATTATCCTGTACCTGGGAGCCGGTGCATCTGTAACCGCATTTTTATGCTGGAACTTGTCTATACAAAAGATCGGCGCCGGCCGAACCGTCCTGTTCGGAAACCTCATACCGGTATTCAGTGTGTTGGAAGCGGTCTGGCTGCTGGGAGAGAAAATCAACAGGATCCATATCATCAGCGGCTCACTCGTGATCCTGGGATTGATACTGGCCAATACCGTTCAAAAAAATAAGGCCGGAAAATAACACAGTACTTATCTTGCCTAACCGATGGATACGCTTACCCTGATTTTATTGTGTTGTTTTGCTTTCTCTGCCGGATTTGTAGACGCCATTGTGGGCGGTGGCGGACTGATACAGACCCCCGCATCACTGGTCATGCTTCCGCAGTTTCCCGTTGCCACCGTAATCGGTTCGTTGAAGATTCCCTCCTTTACAGGTACCGCTTTTGCCACGGTGCAATACCTGCGCAAAGTATCCGTCAACTGGACGATGGCGGCCGTCATGTGCCTGCTCGCTTTTATCGCTGCTTTTGCGGGATCGGAAGTGCTGACCATGATCAGTAACCGCTACATGAAACCGGTGATTTTTGTAGTATTGATCGGCGTGGCCATCTACACCTATACCAAAAAGAATTTCGGCCTGCACACACAGAAAGACCATTCCACCCGGCGTGAATGGCTCTATGCCATACTTATCAGCCTGATCATCGGTTTTTATGACGGTTTTATCGGCCCCGGCGCCGGAAGTTTCCTGGTACTCGCCTTTATCTCCCTGCTGGGATTTGATTTTTTGCATGCCAGTGCCAATGCCAAACTGATCAACCTGGCCACCAATATGGGCTCCATCACCCTGTTCCTGCTCAAAGGGTCCATACTCTGGCAGATCGCGGTTCCAATGGCCATCTGCAATGGCATCGGCGGCATCACAGGCGCCCGTTTAGCCATCACCCGGGGCAACCGTTTCATCCGGGTATTCTTTCTCCTCGTCATCACGGCCACCCTGCTCCGTTTTGGCTACGACGCTTTTTTCAGGTAAGTCTGCTCCGTGGGTTTCGTTAAAAGGGTTAAAATCGTTAAAAGTGGTTAAATAAAGTACCACAACTCCTTTTAACTATTTTACCCCTTTTAACTATTTTAACCCTTTTAACCCTCCCCCCAACCTTAACCTTTCTTTATACCCCAAAAGTGGATTACCCGCCACCAATTGTGGTAATTTTCAACATCGGGTATTCCCTAAGCCGATACCTGTACATTTGATATGAGCAATCATTCATCCATGTCAGCCTCATTCGAGAAAGAAAAGAACCTGAAAGCATCTGCATACACAGCCATGGTTTGTGCATTGGTGTTCCTGGTATTCTTTTTCCTGCAATGGACCCTTCCACAGATACCTCCGCCCGATTTTGGCGAGGGTATTGAAGTGAACCTGGGCAACAGCGAGACCGGCGAGGGTGATATTGCACCCCAGCTGCCAGGTGAACCTTCAGCAACAGAAGACAGTAAATCCGCACCGCCCCGTTCCCAATCCGAATCTGGCAATCAACCAAAGATCCATGCGGATGAATACGATGACGGCGACGCACCTTCGCTGAATAAACCGGAAAAAGCAGTGGTAAAACCAGTAAATACACCACCTGCCAATACCCGGAAGATCAACCCTACTCCGGTAAACAGCCCAACGCCTGCCCCTCCTAAACCCAAGGCCCTGTTCAAAGGTGGTACCAGTACAGCTACCAGCGGTAACCGTGCCGACAGCTACAATGGCGTTCAGAACCAGGGAATTGCCGGTGGCAAAGGCGATCAGGGCAACCCTAACGGTAATCCCAATTCAGACAGTTACCAGGGCAATGCTGCCAGTGGTCGTGGAGGCAGCGGCGGTTCGGGCGGTGTCAGTATCCGCAGCGGGCTCGATGGCCGAAGGATCACCCGACTACCCTCTTTCGAGGATGAGTTCAACGAGAACGCCAAAGTAGCCGTAGACATCACCGTGGATAAAGCCGGGAACGTGATACAGGCCGTTGTCAACCAGCGCGGCACCACCACTACCAACCAGGCCATCCGCAATATCGCCCTGCGCAAGGCACGCAGCCTGAAACTGAACAGCGGAACTGCAGAAGAACAAACGGGTACCCTGGTATTCAATTTCAAGCTACGCGGATAAGTATTGTTGCCTAATTTGCAGCAGCATATGACTTACCAGGAAACACTTCATTATCTTTTCACGCGGCTGCCTATGTTCAGCCGTATTGGATCGGACGCTTTTAAAAAGGATCTGACCAATACCATCCGTTTGTGCGAGGCGCTGGGCAATCCGCAGAAAAAATTCAAGACCATCCATATCGCCGGTACCAATGGTAAAGGTTCTACCAGCCATATGCTGGCGGCCATTTTGCAGACAGCCGGTTACAAAACAGGGCTCTATACCTCACCTCACCTCAAGGATTTCAGGGAGCGGATCAAGATAAACGGACAGGTGTGTTCAGAAGCATTCGTTATCGATTTTACAGAACGCATCAAACCCCTGATCAATGAAATAGAACCCTCTTTTTTCGAGATCACGGTAGCCATGGCTTTTGACCATTTTGCCCAACAGGATGTTGACGTGGCAGTGATAGAAGTAGGTCTGGGCGGACGGCTCGACAGCACCAACATCATCACACCCGAACTGAGCGTGATTACCAATATCGGCTGGGACCATATGAACCTGCTGGGAGATACGCTGGAAAAGATAGCCACAGAAAAAGCCGGCATCATCAAAAAAGATATACCGGCAGTGATCGGCGAAGTGATACCTGAAACAAAGCCTGTATTTGACAGCTACGCTAAAAGTGCCCCTATCATTTACGCACAGGAAAAAAGATGGATGGCAGGATGGGATTATGAACACCACCTGCTGAAAGTGGAAGTAGTTGACAAAACCACCAACGTACACCATCACTTCCAACTGGATCTTCCGGGCATCTACCAGACCAAAAACCTGCTTACGGTGCTGGAAGCCGCACACCAGCTGCATTTGCAGGGATGGAGAACTGATACTGCCACGATACAGAAAGCCCTGCAGCATGTAAAGAAACTAACAGGCTTACATGGAAGATGGGAGCTGATACAAAACAACCCGGCCGTAATCCTGGACGTAGGACATAACGTGGATGGTGTAAAACAGATCTCCCGCCAGCTCGAACTGACCGATTACGACCACCTGCACATCATCACCGGCATGGTAAAAGACAAAGATGTGGATGCCGTACTGGCACTCTTACCACAGGACGCTACTTACTATTTTACACAGGCCCAGATACCTCGTGCACTGGACGCCGTGCCCCTGCAGCAAAAAGCAGCCAAACATCTATTGATAGGAAATACCTACCCCAATGTGAACGACGCTTTGCAGCAGGCACTTGCACATGCACATAAGAACGATCTGGTACTGGTTTGCGGAAGTGTGTTCCTCGTGGGGGAAGTAAAAAGATAAAGCACCTGTGCTATCTGCCGAGGTCATGTAACAGCACTTTATACAAACTGCAACCATCCCAGCTTCACCAGAGCGGCATAGGCAGGTCCTACCTGTACCCCATGCAGCAATCGGTTATCCCTTACCAGTTCTACGAATTCCTGCCTGGAAAAAGAAACGATGTCGATATCTTCGAACAGGTCTGGATTGGTGCTGGGTGTTGGCACGGCATTTCTGGCAAGAAAAAAATAAGCCGTATTGTTGTTTACCGCAGGATTGGGCGACGATTGCATCAGGAACTCGATATCGTCAGAAGTATATCCTGTCTCCTCCACCATTTCGCGTTTGGCAGCAGCTTTCGGATCTTCCCCTTTTTCTATCACGCCACCGGGTAATTCCAGGATCGTCTGATCGATGGGGTAACGGTATTGGCGAACCAGGATCACCCGTTCCTCGGCTGTAACCACGATCGTATTGCACCAGTTGGGAAGTTCTACCACATAATAAGGTTCAATGATCCTCCCATCAGGGAACTCGCAGCTATCGGCGCGGGCGCGGAACCAGCGGTCGTCGTAAATGTATTTCGAGGACAAGGTTTTCCACCGCATATCCCTCAGCAAATCGAGGTCTGCTGCTTTGTATTCTTTTGCCATTACCAACCTTTGCTTTCACGTAATGAATGAATATGTGCCGTATGGTGTTTCCCATGCCACGCATACATACCCAAAAGAAACCAGAGGCTCATCTTTCTGCCCTGCTCAGGATGCACCACCATCCTTTCCCAGTCTGTCTGTGTCAGGTTCCTGATGGTTGCATACCAGCGCTGGTGTAACGCATGCAGCAATGTGAGGGAAATGTTGACCGGCAATTCATTGTCGGGCAGCTGCGACCACAGTTTTTCTTCATAAGGTTTGATGGTGGGTGTCTCCTCCGTTAATGCCAGTTTGAAACGGATATACGCATTCATATGGCTATCAGCCACATGATGCACCAGTTGCTGTACCGTCCACCCGCCATCGCGGTAAGGCGTATGCAGCTGTACTGTATCCAGGTTTAGCAGGGATCGTTCCAGCTCTTCCGGCAGGAACCGGATATCCAGCAACCATTTTTCTTTTTGCTCCTGCGAAAAAGCCTGCGGCTCATATTTTCCAATGGGGTAACGGGGATCTGTTGTCATAGTATTTACAGGTATTGAAGGCTATACAGTTTCGTGAATCAATCGTCCCTTAATGCCCTTCCGGTCAAATGAATGAATACATCTTCCAGGTTGGCCTGTTTTACCTCTTTGGGTTTTTCAAAACCTCCTTCCACCAATTCATCAATCAATTTATCGGGGGTATTGATCGCTATGATCTTTCCGCTGTCGATAATGGCTACCCTGTCGCACAATACCTCTGCCTCATCCATATAATGCGTAGTGATGATCACGGTAGTGCCCTGGTTTCGGATATTACGTATCAGGTCCCAAAGATTCCTTCGTGCCTGCGGATCCAATCCGGTAGTGGGTTCATCCAGGAATATGATGCGCGGACGGTTGATGAGCGTGGTAGCAATAGAGAACCGTTGCTTCTGCCCGCCACTCAGTTCCTTGAATTTGGCTTTGGCCTTATCGCGCAGATTTACTTTATCGAGCAGGTCAAGAGGGTCTATATTCTCGTTATACAATCCTGCAAACAGGTCAATCAGTTCGCTCAGGTTCAGACTGGGATAATAACCCGATGTCTGCAACTGCACCCCGATGATCTTTTTAATATCGTTGGGTGATTTATCCAGATCGTATCCGTCCACCCGGATCTCGCCACTGGTCTTTTGGCGCAGCGTTTCCATGATCTCAAGCGTAGTGGACTTACCTGCCCCGTTTGGCCCCAGCAACCCGAATATCTCCCCTTCCTGCACCTCAAAACTGATGCCTTTGACCGCTTCAAACTCGCCGTATTTTTTGCGCAGGTTTTTTACCTGTATGATGGTTCTGCTCATGGTTTAAAATTGATACACCAGCCCGGCTTTCTGCCCGGCTACACCGATGCCAACTGCTGACTGGTTCTGTCGCTGATTGAATAAAGTTACGGCCATTTGCAGATTTCTCTGTCCCATTACTGTCAAATAACCACCTGTGAGTGTGAGACCAAAACCTCCCCCCAGCAGGGCCCAGCCCAGTCCTTTGTTATCCGTGCCCGACAACCTGCTGATCCCGATAAGTGTGGCGATGGTGCCGGTGATTCCCAATACCTGTCCCGCGATCTTATTCGACTGGTGTTTGCTCACCAGCTGGATCAGGAGGGGATCCCGTGTACGGTAGAACAGTTGCGTGAACTGGTTGCTGCCACTGAAAACCGTATCGTGGTAAATGATCGTGTTGGGTTTGGGTGCTACCAGGTAACTCATTCCTTTTTTTTCCAAACGCTGCTGGGCCGATGCACAGAAAAAGCCCGTGAGTAATACAAACAATACATAAATCCGTTTCATGATATCCTGTTAAATCCCCATAAAAGTATTCAGTTCTTCCATCATTTTACGACTGCCGATAAACAAAGGCGTCCGTTGGTGCAGTTCGGTTGGCTGTACATCGAGTATTCTTTGTTTACCGTTGGTGGCCAGTCCGCCAGCCACTTCCACAATAAACGCGAAAGGATTGGCCTCATACAGCAAGCGCAGTTTGCCCTTTGGTTTATCCAGTGTTCCCGGATACATGAAGATACCACCTTTGATGAGGTTACGGTGCACATCCGCCACCATACTGCCAATATAACGTTGTGTATAGGGACCGCCATTCTCACGGGTCTTACGCTGGCAGCCGTCGATATATTTCCGGACCGATTCTTCATACTGGAAAAAATTTCCATGGTTCACGGAATAGAACTTACCCGCATCCGGACATTTAATATCCGGATGACTCAATGAGAACTCGCCGATAGAGGGGTCAAGCGTAAAACCATTCACCCCACGGCGTGTGGCATATACGAGCATGGTGCTTGATCCATACACCACATATCCTGCTGCCACCTGTTTATTGCCCGGCTGCAGAAAATCTTCCTTGCGACAGGGTTTGCCCAATTCACTCACCCGGCGATAAACGCTGAAAATGGTTCCTATGGATACGTTCACATCAATATTACCACTGCCATCGAGGGGATCGAATAAGACCACATATTTACTGTTGTTACTGATCTCATCGTCAAACACCACAAAATCATCCAGCTCCTCACTTCCGATACCTGCACAGCTGATCCCGTGTTTCAGAACACCCATGAACTGGTTATTGGCAAAAACATCCAGTTTTTTCACATCTTCACCTTGTATATTGATGCTGCCGGCATCGCCCAGTATATCTACGAGACCGGCTTTGTTCACTTCCACATTCACGCGTTTGGCGGCCAATGCCAGGTCGCGGAGTAGCCGGCTCAATTCGCCGGTGGCTGTGGGAAACTGTCTTAACTGGGTAAGGGTGAATTCATCCAGGGTGAGGATGTTCCTGTTTACGATCATGTGGCAATCATTTCGATAAAGTTAGGGTGCGACCCCTAATTCATCTGATAAATTTTATCCATACATGATGTAAGCCATACACAATAACGGCGGTTATTTGCGGTAAAAGATCTGGGTAAAAAAAAGAATGCCTTTCGCATCCCGGTATACGCCGATACCCGTGTAAAGATAATCTCCTTCTATGTTCTTCCTGTGTCCCGGACTATTGAGCCACCCTTGCACCACTTCCCGGGCAGTGAGTTTTCCATAAGCTACATTTTCTGCAGAAGCAGAGATCCATCCCTCATTTTTCTTGATGGCTTCCATCCGGTTGTCAAATCCTTCATGACCGAAACCGGTTTTCCGGTTTGCCATATCCCGGCTGTGCCGGTAAGCCTGGTCAGAAGCAACCGTTGCCAGCTGTAAGTAGGGTTTTCCCAGTGAACGCCTGTACTGGTTGATATAATGGAGAATAGTACGTTCCATACCTGCCACCACAACAGTCTCCTTTTCGGTATTTGTCGGAACAGACCTTACCGTTTTCGGACTACAGGATAACAGGCCAATTCCTCCTGTCAGGCAACAGATCCTGAACAACCACGGGTATAGCTGCATACATTTTTTTATGCATGAAACAACAACCATACCAATTTGAATAACAAACCCCTGAGCGCTCCCAGCCGAAGCGATAATTAACCTAATTTTGCCTGACCTAAACAGAACCGGTAAGGAATGAAAGTATTTAAATTCGGCGGGGCCAGCGTTAATAGTGTAGAAAGGATCCAAAACCTGGCAGGTATTGTAAAAAGTTACCAGGACCAACCTCTTGTCATCATCATCTCTGCCATGGGCAAGACCACCAACAGCCTCGAAAAAGTAGCAGAATCCTTTTATGCAGGCAACAGGAACGAAGCCCTCAAATTGTTTGATGCGGTAAAACAGCACCACATCAATATTTCCAAATACCTGCTGGTGAAACAGTTCAACGAATGCCTGTCGCAGCTCACCGATTTCTTTACAGAAGTAGAATGGCTATTGCATGATAAACCGGTGAGGGAATATGATTACTATTACGACCAGGTGGTTTGTATCGGCGAACTGCTCAGTACTGCTATTATCAGTCATTACCTGAATGAATCCGGCATTGGCAACGAATGGCTGGATGTTCGCGACCTTTTGCGAACCGACAATACATTCCGGGATGCCTCGGTGCACTGGGATTATACCAGTGAAAGAATACGGCACACGGTTTCCCAACCCGGCATTTATCTGACGCAGGGTTTTATTGGCTGCACAGCCGATAACGAGAGCACCACACTCGGTCCTGAGGGAAGTGATTTTACAGCAGCCATTTTTGCCAATATCCTCAACGCAGAAAATCTCACCATCTGGAAAGATGTAGAAGCCGTGATGAATGCAGACCCGAAACGTTTCCCGGAAGCGCAGCCACTGCAGGAACTCAACTTCACCGAAGTGATCGAGATGGCGTATTATGGTGCGCAGGTGATCCACCCGAAAACCATCAAACCTTTGCAGAACAAAGGCATCCCTTTATACGTAAAATGTTTCCTGAATCCCGAACTGCCCGGTACCCTCATTCACAAAAAGAACAGTAAGGGACTCCCCCCCATCATCGTGATCAAGGAGAACCAGGCACTCTTGCATTTGAACAGTCAGGATTTTTCCTTTGTAGGAGAAGAACCCATGAGCTGGCTGTATACCATGTTACACAAGATCAAAACAAAGCCCAACCTGATACAGACAGGCGCCATCAACGTGCAGTTATGCATGGATTACCGTGCAGAAAAAATTGAACAACTGGCCGCTGCGGCCGCTTCCTTATTTGATGTACAGGTAGAAAAAGACCTTACGCTGTTAACGATCCGCCATTACAATACGGAAATTTTTGAGCAACTCACCAGGGGTAAAGAAATCGTATT
This sequence comes from Sediminibacterium sp. FW305-C-269, assembly GCF_058231045.1. Classification (NCBI taxonomy): domain Bacteria; kingdom Pseudomonadati; phylum Bacteroidota; class Chitinophagia; order Chitinophagales; family Chitinophagaceae; genus Sediminibacterium; species Sediminibacterium sp. FW305-C-269. Next base: position 969,454 of record NZ_JBIQXQ010000002.1, on the reverse strand, counting down.
GACCCAACGTACAGTGGATACGGTGCAGGTGCTTGTGAGGCAATGAGGCAATGATAGAATGAGTGAATGAGTGAATGTTTGTTAGAGGGGGATGTATTCCCCTTTTTTATTGACGGAGATGAGGGGGATCTTTTTAGTTTGTTCGAAATAATCGAAGACCTCTTTCAGGCGGGCTGAAAAACTTTGATAAGCAGGATCATCCTTACTGGCGCGGGCCAGGTATTCGCGGCTTTTTTCCACATTATACCGTACGGGGAAAATATGAACAGGGATGAAATCCTGTCCCTGGTCGTGGGCATAACTGGCCAGCAGGTAAACCTCCTCTATCTGGTTATTCTGGATGGGAATACATCCTACGGTCACACAACTTCCATGGATAAAGATATCATTACCCGGTTTCAGGGAATCGCTCAGTAACAGATCGGATGCATTGGGATAGTTCAGGCCCAGCGACATATGGTAACTGCTCCTGGGATTGAACTCGTTGATATAGTAAAAACCTTCCGGCACCTGGTAATCACCCTCGATACGTTTAGGACCTAATGCGCCGGACAAAGCACATACCTTATAGGTTTTGAATAATTTAAAGGGTTCATTTTTATGATTCCGTACCCATACTTCCAGTTGACTATCATACTTGAAACTGCGCACGTACATCTGTTTAACAGGCCAGGAGATATTGATGGCCGCCAACTGTTTTCTGAGGGAGTCCTCTTTCAGCTTCATGGCATTCACTACTTTCGGGAACTGGCGCTGGAAAGAAATGAACGGTCCCTGCGCATGAGCCTGCACTGCCAATACCCACAAAAGAATTACACCTGCTATCCGCTTCATGAATTCAAAAATAAGGAATGAGCCAACACAGCCAATAGGGCCGGCATAAGAATTAACGTTTCGGGAACTGTTAAAATTGTCCATGGTCCACCTGCCCGCAAGCAGACCATGGACCTGTTTACAGGTTACCCCTCAGTTCCTGCTCACGTTCAATGGCTTCGAAAAGTGCCTTGAAATTGCCTTTTCCGAAACTTTTGGCGCCTTTACGCTGTATGATCTCAAAAAACAGGGTGGGCCTGTCTTCCACCGGTTTGGTGAAGATCTGCAACAGGTACCCCTCATCGTCCCTGTCGACCAGTATGCCCAGCTCCTCCAGCGGACGCAGGTCTTCGTCAATATGTCCTACCCTGCTCAGCAGGTCAGCATAATACGAAGAAGGCACTTGCAGGAACTCCACCCCGCGGTTGCGGAGTTCAGTAACAGTCTTTACAATATCATTGGTGGCGAGTGCCACATGCTGGCAGCCTTCCCCGTCGTAATAATCCAGGTATTCCTCCACCTGCGATTTCTTCTTGCCCTCGGCCGGTTCGTTGATGGGGAATTTCACAAAACCATTGCCATTGCTCATCACTTTGCTCATCAGGGCCGAATACTCGGTAGAAATATCGTTGTCATCAAAACTCAGGATATTCCGGAAACCCATCACTTCCTCATAAAACTTCACCCAGCAGTCCATCTGGTTCCAGCCTACGTTTCCAACGCAATGGTCTACGTACAGTAACCCCGTTTCTGCAGGCTGATACAGGGTTTCCCATTTGCGGAATCCGGGCATGAATGCTCCCCGGTAATTTTTTCTTTCCACGAACAGGTGAACAGTATCTCCATAAGTGTGGATACCGCTGAGTACCAGCTCCCCATCTGCATCGGTCAGTGTTACGGGTTCCTGGTATGACCTGGCGCCCCTTGCAGTGGTCTGTTTCCAGGCATCAGCAGCATCCTCAACTTTCAGGGCCAGCATCTTTACCCCATCCCCATGTTTGTAAATATGATCGGCCATGGGGTTCTGGCTGCGTAATGGAGTAGTGAATACGAAAGTGAGTTTGTTCTGGCGGACCACATAACTGGCCCTGTCCTTCACCCCTGTCTCGGGACCTGCATAAGCCAGGCTCTGGAAGCCGAAAGCGGTTTTATAAAAATGGGCGGCCTGTTTGGCATTGCCTACATAAAATTCTACATAATCTGTTCCCTGCAAAGGCAGAAAATCTTGCGTTGCCGGTTGCGCTGTGGCGGCAGTTACAACTGTTTCCATACAAAAATTTGGGTAATGACGTAAACGTGTGGTAGTACAATAAACTGGCAGTCAGCCAGATGAAATCTGGTTAGCTACCGGCATCCATGGCCAGCGCTTCCATCAGCAGGCAGTAGCAAAAGCGCTTATCGCTGAAGATCTTGTGCGGATAATCGGGCGTCATCAGAACAAATCTAAGGAATTGGGGGGAAAGTGAGTGGTGAGTAGTGAATGGGCAATTGTGAATGATCAATAGGAACAGTCAAGGAGGCTATTCACCATTCACAATTGACCATTCACAAATACTCCCTACTCACCACTGACCACTCACGATTGAAGATTGACGATCGCCCTTTCACCATTCACTTTAATTTTTCCTTGTAACTCTTAACTCTTATTTATCTTCGTCGCCTAAGCAATTCATTATGAAAGTAGGTATCCTTGGTGGCGGACAATTGGGCAGAATGCTCTTGCAGGCAGCAGGCAACTATGTGGTGGAAACCCATGTGTTGGAAAATGACCCCAACTGTCCGGCAGCACATCTCTGCCATCATTTCACCAAAGGCGATATCACTGATTTTGACACCGTATATGCTTTTGGCAAGGGACTGGATGCCATCACCATTGAGATAGAAGCCGTGAATGTGGATGCACTGGAGAAACTGGAGGCCGAAGGCGTTACCGTCATTCCCAAACCTTCGGCGATCCGCACCATTAAGAACAAAGTGGTGCAGAAAGCATTTTACAAAGAACATGAGATACCCACTTCTCCTTTTGTCATCACCCATACCCTTGCGGAGCTGGAGCAGCAAAAGGATTTTTTACCTGCCGTACACAAGATCGGCCAGGGAGGTTACGACGGCAAAGGAGTAAGCATACTGGAATCAGAAAACGATATCAGCAATGGATTTGATGCCCCCGCCGTATTAGAAAAAAAAGTGGCCATCAAAAAAGAGATCGCCATTATCGTAGCGATGAATACCAGGGGAGAAATCACCCACTACCCTCCTGCAGAAATGATCTTCGATCCGGTATGGAACCTGCTGGATTACCAGCTCAGTCCGGCCATCCTTCCTGAAAAAACCCTCTGGCGCGCAGAAGCCATCGCTACCAAAGTGGTCAAGGAACTGCAGAGTCCCGGTCTGTTCGCGATAGAACTGTTCATCGACAAAAACGATGAAGTACTGGTGAACGAAAGTGCTCCCCGTGTTCATAACAGCGGCCATCACACCATCGAGGGCAATTATTCCAGCCAGTACGATATGCTTTGGCGGATCATTCTCGGATACCCGCTGGGTAATACAGAACCCATTCTCCCATCAGCCATCGTGAACCTATTGGGGGCAGATGGCTTTTCCGGCACCGCCATATATGAAGGATTGGAAGAAGTGATGGCCATGGACAATGTGTTCGTACACCTTTACGGCAAAACCCAAACAAAACCAGGCCGTAAAATGGGACATGTGACCATCTTACACAAAGATTACCAGGACCTCACATACAAGGCCAACAAGATCAAACACCTGCTGAAAGTAAAGGCTTAAATAGTACTGGCAGGATTGCTATAGCGGATCTTGACCACATTCAACGGCTTCAGGAAACCGATACCGATCAGGCTTTTGGTTTGCAGAGCCGGCGATTTCTTTTCGGGGCCAAATAAGCGGATATCATCGTCATAGATCATATCCAGGCTATAGGTAGCCGAAAAAAAACGGTTGATCTTGAATGAGAACAGATTAGTCATATAGAGATCAACATTCTCCGGTTTATTCTGGTAATTGGCGAACAGGTCTATCCTGCCCTTATACGTCACATTCTTGGCAATGGTATTGTTATAGTTCACTGTAGCAAAAGCACCTATCTCATTCACCGAATGCGAACCCGCCGGAATACCATACCCTCCTTTCATGGCAAGCTTATCATTCATCAGGAATATAGAACGCGAAGTAAGTGGTGAAAAGAACACAGACAGGTTCTGCGCCGCTTTCCAGTCGAAACCCACCGACAGGATTACATAGGCAGGCGACAGAAAAGAGGAAGCAAAGGTTCCGATATTGTTCGAATAAGTATATCCATCAAAAAACTGTGAACGAAAATTGAACAGAGTGGAAAGATACCATTTACCCACCGTGTCCATTTTATAACCGTATTTGCTCAGATAATCAAAACGGTCGTCGTTCTTACGGCTACCCAGGCTGGTTGACTGCACGTAGCCCATATTCACATCAATATTGTTATCCCAGCTATGCCGGTTCTTTTTGTAGAAAAAAAAGTAGTTGAAATAGCCATTGACGGTTAACGAAAAATTGTCACCGCCTGAAGCCCAGTTACTCAACGAGCCCTGGGCCAGGTTAAAGCTCATCAATCCGCCTTTTTTCCAGTTCCAGGTGCTGGTATCTGCCTCTTTTTTAATGGTTCGGGAGGTTTCGTTACGTAACCGGTTGACTACTATATCCTGCGCCTGTACTTCCAGAAAAGAACACAAAAAGAAAAAAACAATGGGGGCTTTCTTCATCTATCGGAAATTTTCCTCGCAAATCTAATGGATATCATCAATTTTAAAGGCAGGAATGCTGACAATATGACACGATGAAACACATTTTTCGTATTTTTGCACACTAAACTGTCCAGAATGGAAATATTGGAATTAGCAGGCAAAACGCATGACGAAAGCCGCCAGGGCGAGGCCTACCATCCGATTGTGAATGATCCCGCAGCTTACCAGAAATATTTTTACATAGAAAGTTATGGTTGCGCCATGAATTTCGCCGACAGCGAAGTGGTGGCATCCATCCTGAATACCGAAGGTTTTGGCGCCACCCGTAACCAGGAGGAAGCCGACCTGATCCTGATTAATACCTGCTCAATCCGCGAAAAAGCCGAACAGACCGTGAGAAAACGCCTGACGGAGTTCCGTTCGCTGAAGAAAAAGCGGCCTGGCATGCTGGTAGGCGTACTGGGTTGTATGGCGGAGCGTCTGAAATCGAAATGGCTGGAAGAAGAGAAACTGGTTGATCTGGTGGTAGGTCCCGATGCTTACCGGAGCCTGCCTTCCCTGATTGAAGAGGCCGAAACAGGACAGAAAGCCGTGAATGTACTGCTCAGCCGTGATGAGACTTATGGGGATATCGCCCCGGTCCGGCTCGACAGTAACGGCGTTTGTGCATTTGTCTCCATCATGCGGGGATGCAATAATATGTGCAGTTTCTGCGTGGTACCCTTCACCCGTGGCCGCGAACGCAGTCGCGATGCACATTCCATCCTGGAAGAAGTGACCCAGCTCTTTGCCGCCGGCTACCGGGAAGTGACCTTGCTGGGACAGAATGTAGACAGTTATTACTGGATAGATGAAAAGAACGACGATACCGTAACATTTGCCAAACTGCTTGAAAAAGTGGCGCAGGTATCTCCCCTGCTGCGGGTCCGTTTCAGCACATCCCATCCCAAGGACATTACGGATGAAGTATTGTATACCATGGCCAGACACGACAATATCTGCAAATACATACACCTGCCCGTGCAAAGCGGCAGCAACCGCATACTGCAACTGATGAACCGAACCTATACCCGCGAATGGTATATAGGCAGGGTGAACCGCATTCGCGAAATATTACCGGGATGCGGTTTGAGTACCGATATGATCTCCGGTTTCTGTACTGAAACAGAAGAAGACCACCAGGACAGTTATTCGTTGATGGAATATTGTAAATACGACCTCGCCTACATGTACTATTACAGCGAAAGACCGGGTACCCTGGCAGAGAGAAGGTATGCAGATGATGTACCGGAAGATGTGAAAAAAAGAAGACTGCAGGAGATCATTGCCCTGCACCGGATCCACTCATTGGAAAGCATGCAGCGCGATGTAAACAGGCGTTTCCAGGTACTGATAGAGGGTAACTCCAAAAAAAGCGATGATCACTGGCAGGGAAGAACCGATCACAACAAAGTGGTCATTTTCCCCAAAGAACAATACGAACTGAAAAAAGGAGATTATGTAATGGTGCATATCAACAGCTGTACAGCAGGAACCCTGTTGGGTAATGTGGACAACACCCACACAGCCTAACGCTAACCATTACTAATTACTAATTACCAATCATTAATTATCCTCATGGATTTACAAAGTATCAAAAACCGCTTCGGCATCATCGGTAACTCTCCGGCGCTGAACCATGCACTGAACACGGCGGCACAGGTGGCGGCCACGGATCTGACCGTATTGATCGTAGGAGAAAGCGGTGTGGGTAAAGAAGTATTCTCGCAAATTATACATGCCCTTTCAGCACGTAAACACAACCCGTTTATAGCAGTTAACTGCGGAGCTATTCCCGAAGGCACCATCGATTCTGAATTATTTGGTCATGAGAAAGGCGCGTTTACCGGTGCGGTAGACAGCCGTAAAGGATATTTTGAAACTGTGAATGGCGGTACCATTTTCATGGATGAGATCGGCGAAATGCCGCTGGGTACGCAGGCCCGTTTACTGCGGGTGCTGGAAACAGGAGAATTCATCCGAGTGGGATCATCCAAAGTACAGAAAACCGACGTACGTGTGATAGCTGCCACCAACCGCGAGTTGCTGGAGTTTACACAGAAAGGCCGTTTTCGGGAGGACCTGTATTATCGTTTAAGTACAGTGCCCATTCGTGTACCGGCACTGCGCGACAGGAAAGAAGATATCCTGCTGCTCTTCCGAAAATTTGTGGTGGATTTCTCAGAGCGGTACAAAACCACACCGGTACAACTGGACGAGGAAGCCAAAAGCCTGTTAATAAACCATAACTGGCAGGGTAATGTCCGTGAATTGAAGAACATTGCAGAACAGATATCCGTACTCAGCACCAACAGCCTGATCAGCGGAGCAGAAATGCACAGGTTCCTTCCGGATGCAACGCATAACCGTTTACCGGTGCTGGCAGGCGGTACTGCACCTGGAGAGTTTGCCAATGAACGGGAGATCCTGTACAAGCTTTTTTTCGACATGAAAAAAGATGTGACAGAACTGAAAAAAATGTTCCTGGAGATACTGCAGAACCCTTCGCTGGCAGGCACTGCAGCCAATTTCACCCGCGACTCGCTGATGAACGATTTCCATGGAAGCAATGATACTAACCAGGCGATCATGGCACCCTCACCGGCTCAGCAACCTGCCGTAAACCAGCCCTCCTTCCTGCCGGCAGGTAACCAGCAACCGGTGCTGCTGCACGATTCGGATATTCACCACCATGAAGAAGTGGAGGAATCACTGAACATTATGGACAAAGAGAAAGAACTGATCGTAAAAGCACTGAAAAAACATAAGGGCAAAAGAAGGGATGCATCACTTGACCTGGGCATCAGTGAGCGGACTTTGTATAGAAAACTGAAGGAGTATGATATTGATGAGTGAGGTTATTCAATGATAGAATGATAGAATGATAGAATGAGTGAATGATTTAATTTGGATAGGGTAAAACTTTTGATAATGTTGAAACTAAAGAATATGCGGGGGTATGTAGGTTTGATATTGGTCATTCTGGGGATGACGACGGGGTGCAGCGTGCGGTATTCGTTCCGGGATGCGGTGATACCGGCGGATGTGAAAACAGTGAAGGTTGGGTTTGTAGAGAACCGAGCCTCTTATGTGAACCCGCAGTTAAGCCAGAAATTCTTCGATAAGATACAACAGAAGATCCTTGGCGGCACCAAACTTACCCGTACCAATGACGACAATGCCGACTACGTGATCAACAGCACCATTACGCGGTACGACGCCACCCAAACCGTTGGTGTAAGCGCCCAACAGGCCACTACCAACCGTTTAACCGTTAGCCTACATGTGATCCTGAAAAAGAACAAAAGCAACGAAACCGACGAGTTTGATGTGAGCCGCAGCTTCGATTATTCGGCTAACCTGTCGCTGCAGCAGGCAGAAGCCCAGTTGCTGGATGAAGTGGTCAGGACTTTATCGGATGATATTTTTAACCGCATCTTCTCAAACTGGTAATCAAATCCTACTTTTATCTACATGAACCTGACGCAGGAAAAAGTATTGTTTCATCTTACCGGCAAACTATCGCTTGCCCAGGTAATACCTGAATTCTGGCAAAAACTGACTGCCGAAGCTCCCTATTTTGCACCGGCACATTTTTTTGCCAGTACTGCATCCGGCAATGAAAATAAGGGGATGGCCCCCGTGGCTAAGACAAACCTCTATTTTACCAATCCGCTCTGGTTGCAGTACCAGCTGGCTGGTATGCAGGCGACAACACCCAAAGAGAAAACGGAAAAAGCAGTCTCCATGGTGATCCCTTCCGTGGAAAATGTGCGGGAAATGATGCGGCAGATAGATGTAAGCATTGATAACAGTATAGAAACCGAGCCGGCCCCCGACGATTACCTGGAAGATCCCGATAATGAGGAAGCGGGTGCCGAAACGGAAAGTAAGATCGCAGGCATACTTTCTAACCAGCTGGCTGATTTTAGGAAACCGGTGGAACCCGATGCGGTGCTGGATATTGATGCAGAAAAGAAAAAACTGCATACTATCGACTATTTTGCCTCGCAGGGTATAAAAGTGGACCTGTCTGCCATCCCGCAGGATAAACTCACGGCACATTTACGAAAATTCACCGACTGGCTCAAACAGATCAAACAGGCACAGGGCACCCCCAATGACCTGGGTACCACCCTGGAAATGGAGAAAGCAGTGGCCGAAACCGCCAAAAACTCCAATGAAACCCGGGAAGTACTGACCGAAACCATGGCCGATGTACTGGAGAAACAGGGGCAGGTGGAAAAAGCCATCCAGCTCTACATTAAATTAAGTTTCATAAATCCTGAAAAATCCAGTTATTTTGCTGCCAAAATAGAACAATTAAAAGGTATATAATATGACTATTGTGTTTTTGATCCTGATTGTGATCGCTGCCGTTGCACTGGGTTTTATCGTTCTGGTACAGAACCCGAAAGGTGGTGGCTTATCCGGTAATGTTGGCGGTTTCAGCAACCAACTGATGGGTGTGAAGCAAACCACCGATGTACTGGAAAAAGGTACCTGGTTATTTTCAGGCATCATCGCTGTACTCGCCATCTTCTCTACCCTGTTCTTAAAAGGCGGTGGTTCTGATGGTGCTGACAGTTCTATCCTGCAGAAAGTAAATACCAACCAGACCGCCCCGGCTCCTGCCCCTGCTGCTGTTCCGGCCAATACCGCTACTGCAACAGATTCTGTTAAGAAATAATTTCCTGACGATATTTTACCACCCTGTCTGCACCTCAGACAGGGTTTTTTATTTAATTTGAATACATGTCAAGAGTTCTCTCCGCCCTATTGCTGGTACTGTTCATCGCCGGCGCTGTAAGTGCCTGGCTGTTACTGGGCCCCGGAACGGGCTTTTCTGAAAAAAGCCGTTATTTCATCGTGCCTGAAGGTAAGACCGATCGGACAACCGTACTGGAAGCCATGGAACAGGAACAGATCCTGGCTCACCCGGCCGTATTCAGTCTGCTGGCATCACGTATGGATGCCTGGAATAAGCTCAAACCCGGTAAGTACGAAGTAAAAAAAGGTATGAGCAGTTGGAAAATTGCCCGTATGCTGCGCAATGGACGTCTGGCAGAGCTAAAACTCGTAATCAATAAACTCAGAGTCAAAGAAGACCTGGCCCACCTGATCAGCAAAAATTTTGCACCCGACTCCGTTTCGGTGATGCGTTACCTGAACAGCAACGATTCACTGAAAAAATTTGGGGTAGATACCAGTCAACTGTTCACCCTGATTATACCCGACACTTACAGTTTTTTCTGGAATACATCCATTACCCGCATCCTGCGCAGACTGGCGGATGAACAGAAGAACTACTGGGCCAAAAATGACCGGCTGGCCAAAGCTGAAAAAATGAATTTCACGCCTGAGCAGGTGTATATACTGGCATCGATCGTGGAGGAAGAGACCAATTATGAGAGCGATAAATACAAGATCGCCAGCGTGTACATCAACCGGCTGAAAAAACAGATGCCGTTGCAGGCATGTCCCACCATCAAGTACGCGATGAAGGATTTTACGCTCACCCGGATCTACGAAAAATACCTGTTCAATCCCTCACCTTACAACACTTACCGGGTAAAAGGGTTACCTCCCGGCCCTATCTGTACGCCATCGCCGAAGACCATTGATATTGTATTGAATGCCCCGCATTCAGACTACCTGTACTTTGTGGCTAAAAGTGATTTCAGCGGTTACCATCATTTCAGCAGTAACTATGCTGAACACGACCGTTATGCCAAAGAATACCAGAAAGCACTGGATGCTTATATGGCCCGTAAACAGGAAAAAGAATCCAAAAAACCTTGACCAGATTAGAAAGGATCATATTACGCTGGCCCCCGGTGGCTTTCCTGCTGAAGAAAAGCAAGACATGGGTCATTCCCGGCTTCCAGGGTTTACCGGTATATGATGTGGTGGATTTTTTTCTGAAGCAGGTAAAACGGGTGGGACTGGATGAGCGTGCCGCCGCTATCTCCTTTAACTTGATCATGGCTTTACCGGCAGCGATCCTGTCGTTGTTCTCACTGATTCCGCTGGTTCCTGGATCGGACAATGTGCGAAGGGAGATCATGGGACTATTCAAGGATATCACCCCCAATTCCAGTACCTATCATTTCATCACCAATACCCTGAACGACCTGCTGGAAGACCAGCATATCGGTATCTTCTCTTTCGGTTTTCTTTTATTGCTGTTCTACTCATCCAATGCCATGATCGGCATTATCCGGACATTCGATAAATCCATACAGGAAAAAAAGACCGTCTTTCTTCACCAACGCTGGAGAGCCATCCGTTTAACGTTCATTTTACTGGTACTGATACTGGTATCGGCACTGGCACTGTTCCTGGGCAAACAACAGCTCAGTTATGTACTGAACCATGTGTTCAACATGCGAAGGGCAGAACGGCTTTCGTGGTGGAACGGTATACGCTGGGGGATCATCGTTTGCCTGCTGTTCTATGGTATCGCATTCATTTACAAATTTGCACCCAATATCAAAAAACGCTGGAAGATCGTATCGCCCGGATCCCTGCTGGCTACGGCCCTTACACTGGTAACCACGTTATTGTTCTCCTACTGGGTCAACAATTTTGCCAGTTACAATAAGATCTATGGCTCTATCGGAACCGTGCTGATCATCATGGTGCTGGTGTACATCAACTCCCTGATCCTGCTGATCGGATTCGAACTGAATGTCAGCATTACCTACCTAATCAAAGCTGCAGAAGAAAGAAAAAAAGTGGAGCAGGACAAGAAAAAACAGGCGGCCCCCTAAAACAAATCACCAGAAAACTCAGGACGATTTATGGATTCTGTGCCCACCGGCATCTCATTATAGCATAACCAAAACCTGCTATATGAATATGCATCCATTCATTCGCACAGTAGTTATCGTTGGCGTTATTTTCCTGATCACCTATGCTTTTGCAGATGGTGTGCACTACGGAAGCAGTTGGGGTGTAGTAATGGCCCTGGGGAGCATGATCAGTTTTGCCTATTCCCTGCACCTGATACAAAAGTTGCAGCGGGAGGAAGAAACAGAACAGTACTGATCATTGCACCAATTGTGCTAATTCCTGTAATAGCTTGGGTTCTGGCAATTGCTGGTTAAAGAACCGGCGGTATTTTGTTTGGTTGTTCACCATCAGTGTTACCGGTATGGTACCCTCCCACTGTTTGTCTATTTTAGGGCCATAAGATGCCGCATCCGTTTCATTCAGCCAGACGATCTGCGAGCGGTAGCCGTTTTTCCTGGCAAAACTGCTGATGCCTGCAGGGTACTCATCCGGGAAATCGAGGCTCACGAGCAGCAGTTTTACTTTTTTGTCCGCAAAAGCAGCTACCTGTTTTTCGAACCAGGGGATCTCCCGTACACAGGGCCCGCACCAGGTGGCCCAGAAATTCACCACCAGTGGCACTGAACTGGTATCGATCATTTTCTGTAGCTGGTCAATCTTCAGCTTTTTGATGGATTGCGCAGATACCAACTGGCAGGATAAAAGGATGATTCCGGCGAACAATATTTTTTTCATATACCTGTTTTATTGATCGGTTTCCAGAAAACCCCAATCTTTCATCAGGGATTCCCTTCTTTGAGCAGATAAAGAGGGGCTATCATAATGTCCCGCAACGTTTTTCTGGCGGAAAGCTTCGTAAATACTAACTGCACAGGCCACAGAAATGTTCAGGCTTTGTATGATACCCACCTGGGGAATGATGAAATTACCATCGGCCATCGCCCTGATCTCCTCACTCACCCCCTCGTGTTCGTTACCGAATACCAGGGCGGTGGGTTTGGTGAAATCGATCTCGTAGAGGCCTACCGAATCAGTAGCCAGGTGTGTGGTCAGTATCTGGGTATAGTGTTTGCGTAATTCAGCAAAACATTCAACCGCAGCGGTATGCTGGTGTATGGTCAGCCATTTGGCGGCACTGCTGCTGCTTTTGGCCCCGAATTTCTTGTGCGGCCGGATCCGGGTAGTAAGCACATAAATATCCTGTATCCCCACCGCCTCACAGGTGCGCATGACGGCTGATATGTTATGGGGATCGTTTACATTCTCCATTACCACGGTCAGATCAGCCTGACGTTTGCCGAGTACCTGTAACAGTTTGGCGCTTCTTTCCGGTGTCATAAGCATTTGATAAGGCAACGAAATTCGCCAAGAGACACCAGAAAACAAAAAAAGCATGAAACAGGGTTTCATGCTTTTGTCAAAAAGGTTATCAGCCTCTGCCGTGACGGCCACGGTCATGACCATTGCCCCATCCATTACCTCTGCCGCGTTCAAAACGGTCGTCATCATCACGTCCGCCTCTGCGGTCATCGTCGCGGTCGCGGTAATACGCTCTGCTACCACTGTTATAACGATCTATTTCATATCGGTTATAAGGATATGCGGGCCGGGGCGCATAGATCACCTGGCGACGGTAGTTATTATAGTAATCGCTATAACGGCTTCTGTACATATCGCAGTGCAGGTATGGTCTTGGTTCATTGATCACCACTTTGTACCCACGGTACAGGTCATAGCTACGATACATATAGGGCAGTTCAGCGGCAAACACCCAGTTACCTCCATTGAAGTAGATGAACTGACCTCGGGGAATATCATAATAGGTATCGATCTCTGGCAGATAATAATAATCACCGGCATAAGTACCGGGTAATCCCCAGGCGGGTCTGGCTCCGATATTGACGTTCAGATTGACACGCACCTGTGCTTCTGTTTGTTTTGCTACAAGAAAGGCACCAACGATCAGGGATGTGAGTAGTAACTTTTTCATGGTACTGAGTTTTATACCATGTATAAGCCAAAGCCAATGCCAGAAACAGATTAGATTGTTAGAATTCTGTTAAGGTGCAATAAGCACCCTCTGCAACTATCCGCTTTACAATAAAGTAATTCCCATGCCGGGCTGGTTGCTGATGGATACTTTACCGAAGTTGAACTGAATTCCGCTGGCAGCATCTTCTGCCAGCAACAAAGGTCCATCCATATCCACCTGATCAATCTGTGGCAGGAAATGGGCAATGGCCGCAGAGCCAATGGTACATTCATTCATGCTACCCATCATCACTTTCAGGTTCAGCTCCCTTGCTTTCCGTATCATACGCAGTGCGGGTGTGATACCGCTGCACTTAGTGAGTTTGATATTGATGCCATGAAAATGCCCGTGACATTTTTCTACGTCCTGTTCAAATACACAGCTTTCGTCGGCATACAAAGGCAGCGGTGATTTTTCAAAAAGGATCTTCATGCCGTCCCAATCATTCTTGGCCAGTGGCTGTTCAATGAATTCAACACCGAGCCTGGCCAGTTGTGGAATTTTTTCCAGTGCTTCGTCCACCGTCCAGCCTGCATTGGCATCGATGCGGAATGCGGCATCGGTATGTTTCCGTAACGCTTCCATGATCTGGATGTCTTCAGTTGTACCAAGTTTGATCTTGTAAACCGGCCAGGGTTTGGCCTGCATTTTGGCAACCATCTTATCAATGGTATCGATACCGATGGTATAATCGGTTATGGGTGTGTTCTCCCAGCGTGTATGCCAGATTTCGTAAAGAGGTTTCCCCTTCATTTTTCCATATAGGTCCCAGCCGGCCATATCCAGCGCACAGACCAGGAAAGGATTATCCGGGAACAGGTGATGCAGGTAATGCCAGTAACGCTCCGGTTCGGTAAAAGCGAATTTCTCCACCAGGTCTCTCTTCGATTCCAGGTCAGCAATCATCTTTTCCACGGTAACATCATAATACACAATAGCAGGAGCTTCCCCCACACCCACAAACGGCCCTAATGCAAGTGCCACTACCAGTGCGGGCTGGTGTGTTTTGGTACGTCCATTCGAAATGGTAAAAGGGTATTGGAAAGGGAGGTTCTGCTGACGATAACTAAGTTTCATATATCTCTCCAATACCTTCAGTGGCATTGGGAGTTGCAAATATACCGAAAGAACAGACGAAGGGAATGATGAATATTGAACAGATGAGCAAGGAACAGACGAAGGGAATATTGAACGCTGAAGTGGAGACTTTGGCGTTTTTTTGAACCGAAGAACAGATGAACCTGAATGAGGGCAGACAGGTATTGAAATACGGATAATCTCTGCGAAACTCACCGCTCTCTCCGGCTCTGCGGTGAATAAAATATCAGGCTAAAATTAAACGAACAACCCCTTTCCTGCTACAATCTTGAACAGCCATAAAAAAACGTTGGCCTGTTCCTTATTTCTTGTTCCTTGTTTCTCGTTCCTTGTTCATCTGTTCATCTGCTCAATATTCACCATTCCCATTCCCTTTCCCTATCTTCCGCTGGCGGCGATAGCTGCTTTCAGGTCGGTATTAAAATGCTGGGCCTGCAACAGGTCCTCGATGCCGATATGCATCCGGTATTGCCAGTAATGTTTCGGGTTGGCAGGGATATTAATGCGTTCCTCGTTCGGGTTTTCACGGCGGATACGCTCGTCCATACCCAGCAGGTCCTGCAGCTGGAATACGGCCCACATAGCCGGTGAATACAGGTGCTGTAATACAATGGCCTTATTGATCCAGGCTTCGCAATAAGCCGGAGCATCGCCCCACTGTCCCAGCACATGGTTATAAAAACGTTGTATACGTTCCTTGTCCTCCTCCCACCAGCCCCGCACCGTACTCATGTCATGGGTAGAGGGGGTCACCACACTCAGGTAAGGCGCATCATTGGGATGGAAAAACTCCCTGCTGGGATCTTTGGGCATACGCTGTATCTCCAGGCTCAGGAGCCCCAATTGCCGCATCACTTCCGGTACACAACCGGGAACCAGTCCCAGGTCTTCTCCACAAACCAGCATATTCGTCACTCTTTTCAGAGCAGGCAGTTTCTGTAAAGCTTCTTTCATCCAGAAATCGTCCTGGCGACGGAAATAATAATCCACATACAATCCGCGCAGTTGCTGTTGTGTGTTCCATTCCAGGTTCCGGAAAGAAGACGTATTTTCCATACCAAAACGGAAATGGAACTGCTGGCCGGAGCTACCGGCTTCTTCAAACAGGATCACATTACTGATGAGGTTGTACAGCCCCTGTTTGATCTTCTGGTGCTGCTCATCCTGATCCAGGCCTGCAAAATGCTGCTCTACCTGTCGCTGTGTGCTGTATTCTGGTTTCAGGGAATAAGTTCCTCCGCCCTCGTGTTTCAGAAACAGGCTTTTCACCAGTTCATTATCGTAACCAAAAACTTCCCATAATACCGATTCTGTAATGAAGGGCCGGGTATAACGGCCATGATCGAACCAGATACCCTGGCTGTTGAATTCATTAATATGCACCGGTATTGCCGGAACAAAATGTCCCATAATACCTTCTACCGCATGCATGGGAATACTCCAGATACGGAAGAAGCCAAGAATATGATCGATACGGAAAGCGTCGAAATAGTCGCTCATCTGTTCAAAGCGCTGTTTCCACCACGAAAAACCATCCTCGCGCATACGTTGCCAGTTGTATGTAGGAAAACCCCAGTTCTGACCGGTAATGGCAAAATCATCCGGCGGTGCACCTGCCTGGAAATCGAGATGGTACAGTTCCGGGTTCTGCCAGGCATCTGCCCCATGCCGGTAAACTCCGATAGCGATATCTCCTTTAACGATAATGCCATTGGCATGTGCGTATGCAGTCACTTCCTGTAACTGCACATGTAACTGGTACTGGATAAAATAATGAAGGGCGATCTCGCCGTATGCTTTTGATTGCTTTCCGGCCAGTTTCGCGATCTCTGCTGCATTGAATTTTCGGAAAGCAGGCCATTTGCTGAAGTCCACCGTACCATATTGGTCGCGCAGGTAACAGAAAGCAGCATACGGAACCAGCCAATGACGGTTACGTTCAAAATAAACCGCGAATTCCTGGCTCTGCAGAACTGCATCGCCGGTTTCTGCATATGCTTCTTTGATGAACGCCCATTTCAGGGTATTCACTGCTTCATAATCCACTGCAGGCAGGGCATTCAGCCGCAGCCTTTCTTTCTCCAACTGCTGCAAACGTTTGCGGCCAGCTACCCCGGAAATCTTCTCCAGATTCAGGTACATAGGATGCAATGCAAAAGCGGATATGGCTGCATAGGGATAAGAATCTGTCCAGCTATGCGTGGCTGTGGTATCATTGACCGGCAACAGCTGGATCATTTGTAAACCTACCTGTTTGGCCCAGTCAACCAGCAAATGCATATCCGTAAACTCGCCAACGCCAAAACTTTCTTTACTACGCAGGCTGAATACCGGTATGGCCATACCGGCGCCCTTCCAGGTGTTGTTGGGCAACACCGCAAAACCATCGTTCACCAGCGTTAACCTGCCTGGTTTACCCAGGTCGAACAGCACCCGGTTGTTCCCATCTTCGTAACGCAGGAACTGCCGGTTGTTGATATCGTATACGCCGTATTTATAGGCCACCGGAAAGGATTCATCGGAAAGATCCAGTGAAATACTGTAAAAATCCTCTCCTGCTCCCCTGCTCATCAATACAGGTGCTACTGTATCCCAATTGCCAAGACTGTTACAGCTTCCCAGTACACAAAGGGATTGTCCTTTGGCAAGCAAAGGCGTTTTCACCCTCAGTATATGCGTAGGATTTCTTGGCGCAGTAACGATAACAGCTGTATGATTTGCCTTTAACAAAACTTCTGCAAACGGCTCCGTGTAGAAACTGTTCTCATAATAGCCGGCGAAATTCCAGGAATCAGTGATCAGTAATTCAGATGCATTGATACGGGTAAGATGAATGGTCTTATCTTGTCCCCAGTCATAATTCACTACCCCATCTGCATTGCGCAGGATATAATGATAGGTGATTTCCTGGTCAAACAGGTCCTTCGCTGAAAGTTCCAGCACCAGGTACCAGTATTCGTCATTGAAATATTGCAGGGGTACTGCTTTTTCTTCTTCTCCATTTCCCAGCAAGGGGTGATTGCCCAGGATATAAAGCGACTGCCCGAATGTTGTATGGAAACGGATCTGGAAGATAATCCTCTGCAAAACGTTTGTAGCGGACTTTTTCCGGCTTGTTTTTTTAGCCGTTTGTGCGGTTGCCCGTGGTGCAACAGCTTTCGGGGTAGTATTGCCTGTCTTGGCTACTGTTGCACGACCTGCAACCGGTTTTGCACCAGTAACTTTTACCTTAGCAGCAGCTGCTTTTTTTTCTACAGTTGGTTTAGGAGTGCTGGTGCTTTTGGCAGTAGCTGTTTTTTTTGCCAACGGTTTCTTACTACCGGCAACGGTAACGTTCGTTTTCTTTGCTGCGGGTATAGGTGTACCCGTTGTTTTCTCAATGGCCAATTGTCGAAAGTTTTGAACTGCTAATGTAACGAACTAATGTGTAAATAAAACACGACTGTTGAAGAAAAATAAAAGGGCTAAAGTATAGCGAATTGAGTACCAATGTCATTCAGGAAGAACGCAGCAGATCTGCTCCTTTTTCGCCAATCATCATGACCGCCGCATTGGTATTGCCTGATATAATGGTAGGCATAATAGAAGCATCTATCACTCTCAGGCCTTTAACACCATGCACCCGAAGTTGGTCATCTACCACAGACAGCTGGTCGCTCCCCATTTTACAGGTTCCTACAGGATGGTACAAGGTTTCCAGGCTTCGGTCCATATGTGCCAGCAGGGTTTCGTCATCCAGCTCTTTAGGAAAACTGATACCATCTGTGAGATAGCCGCTGAAAGCCGGGCTCTGCATGACTCCAATAGCTTTTTTCAATCCTGCCAGCAGTGTCTGCCTGTCACGGGGCGCCGATAACACCTGCGGCTGTATTACCGGTGGATCTTGGGGTTTGGAACTTTTCAGTCCTACATATCCCCTGCTTTCCGGACGGATCAGGATGGCCATGATGCTGAACCCGTCCCGTGTAGAAAATGTACGGATATCATAGATATCGGTACTGTAATCATCCTTGATTCCCAGCGGTACAAAATGAAACTGGATATCCGGTCGCAACAGGGAAGGGTCTGTTTTGATAAAAGCATTGGCTTCGAGTGGACTATTACTGAGAGGGCCTTTTTTCAACAACAGATGCTGCAATACCGCCTTTGTCATGTTCAGCGGCCTGAGCAACGAATTGCCCGTAGGAAGATTGGCCAGGCCTGAGACACCTGTCCATACATGGTCCTGCAGGTTTTTACCCACACCGGGTAGTGGCACTTTGATATCCAGCCCCTGTTTACTGAGCTCAGCAGGATCCCCGATTCCTGACAGCATCAGCAGGTGCGGCGATTGGATGGCCCCTGCCGAAAGGATCACTTCCTGACTGCAATTGATCCTTTCAGCATCCGAATGCGATGTGATCACTTCCACGCCCACTGCCCTGCCATCTTCGATGAGGATGGAACGGACATGCGTGTTCGTTCGTATAGTGAGGTTGGGCCTACGTTTTGCAGGTTTCAAAAAAGCATCGGCCGTACTGTGCCGCTGGTTCTTTTTGATGGTGAACTGCAGCATACTGGCCCCCAGCTGTTCTGCGCCATTATAATCCGGATTATGCGGAATGCCAGCTTCGGCACAGGCATCCAGGAATACGGAACCCAACACACTGGGTTCTTGCGCAAAAGTCACATTCAAAGGCCCTCCTTCCCCATGATACGGTTCGCCTAACTGTTCGTTGTTCTCCGATCTTTTGAAATATGGCAATACAGATTCATAATCCCATCCCTGGTTGCCCAGTGCGGCCCATTCATTAAAATCCTCCGCGTTGCCTCGTACATAGGCCATGGCATTGGTAGCACTGCTGCCACCCAATGTTTTTCCCCTGGGTATATAGAGTCGGCGATTACCGATCTGCGACTGTGGTTCAGTCCAGAACGACCAGTCCACCGAAGTCCGGTTCAGTTTCGTATACGCACCCGGAATATGTATCTCAGGTTTAGTATCGGGAGCCCCGGCTTCGAGCAACAGTACCCGGCAGGCAGGATCCTCCGATAAACGGCTGGCCAGTACACAACCGGCTGAACCCGCACCTATGATGATGTAGTCATACGCCATACTTTAAATATAAAACAAAAGAATCATAGCTACGATTCCTGACAGGGCTTCACGAAATGATAACAGCTCCCGGAATTCCCATACGATTAATCCGTAACTTACCTGAGAGCCTCCTATATTTGCAATACTAACAATTGTTCGTATATGAATCTTGCGCAGAACCGTAATGAAGACTGGATGAAAATGGCCGTTAGTCAGACCCAGCAGTATTATGAAAAGATAAAACTGGGGGGTGGCAAAAAAGCGATAGAAAAACAAAGGGAACGGAACAAACTCACCGCACGTGAACGGATCGATTATCTATGCGACAAAGACCAGCCTTTCCTGGAGATCGGAGCCTTTGCCGGCTTCGAGATGTACGAAGAACAGGGCGGTTGTGCGGCTGGCGGCACAGTAGCCGGTTTAGGTTATGTAAGTGGTCGCCAGTGTGTGATCTTAGCCAATGACCAGACCGTAAAAGCCGGAGCCTGGTTCCCCATAACGGGCAAAAAAAACCTGCGCTTGCAGGAGATCGCTATGGAGAACAGGTTGCCAGTGATCTACCTGGTAGACAGTGCCGGTGTATTCCTGCCCATGCAGGACGAGATCTTTCCGGATAAGGAACATTTTGGACGTGTCTTTCGTAACAATGCCCGGATGAGTGCAATGGGCATTACCCAGATCGCCGCGGTGATGGGCGCCTGTGTGGCAGGCGGTGCTTACTTACCCATCATGAGTGATGAGACCCTGATGGTGGAGGGCAACGGCAGCATTTTCCTGGCCGGCCCCTACCTGGTAAAAGCCGCCATTGGCGAAGAGACCGATAACGAAACATTAGGAGGTGCTGTTACCCATACCGAGATCAGCGGCATTGCAGATTATAAATGCAAGACAGAACAGGAATGCCTGGACCATGTCAAACAGATCATGAGTAAACTGGGCGCACCCGTCCAAGCCGGGTTCAACAGAATTACACCCGCCCCCCCAAAAAAAGAGATGAACGGGATCTACAGCATCATGCCCGAAGGAAACCAGAAGCCATATGATATGCTGGAGATCATTGAACGGATCGTTGATGACAGTATTTTTGAACAGTTCAAAGCCGACTATGGAAAAACTATTCTCTGCGGTTATGCACGTATAGAAGGCTGGGCCGTAGGCATTGTGGCCAACCAGCGATTGATCAGCCGGAACAAAAAAGGCGAAATGCAGATTGGAGGTGTGATTTATAACGATAGTGCCGATAAAGCTGCACGTTTCATCATGAACTGTAACCAGAAAAAAATACCACTGGTATTCCTGCAGGACGTGACCGGTTTCATGGTAGGCAGCCGTAGCGAGCACAGCGGCATCATTAAAGATGGTGCCAAACTGGTGAATGCTGTGGCCAATTCCGTAGTACCCAAGATCACCATCATCATCGGCAATAGTTATGGAGCAGGTAATTATGCCATGTGTGGCAAAGCCTACGATCCCCGTTTCATTTACGCATGGCCTTCAGCAAAAATTGCTGTGATGGGTGGAGAACAGGCAGCCAAAACCTTATTGCAGATACAGGTAGCCAACCTGAAAGCACAGGGTAAAGAAGTAAGCGCTGAAGTAGAGAAAGAATTACTCGATCGCATCAAAGCCAGTTATGAGAAACAGACTTCGCCCTATTATGCCGCAGCACGTTTATGGGTGGATGCCATCATCGACCCCATAGATACCCGGAAAACGATCGCCGAAAGCATCGCAGCTGCCAACCAGAACCCGGAGATAGAAGTATTCAAGACGGGAGTGTTACAGGTTTAATGAGTGAATGATAGCATGATAGAATGATAGAATGTCTGGCCGTTCATCAAGAATTGGGGGGTAGAACCGTTGCCATTTCCGTTACTTTGCCGTTCAGAAAAAAACACACTATGTCCTATCCTATTTATACAGTTGATGCGTTTACAGACCATGTATTTGGTGGTAATCCTGCAGCTGTCTGCCCTTTAGCAGAATGGCTGCCTGCAGAAACCATGCAGCGACTGGCCAATGAGAACAATTTATCCGAAACGGCTTTTTTTGTGAAGAAAGCCGATGGCAGTTATGATATCCGCTGGTTTACCCCGGAACTGGAAATAGACCTGGCGGGACATCCTACCCTGGCTTCAGCCCATATCATCTTCAACGAGATCGGGCACGAATCTGATACCATCCACTTCCACTGCAAAAGCGGTGAGTTGACCGTTGTGAAAAAAGGGGATCTCCTGCAAATGAATTTTCCTGCCCGTATGCCTGTGGCCTGTACCCCTCCGGCAGAACTGCTGAAGGGTTTCAACATCCAACCGGCAGAAGTACTTCGCTCCAGGGATTATTTCCTGGTATATAACAGCGAAGAAGAGATCAAACAACTGGTACCTGATTTCTCACAACTGAACCAGGTAGAAACACTGGGCGTGATCGTTACCGCAAAAGGGCAGAAAGTGGATTTCGTTTCCCGTTTTTTTGTACCCAATTCCGTGATCGGCGAAGACCCTGTTACCGGTTCGGCACACGCTACCCTGATCCCATACTGGGCACAACAACTGAACAAGCAGGACCTGGTGGCCGTTCAACTCTCCAAAAGAAAAGGACATCTCTGGTGCAGTGCTTTAGGCGACCGGGTAACCATTGCCGGCCAGGCGATCCTCTATATGAAGGGTGAGTACTTTATAAAGTGAGTCGTCGAGCAGCAGTGGTGAATGGACAATGGTCAATTGTGAATGGGCAATAAAATTACCCGCTACTGCCCACTGACCACTCACTACTAGCTACCTGATAGCGAGTAAGGCCGGCGTGGTGAGTGGGCAGTAAATTACTGACTACTCCCTACTCCCTACTCACTACTCACTACTCACCACTCACCACTCACCACTCACCACTCACCACTGCCCAATCCCACTCAGGAATTCCTATATTTACACCCATTCCAACACCCATTGACAATTGCCCATTCACAATTCACTGCCCCGGCCAGCGGAACGGCTGTTGCAGTGAGTGACACAACGAAGATGAGTACAGAACAGAAAGGACACCAACTGATTATATATACCGATGGCGCATCGCGCGGAAACCCTGGTCCGGGAGGATACGGGGTTGTTCTTTTATGGGGCGATAAACGCAAAGAACTTTCCGGCGGTTACCGCCTTACTACCAATAACCGGATGGAATTGATGGCCGTGATTGTTGCACTGGAATCACTTACCAAGAAACACATCCCCGTTACCATTTATACCGACAGTCAGTATGTAGTGAACACGGTTGAAAAAAAATGGCTCGACAACTGGATCCGAACCGATTTTAAGGGTGGTAAAAAAAACCGCGACCTGTGGATGCATTACCATGAACTGTCCAAACATTTCAGGATCCGTTTTCACTGGGTGAAAGGCCATGCCAGCAACGCTATGAACAACCGTTGCGATGAACTGGCCACGGCTGCTGCAGATGGCAAACATTTACTGGTTGACAAAGGATACGAAACAGAAAACACATGATACAGCAGGCACATACCCTCTGCAGCTGGAGTGGTGGTAAAGACAGCTGTTTTGCACTCATGCAGTCCATAGCGCAAAGCTACCGACCGCAGGTGTTACTGAATGTGCTGAATGAAGAAGGCCGGATATCCCGAAGCCATGGTATCCCTGCCGACATTCTGCAGGCACAGGCTGCAGCCATGCAACTACCCATACACCTGATCAGCAGCAGCTGGCAGGAATATGAAACGAAATTTATCAGTGCACTACAACAACTGACCCAACAATATACCCTGACCCATGCGGTGTTTGGCGATATTGACCTGCAGGCGCACCGCGACTGGGAAGAGAAAGTATGTGCGCAAGCAGGCCTGACAGCCCTGTTACCCCTCTGGCAGCAGAACAGAAAAACATTGGTATACCAGATGCTGGATTCAGGCATAGAAACCATGATTGTAAGCTGCAATACCATCATGGGCGAGCGGTTCCTCGGCAAAATACTTACATTCGAATTGGTGTTAGAACTGGAATCCTTAGGGGTGGATGTATGCGGTGAGAACGGAGAGTTTCATACACTGGTGTTGCATTGCCCCTTATTCAACAAAGCCCTGAAAATAAAGACCGGAAAGAAATTACTGCATAACGGATACTGGTTCACCGAACTGTCTCTGGCCTGAATGATCAGGAAACAAAACAAAGAAACCCTTCTTTCGGGAAGGGTTTCTTGTTAAATGCTATTGAATGAATTAAGCCAGTTTCTCCTGGGCTAAATAATTTTTGGCAAGATAATAGGTTCCGAACAGTACCGCAGAGAATACAACGGTAGCCATCAGGCTGTTTCCATAAAAAGGCAAAGCATCGCCGTAGGTCAGAATCAGGCCCTGGAAGGTTTTAGGACGGTTCAGGCCAAAACCACGATCGCTGGCCCAAACCAGGAAATTGGATACCAGGAAATAAGTTGTTGGTGCCGCCAAAGCAGCTACTACCACATTGCTGACACGGTTTTTCCTGATCAGGAATCCAAAGCTGGTGATACCGGCAAAGAGCAGGTAATTCACCCATTGCCCATCATAGAAGCCCATGATATTGCTCATGCCATTGATATATAACATCTGGTACAAGAGGTCAGACAGGAACATGGATAAGAGTGGTAAAGCAAAAGCCCATTTTTTATCCGCAACAAACAGGGCGCCACTGAACAGGCCGATGGCGATCTGGGGTGCAAAACCCATGGGGCGGTTAGGCATAATACGGTATACAGCACTTACCAGTACCATCAATACAAGCGAAAGAATAAGTGAACGGTTTATTTTCATCTGGTCATTAGTTTCAACACAAAAATAGGCCTTCTGGCGATTATGAACGGTGCATTTTTCCTCATACTGTGTATAAGCTTCAGGAAACCGGAACAAAGGCCTTGAACAGCGTACAATGCCCCGAAGCCTCAATGGTATAGGGCTCATTGGCAAACACTACAAAAACTTCACCCCTTTTCAGTGCCAGACTATTGTTTACCACAGCACCCCCTTCGGTAACCACCCATATTTCTAATGAAGAGGCTTTGCTGCTGTATGCAAGGGTAGCGGTAAGGTCGATCCTGGCAATCCCGAAATCGGGTACCGGACAGGGGTATACCCGCTCGCCGGGCAATACCTGGTTACCGGGCATCACCTGTGGCTGAACAGTTTCGAAAATGGTAAGTTTCATCAGCTCGGGAACATCGATATGTTTATCAGTGAGTCCGGCCCTCAGTACATTATCGCTATTGGCCATCAGCTCGATACATTGACCTTCCATGTACGCATGCGGAACGCCGGCTCCCTGGAATACGGCTTCTCCCGGGTTCACTTTTACAATATTGAAAAGATACAGGGAGAATACGGCACGGTCAATATCCCCGATCTCGGTCCTGCCTTCATACAGTTTGGCCACCCACCATCCGGGCTGTTCCCGGGTAAGCAGGCCTTCTTTTTTCTTCCGGATCTCTCTTTTAATCAGGTTGGCCAGCAGTGCATTGACTTCCGGTTGCTGCATCTCCATTACAAAACGATACAACTCTTTCAATCCCTCCTTTCGGAAATAAGGAAGCAGTACATTGAACTCAGGAACTTCTTCCAGCGTTTTTTCGATGGCAGCAATGGACGTAAACCCATGCAATAACCAGAACTCACTTAATGCCACCATTATTTCCGGTTTATGGTTCCTGTCTTTGTAGTTGCGATAAGGAGCATTGATCGGAATGCCTTCCGCTTCTTCCCTGTCGAAACCTTTTTCGGCCTCTTCCTTGGAGGGATGTACCTGTATGGAAAGCATCTTGCTCACATCCAGCACTTTGAACAGGTAAGGCAACTCGCCAAAACGGTTATATACTTTTTCCGATAACACGGATTCGGGGTTTTCCTTGCAAACAGTATAGAGCGAACGGTCACCATCCCGCATCAGCAGGTCGGCCGGCGCCGAAGGGTGTGCTCCCATCCAATATTCTGCAAATGGCTGATGCTCAGTGTTATTAAGTCCCAGGAATTGAGGTAAAAATGTAAGCCCGCCCCAGGCATACTGCCTGGTCCTGCCTTTTAATTTATAGATTCTTTCCACGGTGCTGATTAGGTATTAATTACGCGTATTTTCCTATAACGCTGAAATGCGGGGGTTCTTGTATCATGTGCTAATTTTAACGTTTACCAACGTACATGAGTCAGAACCAGCAAAAAGGCAACCAGGGCGAGTCATTCGCTGCCGCTTACCTGGAGAAATCAGGCTATACCTTACTGGAACGGAACTGGCGTTTCCGGCACTGGGAAGTAGATATTATTGCCTCGAAAAACGGCTTCCTGCATTTTATTGAAGTAAAAACAAGACATTCTCTCCGCTACGGCCGGCCGGAAGAAAGTATCACCCGCGACAAAATGAACCATCTCCGTAACGCCGCCGAAGAATATCAATATCTGCACTCTGAATGGAAATATATCCAGTTCGACGTAATGGCCATCACCCTGGTAAACGAAGAGATCAAAGAGATCTTCCTGATTGAAGACGTCTATTTCTAAGTAAAAATTCAAAATTCAAAAAGGGCGCTATTTTGCCTTTTTAATTTTGAATTTTGACTTTTTAATTATTTAATCCCTCTTTCCATCATTTTCTCCACCATCTTATACGTGGCAGGACAGTACTCGATATTCTGCTGGTGTACATGGATGTATTCCACCATTTTCTTTTTCTTCAGATGAGGGAATCCGGCACAGTCTTCGGGGCGCACTTCGTAGATGCTGCACATATTGTTTTCCAGGTTCAGGAACTGGCAGGGCTGTTTCACATTCACCCAGTCGCCGGCCTCCTTATCAAACTCCAGCCATTTTTCTTTGAACTCTTTCGGACTCATGTCAAAATGGGCCGCAATGCGTTTGATGTCTTTATTGGTGAAAGTAGGTGTCATGCTTTTGCAGCAATTGGCACAGCTCAAACAATCCACTTCCTGCCATACTTCCGCATCGATCTGTTCGGCGATCTTATCGAGATGGCGTGGCGGGTTCTTTTCGATCTTTCCTAAATAACGTTTAAATGCTTTCTGGTTATGGCGTACTTTTTGTTTGAAGGAACGGAGATTGACTTGCATTATGATTACGGATTGTCGAATTACAAATGGTGAATTAGGGGGTCGCTGTTAAAATTTAGAACCGGCAATATCGAATAACCTAACTTCAATTCCAAAAACAGTTTTATGCGGCCACTGCGGCATCAAATCTATCCATCCGCAAATCCGTTAATGCGTTAAGTCATGTGGGAAGTCTATAAGAAAGGATACAAAGCCTGGCTACGGCTGGAGAAATCACTGAGTGACCATTCCGTGGAAGCCTACCTGCGTGATGTGAACAAACTCACCGACTACCTGCAATCGCTACAGAAAACGGTGGCGCCTGCCGATCTTACCCTGAAAGACCTGCAGGCATTCATCCGGTGGATTGGTGAACTGGAGCTTACAGCCACATCGCAGGCCCGGATTATTTCTGGTATCCGGAGTTTTTACCGGTATTGCCTGATAGAACAGCTTTCAACAACCGACCCCTCTACCCTGCTGGAAGCGCCAAAAACAAGCAGGAAATTACCAGACGTACTGAGCTTCGAAGAGATCGAGTCCGTAATCGCGCAGCTCGACCAAAGCACCCCCGAAGGCGGCAGGAACAAAGCCATCCTGGAAACCATGTACAGTTGCGGCTTACGGGTAAGCGAAGTAGTGAATCTGAAAATATCCTGCCTCTACCTGGATGTCGGTTTCATCCGCGTCATTGGTAAAGGTGATAAGGAACGGCTGGTACCCATCGGCAGGGAGGCAAGCAAATATATCCGGATCTATAAAGAAGATATCCGTGTACACCAGACGGTAAAACCCGGTTTTGAGGATATTCTTTTCCTCAACAAACACGGCAGGAATCTGAGCCGCGTCATGATCTTTTATATCATACGCGATCTGGCCCGGAAAGCGGGTATCACCAAACAAATCTCACCGCATACTTTCCGGCATTCCTTTGCCACCCACCTGGTAGAAGGTGGGGCCGACCTGCGTGCCGTTCAGGAAATGCTGGGACATGAAAGCATCACCACCACCGAGATATACACCCACCTGGACCGGGATTTCCTGCGCGATACCCTGCAACGTTTCCATCCCGCTTACCGCGGACCGGAATAGCAACTCAGAATGGCCGCGAAAGAAAACAACACCTTCAGTCATAGCTTTACAAACCTTAACATTTGTCCCTGTTTGCTACTACCCAAAATCACTTATGTTTGTCACATCAAAATAAACAAGTATGAAAAAAATCATCCTGATCGCTGCGCTTGCATGCAGTGTTTCCAGCTTTGCACAGGTTAGAATGCCTGCTCCGAGTCCTGCACAGAAACTGACACAGGAATTTGGTTTGGGAACCATTGAAGTGAATTACTCCCGTCCCGCACTGAAGGGCCGCAGCCTGTTCAAAGACAACAGTGACCTGGCCCCGCTGGGTAAAATGTGGCGTACCGGCGCCAACGCTGCCACCCGAATCAGCTTTACAGACAGGGTAATGATGGGTGGAAAATTATTAGATACCGGCGCTTATGTACTTTACACCATCCCCGGAAAAGAATACTGGGAGATTATCATCAACAAAGGCCTGAAAAATTCAGGGCTGGACGGATACAAGGAAAGTGAAGATGTGAACCGCTTCAAAGTGAAAGCAGAGAAGAACGGTGTATCCGTAGAAACCTTCACCATCCAGTTCGACAATGTCCTGGCTGAAAGCTGCAACCTGCAGATCATGTGGGGTACTACACTGGTGAATATTCCCATCAGCGTAAACGTAAAAGACCGTATCCGTGCACAGGTAGAAAAAGCGCTGACTGCCGAAACACCTAACCCGGGTGCTTACCAGGCTGCTGCCAATTTTTATTACGAGTGGGATAAGGACCTGAACAAAGCCCTGGTGAATGCCACCAAAGCCACACAGGCGAGTCCAAAAGCTTTCTGGCTCTTCCTGTTACAGGCAAGGATCCAACAGGGTCTGGGAGACAAGACCGCTGCCAAAGCCAGTGCTGAAAAATGTATCGAACTGGCCCAGGAAGCCAAGAACGACGATTACGTAAGGATGGCTACCGACCTGATCAAAAAATTATAGATAATACCTTTTGATATTACACAAAATAAAGAGCGGTTCCGGTACATGCCGGAACCGCTCTTTATTTATACAACATTCATTTCTCAGATGGTGATCTCGATCCTGTTCCCTTCCGGATCCAGCACTGCACTTTCGTAATAACCATCACCAGTGGTACGCGGCTCCCCTACAATACGGAGACCTTCTTTCCGCAATTGTTCGGTAATCGCATTAACGGCCTCTTCTGAACCCACCGATACCGCAAAATGTATCAGGCCGGAACATTGTGCCAGCACATCATTCAAATTATCCGGTATACCAGGCATCTGCATCAGTTCCAGCCTGGGTCCTTTCTCGAAACTGAGAAAATAGGAACTGAACCGGTTCCGTGGATTATGGTACCGGTCATTGGACTGGGCGTTAAAATACCTCGTATAAAAATCTTTCATTGCCTCCAGGTCTTTGCACCAGATGGCCAGGTGTTCGATATACATAAGCTGGTATTGTTTGGTTAAAAGAACAAAGAATCTTCCTGCCGTGCAAGCCGTTTATAAAAAAGCCCTCCGGAGAGGGCTTGTATTTTCAGTCGCTACTGTTGGTTTATTTTGCTTCAGCCATATCTGGGATCTTCTCCACTTTATAAGCGCCTGCATCCAGCTTGGCTTTGGTTTCGCTGAACGCTTTGAGCGTTTCTTCAATATCCGCATCTGTATGGGCTGCCGTAGGGATCAGTCGGTAAATGATATGCCCCTTCGGAATCACCGGATACACCACGATGGAACAGAAGATCCGGTAATTCTCACGCAGGTCCATCACCATGGCTGTGGCTTCCTCCACACCGCCTTTCATGTATACCGGTGTTACCATTGTGTTGGTATTACCGATATCAAAACCTTTTTCTTTCAGTCCGGCCTGCAGCTTCAGTGCATTCTTCCACAGGCGTTCTTTCAGTTCGGGTTGTGTTTGCAGCAGTTCCAGTCTTTTCAGGTTTCCAATCACGATCGGCATCGGTAAACTTTTGGCGAAGATCTGTGAGCGGATGTTATAACGGATATAATCAATGATGGCTTTATCTCCTGCCATAAAAGCGCCGATAGATGCCATGGACTTGGCGAAAGTGGAGAAATACAGATCGATCCCATCCTGGCAACCCTGCTCCTCACCTGCTCCGGCACCAGTTTTACCCAGGGTACCAAAACCATGGGCATCATCCACCAGTAAACGAAATTCGAATTTCTTCTTCAGTTCAACGATCTCTTTCAATTTACCCTGGTCACCGGCCATACCAAACACACCTTCTGTGATCACCAGAATACCGCCAGTCTTTTGTTTCTCGATCAGAGCCGTGGCTCTTTCCATCTGCTTCTCAAAATCTTCCACATCATTGTGCTTGAACACATAACGGTGACCGGGATGCAAACGCAGGCCATCAATGATACAGGCATGGCTTTCCGCATCGTATACGATTACATCGTGACGGCCACAGATGGCATCAATGGCACTCATGATACCCTGGTAACCAAAGTTCATGAGTATGGCGTCTTCCTTCTTCTCAAAGGCAGCCAGTTCTTTTTCCAACTGTTCATGGTAATTACTGTTTCCACTCATCATACGCGCACCCATCGGTAAGGCCAGGCCGAATTTAGCGGCAGCTTCCGCATCGGTCTTTCGGATCTCGGGGTGATTGGCCAGTCCCAGGTAGTTATTCAGACTCCAAACGATCATTTCTTTTCCGCGGAATATCATTCGGTTACCGATCTCTCCTTCCAGTTTGGGAAAAGCAAAATATCCATGTGCTCTCTCACGGTGCTGACCCAGCGGACCGTAATTCTTTAACAGTTTTTCAAAGATGTCTGCCATATTATCAAATCGTTACTTTGGTGAAAAATCGACGCAAAGGTAAACTTTTAGCCCCTAAAGGGCAAGCTCAATTATTCACCTTGGCTTATCTTCACAGCCTAATTGACGGGGTTGATGGCCTTTCACAACCCCAAAACGAACAAATTAACCCCATGAAGAAACTGATTCTACCTTTTGTAGCCTGTTTACTGGTTGTTACCACACAGGCCCAGAAACCCATGCAAACCGGTGCAGGAGAAGGCATTCAACGCCCCAAACTGGTGGTGGGCATCGTTATTGACCAGATGCGCTGGGATTATCTCTATCGTTTCAACCCCCTGTTCAAAGCAAACGGAGGTTTCAAAAGGATGCTGGGTGAAGGGTTTTCCTGTGAGAATACACTGATCCCCTATGCACCAACCGTGACCGCCTGTGGACATACCGCCACCTATACGGGCAGCGTTCCCTCCATTCATGGCATTACCGGCAATAGCTGGTGGGATAACCAGCTGATGCGCGGGGTGTATTGCAGTGAGGACAAATCTGTCAAAGGCGTAGGTGGAAAAAGCGAGGAAGATGGTCAGATGAGCCCAAAAAACATGCTTACCACCACTATCTGCGATGAGCTGAGAATGGCCACTAATTTCAAGAGTAAAGTAATCGGTGTGGCACTGAAAGACCGTGGTTCCATCCTGCCTGCGGGTCATGCAGCCAATGCGGCATATTGGTACGAGGGCAAGTCGGGAAATTTTATCACGAGCACTTATTATATGAATGAATTACCTGACTGGGTAAAAAAATTCAATGACCGTAAACTGGCCGACTCACTCTACAAACTGAACTGGAACCTGGCGATGTCGAAAGACATTTACACACAATATGCAACGGAAGATGTAAAAGAGTATGAAAGCAAACCTTTCGGTAAAGACGCTATTGGTTTTTCCTATGATCTTTCAAAATATATCGGTAAAGATTATGGCAAGATCGCTTCTACCCCTTATGGCAACACTTTGACCGTGGAAATGGCGAAAGCAGCCGTTGCTGCGGAAAAATTAGGTAAAGGAGAAGCTACCGACTTTCTGGCCGTAAGTTTTTCCTCACCGGATTATATCGGTCATGCCTTCGGCCCCAACTCATGGGAAACCGTTGACGGGTACATCCGACTGGACGAAGAACTCGGCAAACTGCTGACCTACCTGGATGCGTCTGTGGGTAAAAACCAGTACACCGTTTTCCTGACCGCCGACCATGCTGTGGCGCATGTGCCGGGTTTTATGAAAGAGAACAAACTCCCGGGCGGTGTAATGGATGATATGGGCATCATGAAAGACATGAATGCAAAACTGAAAGAGAAATTCGGCGTAACGAACACGGTGGTGAGTATGTACAATTACCAGGCATATCTCAATCACCCTGCAATCGATTCTGCCAAACAGGATATAGAAGCCATCAAGCACTGGATTGTAGGCTACCTGAAAAAGAATGAAGCAGTGGCCAACGTATTCCCCACTTCAGAAATTATGACAACTCCCATACACAAAACCCTGCGTGACATGCTGGCGAATGGCTTTTTCCCGCGACGCAGTGGTGATGTTCAGATCATCCTGAAACCAGGTTATATTGAAGGTGGCGCCACAGGAACCACGCATGGCTTATGGTATCCCTATGATGCCCATATTCCATTGTTATGGTATGGATGGGGCATCAAAAAAGGAAAGACCAACCGGGAGACCTATATGACCGATATCGCCGCCACACTGGCCGCCATGCTGCACATACAGATGCCCAGCGGTTCGGTAGGCAAAGTGATCGAAGAAGTGATAAAATAAACGGTTTATCAGAAAAAAAAGACAGTAGTGTAAGTTTTTCTGTGGTAACCCGTCTACCCAAAAAAAACTTATGAAAACAATGAAAACATTTGCCGCCATCCTGCTCATGACAGGCTTTTTGGCTACCGGTGCCCTGGCACAACAGAAAGAAACACCCAAAGAGCACAAATGCACCAAAGCATGTACCAAGGAAAAACACGCTTATGCACATGGTGAAAAAGGCCATACCTGCGGAGAAGCCTGTAAAAAAATGATGGATAAAAAAGGAAAAATGTAATTCAGTTGTACAAAAGAAAAAGCCATCCGGCACTAAGCTGGATGGCTTTTTTTATCTGTTATTTGCCGGCGGATTATTTAGCCAGTTTTGCTTGTAAGTTCTTATCAAGTGCATCCAGGAACTCTTCTGTGTACAGGTAGTGTTCACCATGGTTCACTTTATTGCCGTGGATACAAATGGCCAGATCTTTGGTCATTTTTCCGCTTTCTACAGTCTCAACGCAAACCTGCTCCAGGGCATGACAGAAATGGATCAGTTCCTGGTTGCCATCCAGTTTACCACGGAACTCCAGTCCTCTGGTCCAGGCAAAAATGGAAGCGATCGGGTTGGTTGATGTGGGTTTCCCTTTCTGGTGTTCGCGGTAGTGACGGGTAACGGTTCCGTGTGCGGCTTCCGCTTCCATGATCTTTCCGTCGGGAGTGATCAGGGTGGAAGTCATCAGACCCAGTGAACCAAATCCCTGTGCAACAGTATCACTCTGTACATCGCCATCGTAGTTCTTACAGGCCCATACAAAATTACCGTTCCATTTCAGTGCGCTGGCCACCATGTCATCGATCAGGCGATGCTCGTAAGTGATACCGGCGGCATCAAAAGCGGCTTTGAATTCATTCTGGTAGATCTCTTCAAAAATATCTTTGAAACGTCCGTCATATTTTTTCAGGATGGTATTCTTGGTAGACAGGTACAAAGGCCATTTTTTACTCAATGCAGTGTTGAAACAGCTGCGTGCAAATCCTTTGATGCTCTCATCCGTGTTATACATGGCCAGGGCAACGCCATCGCCTTTATAATTGAACACTTCATACTCTTGGGTGGTACCATCTTCGCCTTCGAACTTGATGGTGAGCTTACCTTTCCCTTTGGTGACAAAATCGGTGGCACGGTACTGGTCGCCGAATGCGTGACGGCCGATGCAGATTGGTGCGGTCCAGTTAGGAACCAGACGTGGCACATTCTTACAAACGATCGGCTCACGGAACACCGTACCATCCAGAATATTACGGATGGTTCCGTTAGGGCTCTTCCACATTTGTTTCAGCTTGAACTCTTCCACGCGCTGCTCATCGGGTGTGATAGTGGCACATTTGATACCTACGCCATATTGCTTGATCGCATTGGCTGCATCAACTGTAACCTGGTCATTGGTCTCGTCGCGGTATTCCATTCCCAGGTCATAATATTTGATATCCACTTCCAGGTAAGGAAGGATCAGCTTGTCTTTGATAAACTTCCAGATAATCCGGGTCATTTCGTCACCATCCAGTTCTACCACCGGATTGGCCACTTTGATTTTTTGTGCCATAATAATTCCTTTTGGTTAATATAAAACTTGAACAAATGTAGCACTTTATCGGGTTTACGGACGGCCTGCAACACAGTAGTTTTTTATCAAAAAATCCGCAAAAAACAAACAAGCGTTCTCATACATTCACGATCAGCACAGGTATGGGTAACTGGTGGCGGACGTCTTCGATCGTTTCTCCAAAAATATAATCCTTCAAACCCGAGTGGCGGTGTGCCCCCATGACCAGCATGTCTGCCCGGGTTTCCTTCACGATCCGGACGATCTCTTTTACCCGGCTGCGGTAACCGATCACGGCTTCAGCCGTATACCCCTTCTGCTGCAGTTGCGAAGCGTAATTTTCGAGACGAAGTGTATCGCGACGGGTCTCATCATCATCACTGGATTCACCCAGGTACCTGGCGGAGGCGCTTTCCACCACATGCAGCAGGATAAAAGAAACCTGCCTGTTGCCCTGCGCCAGCGCATGTGCGATCAGTCTTTCATCAGAGGGCGAAAAATCCAGCGCCACGGCAATACGGTTGATCTGTTTTACCTGCAGGTCATCGAGGGCGATGGTTTCGCCGTGCATACTGTCGCGATGTTTCAACATCCTTTTCCGGATCAGCGGCAGGAAGGTCATGGTTAGGAAAAGCCATATAAAAATCAGTATGGCTATTACCAGCAGGCTTTTCCAGTACCAGGCTGTATCAGATGCAAATACTTTCCAGGCTTCCTCTCCTACCAGCCGAACGTTCAGGAACACCAGTATCAGTGCTACCAGCCAGGAAAGCAGTTTTACATAGTTTTTGATGGCGTACTGCCCCATCGTCTTTTTATCGCTTACGAAATGGATCAGGGGTATCACGGCAAAACCAAGTTGCAAACTCAGGATCACCTGGCTGAACACAAGCAGGTTGTCCACTTCAGACTCACCATACACCAGTATCACCACTACTGCGGGTACAATGGCGATCAGCCTTGTCAGCAACCGACGTAACCAGGGATTGATGCGCAGTTGCAGGTAACCTTCCATAACGATCTGTCCGGCAAGTGTACCGGTCAAAGTGGAACTTTGCCCTGCAGCAATCAGTGCCACTGCGAATAAAACGGGGGCAAGTTTACTGCCCAGCAGGGGCTCCAGCAACTTATGCGCATCCTGTATTTGTGCCACCTGGGTATTACCTGATGCAAAAAAAACGCTCGCTGCCAGTACCAGGATGGCCGCATTTACAAAAAAAGCGGCATTCAGGGCGATGGTGCTGTCAATGATGTTGTATTTGATGGCTCTGCGGATACCACCGGCATCGTTGCTGATCTTACGGGTCTGCACCAGCGCGGAATGCAGGTACAGGTTATGTGGCATTACAGTGGCTCCAATGATACCTACTGCGATATACAGGGCTTCGTGACTGAGCGCCGTTGGAATGAACCCTTTTGCAACCTGGTCCAGCTGGGGTTTGGCCAGCAGGATCTCTACCAGGAAAGAACCACCGATGATGGCTACCAGGCAAATGATGAAAGCTTCCATTTTACGGATGCCCCAGCGTTGCAGCAACAGGAACAGGAAAGTATCCAGTACGGTGATCACCGTTCCCCAGATCAGGGGCAAACCGGTCAGCAGGTGGATACCGATGGCCATACCCAATACTTCTGCCAGATCACAGGCCGCTATGGCCAGTTCTGCCAGTACATAGAGACAAAAATTCACCAGCGGCGGATACGCTTCGCGATTAGCCTGTGCCAGGTCGCGGCGACGAACGATGCCCAGTCTGGCGCTCAGGCTTTGCAGCAACAGGGCCATCAGGTTACTCATCAACAAAACCCAGATCAGTTGGTAGCCGAATTTGGCTCCTCCCTGCAAATCAGTGGCCCAGTTGCCCGGATCCATATAACCTACACTTACCAGGTAAGCAGGGCCGATATAGGCCAGCACCCGGCGCCATCCCTTGCGGGGAGCCGTAGTATCTACCGACTCATGAACTTCACTCAGTGATTGGTCTGTATGCGAACGGTTCATCATGTTATACGGGTTTTACAAATAAGGCCTGCGCCAGTTGCTGGCTGATGGTAAACGGGTTCTGGTTCCGGATCTTGATCTCGATGGAATGATCGAAACTGAATTTCCGTTTGATCTCCAGACGGGTTCCAATGCCAATATGTTTGTGTTTCAGTAATTCGAGCAGTTCGGTTGATTGACTGCCTACCCCGCTCACTTCCGCCATGCGGTTCACCGGCAGATCAATCAGGTTCACCTGTACCTGTACGGCCATCTTGCCGTGACTGTCGGGAATGGGATCACCATGCGGGTCAAACTTGGGATGTCCCAGGAAAGCATCCAGTTTCTCCACGAGTTTTTTACTGCTGATATGTTCCAGTTCCTCTGCCACTTCGTGCACTTCATCCCAGCCAAACTGCAATTTGTCTACCAGAAAATATTCCCATAACCGGTGCTTGCGTACAATGGCCAATGCCAGCTTTTTACCCTCGCTGCTTAAACGTACTCCCTTGTACTTCTCGTAACTCAGTAATTTTTTGGCCTTAAGTTTCTTCAGCATATCAGTAACCGATGCCGCTTTGGTATGCAGTTCTGCCGCCAGTTCGTTGGTAGAAACCGTACCCTCACCCTGTTGCAGGTGGAAAATAGCTTTGATATAATTCTCTTCGGTGATGGAGAAACTCATAAAATCTAAAATTATTTTTAGGTAAATCTAAAAATAAATCTTCATTATAGCGCACCTGTTATGAGCACTTGTGCCGAAAACTGTATTTTTATCGAAATATTCGGTTATGAAAAAATGCCTGCCATGGCTACTGCTACTGGTTATCAGCTGGGGTTGTCAGGACAAGAAAGTGGATCTTTCCGGCAACACACCCGTTAAGGTCAGTGATTTTATCGCGGCATTTCCCAAAATCACCCCCCCGTATTCGGTGGCTGACAGTAATATCCAGAAAGTGGCCGATACGGTCACCATTGGTTATAAAGCACTGCTGCAGTTCTTTCCCGACAGTTCCCTGAAGCAGATCGTAGGTACTGCCAAAAAAATCCAGGTACACCCGGTAGGCATCATTGAAAAAGAAAAGGAGAATTACCTGTTGGTGAACCTGGTAGTTCCCAAGAAGAATATCCACCTGGCCGTTTTTGTGCTCGACAAAAAAAATAAATACCTGGCTTCCAAAGAATTACTGACACAAAAGAGCAACGACGAATACCAGCATGCGGTATCCGTGAACCGGGAACCCACTTTCCTGGTAAGCAAAGAAAAAATGGGTAAGGATAACAGCCTGAAATTCTCCCGTACCGGCTGGGTGTACACCAGTGAAGGCATTTTCATGGTAGTGGTGAACGATTCAAATGAGGATCCTGCCAAGACAGATGTCATCAATCCTATTGATACCTTACCCAGGAAAAATAAATACAGTGGCGATTACGTGCAGGACAAGAAGAACTTTATCTCTATCCGGGATACCAAAAAGCCGAATGTATACCAGTTCTTCATCCACTTCGAGAAGAACAACGGCAGCTGCACCGGGGAGCTGAAGGGAGAAATGATCATGCAGTCGGCCAACATAGCCGTATTCAAAGAAAACGGCGATCCCTGCCTGATCGATTTCCGTTTTGAGGGCAATGAGATCACCCTGAAAGAAACCGGCAGCTGTGGCAATCATCGCGGCATCAAATGTTATTTCGACGATACGTTCATCCGTAAAAAAGAACCTCGTACCAGTAAAAAGAAAAAAAGCGCCTGATCGTTTGTTTCTGCAGCACCCATACATGGTCAGTATGTTCCTCAAAGGTTACCCACATAACAATGTGTATAAAATACATTTTGTCAAAATACAAGTATCTTGCAACGCTAATTATCACCAAACCCCTATTTAAATGAATTTTCGTAATTATCAGGTCCCTTATCAGATCAACGATGCGTATGCTACCAAAGCCGCTTATTTCTCTATGGAATTCGCGATCCATCAGCCCCTGAAGATTTATAGCGGCGGACTTGGTTTTTTAGCAGGCTCACACCTGCGTAGTGCTTTTGAACTGCGGCAGAATATGATTGGTATCGGTATTCTCTGGAAATATGGATACTACGATCAGAAACGCAACCAGGACCAGACCCTGGAAGTGAGTTTCATGGAAAAATATTACAGCTTCCTGGAAGATACCGGTATCAAATTCCAGATATTGATACACGAGCACCCGGTATGGGTAAAAGCCTGGTACCTGAATCCGGATACTTTTTGCAGTGCCCCGCTGTTTTTGCTGAGTACGGATTTGCCTGAGAACGATTATGTATCACAGACCATCACACACCGTTTATACGATGCCAATGTTGCCACCAAAGTGGCTCAGTTCATCCTACTTGGGGTGGGCGGAGCCAAACTGGTTGACGAATTGGGTTTTAATCCCGATGTATATCATTTGAACGAAGCACATGGGCTTTCTTCGGCGTTTTACCTGCTCAACAAATACAAGAACCCCGAAAAAGTAAAAGAGAAACTCGTTTTCACCACGCATACTCCTGAAGAAGCGGGTAATGAGAAACACGATATCTATCTCTGTCATAAAATGAGTTATTTCTGCGGCCTTAGCATCGATGAGGTCCGCAAACTGACTGGCATTCATGATGACCAGTTCAACCATTCCCTGGCAGCCCTGCGTTTTGCACGCAAGGCCAATGGCGTATCCGCACTGCATGGTGTGGTAAGCCGCGAAATGTGGTCTCATTACGAAGGTATCTGCCCCATCGCTTCCATTACCAACGCACAGAACTGGCGTTACTGGGCTGATAAACAAAGTTATCGGGCCATGGAAGAAGGGAACGACCTTGCCTTTGATGACCGCAAGAACTACCTGAAAAAACGGGCATTCGAAATTGTAGCAGATCAGACCGGCAAGATATTCGACCCCAACATACTCACGATTGTATGGGCCCGCCGCTTTGCCGGATACAAACGTGCAGATATGCTCACGTATGATATGGACCGTTTTGAAAAACTACTCAGCAATCAGAAATATCCGGTACAGATTATCTGGGCAGGCAAACCCTACCCACAGGACTTTCCGGCCATCTCTCAGTTCAATAACCTCGTGCACCTGAGTAAAAACTATAAAAATGTGGCGGTACTGGTGGGATATGAACTGGCATTGAGCAAACGCCTCAAACAGGCTGCGGATATCTGGTTGAACAACCCTCGTGTGCCCAGAGAGGCTTCCGGAACCAGTGGTATGACCGCAGCTATGAACGGTGCCGTCAACTTTTCTACCGACGATGGATGGATCCCCGAATTCATCAACCATGGCAACAACGGTTTCGTGGTTCCCAAAGCCGATTATGCAAACATGACCGTACACGAGCAGGACGAATACGACCTCAACAAAATGTATGAGATACTGGAACAGCAGATACTGCCATTGTACTATGACAATTACGAAACCTGGAGACAGATCCAGAAAAACGGCATGCGCGATGTACGCTTCCAGTTCGACAGTAACCGGATGGCGCATGAATACTATGAGATCATGTACAAAGGATAATTCAATTCAAAAGTCAAAATTCAAAAGTTAAAAGTTAACCAGTAACTTTATTTTTGAATTTTGACTTTAAAATTTTGACTAACCCTCCCATGTCCAACAAGATCGTAGTAGCTATTACCGGTGCCAGCGGAGCGATATACGCCAAACTGCTTCTCGACAAGATGGTGGCGTTACGGGACCAGTGCTCAGAAGTGGGTATTGTGATGAGCCGGAATGCCCAGGAGATCTGGGCTTCGGAACTGGGCAACCAGGATTACCTGAACTATCCTTTCCGTTATTTTGAAAAACACGATTTCTCTGCACCCTTTGCCTCGGGTTCGGCCAAATACAATGTCATGATCGTAGTTCCCTGCAGCATGGGAACTTTAGGCAGGATAGCACAGGGCATCAGCGACGACCTGGTTACCCGTGCAGCGGACGTGATACTGAAAGAAAGAAGAAAACTGATCCTCGTGGCCAGGGATACCCCTTATAGCCTGATCCACATCAAGAACATGGAACTGATTACCTTGGCGGGCGGCATTATCTGTCCGGCCACCCCCTCCTTCTACAGTCATCCCCGCACCATCGAAGAAGTTGCTTCCACAGTAGTGGACCGTGTACTGGATCTTGCCGGACTAAACCTAGATACATTCCGCTGGGGCCAGGGGAATGATGAATGATGAGCAGGGAATGATAAATGTTGAATGGAAGAATTCCAATAGGGCACCTTATCTCACCGGTAAAATAAAAGTGGCAAAGTTTCCTGGTTAGCATTGAATATTTCCCGTTATGGAGGACGCATTATTCAACGGAAGCGTTTTTTTATATTTTCTGTTTCCCGGAGTATTGACAATCACTATATAAAATCAAAAAAAGAAGCCGCCTCAATGGTTACATTGAGACGGCTTCTGACTGTTGTACAAGTATCAGAGTAATATTAATCCGGCATCGGAAGCCATAGTAATACTACCAAAATACAGGCTTCTTACTTTCTTATATAACCATAATATTCCTCATCGGTAGCACAATCCCACCAAACTGGCATACTCCAGATATTAGGAGCATTAGCGAATGCGTTTACTGCAAGTGCGTTTGTCAGGTTATAGTTTAATTCAAGTGTTGTTGGTAACATAAAACGACGTGGCCAATATCTTGGATCTGCTTTGGAAGCACCTGTATAAAGAGCAGTTCCTGCAAATAAAGGTCCGCGATCAAACCCAGGATACACTACCCCAAAGCCAGCTATATTACCCGCACTGAAATTAAAGCGACGCATATCGTTCCAATTCTCAATGCTGCATCCCATAGCGATATATTTTTGTAACATGATGTCTGACATAGTCAAATTACTCTGGGCAACCGCATTACTTGCCATATAGTCAGTAATAGCGCTCTGGCTCATTGGCGCCATATCTGGATTAGTGGCCGTGTATCCGCTACCCTGCCATTGGCTTAGTTTAGCCTGCATCATATCCATATGAGCCTGAATACCTGCTTTGTAGGCTGCATAGGCATTGGCGTTATCACCTTTCCGCATATAAACTTCAGCCTTAATAAAGCACATCTCATGATAAGTCAGGATCTCCTGGTCTGAAACAGGACGAACCTGAAACGAACCTGTAGAGGCCACAGCACCGGCTGTGAAGGCTGCAGCTGAAGGATACCAGCTGACATCTGTAGAACCCTGAGCAGGTATTCCTGATGTAGCAAGAGCACTGCTACGCAGATTTACATAAACTGTATCGCCTGCGTACAGGTAATTCGTACTGTTGATAAATATTGAACCGGCTTTGTAGGTAACAGTAACGTTATTGCCACTTGTTGTAAATGTACGTCCTGCAGCAACCTGCGCGGCTATAAAATTAGCACGGTCCGTTGCATCAGCGATGGCATAGGTAATATTAGTATTGGCAGTTGCGTAAGTTGGTGCCACTATCGATGTTGCCCCTCCCTTCACTAAACGGGTGGCAGAACCATATACATCAACACCTACTGAACGATTCCAGTTATACGATATTACTTTACCGGTAGCGTCCAATTTAATATTGGACATGGATGCAGGCACAATTTTAGTCATCCTGGGATCCACCACTCCGGAACCACGCATATTTGTCAACAGGTTATAATAGTATTGCGAAATACGCTGATTGCTGCCATAAGCTGCATAATCGAAATTCCCGTTTGTGACAACTGGATCACCCAACAAATAGTCAGTTACAGTACTGTTATTGAAGCCAGGACCAACTATGTTGTCGGCAATCGACTGTGGACCTTTTGACAAACAGTATAAGATCGAGTCTGCATTATACAGGTTAGACTTCTTTGACAGCTTAAGCATGTAACGCGCTTTCAATCCATAGCAGAACTTTATCCACTTGTTCACATCTCCACCATTCCAAAGGTCGCCTTTAGAAAGTGCAGGAGCAGAAGCATCCTGTGTTTTACTGAACAAACTGATGGCCTCATTCAATTTTGCCATACAGCCGTTGTAGATGGTTTTACCATCATCAAACGCAGGACTGGCTATTCCGGAAGTTGCCTGTGTATACGGCATTTCACCATATATATCCAGCATTTGCATATAGCCAAGAGCAGAGAACACGTTAGCAGCTGCCATATAAGAGTACGCACCTCTTTTTTGGGCAGAATTGTACATATCGTTCAGGTTGGAAGCCACTTCCAC
Organism: Sediminibacterium sp. FW305-C-269; assembly: GCF_058231045.1. NCBI lineage: Bacteria > Pseudomonadati > Bacteroidota > Chitinophagia > Chitinophagales > Chitinophagaceae > Sediminibacterium > Sediminibacterium sp. FW305-C-269. Next base: position 927,314 of record NZ_JBIQXQ010000002.1, on the reverse strand, counting down.
AAACCAGGTCTGGTAAGGAGTGGTGTTACCTGTATGGGCTATCCATGTAGTACTCAGTGCGTTACCTGATGCTGAATTACTATAGTAAACACCTGCAATACAGGAACTACGAAAATTAGAAACCCCTGAAGTATACTGATAGAAATGTTCAATCCAGGGCAACCTGTTTTCAACCAATACACTTTCATTGTTTGGGTTATTCGGATCCGTGTTTACATCCAGAAATTTTTTACACGAAGTTGAGCCCATCACAAGGAGCAGAGCCAACATTAAATATTTTGAACTTTTCATGATTAGCTTTTTTTTCATTGGTTAAAACGTAATATTTATCCCGAAGGTGAAACTAGCTATAGCAGGCACACCCAGGTAATCAATACCGGTAGAACCTGAACCTCCAGTGCCACCTGCAGCGCTTACTTCAGGATCCATACCCTTGTAATTGGTCCAGGTAAACAGGTTGGTACCTACTGCAGTTGCAGAGAGCTCCTTAATGATCTTTTTATTCTTTATCAAATCAGTAAACTGATACGTCAATGATAAAGAACGCAGTTTCACCCAATTTACAGAAGTGATGAAGTTGTAAGAATTGGCCGCATAGTTCTGCCAATATTGCTGAATCATGTAATTACCGGAATAGGTGGTACCATTAATAACATAAGACTGTCCAGCAGTATAGGTTTGTGTAAAATCAGCACCTGTCTGGCTGTTTACACCAGACACGGTTACAGACTGACGATCATTCAATGTAGTACGTTTGCTTAACCCGTTTGTAACCATTGCATATTCTGTACCGTTATACACATCACCTCCCTTACGAAAATCGAGCAGGAATGATAAAATCAATTTTTTGTAACGGAATGTATTGTTAAAACCACCAATAAAAGAAGGTTCGCGGTTACCTACAATCGGATTGTTGGTATTTAGCTTGTACAGACCTGTTGTTGGATCTACCTGGTAACGACCATCGGCGATCTCAACTTTCTGTGCATCCACTTCACGTAAATAACGAGTACCGGTCATCCCAAGGAAATATCCACCGTTAGGAATTGATGCCGCTTTCACGGTTCCGAACTGAGCATCTGTTGGGTAAAAATAGGCAACACCAGGAAGAAAATCCCCTAATCTGCCTTTGTTATAAGAGAAGTTCAGCATCACATCCCATGAAAAATTCTTTTGCACTATTGGCTTACCTGTAATAGACACTTCCATACCATCGTTAATAACTGAACCAGAGTTGATAGCTGTCAGGATATATCCGCTGGCATTCGATAAACGCGGCTGAGCGATCTGATTCTTTGTCTGACTGTGATAGTAGGTATAATCCAGGCCAATTCGACCATTCAGGAACCTGAATTCACCACCAACTTCCCATGAACTTTGAATTTCAGGTTTCAAATAAGGATTACCACTTGTGTACTGGTTACCAATTCCTGTGAAAGAACCGATACTGATTGGATTGTTCACATAAGTAAGTGTAGCATATGGATTGGCATCTTTACCAACCTGTGCCCAGCTTCCACGAACTTTACCAAAAGAAAGGACACTATTCCTAGGCAATAATTCTGTAAAAACAACAGATCCGCTTACTGAAGGATAAAAATAGGACCTATTATCTAAGGGTAAAGTAGAAGACCAGTCATTACGTCCTGTTGCAGTAAGGAAAGCAATATTTTTATAAGAAACACCGATTTCTCCGTAAGTTCCTACCAGACGCTTCTTGGTCACTCCGTCTTTAAAAAACTGATTGGTAGTTGCTATATTACCAAAGCTGATGGTTCCGGCTGTAATAAAGCTGTATCCCCAATGGTTTTGGCTTACCCAGTCCGTATTTTCTGTGGTATTTCCTATCATCAGACGTGTATCAAAACCTCCAAAGGTTTTATGAAAATTACTCATCACAGTAGTGGTGGTATACGCATATCCAAGCAGGTCTTTACTCAGACGTCCATTCTGGTATAAGGGACTAACTGCAGAACCCGGAGCTATATATGTATAGTCATTGGTATTATATTGATCATAACCCAAGCGAGCGATCACATCCCACCAACTGGTGATTTTATAGTTAGCATTAATACCACCTGTGATACGCTTGGTTCCTGATGTCAACTTATCGCTATTGATTATCCAGTATGGATTATCAATATCATTTTCCAAAGGAACCGTTCCGGCAAATTTCCGGTATTGTGTACCATCCGGGTTTATATAATTTTTAATATTGAACGTCTGTGGCCAGCTATAAATAGCGCCCATAGTACCATTACCACCGCCACTGTACAAACCTGCAGTAGTCAAGGTTCTGTTTGTGTTTGCAATAGAATAAGCAACGTTCGCATTCAGGGTAAGGCGTCCATATTTCTGCTCACCGTTAAACCTGAATGTTGTTTTCTGAAAATCTGTATTTGGAACAATACCTGATTGGTTAAAATTAGAACCTGATAAATAAAAGGAACTGTTCTTTGTTCCACCGGCTACACTGACATTATTGTCGTACACAACACTGTTTTTGAAGAAGTCTTTAATGTTGTTATACAAAGTATCTGTAGCGGTCAGCTTTTGTCCCCATGAGCTGTAAGTGATATTATTGAAAACACCATTGCTGGCATACACACCATTGCCAAACTGAGTCTGGGCTTCAGGCACTTTATTTGCCCAGGAAGTACTTAATTTACTGGTGACATTCACCTTAACAGTACCCTCAGACCCTTTCTTAGTAGTGATAATAATAACACCATCAGCAGCACGCGATCCGTATAATGCAGCAGCTGCTGCACCTTTCAGAACGGATAAACTTTCTATATCCTCCGGGTTAACGTCCATCACACGATTGGAGTAAGTTGTGTTACTACGGGAAAGACCATCTGTACCGGTATTACCAGTAACAGTAGTTGAGTTATCATAGATAACACCATCAACAACAAATAATGGCTGGTTCTGTCTGCCATCTGATGTAGAATTACCACCACGAATGGTAATAGACGCTCCGGCACCGGCTGCACCGCTAAACTGGGTAACATTTACACCAGGCACCTTACCGGTTAACGAGTTAACCAGATTCGTGTTTTTATTTTTCATCAATTCCTGGGCACTTATCTCTGTAACAGAATATCCCAATGCCTTACGCTCTTTTTTAATACCCATGGCCGTAACAACCACCTCTCCCAACTGGGTGGCGCTCTTCACTAAACGTACCTCCATACCAGCAGTTGCTTTTACCTTCTGTGAAACATGGCTCACATGACTAAATTCCAATATTGAGTTAGCATTTGCATTAATAGTGAATTTACCTTTTTCATCTGTTACAGTTGAACGGTTTGCACCACTCACGGTAACGGTTACTCCCGCCAGCGGTGTACCATCGTCGGAAAGCACTGTTCCACTAATGGGGACACCTTGTGCCATCAGGTTGTTTGTAATCATGTTACACATAATTAACATGATCAAACAAAGAAGTTTCCATTTTCTCATACTTTTACTTTTTGTTTTAAAAATCAAGACAATCGTTATTGTTACTTATTAATACCCCATATGCAATACTGAAAAATCTATCCGCCCTTAAATCATTCTTTGCCAGATTAAGAGACAAAAAAGAGAAAAAGCAATCACATCATTTCTATCACCAATTGACTTTCCGGCTCCCCCCTAATCTCGTCTCATTTAGATTTTGGGACTTGTATGAACAAAATCCTGGTTCATCTAATAGTTTTAATCACGTAAAAAATCGCACACTTTACTATTCTTTTACGCAAAAAACCGCAAGTCTTCCAAATAGGAAATAGACAAACAATATTAAGATAATGTTAAAACATCTCCTACTATAAGTCAATCTATTTTTCATCATTTTAACCCCATCTTAAGCCAGAACGAAGCAAGACATTTAAAAACTGCAAAAAGCTGCATTCATGATGCTTTCTGCGATTATTTGAGGTACAGGCGAATGTAGGGATGGTTGCAAGGGGCAATAGATCAGGTACTAACTGCTATATGGACTATATAAGCTGATCTGATACAGGATTTCAGCATAGTGAGCCTATCTGAAAGCAACAAAAGATTACAAGAAAGTGAAGGAGTCTACATCTGGTGTAATGTAATAGCTATAAACAGTAATTTATGGCAGGTTTTTAAAAGAAAAGTAGCACCTATTTAGTCAACGAACCGATATTCCAGCTGTTCTATAAAAACAGAAAAGGCAGTCCCGAAAGGGACGCCTCTTCTTGTACTATACTTACCAATTTCTTAGGCGCTGGCGCCTTCTTCTACTTTTTTCTGGAAACGGAATACCAGTTTACCCTGTTCCTTATCCAGGTCGGCGATCAGCAGATCCCCATCCTTGATATTGAAATTCAGGATCTCTTCTGCCAAAGGATCTTCCAGGTATTTCTGGATGGCCCTGTGCAGCGGCCTTGCGCCAAACTGTGAGTCGTATCCTTTGTCGGCAATGAACTCTTTTGCCTCTGTGGTCAGTTCCAGTGAGAAACCGAGGTTCAGCAAACGTTTGCTCACACCTTTCATCAGGATATCTATGATATTGAAGATATTTTCTTTGCTCAGCGAGTTGAATACAACCACATCATCGATCCTGTTCAGGAACTCCGGTGAGAAGGTACGCTTCAATGCTTTTTCGATCACGGCTTTGCTGTTCTCTTCTGCATTCTGCATACGGGTGGCTGTGGCAAAACCCACGCCATCTCCAAACTCTTTCAACTGGCGTACTCCGATATTGGAAGTCATGATGATCATGGTATTCTTGAAATCCACCTTTCTTCCCAATCCATCTGTCAGCTGGCCGTCATCCAGTACCTGCAATAGAATATTGTAGATATCCGGGTGTGCTTTTTCAATTTCATCCAGCAGGATCACACAGTAAGGTTTACGACGGACTTTTTCAGTCAGCTGACCACCTTCTTCATAGCCCACATATCCGGGAGGCGCACCAATCAGGCGGCTGACAGTGAATTTTTCCATGTATTCACTCATGTCGATCCGGATCAGCGAATCCTCCGAATCGAACATATACCTTGCCAAAGCCCTTGCCAGCTCGGTTTTACCTACACCCGTCGGTCCAAGGAAAATAAAGGTACCGATCGGTTTTTTGGGGTCTTTCAGTCCCACGCGGTTACGCTGTATCGCTTTCACCACTTTCTGTATAGCTTCATCCTGACCCACCACCATACCTTTCATATCCTCGTTCATACGGCGCAGTTTCTCTGTTTCTGCCTGCACCATACGTTTAACAGGAATACCTGTCATCATACTCACCACTTCGGCAATATTCTCTTCGGTAATGGGGAAACGTTTGTGTTTACTTTCCTCCTCCCACTGGGTCTTGGCTTTTTCAAGTTCTTCTCCCAAACGTTTCTCGGTATCTCGCAGTGAGGCCGCTTCTTCAAAACGCTGGCTCTTCACCACTTTATTTTTCTCGTTCTTAACGTCTTCTATTTTCTTCTCCAGCTCCACAATATCCTGTGGCACATTGATATTCTTCAGATGCACCCTTGCGCCCACTTCATCCAACACGTCGATGGCTTTATCGGGCAGCAGCCTGTCTGTCATATAGCGGTCGCTCAGTTTCACACAGGCATCAATGGCATCATCGCCATAGGTTACATTGTGAAAGTCCTCGTATTTGGATTTGATATTGTTCAGGATCTGGATGGTCTCCTCCACACTTGGCGGTTCGATCAGCACTTTCTGGAAACGACGGTCCAAAGCACCATCTTTTTCAATGTACATACGGTATTCATCCAGCGTGGAAGCACCGATGCATTGCAGTTCTCCCCTTGCCAGGGCCGGTTTGAAGATATTGGAAGCATCCAGCGAACCGCTGGCGCCACCGGCACCTACGATAGTATGGATCTCATCGATGAAGAGGATCACGTCGCGGTTTTTCTCCAGTTCGTTCATGATGGCTTTCATCCTTTCTTCGAACTGTCCGCGGTACTTGGTACCGGCAACCAGGGCTGCCAGGTCCAGCGAGATCACCCTTTTATCAAACAGTACACGGCTTACTTTTCTTTGTACGATGCGCAGTGCCAGCCCTTCCACTATGGCGGTCTTACCCACGCCGGGTTCACCGATCAGGATCGGGTTATTCTTTTTACGGCGGCTCAGGATCTGGCTCACACGTTCAATCTCTTCCTCACGCCCAACGATCGGATCCAGGGTTCCGGATTCGGCCAGCTTGGTGATATCCCTGCCGAAATTATCCAATACGGGAGTCTTGCTCTTAGCGGCACCGGCCTGTTTGCCGGTACGTTGCTGGTAACCTCCACCCCGTTTTTCCTCCTCAAACTCATCATTTTCCTCTTCGGGAAATTCGCTGCGTGGCGGTGGATTGGTGGTCCCTACCATACCCAGTTCATTGCGGAAGAGATCATAATCCACGTCGAACTGGTTCAGTATCTGTGTGGCAATATTTTCTTTGTTCTTGAGGATACTCAACATCAGGTGTTCCGTTTCCACCAGCGGACTTTTCAATGCTTTTGCTTCGAGAACGGTTACCCGGATCACTTTTTCCGCCTGTTTGGTCAGCGGCAAACTGTTGATATTGGCAATATTCTTCCCCGTTTTGTCTTTAACGGCAAGCTCCACTTCTTTGCGCAGTTCATACAGGTCTACATTAAGCTGTTTTAACACTTTAATGGCCGTATTATCCCCATCACGTATCAACCCCAGCAACAAATGCTCTGTCCCGATAAAATCATTACCTAACCTGAGCGCCTCTTCCCTGCTGAAGGAAATGATCTCTTTAACCTGTGCTGAAAAATTATTATCCATGGCCTAATTTGGATTTATACAATTATAACGAATATTTTTGAGTGAAGTTGTGTTGCATTTATACACAACTGTTAATCTCATTCCGAATGCTGCGAGCCATGCGCTTTGATCTGTGAGCCGGAAAAGAAATTCCTTACGCCCGCAGCCCGGAGCTTATTGCTCATAGCCCAAAACCAGCTTATTCACCTGATATGGAAGTCAAAATTGATACCAAGGAAAAATTTACGGTTGTAACGCCGATTCGACCGGAACTCTCTGACAATATAGCAGCACAACTGTCCAAAACCTGTACCGGGCAACTGCAAAAAGAGGTAAAAAATGTAGTGTTAAACCTCAGCGAGGTAGCCAACATGGAAGCGGGTGCGGCAGGCACATTGGCAGAACTGCAACAGACATTCTATGATAACAATGCCTCTTTTGTAATATGTAATCTGCAACCAGCTGTGGAAGAAAGCCTGGAAAAACTGGAACTCCTTGAGTTGCTGAATATTACACCTACAGAAAGTGAAGCATGGGATATTGTGCAGATGGAGGAGATTGAAAGGGAATTGTTAGATGGTGACGATATGGAATTCGACAATAACGGATAAACCGCTACATGAACCCTGCCAGAGATTATTACCAGATACTGGGGATCGCCCCAACGGCCAGCAACCAGGATATCAAAAAAGCTTTTCGCAGGCTGGCACTGATCCATCATCCTGACACTTCCCTGAACCCTGATCTTTCTGCGGTCACATTCTCTCTTGTACAGGAAGCGTATCGGGTACTATCCGATCCGCATGAAAGGGTTCGTTATCATTATGCCCGGCATTTACTGCATCCCCAACCTGCAACAAAGCCAGTTGCCATTTCTGCCGAAGAAGTACAGGAACTGGCTCAAAAATTATACAGGGATACCCGACAGCAGGATCCTTTCCGTTTGAATCGTGACCAATTGTTCCTGCAGGTCATGGACCTGCTTTCCGACCATAATCTGGCGCTTCTCCGTCAACGGGCGGAAACCAGCCAGTTACGCCTATTTCTGAACCTGGTTTTCAGCGCTTCCAGGGAACTTTCCAAAGCACAATCGGATACCATCTTTGAACGTTTGCAGCCACTCGCCAACCAATACCCGCACACTGCCGACGATTTCAAAAAACAGCAAACCGAATACCGTCAATACCATTTCTGGAACCGGTACAAAACCTTACTGGCCCTGGCCATCGCCCTGCTTTTCTGCCTGGCACTGTATTTTTTTGTACATAAATAAAAAGTTCCCGGCTGATTGCTCAACCGGGAACTTTTATCAATTATCAAGTAGATGTTGTTAACCGAATGTATTAACCCTCTGCATACATCTGTATTACCACAATTTGGTTTGGGTTAACTTAAAGCCCTTCTCTTCGTATTGGATAATCTGCGATTGCCCTACGGGAGAAAGATATGCCCGATCAGTGAATGCAGATCGATTTTGTGCATTTTCAACCATCCAAAAACCAACCATCTGGGCAGCGTTGGATCCATTATAAGTTACAACAGTACCATCAAGTTTCTTAACCCTTACTTTATTTATATTGGCAGTTGTTAAATAAGTTGGAATCTCAGCCGGAACATCCACCCATGGTCCGAGGAAATAATCCGGATTTTTGCTATAGTCCATATTACTGAGCTTTTTCCATCTTTTCAGATCCAATAAACGGGTGTGTTCAAATACAAACTCCACTCTTCTTTCACGCCTGATTTCCCATAACAAAGCAGGAACATCTGCATCACGTGAAGGATCAACCGGTATTGCAGCAAGCAGCAAGGGAGCAGTCTTCTTTACTCCTTTTGCAATAGCAGCTGCATCCAGAGGGCGATTTCTGATTGCGTTAATCGATTTATCCAAATCTGCCTGTGTAACAGCAGGTCCACCATGATTTTGCGCCAGTTCCGCCTTTGCTTCAATCCAGTTCAACACTACCTCAGCCAGTCTCATAACAGGTGCATCACTGGTATTCGTATTGCTTCCCCAAATAGAAGGATAAGCCTTCCCGATATAGGTAATCGCTTCTCTTGAAGCAAATTTATAGCCATATAAAAGTGTAGCTGATGAAGCATTTACTTTATCAATGAATGACGCTTCGAATCGGGGATCTCTTGTTTTCACAAGGTCAGCTATACTGAAACTATTGGCATTCTGCACAGTTGAGTTCTGCCAGGGTTGACCATCATTTGCTAAAAAAGATTTAATCAAAACAAGGTTAGCATCAACGCCCACTACTTCAGTACCGTTTTGATAAGAACCTATGGAATGCGTGATTGTCAAAGCCGCATCATACACCCTGTAAAGCAATACTTCTGGATGTCCGACAAGGCTCTCTGATGAGAATAAAGATTTGAAATCACGACTAAAATTCCACTTATTGCTATTTATCACAACCGCAGCAGCATCGACAGCAAGTTCCAGGTATTTTTTAGATCTGGCCGCATCAAGACCATGATAATACTGGAAGGTTCCTTCGAACAACATAAATCGAGAAATAAAGGCCGCAGCAATGTACTTATTCAGAACCTGCGTTCCATCATTATCCCGCATATTGGCAATAACATATTTGAAATCGTCATACACTTTATCCATTACCACACCCCTGTTATCTCTATCTTTATACAAAGTGGTGAGATCTGTATTATCAACCACCTTATCAAAATAAGGAACATCACCGAATACACTTACCAAACGGCTGTATTCATACCCTCTGAAGAATTTTGCTACAGATGTCCAGTGCCTATACGATTCATCAGTGATTTTTGGTTTCATCTGGTTATCCAGGCGGTCGAGCAGCACATTTGCTTTACGAACCCAGGAAAAATTCCAGGTAGGACCAGCATAGGTAGACATCCAGGCCGCATCTTCAGAGGTAGAGCCTCTGGAAGAAGGGATACTGGTTTCAAAGTTGGCCTGAACGTTTTTACCAGTGAGATCATCATTGAACGTATACCCTCTTACCGGCGTATAATCTGTAGTAAATGATGTATTATAACCATTGAAATAATTCGGATAAAACGCGTTTGCATACATACGAATATCATCCTCATTTCTCCAGAACTGGTCATCAACATAACTGGTAAGCGGAGGCCTGTTCAATAAGTCTTTGTTACAAGACAGTAGTAAGGCACAAGCCAGGATACTATATAGTTTTAGATATTTCATCGTTGTAATTTTTAAAAATTAACTTGTAAGCCAACTGAAACACTCTTGAAAGCAGGTACTCCGGCTCCGGTACGACCAAGATTATAATTGCTGGTATTCCACATTGAGTACCCACTGATAGACTCTGGGTCTATCGGCAAACCACGTAAATGATCCCAGGTAATAAAGTTTTCCAGCGAAACATAACATCTTACTGAACTAAGCTTCATCTTTTGTATGACTGATTGTGATAAAGAGTAACCAAAAGTGAGGTTCTTAAGCCTTAAATAAGCCATGTTCAGCAAATAACGGTCCTGAACCTGCATGTTATTGGCAGAATTACTACCCCCATTATTATACGCTGCAGGATAGAAAGCTTCTGTATAATCAGGTCTCCAATAGTTTCCGGCAATCGCCTGAGGCATAGCACCATCCGCAGAGTTGAATCCGGCAATGGCCAAAAAGCCATCACCCCATATCTGGCGGCTTCCAACACCCTGCAGGAATACGCTTATATCAAAACCTTTATATTCACCGCCGAACCTGAAACCATATTCGTAACGAGGGGTTGAGTTACCAATAACTTCCAAATCTCCATGATCAGCCAGGGTTCCTTTTCCATTGCTGATTTCACCGTCCCCATTAACATCTTTAAACTTAACATCCCCGGGACCGAATCTAAAGTTCGCCGAATTCTGTAAAAAAGGCTGATAAATAACCTTTTCTCCTGTGCTTTTCAGTTTGAACGCCTGTTTACCGGCATTTAATGCACTTTCAGCAGCGGTAAGTGTTATCAGGATCGGTTTTCCGCTTGCATCCAGTTCAAAATCGCTCATTTGATAGAGTCTGTCTGTACGATAACCCCAAATTTCTCCGATATCCTTACCATTATAATTTCCTGTCACCTGGGTACCAGATCCATAAGAAGTCAGGATACTTCTGGCATCTGAAATATTACCCCTGGCGAAAATACGTAAGCCATTTTTGAAAGTGTGGTTGAAATCAATGGTAAGCTCCCAGCCTTTTGTCTGCAGAGAACCATAATTACCTAATGGCGCTCCGGCTCCCAATGTTAAGGGGATTCCTTCCTGCGGAACAATCATGTTGTTTGTGTTCCTCTGGAAAAGGTCAAATGAAACCGTAACCTTATTCTTCAACACGCTCATATCAACACCAATATTCTTGCTCACAATATCCTGCCAGCGAATGTCTGATGATACTACTGTAGGTGAACCTACATAATTAACCCTTGAAGCACTGGCGCCAATCCAGGTAGACTGACCGCCGGGCAAAGTAGAAATGTATAAACCGCTCGATACGCTCTGGTCTCCAATTGAACCCCATGAAGCTCTTAGTTTCAGAGAATTTACTACAGGTTTAATAAACTGCATAAAGTTCTCTTCGGTTGCTACCCAGCCTGCAGACATAGACGGGAACCATCTCCACCACAGGAGTTTAGGAAATTTGGAAGATCCATCATACCGCAGGTTTCCTTCCAACAGATACTTATTTTTAAATGCGTAGTTAATACGGCCGAAATATCCTAAACGAGACTCCCATGATTTACCCCCGGATACGGTTTGCGTACCGGTACCGAAATTAAACTGCGGGTTATTGATATCAGAAAGGTTGGTAATCTGTGAAGTCTGGAACTCTGAAGTTGAAGCAACACTATTCACACCAAGGATAAACTTGAACGCATGGTCTTGTTTTACATTCAATGAATAGGTTGTAAAAGCATTAATGGTATGACTAAAGAAATTGGTAGCGGTTCGTGCAATATGATCCGGATTTGAACCTAATCCGGTGTATGTCTGTTTGAGCAGATCAAATGCCACCATTGCACCCGGAGCTGTGCTGGGTACAACATTACCAGAACCATCTACATACACAGGAGCACCTGTATCATCAAGACGTCGCACAGGCGCAACCCATGAATCTCTTGCAGTAAACCGGGTACCAGGCCTCAGCCATGTTTCGTCGTTAAGAGAGTATGTGTAATCAAAATCCACCTTCCAGTTGCTGCGGATATTGATGGTTGATCCCAAATTAAAATTTGAATAACTCGTAAGAATGTTAGCGGTGTTTGCAGACCCTATTTCACTCCAGGGACTACGAATGGGATCTCCATTCTGATCATACCCGAGTGGATATAATGAACTCCACCTGTACAGATACAACCAGGGATCCGCTGTTGTTGAGCTTGTTGCATAGGCATATTGTTTGTTTCTTCTCGAATGCATTCCTCCTGCACGGATAGTAACATATTTACTAAGCTCGCTGGAAACCTTCAGAGAAACATTGTACCGGGTAAACTTATCCTTGGTTGCTGGTTTCAACATACCACTCTGGTCAAGCAAACCAAGTCCGATATTATAAGAGGTTTTTCCTTCTGTCAGACCAACAGACAAATTGTGCTGTTGCGTAGGAGCCCACTCTTTAACTAAGTAATCATAGGGATCATAGGTACGCACACCCATTTTTTGGTTGGTAGCGCCCTGCACATACCAGTCTCTTCCAAATACGGTAGGATCATTAGCACCAATGGAGCCTCCATATTTTTGTTTCCATTCAACCGCTTTATTATAACTGGCTCTATCTACGTAATAAAAAGCGCCAACAGGGGTTGTGATCCCAATCCGTTCTGCCGCATCTACCGTATAACGCAAACCATCCACATTGGCCATTTGCAAATCCTTCCATACATTCTGCCATGATGCATTTCCGGTATAGGCAATCTGAGGTCGGCCTCCGGAAGAACCTTTCTTGGTAGTAATCAGTACAACACCAAATGATGCTTTAGAACCATAGATGGAAGCAGATGCCGCATCTTTCAATATGGTTATAGAAGCAATATCATTAGGGTTCACTACCTGAATACTTGGAATCTCCACATTGTCTAACAAGATCAATGGGGAGCTGCCACCCTGTAAAGATCCTATCTGTCCCCTGATCTTGATAAGAGGATCAGAACCCACTTCTCCACTTGGAATGGTGATACTAAGACCAGAAGCTGCACCTTGCAGACCTCTACCCACGTCTGCAATCGGTCTGCTTTGCAACGATTTTCTGACATCCACCGTAGATACAGCTCCTGTCAGGTTACCTCTCCTTTGGGTACCATAACCCACCACTACCACATCCTGAAGTGCGGCAGCCTGAACAAGCTGCAGCGTTACGGAAATCGTAGTACTTCCGCCTACCACAACTTCCTGGTCGGTGTAACCCACAAAACTAAATTTCAGCGTTTCTCCTTTTTTGGCTGAAATAGTGAATTTTCCGTCCGCACCTGATTGGGTAGCACGGTTGGTTCCTTTGACCATAACTGTTACACTTTGTAACGGACCTTCGTTACCGGCAACCACTCCGGAAATAGGCCTCTCTTGTGCTTGTAGCGTAGGCGAAATGAGCAGCACAATTAATAGGCAACTCACCGACAATAGCCTGAGACAGTTTCTCATAAATGTAGTTTTGTTTTGGTTTTTTACTGTATGTTCTGACTAACGAACATTAATTTGGCTGAATTAAGACAGCGAAACCCTGCAAAACATTGCATCCTTTATTGCTTTTTTTTACGCATAAAGCTGCAAAAAAAATCAATGTCGCAACATGTCTACAGAAATTCTATAGCAATGTTAAAGTTTGTACAGCAGATTAACGAATTTATTTGATGAGCTTTTTTTCCACATCGGTGAGCAGGAAATGGTCCGGCCCAAAAAGCTGCAAAAACCTGCATTTTTTAATTTACCGTAGAAATACTCATAAAATGGAGATACCCTTTTCCCGGTAAGGGCTAAGTATGGGGTCTTCGGGGTCGAGTTCTGTGATCAGTATATCAATGTCTTCCGGCTTGCAAACCTGTAATCGCTGGATCGTATTCAGCTTCTCAGAGATGGCCAGCGATATGGTCTTGCCGGCACATTTGATCATGGCTCTTTTTACTTCAATAATCTCCCATTCCAGGTCAGAAATCCCGAACCCGGCATCAATACTGTTGGTTCCCAGGATACAGAGATCGGCTTTGATCTGTCCCAGCCGCTGGGTCACTTCGGCTCCCACCGACATCTGGGCATTCTTTAATAACTTATTTCCCACAAAAATGACCTCACTGGTAGGGTGTTCCAGCAGTTCCAGCGCAATGGGTACGCTTACAGTGATAAAAGTAGCATTCAGATCGGGCGGTAAAGACTTTACCAATTCCCGGATAGTGGTACCACCCGACAACAGCACCATCATACCATCCTGAATCAGCTGGATGGCCTTATAAGCAATACTTTTCTTTTCGGGAAGCGAGTAGATCGCAGGACTTTCCAGGGTAAAATGGAACGACTTTGACAAAGCCCCCCCATGCACTTTGATCAGTTTACCTTCTTCGGCCAACTCCTGCAGATCGCGGCGTACCGTATCTTCCGATACCTCCAACTGCTCACTCAGGTCCGAAGAGAGCACTTTATTATGCACATTGATCTGTTGAATGATATACGCCTGTCGTTCCTTCTTAAGCATAGATAAAAATAAGGAGAGTATTGAAATAATGTGCAGAAAAGATGGGATGGGGGCTGGATACTGGATGCTGGATGCTGGATGCTGGGCCCTGGATCTGTTTTTGTAATTGCATACTGCCCTGCCTAATTTTTGTGCTGTGATTATCGCGATCGTGTTTCACTGAAGTGCTAAGGTCTGCCACTATGCGCCAATTGCCTGCACAGACAAAACCAGCCAACCCATTCATGATCCGCATCGGGCAATAGCTTTTCCGACACAGGGAACTTTTTTTTACAATATTTCAATGACAGTCATTTTCTTAGATCCTTATTCCTCGTCCCTTGTTCCTTCTTTCCTTTTACTAAAACCGTACTTTGTTCGCCCTTTGTTCGCCTTTTCTTCGCTCCGCGGCCAGTAAATCAGTGAAAAAGGCGAACAAAGGGCGAACAAAGGGTAGTAAACAGGTATAGCCGGGACGAAGCCGGGACGAAGCAAGTATGAAGCAAGTACAAACAAAGAACGAAGGTTACAACCATGTTCTGCCACGAATATAGAGTAACCCACCTCCAGTACCCAGTATCCAGCATCTAGTATCCAGTGCCCAGCACCCAGTCCCTCCCCTTTTTCCATAACGCCCATTATCCTACCTTAGCAGGCCGCAATTATGATCAGTCCCAATACCATTCAGCAGATCACCAGCCGTATCGACATCATTGATGTGGTGGGCGAATTTGTGAAGCTGAAGAAAAGAGGGACCAATTACCTGGGTCTCTGTCCTTTTCATAACGAAAAGAGTCCTTCTTTCACCGTATCGCCCGCCAAGGAGATCTACAAATGTTTTGGCTGTGGTAAAAGCGGTAACACCATCACGTTCCTGATGGAACATGAGAAATACAATTATGTAGAAGCCTTACGCTGGCTGGCAGCCCGCTACAATATTGAAGTGGAGGAAACCGAGACCAGCCCGGAACAGAAACAGCTGATCCAGACGGCGGACAGCCTTTACATCATCAACAACTTTGCCAGGCAATTTTTTAGCAATGCTCTTTTTAATACAGAGGATGGAAAAGCCATCGCACTCTCCTACCTGCACGAACGGGGTTTCCGCAACGAAACGATCGAAAAGTTCCAGATCGGCTATAACCCCGATGTGAGGGATGCTTTGACCAGGGCACTTCTCTCGAACCAGTTTAATAAGGAATTGCTTCCCAAAACGGGACTGGTATCGATCCGCAATGGCGATGAACTGGTAGACAATTATCGCGGACGGATCATCTTCCCTATCCATAACCATACAGGCAAGATCATCGGTTTTGGCGCCCGCGTCATCGGCAAAAGCGACCGCGGCCCCAAATACATCAACACACCCGAGAACGAGGTTTACAGCAAAAGCAGGATCCTCTATGGGATGTACCAGGCCAGGATGGCCATTGACAAAGCCGACGAATGTCTGCTGGTAGAAGGGTATACCGATGTGGTAAGCCTGCACCAGGCCGGCATCGAAAACGTGGTGGCGAGTGGCGGTACCTCATTGACCACAGAACAGCTGCGGCTGATCAGGAAATACACCAACAACCTCACCATTGTGTACGATGGCGATAAAGCCGGTGTGAAAGCGGCTTTGCGGGGACTGGACATGGCGCTGGAAGAAGGCCTGAACGTAAGACTGGTGCTGATACCCGATAACGAGGACCCGGACAGTTATGTGAACAAAGTAGGCGCAGCTGCATTCAATGAATTTGTAGCGGCTTCCAAAAAAGACTTTATCATTTTCCAGCTGGAAGTGATGCTGCAGGAAGCGGGCAACGATGTAAGCCGCAAAAGCACGGTGGTGAACCAGATAGCCGAAACCCTGAGCCGCATCAGCAAAGCGGAAGACTTTACCCGGCAGCAGGACTATATACGCCAATGCGCTTCCCTGCTGAAGATCGATGAAACGGGACTGACCAACCTGGTAAACAAATACAAGCGGGACAAGATCACCAAAGAAGAGAAAAAACTGTCGCAGGACGAAGCCAATTTCCTGATGCAGGAAGCTGCTGCGCAGCCGGAAGACGTACTGGATGATACTACCCTGCTTTTTAACCAGGATGAAGCCTATGAACGCAATATACTCCGCGTATTGCTCGAATACGGCCTGCGCACCTGGGATGAACAGCGCAGTATGGCCGACTATATTTTTGAGGAACTGGAACAATTTCATTTCGACAACCCTGACCTCGAAAAACTGTATGAGGAATATAAGAGCTGGTATGCCCGCGGACTGGAACCCACTATCAAAACCCTGCTGTACCACGAAAACGAACTCATCCGTAACCTGGTAGTCAGCATCAGCGTAAGCCCTCATGAGTTAAGCCAGAAATGGGACGAAGTGATGGAAAGCATGAATATCGTGAACCGCGACACCAGTATGCAGGACGTACTGATGAGCGTAAACTATTACAAACTGCGTAAGATCAAAAAAATGATCGAAGAGAACCAGCGCGATATTGAAAAAGCCTCCTACGAAGATTTCAAACTGCTGCATGAAGTGCACAAACACCTGAAAGAAGTGGAGAAAGAACTGACCCGCCAATTGGGCACGGTGATCATCAAATAATCCCCTCCCCCTGAAAAGCTTTTACAAAGCCAGTAACATATCGCTGTAACTGTGATGGATCAGATCGGTATCAGCAATGTCGAAAGCCTGCATATAATATTGACACTGCAACTGTAAATCTTCCACGGTTTTAGAAGGATCAGCCAGGTTACCGGCTTCAATCTCTACAAAAGAGCCCAGGCCCGGCACTTCATCCAGGTGAAATTTGACATTGTCTATGTAAAATATCTTGCGGTATTTATCCACCACCACTTTTACACCCAATGCTTTTGCCAGCACAGCTTCGGTAGCGGATCCATCCGTTATTTTACTAAGGGAAAAATCAGATTGTTTGGGCCCCTCCTGGTTGGGACGCTGGTAAAAAATAAGACTGTTCTCAATATTACCCTGACGCAGTTTGAGCCTGCCGGAAGGTACCTGAAAATACGTGTCTTTCTGGTGATCCAGTCCCACATAACGGGCACCGTTCGAAAGCAAAAATGCTTCCACTTTTTCAGGGTGAAAGCATCTTGCTTTTATTTCGATATTAATATGGTTCATTATTTCTCTGAAGGATTCTTTTTACCGGCGAGTAATTTCTCCAATGCTGTTTCCAAACGGCGTTTACGGGTCTCTTCTTTTTTGGCACCTTCGATCCAGGTTATATATTCTTTCTGGTTGGTGAAAGAGAGGGAACTGAAAAACTCCTGGGCTTCCTTGTGTTTGGTGAACAGTTTACCCAGTTCTACCGGAGGCACTACCAATCTTTTTTCAAAATCGATGCCGTTCAGTTCACTGCTTTTGATCTCGGAAAAAGCGCGGGTACGGTTGGGAATCTTCTCCAGTTTCTTAAAACGCATGGCACTCCATACATGGTCTAATGCCACCTGGCGCACACATTCATACCCATTTTGCGTCAGGAACTCCCAGCTGCAATCACGGTTCAGATCGCTCACGATCTTACTGGTGGTCTTGGGATAAGCCACCCAAAGTTTGGTATCGTCGTGCAAAGCGGGAAAAACCTCTTTCAAAACATTATTTAACTGGCACTGGCTCAAGGCAAAAACCAGCGCAAAGTCTACTTTTTTGCTCTTTAATAAAGGGGTAACATTTTTTGCGTAAGTGAGTTTGGCAAACTGTTTTTCTATTGCAGAGGGAAGGCCCTGGATCAGCAGGTTCTTTTCATCCTTCAATTGTAACTTTTCGAACAAGGTCTGGTTTGACATGCCTAAAACAGTATTTAGGTGATGTAATAAGGAGGGCAAAGTTAAAAAAATGTTACCAGAACTCTTACAGAAATCCTGCCCATTTTACTCTGGCAGCGTTAAAATTCCAGTAAAATCGGCCATTGGCACGATTAAATATTGTTTTTTCTTAATGGATTAAGCTTAATTTCCGGTTATCTCCTCAATGACCCGGCGGAGTTGCGCTAGCCTTTCTTCATCTACCGGATGGGTACTCAGGAGTTCGGGTTGCCGACCGGTACCCTGCAGGTAGCGCATCCGCTGCCAAAATACCAGGGCTTCTCCTGGTTGATAACCTGCCAGGGCACAGAGTGCCACTCCCAATTGATCGGCGGCTTTTTCATCTGCCCCATTGAAACCGCGGATCACACCCACATAATCGCCATTACCATAGGCCATCCGGAAAAAATCGCGGGTTTCGGCCGGTTTGGCTGATAAAGCGGCTTGCAGGCTCCTGCCCCCCAGGAATTCTTTCAGGATTTGCTTCATCCTGGCATCGCCATGTTTGAGCAAGACATGCGCCATCTCATGCGCCAGTACGGCTGCCAGGGACCCATCGCTTTGGGTAACCCTTACCAATGCATCATACACGGCGATCTTTCCACCGGGTAAACACCAGGCATCGACTTTGTTTTGCCGGAAAAGTTGCACTTCCCAGGCAAATCCTTCCAGTTCTTTGGAAGTTTTTGCCCGACTGTACTGCGAATTGACGGCCCTGATCAGGTCTGTACCCACGCGGTTCACTGTCTCCACTTCAGCATACTGGCCAGCTGCTAAAACCGTATGCGCATTTTTGAATTCGCGGTAAATAGCTTCAGAAACCGATAAAATGGTAGGATCCGGTCCTTTTTGCCGGTTGACGGGGGCTGGTATCGTATCCACGCCAGTCAGGGTCAGACCCGCCAAGCAGGAACCGATCAGCAACAGGGGCTTTCGGATAATTGGATGCATAAAATACGACCCTGCCGGTATTCCGGAACCGGGTCAGGCTTATTGTGGACGGTAATATTGTAATGCTTCCGGCATCACTTCACTCACTTTTTTGATCCGGTCCTCATCGCTTGGGTGACTACTCAGGAAAGCCGGGGGTTTCTGGCCTTCGCTCACTGCCGCCATCCTGGTCCAGAAAGCAAATGCCTGTCTCGGATCATACCCTGCTGCTGCCGCAAAGATCAACCCATAATGATCAGCTTCCAGTTCCTGTTTCCGGGAATTGGGCAACAATGCACCATATTGGGCGCCCAGGCCGTATACCTGGCCAAAGAGGTTCGTGGTCCTGGTATCGGCGCCCAATGCCGCACTACCCAGTGCACCAATACCCTGTGCCGCCATTTGCTGGCTCATACGCTCCTTACCATGCCCGAGTATCGCGTGGGCGATTTCATGCCCCATTACGATCGCCAGAGAGGTCTCGTTCTGTGTCACGGGCAACAACCCGGTATAACATACCACTTTACCTCCTGGCATACACCAGGCGTTGACTTCCTTGCTTTCCACCAGGTTAAATTCCCAGTCGTATCCATTCAGGGCATTGGGAAGTCCCTTTTGCGCATAATAATTCTTCAGTGCCTGAGAGACCCGGGTTCCCACCCGTTTCACCATTTCGGCGTCTTTATTATTGTCAGGTACCCGTTTATTGGTGGAGAGAAACTGTTTGTACTGGCTTAAGGCAAGGGTTTGCAGTTCGGAGTCGGACACCAGGCTTAACTGCTTGCGCCCGGTAATGGTATTGGTTACACAGGCTGTAAAAACCATAGCAATGGCTAATACACTAACACTGACGCGTTTCATAGAATCTTTCTTTTATCGGTCTACAATATCCTGATCGTTTGCCAATGGCAAACCATTTTCTCAGGCGGGGGCCAGCAGTTAGTTCAGTGTAAAACTAGGAAAATACCCGCAACTATCCGTTATCCTGGTTCCGTTGCCTGCGTTTGTCGCGATGCTTCAGGATGGGGATCTTGCTTTCCGTACCCTTGAGTATGCGGCCGATATTTTTCTGGTGGGTAAGCACCACCATCAGGGCCACCAGAACGGCGAAAATACGGTAGAGGGTCTCTTTTTCATTGAAGATAAAGAGAATGAATACCATGAATGCCACTCCGGCCAAAATAGAGCTGAGCGACACAAACCTGGTCAGGTACAAGACCAGCAGGAATACCGCGATACAGCAAACAGCTACCAGCGGTTGTATGGCCACAGCCATACCCAGCAGGGTTGCCACGCCTTTTCCGCCTTTGAAACCGGCCCAGATCGGGAAAATATGCCCGATCACAGCAGCCAGTCCCAGCCCGATCATCAGGTTGGTGCGGTGCAGCTCGTTGGTCAGGTAATCAGGTAAGAAGATATACAGTGAAGTGGCGATCACCCCTTTCAGGATATCGACCATCATCACAATGGTTCCCCATTTGGAACCCAGTACTCTGAAGGTATTGGTGGCTCCGGCATTGCCGCTGCCATAATCGCGGATATCGATCCCGAACCTGGATTTACTCACCCACACAGCGGTGGGAACCGATCCGATGCAATAAGCCAGAACAATGAGCAACAATTCGTTCATTGGGTAGTTGAAGTTTGGGGGTACAAAGATAACGAAATTGAAGATAATGATTTTTTAACACCGAAAATCATCTGATCTCACTTCGAAAACCACAAAGCAATCCAGCCATTCCGATCAGTAGTTTTCCGGTAAACCAGTCCTAACCCGCCGAAAGTCTCCCGGATAACCCCTTCATCCTCCACCAGCAAACCACTCAACAATAACTGGCCGTCAGGAAGCAAAGATGCCACCAGTTCCTTACTGTATTCAAGCAGGATATTCCGATTGATATTAGCCAGGACGATATCAAACTGTTGATCTACTTGCAAAGAATCAACTTTTTGAATATCAATAACTTTACAGCTATTAACTAAAATATTTTCAGAAGTATTCTCAATACACCAGTCGTCATTATCCACTGCCAGCACAGCAGCTGCACCCAACTGCTCTGCCAGGATAGCGAGGATACCCGTGCCTGTTCCGAAATCAAATACCTGTTTACCCCTAAAATCCAGTTCCTGCATCAGTTTCATCACCTGCCAGGTAGTGGCATGGTGTCCTGTGCCAAAACTCATCTTCGGAGTGATCACGATCTCGTGTGCCACCCCGGCAAAAGGCGGGTGAAAAGAAGCCCGGATGCCTACAAAATCATCTACGCGTACCGGTTCAAAGTTCGATTCCCATAGCTGGTTCCAATTTTGCTTATTAATAATTGATTTAGAATAACTTAAATTATATCTATTCAATAAACGATTTAATTTATTTTTTTCGAAATGCTCTTCCGGGATATAAGCTTTCAGTTGTTCGGCGGATTCTTCAAAGCCATCGTAGCCTATTTCTGCCAATTCGGCTACCAGCAGCTCCTGCAGGACAGTTTCCGCCGGTATGCAGATCTCATAATAATTGTTCATATGCTGTACAGGTGTTTAAAACAAATGACCCCGGTAAACCGGGGTCATTTGGATCATTTATGCTTCGGCATTGTCTGCCCCGTCCTTCGGCTTATGCTCAGGCTTTGGCATCAATACTTTGCGACTTAACTTGAATTTACCGGTCTTGGGATCTACACCCACCAGTTTCACTTTCACCATATCGCCTTCTTTGAACAGTCCATCCATGGTCTCGAGGCGCTTCCAGCTGATCTCGCTGATGTGCAGCAAACCTTGTTTGCCAGGCATGAACTCGATAAAGGCACCGAATTCCTTGATACCTTTTACAGGCCCTTCATATACATCGCCCACTTCCGGAGTTGCGGTGATGCCCTTGATCCAGCTTACCGCCTTATCCAGGCTGTCTTTGGAGGCAGAGAAGATACTTACTTCACCGGTATTGCCTACTTCTTCGATATTAACCGTAGCACCTGTTTCGCGCTGGATCTCCTGGATCACTTTACCACCCGGTCCGATCACCGCACCGATGAATTCCTTGTCGATGATCAGTTTGATCATACGTGGCGCATGTGGTTTCACTTCCGGACGTGGTGCAGGCATACACTCGTACATGGCATCCAGGATGTGTAAACGTCCCTTTCTTGCCTGTTCCAGTGCTTCCATCATCACTTCCATGCTCAGTCCATCCACTTTAATGTCCATCTGCACGCCACAGATACCATCGCGGGTACCGGTAACTTTGAAGTCCATATCGCCCAGGTGGTCTTCATCACCCAGGATATCGGTCAGAATTGCATATTTACCATCTTCGCGGGTAACCAGTCCCATAGCAACGCCACTCACGTGTTTCGGAATGGGCACACCTGCGTCCATCAGCGCCAGAGAACCGGCACAAACAGTAGCCATGGAGGAGGAACCGTTACTTTCCAGGATATCACTTACCACGCGAACGGTGTAAGCGTAGGTACTTGTATCCGGCATCATCTGTTTCAAACTACGCATGGCCAGGTTACCATGACCTACTTCCCTACGGCCTACGCCACGCATCATCTTCACTTCGCCGGTAGAGAATGGAGGGAAATTATAGTGCAACAGGAACTTAGAGTACTCAGATTTTGCGGCAGATTCTACCAGCAATTCATCTAATTTAGTACCGAAGGTAACCGTTGTAAGTGATTGAGTTTCACCCCTTGTAAACAGAGCTGAACCGTGCGGGGTTGGCAGGGGTTCTACTTCCATGGCCAAAGGTCGAACCTGGTCGAGCTGACGTCCGTCGAGGCGGATACGGTCATCGATCATCATGTTCCTTACCACTTCCCATTTCAGGTCTTCGTAGTATTTCTTGGCCAGTTTCTTCTGCAGGTCTGTGGCTTCTTCACCCAGACTGGCGATCAGTTCGTCTTTCAGGGCGCTATAAGCTTCACTGCGCTCACTCTTGGAAGAGCCTCTTTTGGATATTTCATATACCCTGTCTTTGGCAAAAGCGATCACCTGTTGCTGGATGGCTTCGTCCTGTTCGGGTTTTCTATAGTCGCGCTTGGTGGTCACGCCTTTTTTGGCACGCAGTTCTTCCTGGGCTTTGATCTGGATGCGGATAGCATCATGAGCAATCTGAAGGGCTTTTACGAGGTCGGCTTCAGCACATTCCTTGGCTTCACCTTCCACCATCATCAGGTTCTTTTCAGTAGCGGCGATCAGGAATTCCAGTTCGCTTTCCTTCAGCTGGCTACGGGTAGGATTGATGATGTATTTGCCACCGATACGGCCGATCCTTACTTCACTGATGATCTCTTTGATCGGAATATCTGAAACGGCCAGGGCAGCAGAAGCAGCCAGGCAGGCCAGTGAATCAGGCATTACTTCCTCATCGCTGGAGATCAGGCTTACCAGCACCTGTACATCGCAGAGATAATCTTCGGGGAACAGGGGACGCAAAGCACGGTCTATCAGACGGCTGGTCAGGATCTCATAATCGTTCAAACGGGCTTCTCTCTTGAAGAAAGAGCCGGGGATACGGCCTGCAGAGGCAAATTTTTCTTGATAATCAACGCTTAAAGGGAAGAAATCCTGCCCTTCTTTGGGTTCTTTATTGGCGACAACGGTAGCCAGCAAAACACAGTTTCCCTGGCGGACAGTAACGGCTCCATCAGCCTGACGGGCTAATTTTCCGGTCTCAATGAAGACCTCGCGGCCGTCACCTAAGTCGAAACGTACACTAATTGGTTGTGATAACATAATCTGAATTTGTAATTCGGGAAGCAGCTGGCACGGATAACACCGGCCACCTTCAGCCTTTTCCCGGTTAATGGAATGGCGAAGCGGACAGGCATGAACAGAAATGACTATTCCCAACCGCATGGAAACGCCAGTTGGGAATAGCATCTGTCATAGCTGACAATTATTTTCTCAGGCCTAATTTTTCGATCAAAGCACGGTAACCCTGCAGGTTGTGCTTTTGCATGTAAGCGAGTAAACGTTTGCGTTTACCTACCAACTGCATCAATCCGCGCTGGGTGGAATGATCGTGTTTGTTGGCTTGTAAGTGGCTGGAAATCTGTGAAATACGCTCGGTCAGTAAGGCAATCTGTCCTTCAATCGAACCGGTGTTGGCGGCGTTGCCACCGAATTCAGCAAAAATGCTTGCTTTCTTTTCTGTTGTTAAATAAGGCATCTCAAAATGTTTAAAAGACTCCGGGAATTTTTTCCTCTATTTTTTTATCGCGTGCAAAGGTAGCATAATAAATGGGAAATGGATAATTTTCGGGCTGGTTTTTGGTGATTCCGGGAGGTAAAATACCTGAATCACCTCCCTACCCCCTGGTCCCTGGCCGGTCAGTTATGCAAAAACCACCCGATTTTCAGAGCTTAACAGGCTAATTTGCTTAATGTTGTAGCCAATTTGCAACCCTATGTTCGGTGTTACCATTTTAGGCAACAATTCAGCGATACCGGCTTACGACAGGCACCCCACTTCGCAGGTGGTGACCCTGAACGACCAGTTATTCCTGATCGATTGCGGTGAAGGTACGCAAATGCAGATCGCCCGGTACCGGATCAGGCGAAGCAAGATCCACCACGTTTTCATTTCGCACCTGCATGGGGATCACTATTTTGGACTGATCGGACTGATCACCAGCATGGGTTTGCTGGGCCGGGAACAGGAACTGCACCTCTATGCACCTCCCGGACTGAAAGAGATCATCGATCTGCAGTTACGGGTAGCGGATACCACCCTACCCTTTCCGCTGGTATTCCATCCACTGGAAAAAGAAGGTTTGCTGATCGATAACCAGAAATTCAGCGTTTCCTGTTTTGCCACCCAGCACCGCATCGCCTGTTGGGGCTTCATCATCCGCGAAAAAAGGAAACCCAGGAAGATCGACAAGGAAAGGGTGTTGCAATACGATATTCCGGCTGCTTATTACGAGCGGCTGAAGAACGGTGACGATTATGAGACCAAAAACGGCGAGCTTATCCGAAACGAATGGGTTACCATTCCCAACAAAGCCCCGCGTAGTTATGCTTTCTGTGCCGATACAAAATTTGACGAAACCCTGATAGAAAAAACGCAGGGGGTCACGATCCTGTACCACGAAGCCACTTACCTGAAAGACCTGTCTGAACGGGCTTTGGCACGATTCCATTCCACCACCGTACAGGCAGCCACCATTGCCTTACGGGCGGGAGTTGGCCGCCTGCTCATTGGTCATTTCAGCAGTAAGTATGAGAAACTCGACGAATTCAAAACAGAAGCCAGAAGCATCTTTCCTGACACCGATCTGGCAATAGAAGGTGTTACGTACAGACTTTAATTAGAAACTAGCAATTAATAATTAGTAATTAATTCATGAGCCATTGGTAAAAGGCGGCAAATTCCTGGCGCCAGTAGGTTTCGTTGTGCTGGCCCAGCGGACTGATGACTTTACGGATCACGAATCTTTGTTTTTTCTGGAGGATGTCCGACATTTTCTGCAGGTCTGCTGCCAGGGTGGGGCTTTCCTTACCGCCGGCATAGAGGTAAAACCTGGGTTGTGCCGTGGTCGTGAATTTTTCTGCATCGGCATAGATATCAGGTGCCTGGCCAAAGGAGGGTGAAAATATTCCTGAGACTCCAAATACTGACGGATACTGCATCATTGCATACAGGCTGATCAGCGCACCCATACTGCTGCCTGCTATGAAGGTATTTTCCGGTCCTTTTTTGGTCCGGTATTTTGTGTCGATATACGGTTTCAGTGTTTGTGTAAGGAACTCGGCATATGCTTTCCCCTCTCCCTTTCCGAATTGCGGGTGATCGTAGGGATTGTATTCCCGCAACCTGTTTTCACCGCCATTGTCGATACCCACCACGATACATTCTTTACCGGTCTTCTGCTGCAGGGTATCCAGGCATTCATCCACCCCCCATTCACCGAAGGCCGCGGTTTGTTCATTGAAGAGATTCTGCCCGTCCTGCATGTACAATACCGGGTATATTTTGGAAGAAGTTGCATAACCTTTGGGCAGGTATACCCAGATCCGCCTTTTGCGGTTCAGCTGTGGGATCAGGAATGCCGTATCCATGATGCGTACCTGTGGACTGGCCGTATATTTTTTCGGCACTACCGGATAATCATCTTTCCAGCCGGCGATGGTGAATTCCTGCGAAACATCTTCATTCACTTCCAGAACCCGGTCGCTGATGTCACGGCCATCCGCTGTTGTCTCCAGCCTGTCATTGGCACCACGGCTGAATTTGAAGGCATAGGTACCCGCCGCCAGGTTTTTGATGACGAGGCTCTTGCGGTTGCCGGCAAAGGGTTTGAGTTTGTAGTTCTCATCTTTGGGATTCCAGTTATTGAAGTTTCCGGTGACATAGATATCATCCTGTTTACGCGTTGCCACATCGGTAACCACCAGTCTTACGGTAAACTGTGCATCTGCAGCAAAAACAATGACCAAGCCAAGTAAGAGGAACAACTGTTTCATGGTTTGAAATTACAAAGCTTAGACACAAAAAAGCCGGACTTTGCGGGTCCGGCCTGTTAATTTTTTGCGTGCTGTTAATCGAGTATCTCTACATCTTTGGGATACTTGCTTTTATTGAACACAAAGCGGTTATCGGCCACCACTGCATTAAAATTCAGGTTGGAGATCTTTACTTCTGTTACGTTGTTGCTCTTATCGAGAATGCGGGCACGTGAGAAACTGTTGCTGGCCTTATCAATGAACAGGTTCACCTGCTGAAAATTCTTGCGCTTATCGATCGGCTTCATTTCGATCTCATAAAAAGCGGTCTTGGAAGAGACCAGTTTGTAAGTAAAATCTTTATCGTACGCGCCAGACAGTAATTTTTGCGGACTGAGGGTCTGACTGCCTTCCTCTACAGATGATTTGGTGATGGTTTTCTCACCGTCGAAACGGTATACGGTACTGCCATCGCAAATAATCTCTGTTTTGCCCTGTTTCAGCTGGTATTTGTCGCCTTTCATCTGCAGGCTGATAGATTGGCTTCCGTTGGGTTTGCCTTTGCTGGTAAAAGAATTGAGGGTGCAGGTGGCGGAAATGCCTTTGGCGGCTTTTACTTTGGCACCTACTGCGTCCAGTACTTTTTTAGCTGCGGGATCATTCTGAGCGGTTACCGTACCCAACAAAACACATACAGAAAAGCAAATAAGAGATAATTTCTTCATCAATAGCGGATTAAAGGCGCAAATATAGTTCTTCAAGGTATTATGAGACCCAGAGAGAATTGTTAAGTTTAAAATAATCGGCTTGTAAGCGCTCAGAACCGGTCAAGGATGATTGTTTATGCCATCGAGTCGAGAAAATCCTGGAGCTCCAGTTCTGTTTTGAACAATACTTCGCGGGCTTTGCTACCCTGATTGGGGCCTACTACGCCTGCCGCTTCCAGTTGGTCCATCAGACGACCGGCCCGGTTATAGCCCAGCTTCATTCTTCGCTGTATGAGCGATGTAGAGCCCATCTGGCTCTGCACAATCAGTCGGGCGGCATCTTCAAACAGCGGATCTCGGTCAGACGCATCAAAATCCCTGCTCTCCATGTCTTTTTCATCCACATATTCCGGCAGCAGGAATGCCTGGGGATACCCGCGCTGGTCGCCAATGAATTCGCATACACGCTCCACTTCAGGCGTATCCACAAAAGCACACTGCAAACGCGTGATCTCGCCATTGTAGCTTACCAGCATATCCCCCTTACCGATCAGTTGCTCAGCACCACCTGCATCCAGGATGGTACGGCTATCAATCTTACTGGACACTTTGAAACCGATACGGGCCGGGAAATTGGCTTTGATGGTACCGGTAATGATATTGACAGATGGTCTTTGTGTAGCAATGATCAGGTGTATACCGATGGCCCTGGCCAGCTGTGCCAGTCGCGCAATCGGCATTTCCACTTCCTTGCCTGCGGTCATGATCAGGTCTGCAAATTCATCCACCACCAATACAATGAATGGCAGGTACTGGTGCCCTTTTTCCGGGTTGAGTTTGCGGGAAGTGAATTTCTCATTGTATTCCTTGATGTTCCGGCAATGCGCTTCTTTGAGCAGATCGTAGCGGTTATCCATCTCAATACACAAGGCATTCAGCGTGTTCACCACTTTTTTGGTGTCGGTGATGATGGATTCCTCTTCACCGGGAAGTTTGGCCAGGAAATGTTTTTCGATACGACGGTACAGGCTCAATTCCACTTTTTTTGGATCTACCAGTACAAATTTGAGCTGTGACGGATGTTTTTTATACAGCAGTGAGACCAGAATGGCATTCAGTCCGACCGATTTACCCTGACCGGTGGCGCCTGCCATAAGCAGGTGGGGCATACTGGCAAGATCTACAATGAAATTCTCGTTATCGATCTTTTTACCAATGGCAACCGGGAGCGAGAAATTACTGTTCTGGAATTTCTCGGAAGCCAGCAGTGTACGCATGCTTACCACCGACTTACGTACATTGGGCACTTCAATACCGATGGTTCCCTTACCGGGAATGGGGGCGATGATACGGATACCCAAGGCTGCCAGGCTCAGTGCGATATCATCTTCCAGGTTCTTGATCCGGCTGATGCGGACACCAGGAGCAGGCACGATCTCATACAAAGTTACCGTGGGACCTACCGTAGCAGCAATCCGCTGTATGGCGATATCATAGTTCTTGAGTGTGGCAATAATCTGGTTCTTATGCGTCTCCAGTTCCTGCGGATCATGTACGATCTTTTCGCTGCCATGTGTTTCCAGCAGTTCAAGTGAAGGATATTTATAATCTTTCAGATCCAGTGTTACATCATATTTGGTATTGAGTTTGCCGGGGGCTGTTGCTGCTACCTCCGCTTCGGGCATCGGTGTTTCTTTGATCTCCAGTTCCAGATTGGCCGCCGTTTTGTAAGCCGGTTGGGGCTGTATTACGGTTACGTGTTCTTCCTCTTCGGGTTCCTCTTCTTCCAGTTCCTCCGCTTCCAAATCCATTTCTTCCAGGTCCGCTTCTTTTTCAACCATATCGAATTCATTCATCGGGTTCAGTTCCACTTCCTGGTTGGGCATGATGACCACTACCCCTTTCCCATCATTCTTCATCCTGTTCTGACTCTGGGGCTCTTGAGGTTCTGGATCTTCTTCATCGGATGCCAGTTCTCCCACCGAAGGCTCACCGTGTTCATTCCACTCCTGGAATACCGGCTGCTCATCATCTTCTGTCAATGGCCCCATCTCTTTCGCAGCTGTTTTATCAGACCCGAATTTCCAATCGGGCACTTTGAACACCGGGTTGAATCGCCAGATGAAATAACTGAACATAGCCAGAAACAAAGCTGCACCCGTTCCCAGTTTGCCGATCCATTTAATGGCCCAATCGGTCAGCAGTTCTCCTACGGCACCACCCCAGGAAAAATCACTGGTTCCGGCGGCAAAAGAGAAAGTCATACTCATCACTACCAGGCCTACCAATACATATTTGATATTCCGTAACAGGCTGAACAGTTTCTTGCCAAATAGCAGGTTTACACCCAGTACAAAAAAACTGGTACAGAATAAAAAGGAAGCCAGTCCAAATCCTTTGTAAATAAGTGTATGCGCCACATAAGCACCCAGTACTCCCAGCAGGTTGGTTACTTTCACATCATCGGTGGCGAATATCCGGATACCGAACTGGTGCACTTTATCCTGGTCTTCCTGCCAGGTAAACAGGTATGAGGTTAGGGATAGGAATAGGAAAACAGTCAGCAGCAGAGAAACCGCCCCCATGATCTTGGAAGTGCGCTCATCTTTCACCACTTCGGTCACGGTCACTTCTGCTTCCTTATCGGCAGTAAGTTTTTCGGGGTCCGGAGGCGGCGGAGTTTTCTTTCTGAGACGATTAGCCATGGAAACAAATATAAGCTAAGCCAGTAAGCAGATGTACAGCCCTGAGGTTATGTGCAAAACTGGCATTGGGACCTACAGTTTTCCACCGCGGGTTTTTCCGTCATCGCGGATACCGACCACCAGGTGCAGCCATCCGGCAATAAAACAAACACCGCCAAATGGGGTGATGGCCCCGAGCCAGCGGTATCCGGGACCAGCCAAGGTGAGCAGATATAAAGAGCCGCTGAACAAAATAATACCTGCGATAAAGAAATAACCGGCACGGATCGTTTTTTTATTTGGGAATGACTGGTACAATACACCTGTTAATGCCAGTGCAAACACGTGATAGAACTGGTAACGGACAGCCGTTTCATAAGTAACCAATGCATCAGCGCTGAGTATTGATTTCAAACCATGGGCACCGAAAGCGCCGATGGCCACGGATGCCGCACCAAGTATAGCGGCTATGACCAGGAATAACTTATGCATGTTGTTTGATGATTTTGGCAAACCCTGCATCGGAGATCGAGTCGCCCTTGAGATGGTAGGTTGCCTGGTGATAAAAAGGATAACGCTGCACCAGTTTTTCTGTGAGGAATCGTTTGAGTTCCTCATCCGACAGGTCTTTGATCAGTGGTCTGTGTTCCTTTTCAGGCTTGAGCCTTTGCAAAAGGGTATCAACCGATTCATCGATCCAGATGGTGATGCCCTGTTCATTCATCCATTGCATGTTCTCATGGTAACAGGGCGTACCGCCACCGGTAGCCAGCACAAACGCTTTTTTTTCCTTGAACCAGTGCAGCACTTTGGATTCGGTACGGCGGAAATAAGTTTCCCCGCTTTCGGCAAAGATCTCAGCGATGCTTCTCTCCTCGTTCGACTCGATCAGGAAATCCAGGTCATAACCGCCCAGTTTCAGCTTTTTAGCCAGTTTTTTGCACCAATACGTTTTACCGGTACCCATCATGCCGATCAAAAATATCTTCATAGCAAAGTTTTTTTGAAGAAGCGCCCCATCACAACCTGTTCTTTACTCTTATGAAAAAGCATTGAATCCTGTCACATCCATACCGGTGATCAGCAGGTGAATATCATGGGTCCCTTCGTATGTGATCACACTCTCCAGGTTCATCATGTGCCGCATGATGCTGTATTCGCCGGTAATACCCATACCTCCCAGCATCTGCCTGGCATCCCTGGCAATATTGGTGGCGATCTCACAGCTATTCCTTTTGGCCATGCTGATCTGTTGCGGGGTGGCTTTGCCTTCATTCATCAACACACCCAAACGCCATACCAGTAACTGCCCTTTGGTGATCTCGGTGATCATTTCCGCCAGCTTTTTCTGCTGTAGCTGGAATGCGCCGATGGGCTTGTTGAACTGGATACGCTCCTGGCTGTACCGCAAAGCGGTATCATAACAATCCATGGCCGCGCCAAGGGCTCCCCAGGCTATTCCGTAACGGGCTTTTGACAAACAGCCCAAGGGGCCTTTCAAGCCTTTTACATTGGGCAGGATATTTTCTTTGGGGACTTTTACATTGTCGAACACCAGTTCACCGGTAGCGCTGGCGCGAAGGCTCCATTTACCATGGGTGGTGGGTGTGGAAAAACCTTCCATACCTCTTTCCAGGATGATCCCCTGCACTTCTCCCTCATCATTCCGTCCCCATACCACCGCCACCTGTGCAAAGGGGGCATTGCTGATCCACATTTTGGCCCCGTTTACTATCACGTGTTTTCCATCGCCCGCATCCCTGATGGTGGTAAGCATACCTGCGGGATTACTGCCATGGTTGGGTTCTGTTAAACCAAAACAGCCGAGCCACTCACCACTGGCCAGTTTGGGAAGGTATTTATTCCGTTGCTCCTCATTTCCGTAAGCATAGATCGGGTACATCACCAGGCTGCCCTGCACACTGGCTGTACTGCGCACGCCACTGTCGCCCCGCTCCAGTTCCTGCATCATCAGACCATAACTGATATAATCCAGTCCACCCCCACCATACTGCTCCGGCACTGTAGGACCGAAACACCCCAGTTCACCCAGCTGCCTCACGATCTGTACAGGAAATTCCGCCCTTTGTGCATACTCTTCGATGATGGGCGATATATCCTTTTTCACATAACTACGCACCGATTCCCGGATCAGTTTGTGCTCTTCGGTCAACAACTCATCAAGCTGGTAATAATCGGGCGATTGAAATAGATCTGTTCTGGCGGCCATGTCGGATCGGGTTTGCTGTTTATATGGATTGTGAACACACAAATTTAAAGATAAGGGCTTAGCGAAATCATTTTCCCGGTCGTTTAATTTCAGGAAGGCAAATCGTCATAGACGGTGTATAACAAGGCTACTTGCCAAATGGCCGATACTACAATCAGGGCAACCCCGTATTTCAGCCTTTCATTTGTCATAAAAAGAAAACTCACCTGAATAAGGTGAGTTTTCTTCAGTCGTTTTGAAACAGGTTATTCCTCAGGCCCGCCTCTTCTGGCCGGCATTTTGGAACCGGTCTGTTCAGTTTCCCTATCCATCTCTGTGATGCTTACGGGTCTGTCAGACTTATCTCCCATCAGGTGCTCGGTAAAATAGTCTGCCATGCGCCAGAAGAAATATTCCACCATATCACCATATCCATGGCGCTGACCGGGCAGGATCACCAGGTCAAAGCGTTTGTTGGCTTTGATCAGTGCATTGGCTACCCTTGTGGTACCGGCAGGATGTACGTTGTTATCGATATCGCCGGTTGACAACATCAGGTGACCTTTCAGGTTTTTGGCCAGATCCTGGTTCTTTTCAATATTATATACGAAACTGGTATCTCCTTTTTCGCCGATCACTTCCTTCACGCCATGGTGTTGCTCGCTCCACCAGCGGTTGTATACGGCATTGTCGTGGTTACCGGAAGATGATACAGCCACTTTGAAGAAGTCAGGATACACCAGCATAGCAGCAGTGCTCATGAAACCTCCGCCTGAGTGTCCATGGATACCCACCCGGTTAATATCGATGTAGGAATAACGGTCTGCCAGCTGCTCTGCACAGGCTTTTTTATCGGCAAGACCATAATCTCTCAGGTTACCGTACCCGTAATTGTGGTACCATTTGCTGCGCGAAGGGTGTCCGCCACGGTTACCCATTGTGATCACCACAAAACCCAGCTGTGCCAAACGATCCGTACGATCCATACCACGGGAGAAGGCTTTGTTCACTGCTTCTGTCTGCGGTCCGGGGTATACATATTCAATCACCGGGTATTTCCTGGTAGAATCAAAATCGAAAGGTTTGTACATGACACCATAGATATCGGTGATACCATCATCTGCTTTTACCTTGAACACTTCCGGGAATTTATAACCGGTTGCCATCAGCGAACGGAGATCGGCCGTTTCCAGGTCCATCACCTTTCTTCCGTCTGCTGCATACAGCGCAGATTTAGGAACAGTATTCACACGGGAATAGTTATCGACAAAGAAAGTTTTGCCGTCATTCATGTTCATGGCATGCTCATACTCTCCCGCATTTAGCAGCTTCAGGCCGGTTCCGTCGAAATTCACCTTATAAGCATGCAGGTAGTATGGATCTTCTCCGGGTTCACGGCCATTGGCTGAGAAATAGAGCACACGTTTGGCATCGTCGATACCCAGAATATTCTCCACATGGTAAGTTCCTGATGTGATCTGGTTCTTCAGTTTGCCATTCTCGTCATAGAGATACAGGTGTGCATACCCATCACGCTCACTCCACTGAACAAATTCCTTTCCGTCATTCACCAGGCCCAGCCTCCTTGTTTCAATATAGGTATTGAACCGCTCTTCTATCAAAGCTTTTATGGTACCTGTTGCAATATCGGCCACACATACATCTACCCTTTTCTGGTCGCGGCTGGTGCGGGTAAAATAAAACTTATCATTGGTTCCCAGCCATTTCAACGGGCGGAAATCATCGTCACGTGTATTGATCTTACCTGGGTCTGCCCACACAGACACATCCTGGTCCTTAAACAATGATACATTCAGTTCCGTACCGCTCTGGCTGGTCATATTAAACAGGTACAGGTGATCTACGGGCGCATCTTTCTCGCCGGGCATCCAGTACTTGTAGGTCTCCAGTGTTGGTCGCGGATCACTCAGGCTGTTAATGACCCAGAGGTCTTTCACTTTGCGGTTATCGGTTCTGCCCAGGACAAAATGCCTGGAGTCGGGCGACCAGTAAGCAAACACCGGCTTCCGTTTTTTCTGGTTCTTTTCCTTATCAACATTGCTATCACCGGTACCGGAGAGGTTGCCTTCTGAGAAATAGCTGAAGTTCTCGATACCATCTTTGGTCAAGGCGTTCTCAACAATTGTAGAATCCTCTTCATTTTTGAGTGCCTTTTCATAATTGGCCTTATCCATCCAGTACAGGTTGTAATTCCTTCCGAACAACACGGTATTTCCATCGGGAGAAATGGATGCCCAGCTGGGTTTACGTTTGGGCTTTTTAAAATCGTTCAGTTCCACCAGTTCACCGGTAGTCAGGTTGTATTCAAAATAGAATATCTTTTTCTCCTTCACAGGTGGCGTTCCTTTTTTGGCGGTGGAATCTTTTTTCTCGATCTCCTGCGTGCTCTTCACTTCAAACTGGATCCAGTTCTCGTCTTTTACAAAACGCATGCTGTCGAGCCCCAGGTGCTGTGCATCAAAAGGGTCTTTTACAATACGGGTGATCTTGGCGGCCAGGTCGGCATTATCGAACAATTGTTTCTTCTCTCCTTTTACAGGATCAACGATATACCATTTTTTCCCTTCAGTGGTTTCGTACATGTACCAGAAACGGTCGCTCTTTTTTAACCAGTGCGGGTCTACGCTGGTACTGAAGATCAATTTTTCCAGTTTTTTGGGAGAATACCGGGCAGCCTGCTGGTAATTGGCTTTGGTAACCGGTACGGACTGTGCATGGGCCGAAAGACCCATGACAGATAATAACAGGATCAGCAATAAGCTTCTCATGGCAGTTAGTTTTTGTTTTTGGAAGCAATGAAAGTAAAGTAAACCGGTTAAAATCCCACGTTTCCAATAAAATAATTGGCGGGTTCTGGATGGATGGATTAACTGTTGGAATAATTCGGTCGTCTGCCGCCCACTCTTCGCCATCAGCTGCTCCATTAAATGGTTTTTACTCCTTATTTTGCAGCAAACGATTGCCATGCCTGTTCCTTTCCAAGCTACCCAAGAGTTTGCTTTAGAAGCCGATGCTGCCGATTTGCTGGCGGAGTTCAAACAACAGTTCCATTTCCCGAAAAAGAACGGCAGGGATGTGATCTATTTCTGCGGCAATTCACTGGGTTTGCAACCCAGGAATGTGGAACAGGCCATCCAGACCGAACTCTCGAGTTGGCGGGAAGAAGCGGTGGGGGGGTATTTTGGTGGTGCAAACCCTTGGTTATATTACCAGGAATACCTGAAACCTTCCCTGGCCAGGATTGTGGGCTGTCAGGAAACAGAAGTGACCGTCATGAACACCCTTACTGTAAACCTGCATCTGCTGATGCTGAGTTTTTACAGACCCCATCCGGATCGATACCTGATCCTGATGGAAGCCGGAGCCTTCCCTTCCGACCAGTATGCAGTGGAGACCCTGGTAAAGCATTACGGACTGGAGCCTGAAACTGCCATCCTGGAGATCGGTCCCAGGCCGGGAGAAAAAAACCTTCGTACTGAAGATATCATTGCCACTATCGAAGCACATGGCGACCGTCTGGCCATGGTATTGTTTGGGGGGATCAATTATTATACGGGACAACTGTTCGACATGCAACGGATCACCCGCGCCGCACACCAGGTGAATGCCATTGCCGGTTTTGACCTGGCGCATGTAGTGGGCAATACCCCCCTGCAATTACACGAATGGGAAGTTGATTTTGCCGCCTGGTGCAGTTATAAATACCTTAACGCCGGACCTGGCGCCGTAGGCGGGGTATACGTACACGAACGTTATGCCTCCAACCCACAAACACCCAGGCTCGGTGGCTGGTGGGGTAACGATGAGAAGGAACGGTTTAAAATGGAAAAAGGGTTTATACCTAAAACAAATGCAAGCGGTTGGAACATCAGTACGGCACAGGTATTCAACACCGTTGCGTTGAAAGCTTCCCTGGAGTTGTTTGACAAAGCCGGCATGGAACGGTTACGGACAAAAAGTGTGCGGCTGACCGCTTATCTCGAATACCTGTTGCACCAGTTACCCAATCTCGCATTCGAAATCATTACGCCGACAGATGCAGCAGAAAGGGGCGCCCAGTTATCTTTGTACTTTAAGGAGCGGGGTAAAGAGATCCACAACAAGATGATCGAAAGTGGCATTATTGTGGACTACCGGGAGCCTGGTGTGATCCGTGTAGCCCCCGCGCCCATGTATGTTAGCTTTGCAGATGTATACCGGTTTTACGAAATACTGAGGGATCACTTCTAATCCGACAAATATGTCAAAACACCACTATACCTATCTGGCCCTGGGCGATTCTTATACCATCGGTGAATCGGTGGCTCTGCACGAAAGTTTCCCTTACCAGACAGTGCAACTATTGAGAAAAGCGGGATTCCCTTTTCTGGCGCCTGAGATCCTTGCCAAAACGAGCTGGACCAGTTCCGAACTGGCAGAACATATCCTGCATACTTCACTCAGTGAGTCATATGATTTTGTGTCTTTACTGATCGGCGTGAACAACCAGTACCGGGGTTTACCACTGGAGGATTTTATAACCGATTTTGAATTTCTCCTGCACAAAGCCATTCATCTTACGGGAAACAAAGCTGACCATGTGATCGTTTTATCCATTCCTGACTGGGGACAAACTCCTTTTGCAGCAGGAAAAGATACAGAACTGATCCGGCAGGAGATAGATATGTTCAACAGGGCTTGCGAGTCGGCGGCACGGAAGAACCAGACACATTTTATCAGCATCACAGACGATACGCGGAAAGCAGCCAAAGACAAAAGCCTGCTTACGAGCGACCAGCTGCATTATTCCGGCAAGGAACATGCCGTATGGGCTGCAAAAACCGCAACCATTTTACAATCGCTTAGCCGTAAGTGACCATTTCCCGTTTCACGCTGCCATCAGATGCAAAATCGAATACCGCATAAGCAGGATCGAAATCATGAAAAGCACCACCCCACCAGTTACCGCTTACCGCACCGTTGCAAAAGTATTGTATGTTCTTGTACTCGACCGCATCCTGCATATGGATATGTCCGCTTAAACAGCAACGAATATTAGCATAGCCCTTAAACAGGTTTGTCAGCCTCCTGGAATCCACATGCAGTAAGGCACGCGAAATACGCCAGTCGCCATTGGCCTCATTCTTGTCGGAGAATACCGCCGATACAAACGAGACGATGGGAATATGAGAGATGATACAGACATGCTGTTGTGCATCCGTATTTTTCAGTTCATTTTCCAGCCAGGCAAACTGGGGCTCATCAATACGGGCAATATAGCCGCCGTTGTTCTCCTGTGCACTATCCAGCACTATGAATTTCCATTCCTTGTGTGCAAAACTGTAGAAACGTCCCGGCATTTTGTGTTGCTGCAATACCCATTGTTTATCGTACAGTGGATCATTTTTCACTTCCGGATCGGTCATCTGCCAACCCCAGGCATCATGGTTACCGATACAATGGTAGATCGGTAAGCGGTTCTCAGCCTGTAATACCCGGCTCCATACATCCCATTGCTTCTGCACTTTTTCCTTGGATGCGTTCAATGCATCCATGATTGCGTCGCCACCGTTCACAATAAAATCAACAGAAGGCCGGAGCGCATTGATATGCCGGTAAGCATTACGCATCCCCTGCTCAGCAGTATCTGTGGGTTTTACATGTACATCTGTCAGGAACCCTATCCGGAAAGAACCTTTCTTTTTAGGTGCGGCAAAAGCCGAAGGTGTAATGGAAAGTACAGCAGCAGATAAAGAGCTTTGCTGCAGAAATTTTCTTCTGTTCATATGAATCAGGTATCATTTTTTACAGAGTCTGGAAACGCATCGTGATCGGCAGGTACCTAAGGAATCCCGCAACGATCAAAAAAGTACACTATACATAAGAAGCCATCTCAGTATGATAAGCTGCCGCCGCCTGGTTTGCTTTTTCCGCAAAATCTTCTCCACCGCTGGCAAAGATCACCGCCCTGCTGGCATTCACCAGCAACCCGGTATCGGTATTCAATCCGTATTTCGTTACTTCTTGCAGGCTCCCCCCCTGTGCACCCACGCCGGGCACCAACAGAAAATGTTCCGGAATGATGGTACGGATATGCGCCAGGTCACTGGCCCGCGTAGCGCCCACCACAAACATGAGGTTGGAAGGTGTACCCCAGGATGCAACTTTACGCAAGACTGTTTCATATAAACGTGTTTCAGTATCGCCGCCAGACAATGACAATTGCTGAAAATCGTTGCTGCCGGCATTGGAAGTAAGCCCCAGTACAATGGTCCACTTGTCTGTATATTCCAGGAAGGGACGTACACTGTCCTCCCCCATGTACGGCGCCACGGTTACGGCATCAAAGGGCAGCACTTCAAAAAAGGTCTTGGCATATTGTGATGAGGTATTCCCGATATCGCCACGTTTGGCATCGGCAATGGTGAAATGTGTTTTAGGAATATAGTGAACGGTCCTTTCCATGGCTTCCCAGCCTTTCAAACCCTGCGATTCGTAAAAAGCTGTATTGATCTTATAGCTCACACAGTGATCCTTGGTAGCATCGATGATGGCTCTATTGAATGTAAATACTGCATCGGGATTTGATTGCAGGTGTTTCGGAATCTTGGTGATATCCGTATCGAGTCCTACACAGAGATAGCTTTTTTTTTCCCTGATCCGGGTTACCAGTTCTTGTCTGTTCATGTGTTCAAAGATACAAGGCTATCGCCTTCGGCCATAGGTTCTGTTGTAAAAATGTCTTTGCGCTTTTCAGGAAGTACCCTGAAAAGTGCAAAGATGGGTTGATGCATGCAATCCATCAATAACTGTACACCTGGTATCCCCATGCCGGCAAACTGAATTGTTTCCCCGGCTCCATTTTTTCTTTTTTACCGGAGAAGATCTCTGTGGCTTCCCCGGTAAGCAATCCGTCCTTTACGGAAAAATTCAGCGGTGTGTTCGTAAAATTGAGCAATACCACCACTTTATGTGTGCCGGCTTCCCGGGCATAGGCATAGATCTTATCTTCCATTCCGGTTGTCAGCCTGGCAAACGATGCATGGGCACTCAATGCAGGATTCTGCTTACGAAGGTTCAGCAGTTTCTGGTACAGGCCTGCCCGCTGAAGTTTCTCAAAACGCATCGTATCTTTTTCAAAGAATGAAATGGCCCGCAATACCGGTTCCTCCTGTCCGCTGTAGATCAATGGTACAGAGCGTTTCAAGGTCTGTGTCAAAACCGCAAAAGGTGCATGGGACAGGCCTGGCATGGTCTCAAAATCTGCTTTGTTCCAACTGTTCTCATCGTGGTTGCTGGTGAAATACAGGCGGATGGCATTTTTTGCCAATGTGGTATCGCTTTTATTGATCACACTATCCATCGCTGCCGCATTACGTTTACCAGCTGCGATCAGTTTCATCATGTTGAATTCGGGCCAGGAATAAGTGGCATCAAAACCCACTTCGTGCAACCAGGCACTGTCGGCCTCTGCCAGCATAAAGAATTCCTTTTTGGTGGCTTTCAGATCCCGCACGCAGTTTGTCCAGAAATCCCGCGAAGGCCCTACGGCATAATCGCAACGGAACCCGTCGATACCGGTCTCCGTAATCCAGTATTTCATCTGCTGTATCATACTATCCCGCAATTCTGCATTGGCGAAATTGAGTTTGCGGGTATCTGTCCAGTCGAACTGAGATA
This sequence comes from Sediminibacterium sp. FW305-C-269, assembly GCF_058231045.1. Classification (NCBI taxonomy): domain Bacteria; kingdom Pseudomonadati; phylum Bacteroidota; class Chitinophagia; order Chitinophagales; family Chitinophagaceae; genus Sediminibacterium; species Sediminibacterium sp. FW305-C-269. The sequence goes on along the minus strand of NZ_JBIQXQ010000002.1, from coordinate 887,423 downwards.
CCGGTTGTCCCTTACTGTCCTTCACATAAAAATCAGGGTGTTTCTGCAACCAGTAATGGTCCGCTCCGGTATGGTTCGGCACCCAGTCCATCATGACTTTAAAACCCTTTGCATGCGCCTGCTTCACCAATGCCTTCCAGTCGTCAAGGCTACCATATTCCGGATTTACCGCCGTATAGTCCGATACTGCATAATAACTGCCCAATGTTCCTTTCCGGTCTGTTTTACTGATCGGGTTAATGGGCATAAACCAGAGTGTTTGCACCCCCATCTGCTGTAAGCGGTCCAGGTGTTTGGCAAAAGCTGCAAAAGTACCTTCCGGGGTGTATTGGCGTACATTGACTTCGTAGATATTACCCTGCATGATCCAGGCAGGATGCCCGTCAATATAACCGGTATCACTGACCATAGGGTTATTGGCCCCATTCTTACAGGAAACAAAAGCAGCCATCACAAACAGCAACAGCAGGTAGGCTTTGCGCATAACGATCGGTTTAGACCATAAAATTATTGAAAAGGGTTGTGTAAAACAAACACAACTATCCCCCCAAAAACACCTTATCCCAAATTGCTGATATGCGGAAGAATTAGGTAAACTAAGCTTTTCTTTGTACCCAACGATTGCCCTATGGAACAACAACACATGTATTATGGCGACTACCTGCAACTGGGCAGGATACTGGATGCCCAGCATCCTGTAAGTTTTGAAAAAGGGAATGAACCCGCCCACGATGAAATGCTGTTCATCGTGATCCACCAGGCTTATGAATTATGGTTCAAACAGATCCTGTTCGAGCTGGACTATGTGATGGGGGTTTTTAGCCAGGAAAAGATCAACGATAATTCGGAAGACCTGAACCTGGTACGTCACCGCCTGAACCGGATCATACAGATCATACAATTGTTGAACCAGCAGGTAAATATCCTGGATACCATGACACCACTCGATTTTTTGGAGTTCCGGAACCTGCTCACTCCCTCTTCAGGTTTCCAGAGCAAACAGTTCCGGTTACTGGAAGCCAGGCTGGGATTACAGTTGGAAAAACGTCACCACAAAGAATATTACAAACGCACCAATGAAGGTGGTTTTACACAAACCGATTACGAGAACATCACTGCCACTGAAGCGCAGAAAAACCTGCTGCAACTGGTCAATGACTGGCTGGAGCGGATGCCCTTCTTTACCACATCTTATTGGAAAGATTACCAGCGTGTGGCACCAGACGGTATTCCACAGCATGTTTTCTGGAACGATTACCGGCATATTTACCAGGCTGGGCTGACCGAAAGGGAGCGTAACAAACTGACAGATTTTGACTATGTATTTTTTGAGAAAATACCCGCCGGTTACAGTCCGGAACAGTTGGACCTGTTACGCAGCAATTTTTCACCGGCGGCCTTACGTTCCGCACTTTTTATCATGTTATACCGCGATTTTCCCATGTTCCAGACCTCCTACCAGATCCTCGATGCTTTGATCGAGATCGATCACCTGATGAGTAACTGGCGCCACAAACACCTGGTGATGGTTCGTCGTATGATCGGTATGCGTGTAGGTACCGGCAATACTTCCGGCGCAGGTTACCTGGAAGGCGCATTGAATAAACATTATGTATACCGGGATCTCTCAGGTCTATCCACTTATTTGATCGAACGTAAAAAACTCCCGAAATTACCCGATGAACTGATCAGGAACCTGGGTTTCATGCATTGACCTGATCTGCTCGTCCTAAAACCTACCTTCGTACCACAATACCCGTTTATGAATTTACGCAGCATCTTTATCGCTTCACTACTCCTGTTATCACTTCAGCTGACTGCCCAGAAAAACGACAAACTGCTTCCGGTAGACCCTGCCGTAAAGATCGGCAAACTGAAAAACGGGCTCACGTACTATATCCGACACAACCAGGAACCCAGAAACCGTGCTGAGTTGCGACTGGTGGTGAATGCGGGTTCCGTGCTGGAAACAGACAAACAGGTGGGGCTGGCCCATTTTGTGGAGCACATGAGTTTTAACGGAACCAACCATTTCAGAAAAAACGAACTGGTGAATTTCCTGGAAAGAAGCGGCGTGAATTTTGGTGCAGACCTGAATGCCTCCACTTCGTTCGACGAGACCATTTATGAACTGCAGGTTCCCACGGATAGTCCGATGGTGTATCAGCAGGCGATGCAGATTCTGGAAGACTGGGCCCACGGCGTAAGTTTTGAACCCACAGAGATCGACAAAGAACGTGGTGTGATCATAGAAGAATGGCGATTGGGCCGCGGTGCTGAAGCCAGGTTGCGGGATAAATATTTTCCCATATTGCTGAAAGGTTCGCAATATGCAAAACGTCTACCCATTGGAACAAAAGCCAATATTGATACGGCTCCTCACCGGCAGCTTACCGCCTATTACAAAGATTGGTATCGACCCGATCTGCAGGCGGTGATCGTAGTAGGAGATGTTGATGTGGCTGAAACAGAAAAAATGATCCGGAAACATTTTGAACGGATACCACCTGCGGTGAATCCGAAAAAACGGATCAAATACAGCATTCCTGCTCATACCGAAACCCGTATTGCCATTTTGACCGATGTGGAACAGCCATACAATGTGATGCAACTGTACTATACATTACCACAGGCACCGGTAGTAAAAACAGAAACGCAATACCGGGCAGACATCGTTCGCGGACTGTTCAACCAGATGATGAGCAGCCGGCTGGATGAGCTCTCACAAAAACCCGATGCACCTTTTCTTTTCGGCAGCAGCAGTTATGGAAGCTTCATCGGTGATAAAGACGCTTTCAGTTTGCTGGCCGTGGCAAAGACCGGGAAAGACATAACCGCTTCCATCCAGGCACTGCTTACTGAGAACGAACGGGTAAAACAATATGGTTTTGTGCAGACCGAACTGGACCGTGCGGTGAAGAATGTATTATCCCGGATGGAAAATGCTTACAACGAACGCGATAAGACCAAGTCAGCAGAACTCTTGCAGGAACTCGTGGAGCATTACCTGAAAGGTGAAGCTATTCCTGGCATTGCTTATGAATATGCATTATACCAAAAATTCCTGCCCACGATCACAGTTGCTGAAGTGAATAACCTGATTAGCCATTGGATCAGACCTACCAACCGATCCCTGGTGATCACCGCGCCGGAAAAAGAAAAAAAGAACCTGCCTTCGCAAGCGATGGTAATGGCGCAACTGAACAAGCCGTTGGGAAAACTGAAACCATATGTAGACAAAGTCTCCTCCTCTCCCATACTACCCATAGAACCGATGGCAGGCAAAGTGGTGAAAGAAAAAACATATGAAGCCATCGGCACCACCGAATGGTTGTTGTCTAACGGCGCCCGTGTGGTACTGAAACCCACCCATTTCAAGAATGACGATATCCAGTTTTCCTGTATCAGCTGGGGTGGCACTTCTTTGTATGATGACAGCGATTACATCAATGCTGCCAATGCTTCGGTAGTGGCTTCTGTGGGTGGCATCGGCAATATGGACATCCAACAATTGCAAAAAGCCCTTAGTGGCAAAAACTGTTATGTGTCTGCCTCCATCGCCAGTACCATGCAGGGCATGAATGGCAACAGTACGGTGAAGGACCTGGAAACGGCCTTACAATTGCTGCATGGCAGTTTTGTAGCGCCACGTAAGGATTCCGCCATGTTCCAGGTAGTGATGCAGCAGTTCAAAGCCCAACTGGAGAACAAGGATAAAGACCCCGGATCTGTTTTCGCTGATTCTGTAGGGTATATCATGGGGAATTATCACCCACGCCGCAAGCCTTATACAACAAATGATCTGCAACGCATCAGTCTCGACCGGGCTTTCACCATTTTTAAGGAACGATTCAGCAATCCCGGGCAGTTCTTATTCACTTTTGTCGGTAATTTCAGCATAGACAGTATCAAACCGCTGATCGAAAAATATGTGGCTTCCTTACCCGGCAGTCCGCAAAGAGAGACCTGGAAAGATGTGGGTATGCGTTACCCGGTCGGGCAGATCAGCAAACTGATCCGCAAGGGCAAAGAGAACAAAGCCAGTGTTCGGCTATATTATACCGGAACAGTTGACAGCTACAATGAAACAGATGACCTGCAACTGGGTCAGTTATGCAAAGCCCTTGGCATTAAGCTGAGAGAGGTTCTGCGAGAGGATGCGGGTGGCGTATATGGCGTAGGGGTAAGTGGAGGTATCAGCCGGGAACCGGTACCCAGTTACAGTATCGGCATCCAGTTCGGCTGCGCACCGGAGAATGTAGACAAACTGGCAGCATTGGTGCAGGAAGAGATCAAACATACCAAGGCCTCCGGCGTATCACAGGCAAATGTGGATAAAGTAATTGCAGAACAGACCCGCAGCCTTGAGAATGAAATAAAAGAGAACAGCTTTTGGCGGTTCAAACTGGAACAGCAATTTTTCAGAAATGCAGACCCGCTGCAAATACTGGCAGCCCCTGAAAAAGTAAAACAGCTCACTGTAGAAAGGACCCTGGTACTGGCTAACCGGTATTTTGATGAGAACAATTTTGTAAAACTGGTATTACTACCTGAAAATAAATAACACCTGCGTAAATATTGAAAAATTCGAATCGGGCAGTTACCCCCTATATTGACAAACTGGGCACAGCAGGGCTGTTTCTTACGGCCATTTTATCACCTTGCTGTTTCCCGCTTTTCGCCTTTGTGGCCACTATGCTCGGGCTGGGAAATTCGGAACTGTTTGGGGGATGGACCATGTGGATCTTCCAGGCAATGGTATTGCTGTCTGTCGCCGGCCTGTACCTCGCCTACCGGAAACACCGGTATCTTTACCCTTTACTGGCAGCTGTTTCAGGGGGGATCCTCATTTTGTATGCTTATCATTTCAACGAAAGCGATTATTGGACTTATATCCTGTATACGGGCATGTTTTTACTGCTGGCAGCCACGATCTGGAACATGAAACGGAATGCCATGGATCATTCCTGCATAAGTTGTACGGTATATCATGGACAAACAGTAGAGCTGAGATCAACCATTACCTGCCCTGTTTGCGGGCATCAGAAAGAAGAAGACATGCCCACTGATTCCTGCGTATTTTTTTACGAATGCGCCCAATGTAAAACAAGACTCAAACCATTGGCAGGCGACTGCTGTGTTTTCTGCAGTTACGGTACCCGGCCCTGCCCCCCTATCCAGGCAGGAAACCACTGCTGTTAACCGTGTTTTTCACGCTGCAAAGGGGGAAAAAGATTTTACCTATATTACCCCTTAAACCATTCCAAATGAATTCCTCCCTCCGGAATTATGCTTTTTTTGCAGCCGCTATCATCTGGCTCGCGGTTTGGGTACAATTTTATTTCCTGATGGATGGAACCGCAGGATCGATCCTGAAAACAGTTACACAATTTTTTGGCTACTTCACCATCATCGCCAATATTGCTGTAGCCACTTGCTTTACCGGATTCTTCCTGAAAGGAGAATGGAAAATTTTTTTAACCAGACCAGGAACACAAAGTGCTGTAACAGTATATATACTGATCGTAGGTATCGTATATAACCTGTTGTTACGTTCTATCTGGCATCCACAGGGCCTGCAGAAATTGTCAGACGAAATATTACACTCAGCAAGTCCGCTGATGATGCTTTTTTTCTGGATCGTATACGTACCTAAATTGACCCTGCAATGGCAGGACATAAAACACTGGCTCAAGCTGCCGTCCGCTTATTTTATCTATGTGATGGTGCGTGGCGCAATCACCGGCTTCTATCCTTATCCTTTTATCAATGTTACCCGCCTGGGTTATGCCAAAGTTGTGATGAACGGTTGCCTGCTGCTCTTGGTTTTTGTGGTTCTCTCCTTAGCTTTGATCGGTATTGCCAAACGCTTTTCCCGAAAGGAAGCGGTTGCATAAACTTTCATCCTAAAATCATTACATGGTAACTGATATTCAGATTCTGGAATCCAAGATCCTGTCCGATAACTGGTATATCCTCAAAAAAGTCACTTATTCTTTCACCGATACAGACGGTACCCGCAAAACACATGTACGCGAAGCTTATGACCGTGGTAATGGTGCAGCTATCCTGTTGTACAACCAGGAACAGGGAACCATTATCCTCACCCGGCAGTTTCGTCTGCCCACATTCATCAACGGCAATGCCAACGGTATGATGATAGAAGTGTGCGCCGGGTTACTGGACACGGATAATCCAGAAGACTGCATCCGCCGCGAAACGGAGGAAGAAACCGGGTACCAGGTCAAGGAAGTGCGCAAGGTCATGGAAGCTTATATGTCGCCCGGCTCGGTTACCGAGATCCTCTACCTGTTTGTGGCGGAATACAACAAACAGATGAAATTGCACGATGGTGGCGGACTCGAACACGAACAGGAAAACATTGAAGTGCTGGAAATGACACTGGATAAGGCAATGCAGATGGTTGCCCGGGGCGAGATCAAAGATGCCAAAACGATCATGCTGCTGCAATATGCCCAACTGAACCATCTTGTGTAAACACTGGAAGTTTTGTACATGAAAAAGATCCTCGCCATCTGTGGCAGCACCCGAAAACATTCTGTCAACAGTCATATCCTGGCATTCATTGCGGCACGTTATGCCAACCAGGCTTTGTTTACCCTGTATGAGGGAATTGACCAGCTCCCCCATTTTAATACTGATCTGGATAAAGCGCCTTTTCCCGAAACTGTCGTGCATTTCCGCCGGCTGATCGGGGTAGCGGACGGCATCTTGATCTGTACTCCGGAATACGTCTTCAGTTTACCCGGAAGTTTCAAGAATGCTATCGAATGGACCGTATCCACCACCCTGTTCAGCAACAAACCTGCGGCACTGATCACTGCTTCCTCCTCCGGGCAGAAAGCACATGAAGACCTCCACCTGGTGATGAAGACTTTAGGAGCCCAACTTAGCGCCAAAAGCTCCTTATTGATATCGGCACCCAAAACAAAGATCGACCCGGACGGACGGGTCACAGATACAGCTACCGAAAAAGCCATCTGTGGGCTGATGGATGATTTCATTGCATTCCTTAACAGCATAGAGCCCGAAATTTCATCACAGCCCTGAAAACGCCGTTTACGGATCGGAACACACCCGAAAGAAGCTCCCTATCTTTACGCCTATGAACTGGATAGTACTAATCATAGCCGGATTATTTGAGATCGGTTTTACCACCTGCCTGGCAAAAGCACGCATCACCACCGGAACAAGTTCCCTGTTGTGGATAGCCGGATTTTTTATCAGCCTTACCCTGAGCATGTACCTGCTGTATAAAGCCACCCAAACCCTGCCAATGGGTACGGCATATGCTGTCTGGACAGGTATCGGGGCCGTTGGAACCGCCCTGATCGGGATCCTGTTTTTTAAGGAGCCGGCAGACTTCTGGCGGTTGTTTTTTATCATAACGCTGATCGCATCCATTGCGGGATTAAAACTGGTTTCTGCACAGTAAGTACCGGTGGCAGAACCGGATCGCCATATTTTTCGGCGGATACCCCCTGAATTGTACCTTTACACCAAGAATTCACCATGAGACAATTTACCTGGTTAGCTTTTCTGCTGCTTGCGGCTTGCAGTGGCGGTTCCGAATCCACCTCGTACCGGAAAGCTGAAGATGCACTGGATGCAGGGCGCGAGTATGTGAATGCCTGTTTGCAGGGAGACTTCTCCAAAGCTGCTTTCTATACTGTGGCTGATGAGCCGAACCATCATTTGCTGCAACAGACAGAAAAAAGCTATCGTGAAAAAGATAAGGAGGGGCGACAGCAACTACGGAATGCATCGATCAATATTCATGAAGTAAAAGACCTGACCGACAGCACCACAGAAATTCATTATAGCAATTCATTTGATAAAACAACCCATACCCTTCAGGTGGTAAAAAGAGACCAGACCTGGTTGGTAAACCTGGGAAAATCACAATAAACACAACCATACCGATGAAACAACTGTTACTGGTAGGACTGGGAGGTATGATCGGCTCTATGTTACGTTATCTTACCGGACAGTTGATCAGGCTGGAAAATTTCCCTTATGCTACATTTACGGTAAACCTGCTCGGTTCCTTACTGATCGGGGCCATCATGGGCGTAGCAGCCCGGCAAGAGGGTTTTAGCAACTGGCGCTTGTTCCTGGCAACCGGCATCTGTGGCGGATTCACCACTTTTTCGGCCTTTGCCTGGGAAAATTTACAGTTGCTGGGTCAGGAAAGATACGGGACATTTGCAACATATACCGGCGCCACCCTGCTACTGGGTATTGGAGCAGTGGCTCTGGGCTATTGGTTAACCAAATAAAACAAGCAAGCAAACATATGCATACTCAGAATGTACTTCACCCCTGGCATGGCGTTCCCAGCGGAGACAATGCCCCAAGGGTAGTAAACGCAGTTATCGAGATCCCCCAGGGCTCGCGCTGCAAATACGAGATAGATAAAGCCAGCGGCCTGCTGAAGCTGGACAGGGTCATCTTTTCTTCTTTTTACTATCCTACCAACTATGGATTCATTCCGCAGACCTATGGTGGCGATAAGGATCCGTTGGATATCCTTGTAATCACTTCTCTACCCGTACAACCCCTGACCATTATGGAAGCCAAAGTAGTGGGAGTGATGCAGATGATCGACGGCGGCGACCCCGACGATAAGATCATTGCCGTTGCAGCCAACGACCCGGGTGTAAATCACTATAACAATATTGAAGAACTACCCAAACACTTCTTTGACGAATTGCGCCATTTCTTTGAAGAGTACAAAAAGCTGGAGAACAAGACCGTAGTGGTGGAAGATTTTGGCGACAAGGCCCAGGCTCTCAGCATTATTGAAGAAGCCATCCGTTTCTATAAAGCAACTTTTATAAAATAATCTAACCGATTTGTTTTGTCAAGTAAACCCAACAAAATGACCCTTACCACACTGATCTTATTGCTGATCGTAGGATTGTCCGCCGGTTTTTTAAGCGGACTGATCGGCATTGGCGGAGGTATCATCATTGTTCCCGCATTGGTGCTGTTTCTTGGGTTTTCGCAAAAACTGGCACAAGGCACATCACTGGGTATCCTGCTGTTACCGGTGGGCATTCTGGCAGTTATACAGTATTACAAACAGGGTTACCTGAATGTAAATTATGTGGTCATTATTGCTTCAGCCTTTGTATTGGGTGGTTTTCTTGGCAGTAAACTGGCTTTATCGGTGAGTGATGAGAAAATGAAAAAGATCTTTGCCATTGTTTTGATGCTCATTGCCGTAAAAATGCTGTTTTTCGACAAGCCCAAATCCCCGGCAACCAAAACAACCGGGGTGGCTACAACAAATATTCAACAAACCGGCCAGGGTTTGGGGTTAAAATGATTTCTCCCCCTATCTTTGCCAAAATTCAACACATGGAAGAAGTAAAACAATCAAAAGGAAAATACTGGGCACTCTGCTTTGTATGGCTCGCAGCCATGATCACATTATTAGTTGTTTACCGCGAGTTCTTCTGGCTGGCACTGCCCGGCACCGTTACTTATTTTGCCAAAGCCATGGACCTTATCTAAAACGACTTTAAAAATCTATAGTATGAAAAAAGCAACCCGCCGGGTTGCTTTTTTCATTGGAACCAGGCCTGTTAAAAACCTGGCATATATCTTTTTACAATACGCAGCTTGTGGGTCCGTTCGCCGGTATCTGTATTAATGATGCCCATATTATCGATCTTGTCTATCCGAACCTTACCGGCAGCATGGATAATGGTATCCGGAGAGAACAGGATGCCTACATGGGTGATCCTGCCTTCTTCGTTATCAAAAAATGCAAGATCGCCGCAAACCGCTTCCTGCAGAAAACCCACGACTTCTCCTTTTTCTGCCTGCTGGTAAGCATCTCTTGGTAAACGGATATTGAAAAACCGGAAAACCTGCTGCGAGAACCCGCTGCAGTCGATACCGTATATTGACCTCCCTCCCCAGAGATAGGGCGTATTGATATACTGGATGGCCAGCGAACGGATAGCATCTTCTGCAAACACAGCTTCCCGGCTGTCCCATGTTTTACCGAGATATACAATATTGTGTTCCCCAATATGCGCCTTATTGTTGGTGAAGATGCCCAGGGAGGTTCCCAGCGACAAATGCAGCGGTTGCCCATTGATAGCGGCCAGGTTATGCCATTCAGGTGCTATCAGGGTGCTATCCGGTTGTACAATCGAAGGTTCCACAACCATCAGCTGGCTCGACTGGCACCAGCCTTCATACCCGTCATATACACAACGGATGCGGGTGAACTGTTTGCCCTCCTCCAGCACTTCGGCCAATTCGCCGAACAATAGCTGGCTCACCATTTCTGAACGATGCGCTTCTTCTTTCCTGAGCGGGGCGGCGGGAACCATGCAGACCATAAAAACCATAGTACAAATTTGCGGTCAAGATATGGAATTTTACCACACGCGCATCTATACAGAAAATGCTTACATTCAACTAGTGGGTACAAACCGGTACGAACATATCAGCGACCAGGAACTACTGGAAAAATTTTACCGCGACAGGGATAACCAGTGGCTGGGAATTGTTCTGCAACGGTATACTTTATTATTGCTGGGCGTATGCATGAAATATCTGAAAAATGAAGAAGAGGCCAAGGATGCGGTACAGCATATTTTCCTGAAAGCAATCACAGAACTCGGCAAATACAAAGTGGATTATCTCAAAAGCTGGTTGTATATGGTAGCACGCAACCACTGTCTGATGAAACTGCGCGATAAAAACGTGATCGTATCCGTAGAAGAAAATACTCAGTTAGCTTCGCCCGAAACAGACCGGTGGGAATTTGAACACAAGGAAATAACCCTTACCCTGCTCGAGTCTTCACTGGAAGAACTGAACCCGGAGCAGAAAACCTGTGTAACTTTGTTCTACCTGCAAAAAAAGAGCTACCAGGAAATCGTAGACATAACCGGATATAGTTTACTACAGGTAAAAAGTTATATTCAGAATGGGAAACGCAACCTGAGAATACTGGTAGAAAAGAAAATGCATACCCGAAATGAGTAACCTGACAAACATATTGAACCATGATGAGGAACTGAGCAGTGAAGAATTGTTGCGTTACCTGCATGGCCATTCCACAGAAGAAGAAAGGTTCGCCATTGAAAAACAAATGGCCGACTCTGATTTTGTAAATGAAGCCATTGAGGGATTACAGCATTTTAAAGACCCGGAACAGGTAAAACTGTATGTGGAACAACTCAACCGGCAATTACAGAAACAGACCGATAAAAAAACACTGCGCAGAAACAAACGCAAACTCAAAGACCATAACTGGCTTACCGTAGCCGTTTTGGCAATCCTGCTTTTATGCGTAACAGGTTATCTGTTGATTCATTTTCTCAGGGTAAAACACTAGGGCTGGGTAATAAAAAACACATCATCCCCCAGACTCCCCCCGAAGCCGCCAGGTACACCTGGAATGGGGATGACATGTTTCATTTACTGAACAATCACTAAGAAAACCGAGATGATGATTGGATCATGCTCTTATAACGACTTCTCATACCCACCAGTTCATAATTGAACGCCCTCATTCTACTTGTCAAAAATGAAACAATTTACTTTCCTAAAAAACCGTTTATAAACGCTTTTTTATTAAATTTTTTTTCTGTATATGCGGTACCGGAAAAGGATATAAAAAAAGCATCAACAGCGGAAACCATCTTGCCGGCTATTGATGCTTGGTAACATACCTATCGGTTAATCCGGATGCAACAGAGCAATCCTGGTTAACTACCGAGGTTACAGATATTGGATTTTAAACAGAAATTCCTCAAATTTTTATAAAACACCTATGCCATGTCTTATAAAAAATTTGACATCTCAAAATTCGGACAATCTGACGAATTCGTATCCGTTGAAAACACCCATTTTTTGTGGGCATTTCAACCTGGATTTCGAAAGAAATACGACATACTTTTAAAGAGGATCTCTACAATACGGGTACTGCCTTAATACGCGTTATGGCAAAACAATTGCAGCGCAGATCAGAGTTTATTACCTTCTTTTGGAAAAATAACGACCGGCTTCCAGTTGTTGGCTTCGGTCATTTCTACCAATCCATAAGAGATGATGATCACAATATCCCCTTCCGCCCCTTTTCGGGCAGCAGGTCCGTTCAAACAACAAACACCGGAACCCCGTGCACCTTTGATCAGGTAGGTCTCCAGTCGCTCACCATTGTTCACATTCACCACCTGTATCTTTTCGTATTCGACCATTTGAGCTGCATCCATCAGGTCTTCATCAAGGGTAAGACTACCCACATAATTCAGGTTGGCTTCGGTTATGGTTGCACGGTGCACTTTGGATTTGAGTATCTGGATCTGCATGTCAGGATATCAGTTTACAGGACTACGGAGAATAAAGGTTTACAGGTTTTTCTAAGGCGCGAAAATAAAGGTTTGAATGATAACTGTATCTTAAATTCCTGTTCGGGAACAAGTCTGCCGGTAAAGACCCAATATTACCTGCATAACCGCCTGATCAGCAGCCGGTGTTCAGGATACTGTCCGGTCAAATGATCAGCTTCCGCCAGTTCAAAATCAGCAAAATCAAAACCTGGGGCCACGGTACAGCCTACAAAAGAATACAGTCCGCCGGGAGCCGTTTCAGATGCAAACCAGCTACCAGCAGGAACCACGGCCTGAAACACCTCGCCTGCCAACAGGTTATTCCCCAGTTTTACTAATGCATAACTGCCATCCGGATGGATCACATGAACCAACAGGCTTTGTCCGGCATAAAAATGCCAGCATTCATCACTTTGTATCCGGTGGAAAGCCGAGAAATTCCCCTGCTCCAGTAAGAAATAAATGGCAGTGGCCAATACGCGGTTGCCCCGGAATCTTCCGGGCAGGCATGCCTGTTCCAGCTCTTCAGCCGATCGATATGTCTCTTTATAATAACCGCCTTCCGGATGCGGGATCAATTGAAATTTTTCTACCAGTTCTGTTACCGTGTGCATATTGCAAGTTACACTTACCTGCTTGCAAAGAATATTTTTATTCGAGAAACTCCTGATCGTCAGAGATAATTCATTGTATGTTCCCACGGGCTAATTCTGTTGTATATTTAGCTGCGCTAACGACTCCGATTATGAAACAAAAAATTACTGTTGTGCTTGCCGGTCTACTGGCTGTTTTTTTTCTCTTTTTTACACCTGCACAAAAAAAACCAGGTGCCGTTAAAAAAGCAATACTCACTGGAGCCGATCAAACAGAAAAATACCTGCCGCTTTTACAAGGTAAACGCGTTGCCGTACTGGCCAATCCCACTACGGTAATCGGCAAACAGCACCTTGTTGACAGTCTTAAAAAACTCGGTATCAACATCGTAAAAGTTTTCGGACCCGAACATGGATTCCGGGGCAATGCCAGCGCCGGTGCAAAAGTGGCGGACGAAATCGATCAGGCAACCGGTATCCCTGCGATCTCCCTATATGGCGGTAAAAACAAACCCAGCAAGGAAGACCTGGCAGATGTGGACATCATGGTATATGATCTGCAGGATGTGGGCTGCCGTTTTTATACCAATATCAACGCACTGGCACGTTTGATGGAAGCCTGTTACGAAAACAACAAGGAACTGATCATCCTCGACAGACCTAATCCGAATGGTTATTTCATTGATGGCCCCGTATTGGATATGAAGCTGAAATCAGGTATCGGCATGTTTCCCATTCCAATCGCACACGGTTTAACCGTGGGTGAGTTTGCCCAAATGGTGAACGGCGAAGGGTGGCTGACCAATAAAGTAAAATGTAAGATCACCATCATACCTGTGGCCAATTATACGCACGATATGGCCTATACCTTACCCGTTAAACCATCTCCCAATCTCAATACGCAACAGTCTATCCTCTTATACCCATCCCTCTGCCTGTTCGAGGGAACCATTTTCAGCCAGGGGCGCGGCACTTATTTCCCATTCACAGTGCTGGGCAACCCGGATGTAAAAGACAAATACAGTTTCTCTTTCACCCCCACCGGCATCAAGGGAATGGCTGAGACCCCGTTGCACATGGACAAAACCTGTTACGGACTTGATCTACGCAACTACAATACCGAACTGCTACGCAAGAAAAAACAGGTGAACATCAGCTGGATGATCGAATTATACCAGGCATATCCATACAAGGAGAAATTCTTCGATTACAAACAAAGCAAAGAAATGGGCAATATTGATAAACTGGCCGGTACCACACAGTTCAGGGAACAGATCATAGCCGGTGTTCCTGAGGCTGAGATCAGGAAAAGCTGGGAGCCCGGATTAACCCAATATAAATCGATGCGTAAAAAATACCTGCTGTATCCTTAATACAGCAGGCAGTTTATTTTTGGATACGCACCGGATCGGTAGCGTTACGGAGCAGGTATAAAACAGATTGATAGTTGTAGCCCGTTGCTTCACTCATGGCCATTTCGCAGGTTTTGCCGGATGAATAATATCCCTTAGCCGGATGTTGTTTCGTTAACTCACGCACTTCACCTGATTCATCTTTTGTGGCACTGGCTGTGAGTTCAGGGAAATAAAATCCCCTGTCTCCCGCCATACCACAACAACCACTCAAAAAGGGGATATCAGCTTTCACTGAACAAGCATTACCAATAGCCTGCAATTTATGCAACTGGTTCATTTTATGTGATGTGCATACGGGATGGAACACCACCGGAGTATCCTGTTGTGCGGTCTTCAACCGGGGCAGCAGGTAATCAGCAGCGAAATCTATACTGTCAATGATGGTCAGTTGCTGAAATTTTTGCTGGTTCTCTTCTGTGAGATAAGGCAGGGAACCGTGAAGTGAATGTGTACAGGAAGTCACATCCATCAACACCGGTACTTTACCACCTTTTGTCCAGCGCCATAGGGTTTCGATGGTCTTATTCACTGTTTCCTTATATGCGGGCTGAAAACCTTTGGAGGAAAACAGCTGTCCGCAACAAACCCCGGTAGTATGGTTGGCAACAAACAATTTCATACCGGCGCGTTTGCATAACAATGCCACCACTTCGTTGATCGACATAGGATCCTGTTTATCGGCCCCCATCATACGCGTGATACAGGAGGGGAAATACACAATATCCGGTGCAGACGGTTTTCTGCCACGGATATATACCGGAGAAGAGATCGAATTATTCCAAAGTGGAAATCCGGGAACTTTTTTGATGAGCCACTGGGTTAGCCTGCGCATACTGTCGGGACCAAAGATCCCGTTAATCAGATTGGCTCCATGCAATGCCAGTTTCACTACTGTTTCTACCCATCCAAAGTTCCTGGCCACGCGTAAAGCTATCCGGTTCGCTTTGGGCGAATGATTTTCCCTGCGCAACCTTTTGATCAGCTCCCCGGTATTGATCGATACGGGACAATCGATGGCACACATGCCATCGACAGCACAGGTATCCATCCCCGAAAACTGAAACTGTTGCTGCAGCGTTTGGTAGTCATCCAGATTACCCTCCTCCTTCAGTCTTTGCATTGAACGGCGCACCTGTATCCGCTGCCTGGGCGTTAAAGTGTAATTGCGGCTGGGACAACGGTTCTCGCAGTACCCGCATTCCACGCATTTATCCACTTCTTCTTCCACCACGGGCATCGTTTTCATATTCTTCAGGTGACAGCGGTCATCTTTGTTGATGATGACACCCGGGTTCAATATGTTCAACGGGTCTACCAGTTGTTTCACCCTGCGCATAATCTTGTAGGCTTCATCGCCCCACTCCTGGCGCACATAAGGAGCGATCTGCCGGCCTGTGCCATGCTCTGCTTTCAAAGAACCGTCGTATTTTTTGATGATCAGATCGGCCAGTTCATTGTTGAAAGCCTCGAATACAGCTATTTCATCGGTGGTATTCACCGGCTGTGTAACCAGGAAATGCAGGTTACCCTCTTTGGCATGACCAAAAATGATCGCATCCGTATAACCGTATTTGATAAACAGAGATTGCAGGTCGGTTACTGCTTTACCCAGGTTCTCCAATGGTACGGCAACATCTTCCAGCATGGCGGTGGTGCCTTTGGCACGTACCGCTGCCACAGAGGGATACATTCCTTTACGCAGTTTCCAAAGTTTGGCCTGTTCATAGGAGGCTTGGGTAAAATCCAGGATATCCAGCAAAGGTAGCGAGGCGATCACCGGTTTTGCTTTCTCCAACAACTTTGCCAGTTCTTCTTCCGAAGATGCCTGGTATTCACAGAGAATGGCAGTAGCTTGGGCAGGCAGTTCTTTTACTATTGCCGGGCAATAATCCAGGTGTTCTATCGAGCGTAAAGCCGGTCTGTCCATCAGTTCCAGTGCTTCCGCTTCTGTAGCTTTTAAAGCGGGTATAGCTTCGGCAGCTATTACCGGATTGTCAAAAAACAGCAGGCCGGTAGCTTTGTAACGTTTATCAGGAATGGTTTTTAGCACAGCTTCTGCAATAAAACCCAGTGTACCTTCCGCACCAATCAGCAGGTGTGCCATGATATCCAGCGGGTGTTCATAATCGATAAATGCATTGATGCTATAACCTACTGTATTCTTGATGCGGTATTTACTCCTGATCTTATCTACCAACGGCTGGTTGGCCAGGATCTCTTTGCGTATGTTGCGCAAGCCTTCCGCCAGCACATCTTCACCCGCCTGAAAACGGAAATAATCGTCCCGGTAGGCAGTATTGTATTCTTTGCCGCTCGGCAATACAAAACGGATCGAATCCAGTGTATGATATGAATTGTGCGTAACGCCACAGCACATACCGCTGCTATTATTCGAAAGGATACCTCCCATCATTGCCGCACTGATCGATGCCGGATCCGGACCGATCTTAACGGCATATTCCTTCAGCTTATGGTTCACATGTGCACCAATGGCCCCGGGCTCTACCCGTACCCTTGCACCATCATCGAGCGGATCCATGCTTTTCCAGCTCCTGGCCAGATCTACCAGTATGCCATCTGTAATAGATTGTCCGCTGAGACTGGTTCCCGCCGTTCGGAATGTAAGTGGAACCTGGTTACTATTGGCAAAAAGAAACAGACGTTTGATATCATTGACCGTGGTAGGCTGTACGATAGCTTCCGGCAGCAGGTAGTAAAAACCGGCATCACCTGCAAAAGCATACCTGTCGATAAGGGATAGTTTCAATTTTTCGGCTGGAAAATACTGGCTGAGCTCAAGCGCGATATCCACTTTCCTTTCCTGTTTGAGTTGGCTGGACATAATGGATACAAATTTAATCCAATTCAGGTACCCGAAAAGATCGTTTCTATGTTTGTCGCACAAATACCCATAAAAAACAACCTGATCCTCTGCTCCCTGCGCCTCCGTGTCCTTGCAAGAAAAAAATACGCCACCAGCAACCGATCGCTATGGTAAAGCAGCCCCGTTTGTTGGCACAAATAATTACCCTCGTAAAGCCTGGTACAATACTTCCACCGTATGCAATGCTTCTCTGCCCGTACCATCTTTTATCTGGTGCCGGCAACTGGTGCCCGGTGCGGCAATAATGGTATCCGCCTGCTGCTGCCTGACAGTGGGGAGCAACACCAACTCTCCTATCTGCATAGAAATATCATAGTGCTCTTTTTCAAACCCAAAAGAACCTGCCATACCACAACAGCCAGACGGTATGGTCTCAACTGTATACTGTTCAGGCAATGATAACATTATCACAGATGCTGCCAGGTTGGAAACCGACTTCTGCTGGCAATGGCCATGCAATTTTACCAGTTTTTTCTCCCGGGTGAATGACTCCTGGGTGATATTGCCTTTTTCGATCTCTGCAGCAATAAATTCATCTATCAGGAAAACATGTTTGGCCATTGACCTGGCAGCTTCCAGGTTATGGTCATAAGCCAGATCAGGATATTCATCTCTGAAAGTAAGGATGGCCGATGGTTCAATACCGATCAGTGGCATATCGGCAGACACCAGCGGCGCCAGTTGTTCAATATTGCGGTTGATGATCTGCTGTGCTTTCCTGACAAGACCTTTCGACAACCAGGTACGCCCGCTTTCTTCATGTTGCGGTATCTCAACGGTATACCCCAACCTTTCCAATAACCGGATAGCAGTAATACCAATATGTGCATCATTGTAGTTGGTGAACTCATCACAGAACAAAAACAGTTTTCGTCCTGAAGCAGGTATTGCTTTTTTACGATGCCCGGCATACCAGCTACGCAATGTCGTGTGCGAGAGTGTGGGCATGGAACGTTTCTGTGCAAAACCCGCAAACCATTTAACCAGGCTGCCGGTAAGGGCATTGGTGACAAAGAAATTATAGAACGATGGAAACAGCGAACCCAGTTTGGCTGAAGCGCTGAAATTAGCGATCAGCCTGGAACGGAAAGGAACGCCGTGTACATCATAATACTGCTGCAGGAATTCTGCTTTCAGTTTGGCCATATCCACATTCGATGGACATTCCGATTTACAGGCTTTGCAACTCAGGCAGAGATCCATTACCTCATAGATCTCCTGGTGATCAAAGCGGTTCATCTTATCCGAGCGTGTGAGGAACTCACGTAAGATATTGGCCCGGGCACGGGTGGTATCTTTTTCGTTTCGTGTAGCCATGAAGGAGGGGCACATGGTGCCGCCGGACAAATGCGTTTTGCGGCAATCACCTGAACCATTGCACTGTTCAGCATGTTGCAGGATATTCTGCTGGTGAAAACGGAAGATCGTTTTGAATTCGGGAGTAAATTGGCCGGGTTCATACCGCAGCATGGTGTTCATCGGCGGTGTGTCAACGATCTTGTTCGGGTTAAAAATATGCTGCGGATCCCAGCACTCCTTTACCTGCTGCAGTAAACGGTAGTTCTTCTCTCCCACCATCTGGCGAATAAATTCGCCGCGCAAACGGCCATCACCATGTTCACCGCTGAGCGAGCCCTGGTATTTTTTTACCAGTGTAGCCACATCCTCGGCAATGGCCCGGAACAAACGGTTGCCTTCCTCTGTCTTTAAATTGATGATGGGCCGCAGGTGTAGTTCACCCGAGCCTGCATGCGCGTAATGAACGGAATGCAGTCCATGCCGGGTAAGTATCTCGTTGAACTCACGGATATAGGCCGGCAGGTCGTTTACGTCCACTGCTGTGTCTTCGATCACAGGTACGGCTTTTTCATCACCCGGCAGGTTACCGAGCAAACCCAGCCCGGCTTTCCGAAGGGTCCAGATCTTTTTGGTATCTTCTCCGAACAGTACAGGAAAATGATAGCCTAACCCCGCAGCACGCATTTCAGCCGCTACTTTTTCCGTAATAGCCAGAATCTCTTCACGGGTATTGCGCAGGAACTCGATCACCAGTATGGCGCCGGGATCACCTTGTACAAAAAAACGGTTCTTTCGTTGTTCGATATTTTCCTTAGTGCATTCCAAAATATAATGATCGATCAGTTCACTGGCACTGGGACGATATTTCAGTCCGATCAGGTTGGCCCGCAATGATTCATCAATGGTATTAAAATGTACACACAATAACCCGGTCTCCCTGGGTGGTAACGGCACCAGGTTCAGCTTGATTTCAGTAATGAATGCAAGGGTACCTTCCGAACCCGCAATCAGTGAACAGAAATTAAAAGAGTCACCCCCGGCGGTAAAGGGTTCGGTATCTACCAACAGGTCTATGGCATAACCGGTATTTCTTCTTTCCACGGATTTCTTGGGAAACTCTTTGCGGATCTCTACCTGGTTCTCATATTGACTCAGCAGGCTGCGGGTTTGCCGGTAGATTTTTCCTTCCAGTCCCGGCAGCTCACATTTTTCATGAAAGGCGTCTACATTCAATTCACCAAATACCGCTTCCGAACCATCACTCAGGAAAGCTGTTACTTCCAGCAGGTGTTCGCGGGTGCTACGGTATACCACCGAATTGGAGCCACAGGAGTTATTACCCACCATTCCGCCGATCATGGCACGGTTCGCTGTGGACGTTTCAGGGCCAAAATACAGGCCATAAGGCTTCAGGAAGAGGTTCAGTTCATCACGTATCACACCCGGCTCCACTTTTACCCATTTTTCTTCCGGATTGATCTCCAGTATCCGGTTAAAATAACGTGATACATCCACAACGATCCCATTACCCACCACCTGTCCGGCCAGCGAAGTGCCCGCGGTACGGGGTATCAGTGAGGTTTGGTTCGCGGCAGCAAAAGCGATCAGTTTACGGATATCTTCCCGGGTGCGCGGTATGGCAACAGCGAGCGGCATTTCGCGGTAGGCCGATGCATCAGTAGCATACAGCGTGCGCATAGTGGTATCAAAAAAAAGGTCACCTTCCAGTTGTTCAGAGAGAAGCTGCAGCTTTGCCTTCATGGGAGCGATACGGTTTTAAAATCAGCAGAGACCGTAAAAATACTTAATTCTCCCCGTAAGATGCCCATATCAGGTGATCAGGATCAGTTTCTGTGGCAGTGAGAAGTATTCTGCCTTTACTTTTTCGAGGTTTTCTTTCTTATTAAATAATTCATAATATTCATCTACATCAATACTATTGTTCTCCTTGCTCACATATACCGGGCCGGTAACGGAACTGGAAGCTCCGTTCTCAAACAGTGCGGTTCGTACCACACCATTCACTACCGCATCTTCGTTAAGCACACATTTGTTTTTACAGATCACATTACCCTCTATCAGGCCACCGATCACTACATCGTGACAAAGTATGTCTCCGTTTACGGAAGCCTTTTTATCAATAATAACCTTATTGGTGCAAAAAATGATCCCCTTGAAATCGCCTTCAATGCGAATGGGTGATCCGGTTTTGATGATACCGAAGTAAACGCCACCCGAGACTACCTGTACTGCAGGTAATATCTCGTTGGGCTTTTCTGTTTTTTTAAAAAGCATAGAATGGGTTCTGGATGATTGGACGAAGCATGAAGATAGCGAAAATGAAATACATCCTCACCAGGCCGTATCATGTAATCGTTATTTCTTCAAAAAGGACTTTTATACTGTTTTTCATCAAAAAACATTAATTTTTAGTCATAAAATGTCCTATTTTTATTCCATCACAAACTTTCTGCCATGAACAAATTCCGTGAACAACTGCTGCACGATCCCAATTCCAGTTACAGCAGCCAGAGCGTCGCTGACGACAAACAACTGTTCATAACCAGCTCTACCAATATTTCGGGTATCCTGGATTCTGAGAATGATATTACCCTGGATGGTAACTTCAGTGGGGTGCTGTACAGCAAAAAAACAATCAATATAACCCCTACCGGGATCATGCGCGGTGTGATCATCTGCAACGATATTAAAGTGGAAGGCGAATTTGAGGGTTCAATCTATGCATTGAAAGTGAACCTCTGCAAAGACTCCATCATAAAGGGGAATATCCACTGTACCATCATTAATACAGAGATGAACCAGTATGTAGATGCCAATATCAAGCTGTTAAGCCTGGAAACACCGGTGTTTGAGTCCAGCTCCAATGAACTTTTCGCCCAATTGAAAGATACATTTGGCAAGAACAATAAGGACAACAATTACCTGGCCATTTTCCAGGAAAAGCTCAATTCGATTAAATCATCCACCAAGTTCTACCATCAGACCATTTATGTGGAGAGCCGCCCGGAAACAGGTAGTTCCGGTCAGGCTTACCAGGCCCCGGAGAACCCGGAGACCGATGATGATACTGACTCTAATAACTGACTGGTTATTTACCCAAATTTATTAGCAAGAGAAGGTTCCCGCCTTCTCTTTTTTTATGCCGCAAACAGCCAAATTTTTATTTGAAGGATATGATTTCAATCACAATCTGACAATTCTGTGACAAGTAGATTTGTTCTATCATCAACTCAGAAAAAACTGCGCACATGAAAAAGAAACTAATGGTTGTAGCCGGTTTCGCAATGCTGGCAATCACAGCCTGCGAAAGCAAATCAGGAACAACAACAGAAACAGTCAGCACCACAGAACAGGTAGCTGTAGGACAATCCGGCGTACAGGATGAGTCTTCACAAAAAAATGTGGTTCAGGTAGCTATTGGCAGCAAAGACCACACTACGCTGGTTACTGCCGTTAAAGCTGCCGAACTGGTAGATGCCCTGAGCAATGCCGGTCCGTTCACCGTATTTGCCCCCACCAATGCTGCTTTTGCCAAATTACCTGCCGGAACAGTAGAAGGTTTGCTGAAACCTGAAAAGAAAGATGCATTGATCGACATACTCCAATACCATGTATCCGTAGGTGTGTACAAGGCAGAATCGCTGCAGGACGGACAGGTTCTCGGACAGGTAAATGGTGGTAACATCACTGTAAGTGTAAAAGACGGTAAGGTTATGCTGAACGGAACTGCTACCATTGTGGCTTCGATACCAGCTGCCAACGGTATCGTACACGTAATCGACGGTGTACTGTTGCCTCCACCGGCCAAAAACTAATACATCACAAACTTTTGTTTACTTGTTTTTTTGAGCGATAAGCATGGGTATTCCTGCCCGTGCTTTTTTTGGGGTTGTTGTGAACGTTTGATGAAGGGTGTAGCGGATGCTGGATGCTGGATACTGGATACTAGATACTGGATACTGGATACTGGATGCTGGATCATTTTGTAAGTGTTTTGCAGAACGGTGTAATTGAAATGGATTTGTATGGTTGAGCCGGAGAGGGATGTCAATGTGTAAAAAAGAACTATACGCGTTCACCAGAGATCCGGGAGGATATCAGTAACGTTCATCTGAAAACTGGTTGGTCCGGAATACAAAAGCATGGAACATATCCATGCTTTTTGGTTGAATCATGGCCTTTCGGCCGGGTGGCAATTATTTTTACATCATTTTGTGCTCATTTCGATATTGCAGTATTTTTTCTTCCATAATGGCTGCAATACTGATGGCCCGCTGTCGGGCTAGTGATGCTTTTTCACCCTCAAACAATTCATCCAGCGTTTCCACAAACAGATTTACCCAACGGGTAAAATGTTTGCTGTTGAGTGGACGTATATGATGCAGGTGTTTATGCAGATTCATGGGGTTGCCTGAGTAAGAGCCAGTATAAAAAAGTGCGTTATCCCAGAAATCATACATGATGGGCAAGTGTTTTTCCCAGTTCATTTTAACAATATCAGAAAAAATAAAACCGATCACATCGTCGGATACCACTTTCTGGTAAAAATTATTCACCAGCAATTCAATATCAGCGCGGTTTTCAATATCACGTTTCATAAGATAGCAGGTTAATCTTGTACAATACAGTCACTCATTTCGCGGGATGGTTTCTGGTTACAGATCTTTCCGATTAAAATTTCTCACAGAAAGCCATACCGGTAACAGGATCCACACCAGCAATACACTGAGTGAAATCACCATACCGGAAGTAGTTCCGAAAAAGTCTTTGAAGATGGCCCCGGTATACCCCATCATAGCCGACACATCCAGTTGCAGCAGGATCAGTATCCGCGACAGGTCAATCGGATTCAGCGCACTAATCCCTACCATGGCTTTTTCTAGCGGGTAATCTGCCAGCTGAAACAGGATGAATAGTACCAGTCCGTCAAAAAGAATGGAAAAATATACCCAGAGCATAATAGCCACTCCAATACCCTTGGCTTTATCGCGGGTCCTTACCGCAGCCAGCATGGCAATGGCCACAAATATGACACTCAATAACAGCCCTACCCCAATCATCATGACTCCCGTAAGGTTGGCTTCATACAATAAAACCGGGATGCCTACGCCCACTAAAAATGCGATGGAGAGTGATCCGGCCAGTCCCACAAATAGGCTGATCCAGATAGTCCTGCGTTTCAATGGCTGACTCACTAACAGTTCTATGAATTCTGCACTGTTATAGACATAAATAGTAGAGAAAATGATACTGATCAGCGGCACCACCAGCAGCACGATATTCAGCAGACTCAGCAATCCCTTGCTGCTGTTATCTTCCAGACTGAATACGCTGAAAGAAGCCACCAGCAGAAAGAACAGGTACACCAATACTATCCGGTTACGCAAGATATCTGCCATTACGTATTTGATGATCTTCTTCATAAAGCGGTGTTTAACATAACGTGAGCAATGGCTTTTGATAATTTCTCATGACCTGTATCGGCCCGCAACGCTTCAATGCTTTTATGGAACCTGAGTTCCCCATCCTGCATGTAGATTACCTGTGTTACCAAGTCATCCAGTTCGCTCAGTATATGCGAGGTCACCATGACCAGTTTACCTTTCTTCTTTTCGGT
This sequence comes from Sediminibacterium sp. FW305-C-269, assembly GCF_058231045.1. NCBI lineage: Bacteria > Pseudomonadati > Bacteroidota > Chitinophagia > Chitinophagales > Chitinophagaceae > Sediminibacterium > Sediminibacterium sp. FW305-C-269. The sequence goes on along the minus strand of NZ_JBIQXQ010000002.1, from coordinate 863,214 downwards.
GATGATCTTCTCTTTGAGTATTTCAGAGGCAACGGGATCCAGTCCTGCCGTGGGTTCATCGAGTATCAGCACCTGCGGATCAAACAGGAATGCCAGGCAGGCACTTACTTTCTGGCGGGTACCACCTGAAAGTGTACGCATTCTTTTGTGTTTCAGTTTATCGAGTTCAAAAGCAGTTACCAGTTCCTCATCCATGGCTCCTTTGTGACCACGGATATCTTTCATCATATCCAGCACATCTGCGATCCGCATATTATCGGGATAACGGCCTATCTGCGGCATATAACCAATATCACTGCGGTACTGCCAGTGATGCAGGATATTTTTCCCGTTAAAAGTAATAAACCCGCTATCTGGCACTACCATACCCAGGATGCTTTTGATGAGGGTGGTTTTGCCGCTTCCATTTGGGCCTATCAGGGCAATACATTCACCTTTGTTACAGGTGACCGAAACATTATTCAGCGCTTGCAGTTTGCCGAATCTCTTGGAAACATTGCTGGCTATGATCATACAATATTCTTTATCGGGTACAGTGTCAAAAAAGTTTTTTCATCATGGGTTTGGTATCCTTCAGCCCTTCCGGTGTCAAACTGGGAAACACTTTTTCCGTTTTATCCAGTAATGATGTGATGAAACTCCGGAAAAGCAGCATGGCCGGCGGATTCTTTTCCACAATCATCGAATACATGCTCACCGGCCGGTAAGGTACATCACCCACCTGGTCCTTGTTCAGGTCGTAACCATCGTATTTATCCCAGTAATTTCCGTTGAACGTATTCAACACCAGCGAACCGTTGGTACCCACATCGAAAGTGTTTCCGATGAAATTGTTCCTGGCTACTTCTATATCCATACAACTGGCCTGTATCTTCAATCCCCAGCCATTGTTCCGGAACAGGTTCTTGGTCATGCGTATACGGCTTGCGCCTTCGAGGTAGATGCCACTGGTATTTTTAACAAATGAGTTTCCTTCTATATGACTATCGGAAATCTCTTTCAGCAGTAAACCATAAGCTGCATCGCCCCAGTTCTCCTCAAATGTGTTCTGATACATTTTAACGCCATGTGAATACATTACAGCCACGCCCGCACCATTTCGTTCAAAATGGTTGGAAAAATAGGTATCATTATGCGAGAACATGAAATGAAGCCCATACCGTATGTTCCTGAAGGAAGTGTTCCGACGGATGATGGAGTTGGTCACAAATTCAAAATAGATACCATCCCGGTGCCCGCTGATGGTATTGCCGATTATATGCATGCTATCGCTTTTCCAGCAGTGTATGCCGTTACCGCTCTGCTGTTCTTCCGTTGCATAGGCTGTTAACCGGTTGTTTTCTATGGTACAGTTCTTCCCGTATTGCGTGTAAATACCGAAGAAAGTATCTTCCAGTATGTTGTTTCTGATCACCACATCGCGACTGTCGTATATTTTAATACCACCCATATCGTTGATGCTGGACACACCGGAATGCACCACACGGAAACCATCTACTACCACCCCATCCGCTTTGATGGAGAGGACTTCGTATTTCTTCTCACCATCCAGTACAGGGTAACCGGTACCTTTCAATACGATCCTTTTATCAATAATGATATTTTTTTCGCGGTAAGTACCGGAGGATACCAATACCGTATCGCCGTTACGGGCAGCTTTGATCGCTGACATGATCGATGAATAGTTACCGCTCTTTCCCACATGCAGTGTTGCGGCCGACAGTGAAACAGTCGCTCCCAGCAAAAACAATATAAAAACTACGTATTTCATTTTTTCAGTTGATCCCAGCTGATACGGGCCGCAGTATATTGAGCAGCTATTTTTTTCATGCTGTCTTCTACGGTAAATGCGGCCAGGTTACCTTTCATCGGGCTTTCAAACAATTCACTCTGCAATAAAAAAGCTTCGGATGCTTTTACCAGCGCATGCGATCCGGTAAAGTCTGTAAAATACACATCGGCAATATCTTTCTGGTTGATAGCGTCTGAATGCATGAACGACAAAATACAGTGAGCATCATCGAACTTGAATACTTTGCCTTTTTTGGTCACCAGTTCGGCGCCAAAGCGCTGATCACTGATAGTCATTTTACAGAAATGACAATTGTCTTTACCATATCTGATCGCTTCTGGTTCGGTGCTGCAGCCACTGAGTGTGGTCATGGAAACAGCAATCACTAACATTCCCGCAACCGCCGAACGGTTCCGGGAAAGTTTGGCGCGACGGCCTTCCAGTATCACCAGCAGCAGTAGTATGGCACCCACACCTACAAAGATCCATCCACCAATATCAGGCATGGAATAAGCCCCAAAATTGAGCAGCTGCTTAAACCCGATCAGCGGTGGCTGGTAAGCCATTCCGGGTATACGTATGGCTGCATCGGGGTTCAGGTCGTGACCATACTGGTATTCCCATCTCCAGAAATCAACCATCGCAATCACACCAAAACACACAAAGAGGATAAACAACACATTCAGCCATTTCCTTCTGCCCAGGATCCCAACAATAAGAGATACGATACTGAAAAATATAATGATACCTGGCAACAATTTAAATTCCGGGAAATCATTGGCATGCAGGGTACGCATCCCGATATAATGGTTCAAGCCATTAATGATATCCACGTTACCTCCCAGTTTATTGGCATAGATCAGCAACATCAATCCTTCAGGATATTGCGGTGCATCCAGGTCTATCCGCCACATGGGCACAAACAGTACCGCCATCAACGCAATGGCACAGAAGATCAACAAGGTTCTGGAAGATGTTTTCATTCTGTTCATAATAATCCGTTTGATAGATTCATAAAACTAAAAAGCCGGTCCGGTAACTCGTACAGCGGGTTGCCGCAAAACTTTCCGGACCGGCAAAAATGCCGGGAAGATCGGGGGCTCTTCCCGGCAGTAGAAAAGAACTATTTTTTAGCAGCTGGTGCAGCTTCGGCCTTGGGCTGATTGGTACCCAGACTGAATGCCAGCGGCACATTACTTCCGGCAGGTGACACCCTAACATATCCCTGCATTTCCTGGTGCAGCGCACTACAGAAATCGGTACAGTACACAGGGAACATACCTGGTTTTTCCGGTATCCATTTCAGGGTCTGTGTTTCACCCGGCATGATCAGCAGTTCCGCATTGGAAGCGCCTTTCACAGCAAACCCGTGTGGTACATCCCAATCCTGCTCCAGGTTGGTTACATGGAAGTATACTTCATCACCCACTTTGATACCTTCTATGTTATCAGGTGAGAAGTGTGAACGGATGGCAGTCATGTACACATGCACTTTGTTGCCCTCGCGTACCACTTTGGAAGCAGGTTCACCTTTGGTCACATAAGGATGTTTGTTCTCATCGATCTTGTAGAACTTAACAGAATTCTTCCTGATCACATCCGCAGGAGCAGACTGTGCATAGTGCGGTTCCCCGATGGTCGGGAAGTCCAGGATCATCTGCATCTTATCACCGCTGATATCGTATAACTGCGCACTCTGGGCCAGTTCAGGTCCGGTAGGCAGGTAACGGTCTTTGGTGATCTTATTGTACGCAACCAGGTATTTGGGTGAAGGTTTTTTAGTATCACCGCCCGGGATAGACAGGTGACCTACAGAATAATAGGTTGGTACACGATCCAGCACTTTCAGATCCTTGATATTCCACTTAACCACTTCACTGGATACAAAGAAAGAAGTGTACGCATTACCCTTACCATCGAACTCGGTATGCAAAGGTCCAAGGCCTGGTTTCTTCACTTCACCGTACAGGGCAGACTCATATTTCACAACAGGGATACCATCGTATTCACCTTCATAGTCTTTGGCTGCAATGGCTTTCTGCAGTTTGTCAAAACTGAATACAGGGATCAGGGCAGCCAGTTTACCGCTACCCACAATGTATTCGCCACTTGGGTCAACATCGCAACCGTGGGGTGATTTCGGACAAGGGATCATGTAACAGATATCTTTCAGTTCTTTTGCATCCAGCACCACCACTTCTGTTTTGATGGTAGAAGTAGCTGTATGTGATTTTTCATCATAATGGTTGCTGGCATATTTCACTGACTGTTTTCTTCCTTTGCCTGCTTTCAGGTATTCTTCTGCTTTTTTCCAGTTAACGGCCATGATAAAGTCCTTATCACGCTGGGAAGCATTCACTTCCAGCAGGGTGTTGGCCTGTTCTGTATTGTAACAGCTGAAGAAGAACCAGCCATGTGATTTTCCTTTACCGGCATGACTCAGGTCGAAGTTGACACCTGGGCACTGGATCTGGAAAGCAATATCCATTTTACCATCTTCCTTGGCAACACTGATAAAACTCAGGGTTCCTTTGAAATTCTGTTTGTAGGTATTGATGGGCACATCACCGTTCACATTATCCGGAGGTACGCTGAAACGGGTACCGGCTACAACGTATTCGGTATTCTCTGTGATAAACGGAGAAGAGTGGTTACCGGCGCTGTTGGGCAGTTCAATGATCTCCGCAGTGCGGAAGGTAGTCAGGTCGATACGGGCAACACGGGGCGTGTTATTGGCGTTACCAAAAAGCCAGCGGCCATCGATCTCTCCATTGGTTTGAGAAAGTTCGGGGTGGTGCAGGTCATCCCAGGGAACAAATCCGTGAGAAGTGTTCAACATGGCTTTGGTTTCCTCGCTGTAACCATAGCCTTTTTCAGGATCAACTGAAAAAGCGGGGATTACTCGCAGCAAACGGCCACTGGGCAACCCGTAAACGGCCATCTGCCCGCTGAAGCCACCGGAAACAAAATTATAATACTCGTCGTATTTGCCCGGCGCCACATACGCTTTGGCCGCGGCATCGGCGCTTACGGCATTTCCGGCGTTCTTGGGTTTGCAGGAAAGCATCCCCAGCAATAATGCGAAGGACGCCATGGCGATCGCATTATAGTTTGTCTTTTTCATGCTGTTATGTTTTAGGTTAGGTTGATATGCAACAGTTAGTGTTCTCAGACTTATTTAACACCGTCGTTCTTACGCATGAACTCATACAGGCTTCTTGCTTCATCGTCGCTCAGGTTCTGGTTGGGCATACGCACCAGACAGATCTCCAGCTGCGCCTGTGCTTTGGGGTCCTTGGTCAGCATTTCATCGGTATTGGTGATGAAGTTCATGATCCAGGCAGCTTTGTAGCGGGAAGTCACACCCTGCCATCCGGGACCTACCAGTTTTTCTCCGGTTGTTTTATGACAGCTGCTGCATTTTACACCATACACTTTGTTTCCTTTTTCAGCCAGGGTGCCATCCAGTGCGGCAGGCACTTCAAAATCTTTGTACTTACCCTCTCCCCTGTTAGGATCATAAGAAGGATTGGCAGAAGCTTCTGCAGCAGGTGTTTCAGAGGCAGTGGCAGTTGCGGCAGGAGCCGATCCGTTCTGGTTGCCACAGGCATACATGGCAACTACAGCAATGATTGCAGTGATAGTTCTTTTCATACTGGTATTTTTTTGATTGGTTAATTGCATACACAAGATTAGCTAGGCTTTTATCCCAGTTTTATGCGTAGAATCATACCTAAAGAAAAATTAAAAAATATAATACGTATATGACTTATAATAAACATATTGAATTTTAGACTTGTTAAAACCTGATTTAAATCATATATTCAGATGATATGAATCATCTACCCGCAACAAGCGGACAGATAGTTTTGGATACCACTACAAACAACCACTACTATGATGATCGATATTGACCTGCTATTGGCATGCGGAGCGGCTTACAAAAAAGTGAGCGCGGGAGAAGTGATTTTCCAGGAGGGAAGCAGCTGCCAATTTTATTACCAACTTGTCAGCGGCAGCCTTCGCTGGATCAATATTGATGATGAAGGACATGAATTCATTCAGACCATTATTGATGAAGGTGAATGTTTTGGAGAGATCCCGCTTTTCGACGAAGGCCCTTATGCCGCAACAGCCATTGCAGAAGAAGATTCCGTACTGATACGTTTACACCGCTCCTCTTTCCACCAGTTATTGAAAGACAGTCCGGATATTCATTTTGCCTTCAGCCGTTTATTGGCCAAAAGAGTCCGTTTTAAATTCCTGTTACTGAAAGCGCTGGCATTGAATGCACCCGAAGCCCGCATTGCAACACTGATCAAATACCTGAAGGCAGAGAACAAGAATTTCTGCCCAAAATGCAACCAGCTAAAACTTACCCGACAGCAGATCGCCGACATGACCGGTCTGCGTGTAGAAACCGTTATCCGTGCTATGCGCAATATGCACGACAAAGGCGAGCTGATTATCGAAAAAGGGAAAGTCTACTGCTGATATGATTGCAATCATACCCATTTACCATCACCCGGCTTTCCTTTGCAGCTAAATAGCAGGTATGCGCTCGTCTCTTCATAAATGGTTACAGGTATCCTTACTGAACCTGTTACTGGTCTCCTTCATTGGTGTGATCCTTCGGTATAAGATCGCTTTTTCGCTCCCCTTCGTCGACCAGAAACACCTGTTGCACGGGCACTCGCATTTTGCTTTTTCGGGATGGATCACCCATACGCTCATGGTTTTACTGGTACAATATCTCTCTGACCAATCAGGTCAGGATCAATTCCGTAAATACCGTGGCCTCATATGGGCCAACCTGCTTACCGCGTATGGTATGCTGCTGTGGTTTCCCATACAGGGTTATGGCCTGTGGTCGATTTCTTTTTCTACCCTGTCCATCTTTGTATCCTGGATATTTGCCGTAGTATACTGGAAAGACCTGAACCGGCTGGCCGTGCAAAAGATCAGCCATAGCTGGTTCAAACTGGCTTTACTCTTCAACGCGATATCGGCCTTCGGTGCTTTCGCACTGGCATTCATGATGGCCACCCAGACCGTACACCAGAACTGGTACTTGGCCGCCGTTTATTTCTTCCTTCATTTTCAGTACAATGGCTGGTTCTTTTTTGCGGCGATGGGTTTACTGACGGCCAGGATAGAGACATTGGCCTTATTCCGTAAAAGACTCTGGTACATTTACCTGCTATTTGCTTTTGCCTGCATACCTGCCTATCTGCTCTCCGCTCTCTGGTTACCGATGAATACATTCGTGTACCTGCTGGTGATCGCTTCGGCGGTTGCACAGGTAATTGCCTGGGGGCTGTTCCTTTCGGCCTGTTTCAGGAACCGGACTGAGTTACGAAACCTGTTTCCGGGCAGCAGCCAGTGGCTATTGTTATTGGCCGCCCTCGCTACCAGCATCAAACTATTATTGCAGCTGGGGTCCACCATTCCATCCCTGAGCCAGCTGGCTTTTGGATTCCGCCCCATTGTCATCGGCTACCTGCACCTGGTATTACTGGGCATGTTCAGCATTTTCCTGATCAGCCAACTGGTCATTCCCATCAGTAATACACTGAGCAAAGCCCTCTTAACAGGCATCCGCATCTTTATAGCCGGTGTCATCATCAACGAAATTGCATTGATGGTTCAGGGAACCGCTGCACTCAGCTACCAAAGTATCCCTTTCATCAACGAATCATTGCTTGTCACCGCCCTCATCCTGTTTACAGGCATTCTGTTGATGTTACTGGCTTTCCGGAAAATAAAAACAGGAAACTGACCTGAATCATAAAACCCTTGGGATGAGTTGTGGAATTTTACAGCAAATCATCACTCATGCCAACCATTGCCCAACAAACCCTCGCAGGTATTGCACTTTCCAACCATGGATATATCCCGGTACTGGAAAAATACAGTCTTGACTTCTGTTGTCGCGGAAAAAAAACTCTGGAGCAGGCCTGCAACGAAAAGAATATCCCCGTGAACAACGTGGTGGAAGAACTCAGTAATGCCGTTATACAAACCAGGCCTCTCATGCCTTTTACCGAAATGACGGTCGACCAGCTGATCTCCTATATCCAGATACACCATCATTTTTATATCCGGAACAGTTTTACCACCATACATGGTCATGTACAGAAAGTAGCAGCCAAACATGGCGACCGGTATCCGCATATGCGCACGGTACTGGACCACTTCACAGCTGTTATTGAAGAATTATTACCACATATGGAAAAGGAAGAAAAGATCCTGTTCCCAAGAATCCAGGAGATCGCTTCAGGCGAGAATAAAGCTGCCATTATTGCCATGGGACCGGGTTATCTTTCTACACCTATCCAGATGATGGAAGCGGAACACGATACCGCAGGTCAGCTCATGTTCCGCATCCGCGAACTCACCAATGAATACACGCCGCCTGCCGATGCCTGCACCACACACCGCATCTGCCTGGAAGAACTCAAATCTTTTGAAAACGACCTGCACCAGCATGTCCATGTTGAAAACAATGTATTGTTTCCGATGGCATTACAGAAAGTGATGGCATTGCATAATTAAGGGCCAAGAATCAAGGACTAAGAATCAAGTATCCAGGATCTAGTATCCAGGATCAAGAATGAGTATCCGTATATCCATTTCCTGTTCTTTGCCTGAAACAGCTTGTGAAAAAGAACGTTTGATAAATGGCTGCAAGGCTTCGGCGAAAGGGGAAGCGGTAATGCGTTGTGGCGTAGCCAGGATAATGACCGTTCCCTGATCAAACAATTTTCTGATCAGTTGCAGCAATGCCGCAAACTGTCCGGGTGCATAATTTACATCACTCAACAGTACTGTATCGGCAAAGATGTCGGCAGGAAAATGATTCCAATCGATCAGTCTTGCCTGCGCATGGGACAGGGCCAGGTATTGAATATTTTTATCGATCAATGCCACGGCTTCCGGTGCATGATCACTGATAATCACTTCTGCCACCTGTTTCGCCACACTGAACGAAGGTAATCCGATGCCTGCTCCCAATTCCAGCACCCGTTTACCCCTCACCCATTCAGGCTCTGTTTGCAGGAAACGGGATAAGGCAATCGAAGACGACCAGATCTTTGCCCAAAACGGAAATGCAACTTTGGGATCCTTCTCCAACAATTGCTCATACACGGTTTTCACAGATCCAGGATCAGGCACGTATAATGAGAGACCTTCCTGTACTTCCTGTAATGTAATAGGGTAAACCATTTGTGTGCAAGATACAGGAAGTGAATATTGAATATCGAATCCCGCATGGCGTGAAATGATGAATGATGAAGTATCAGCGAACAAAAGCTGATCGGTCTAACGATTACCAACAGGTAGCCCCGCTGTATTTTAATGGGGCTTCTTCTCATTTTCCCACTTGCCAACCTCTTTTAACAGCAGCGGAAACGCCGGATAAGCCATACCCACATGGTCAAACCCCTGTAATTCCAACAGACGGGTACGGGTATGTCCATTCACTTTCATCATGCGGCTCAGGTATGCATTTTCCTCATATCGGCCAAGCATTTCCAGGTCTTTATCGCCCGTCATTAGCAGCATCGGAGGCGCATCAGAACGAACATAGAACAATGGGGCAAGACCATCAATCTCAGGCTGTTTTTCCGGCACACCCTGCTCCTTTCTTGCTGTAAAATGTGTGATGGTCTGGCCACTAAAGGGTATGATGCCGGCGATCTCATCCGCATTGATGGCGTGTCTTGACAGGTACTGCTTATTCAGCGTGACCATCATTACCAGGTAGCCGCCTGCTGAATGCCCGGAGAGATATATTTTCCGGTTATCACCTCCATACTCACCGATATGTGCAAAGGTCCAGGCCACGGCGGCCGCAGCATCTTCGATACAGTCTGCCACTTTTACCTTGGGGGACAAACGATACCCTACACCAATGACAATGTATCCTTTCTCTAACAGATCCTTGGGCAATTCCTTATTCCCTCCCGTCAAACCACCTCCATGGAACCAGACGATGGTCGCAAGTCCTTTCTTCCCTTTGGGATAATGGATATCCAGCCGGCAACGCTCATTGGTATATTGATCAGAAGAACCCGAATAATAAGGCAGATCTTTTACGACCGTATAATCAGACTGCGCAAAAACAGATAAGGAAATGACAACGAAGAGAAAAGATAACAAGTATTTCATGCCGTTAAATTAAGGCAATTCTCCGTTTGAACACACATTGCCCGGTGAATACTACCATAAGTCCCCGCAAAGAGCAAGATCAATGAGTTTCGTATGAAAAAGAGAGGTAAATGCGATCACAGAGCCAGCCTGGCAAACAGTAAAGGGATAACGAAGTATTGAGCATACGAACAGAGGAAGAAACAGGCATCCTGATACCTATGGAAAGAGTCACTTATTTCTTAACCTCTGCCGGCAAGGTGTAGGATCGCAATTTTTTTTCATTTACTATTTTGATCTCTTTCCCTTTTACAGAAATCGTTTTCTCCTTAACCAGTTCATTGATGATCTTGAATACGGTTTCATAGGTAGCACCTACAAAAGAAGACAGGTCTTGCCTGGTAAGCTTCATTTCAATATTGCCGTCCTTATCACAACCAAAATGGTTCTTCAGCATCAACAATGCATCAGCTATTTTTCCCCTGGTATCCATATGAACAAGATCGCGCATTCGCTGCTCTGCATTTTCTAATTCAGCCGAATAGAACATCAGGAGGTTAAACGTCAGTTCATGGTTCGTCTTCAACGAAGCCAGAAAAAAATCGTATGTAAAAAAACAAACAGTAGTTGGCTCAAGAGCCGTTGCAGAAACAGGATAAATATTACTATTCCCGAAACCACGGTGCCCAAGCACATCTCCTTCTTTCACAAATCTGATGATCAATTGTTTTTCTTCGTTCCATTGCTTGTGAACTTTTACTTTTCCGCTATTAAGGAAATATATTCCTTCTACCTTCTCTCCTTCCTGAAAAATGGATTCTCCTTTCTTAAAGTGAATCACTTTTTTATTTTTCTCAACAAACGGCACCCACTCAGGAATACAGTGGTTACACAAGAAACAACTCTTTGAAAAACAACTTGTAAGCCCTTTTTCCATACTTAATGATACTGATTATTTTGATATACCGGAAAGCTAAATAATATTACTTATGCAATATTAACATCAAATAATTATGAACAATGTTTAATTTTATATTAATTAGGCAATATTTTAAACCTAAAGCCCGAAATTGATTTTAGTAGATGAACAACCCAAAAGAAAGCATTCCGGTTTCGCCCTCCCTGCACAATACGTTCAACGACACGGAAGGTTATACAGAAGACACAGCCCCTATATCCATCAGGATCTTACCCTTGAGTTTACAGGCCATTCTGAATGCCATACTAATAAGTATCATTGCCAAAAGCCTGGTACTACTGATCAATGGGATAACGAACCTTTCCTTCTACCACCGGTTTTCTTTTCGTCCTGCATCACCAGAGGGTAATACATTGGGATTGTCGGTCATTTTAGTGCCCATTGCGGGTAGTATTCTGGTTGGACTGATCGCCAGATTCGGTTCTTCGGCCATCCGTGGTCATGGCATTCCGGAGGCAATGGAGAAAATTATTTTACATGAAAGCAAGATCCCTCCCAGGCTCACTTTCCTGAAACCACTTTCATCCGCCATTTCGATAGGAACAGGTGGTCCTTTTGGTGCAGAAGGCCCCATCATTGCAACCGGAGGAGCTTTTGGTTCATTGACAGGGCAAATCATGCGCATCTCGGCATCCGAACGGAAGATCATACTCACTGCAGGCGCCTGTGCCGGCATGGCGGCTATTTTCGGGACACCTGTTGCCGCTGTTATGCTTGCTATTGAATTGCTTTTATTCGAATACGCTCCTAAATCCCTCATACCCGTTGCGCTGGCATGTGCTACCGGAGCTGCCATGCATCTGTTCCTTTTTGACAGTAAGCCCGTATTTCAGATGGCGCCCATCGTACCACCTTCAGGTAATGCCCTGCTTACGTATATCCTGATGGGTGGATTCATTGGTATTGTGGCTTCTCTGATCTCAAGATCTGTGTATTGGGTTGAGGACCAATTCGAGAAATTACCCGTTCACTGGATGTGGTGGCCCGCCATAGGGGCTATTGCCGTGGGCATCACGGGATTATACGCACCCAATACAATGGGCGTAGGATACGAAAATATCGTTGATCTGCTGAAAGGCTCTCTAACAGTTTCCGCCCTATGTGTTTTATGCTTTCTCAAATACCTGTCATGGGTAATTTCCTTAGGAAGTGGCACTTCCGGAGGTACCCTGGCACCCTTATTTACCATTGGTGGTGCTTTTGGGGCCCTTTTGGGTATGAGCATCCTGGCCCTGTTCCCCGCAAGCAGAATCACCATCGCATCCGCAGCTTTAATAGGCATGGCATCCATGTTTGCAGGTGCATCCAGGGCCATTCTCACCTCGATTCTTTTTGCATTGGAAACTACCGGACAGGTAGAAGGACTGCTTCCCTTATTAGGCGCCTGCACGGCAGCCTACCTGGTAGCGATGCTGCTTTCCAAAGGAAGTATCATGACTGAAAAAATTCAACGCAGAGGGGTTCGTACCCCTCACTCCTATGAGCCGGATGTTTTAAGGACCATCAACGCTGGTGATCTCGTAAAAAAGGTCGCCATCATGGTGAGTATCGAAAATACGGTTGGGCAACTCAGGGGCTGGTTATCCGAAAATATGAGCCGCTACCCGTATCATTTTCTGATCGTAATAGATGAGGAAGAAAATTTCCTGGGTTATGTAGAAAGAAAAAGACTGTTCAGCAGCCATGTCAACGAGTCTGTAGCAGTTAAAGAGATCCTCTCAGAAAGCACTGCATATGTGTATGAGGAGCAGGATGCCGGATCTGTTTCCGAGATAATGGGATCGACTAAAATGGACGTGATCGCCGTTCTGTCCAACAAGATCAGGAACAAAGTAACCGGCATGATCACCACCACAGAGATCGTTACAGCGTATAGCAACAACCGCAGCAGGGAAAAAAAATACCAACGTCACCTGTCAGTCACCCGGCGCACACTCCGGTTCATGATAAAAGGGAAAAGCCTTATGAAGGCTAACACTGACAAAATAAAAGTAACCTGATCTTTAACCATTAAAACCTTCCACCATGAAAAATGATGTATCAGAGCAGCACTACCTGTCAAAAACGATTCTGGCAGGTGTTTTTGCCGGCATTGCCGCTACCTTAGGTAATCTTTTTTACGACCTGTTCTTCAGGAGTATTACACAGTTTGTACCGTCGCAGATCATCAATGTGGCTACGATCATCTTTGCTACCATGCTATTGTTTTTAGTGGCAGGGGTGCTTTATTTCTTTTCAAGCAAATTCATCAAAAGAGGACATTGGGTGTATATCGCCGTATGTATCATCCTCTCAATTCTGTGCTTCTCCTGGGGACTTCATATAAACCGATCGGCCGACCCTATCATCTCCGCCGATTTCAGGGTATTGTTCCTGGGTATCGTTACCATTTCGGGGCTGTCTGTAACATTTTTTATTCCATACCTGATGAAGCATCCATCGATCTATCTAGACTGAAAGAGCTGTGGACCATCCCATACGTTTCATCAATAGTAAATTGACCATCATGAAAGACTTTACTGAGTTATCCGATAAAGACAAAGAACTGTTGTTGCAGTTCCCTGCTTATGTCTCCTTATTAGCAGCGAATATGGATGATGAAATAGACCAGAAAGAGAAAAAAGCGGCTTTATGGCTTACGCACATAAAAACCTTTTCTACAGAACCGGCATTACATGCATTTTATAAGCAGGCTGAAACAATTTTTGAGAAAAACATGCAACTACTCGATGACCAACTCCCCAAAACAAGAGCAGAAAGAACAGAAGCCATTCAGGAAGCCCTCCGGAAAATAGACCAGGTCCTACATAAAATGAACACTGACTATGTAAGTTCATTAAGAAGAAGTATGAAGTCCTATAAAAACCATGTTTCGAAAGCGCACAGAAATATTCTGGAATATTTCATTTTTCCTCTTCCTATTGAGGGTATTTCTGATTGACCTGTTGATCATGCTGTCGCATTTTACACATGAGGGGGCATATTTTTTTGGGGGCTGCTCCGGACACTCATGCCGTTGTTGTCGCCTGACCAACAACGGCATGAAACAACAATGCCGGTCAGGCAACCGGCATTGGCAAAGAAATGATGATCATTAAAGTGAATCAAAGTATCACTTCAACATTCATCATTCCTTGTTCATCATTCATCATTCGAGTGGAGTCGAGGGGAGTCGAACCCCTGTCCAAACATCGCTACCATTAGCTTTCTACATGCTTATTTCCTGATTACTTGTCGGCACAATGCAGGACAGGAACAAACCAACCTTGCGCTTAGCTGGATGGGCTTAGGCAACAGTCACAGCCTTCTGTTGCAGCGTCTTCTTTTGTTTTGAGTCGGCGGCGGCACCTGGAAAGAAGCGAACCTGTGCGGCGGCCCAAATGGTTACTTAATCACTGATTAAGCAGCCATGGCATACTGTGTATTGCCATTTGAAGTTTGAGCATTCAGATTAAAGTGCTAATTACACAACGCACTGCATGCTTACACCAACCGTAACCTATGCTGTCAAAACCAATACGACCCCATAGGATTAATTAACAATTAGTAATTGATAATTAGTAATTAATATTTTTTGTCAGGCATCCCCCGGATTTCAGATAACACCGGACCGGGAAACCCTGTTTTCAATCATTCCAAAAACATTCACTCATTCACTCATCCACTCAATCACTCATTGTCACTTAAAAAGTCTCCAGAAATCTAACCCCAAAGCGTATGCCATAAGTCCCAGCAGCAGTATCATGCCTGCCATTTGAGCATATTCCATGAACTTATCGCCGGGCTTGCGGCCGGTGATCATCTCAAAAAGTGTAAATAAGGCATGCCCGCCGTCCAGTGCCGGGATGGGTAGTATATTCATAAAAGCGAGGATGATGGAGAAAATACCGGTCAGGGTCCAGAACCTTTCCCAATCCCATACGCCGGGGAATGTGTTACCAATGCTGATCACGCTACCCAGTGAATCGCTGGCGGCCACTTTGCCGGTGAACAGTTGTTTTAAGCCGGTCACATACCGGTTCAGGGTTTCCCAGCAGTGGTTAAAGCCCACCGGAATGGAGGCCATGAAAGAATATTGCTTATGCACAGTTCCCAATATTTCCATCGGACTAACGGCAAAAAAGCCCACTGCTCCTTTACTGCTGATCTTAGCGGGTACAGGAACGGTATCGTTATTCCGGATCACGGTGATGGTGACAGAGGAATCCTTGTAGTTCCTTTTCAGCTTATCAAACTCATGATAAAAGCTGAATGGCTGGTTATTGATCGCGATCAGCTGGTCGCCCCGCTGTAAACCGCTCTCCTTTTTATTGCTCACAGAATCCACGATCACAGGATAACGCGGGTATACCAGGCCGCTGAATTTCTTATTCCTGATGATCTTTTTGATGAACCCATCGGGAATGGGGAGGTCCAGAGGCTGTCCATCACGGATGACCTGTATTTTTTTGGCCTCGCTCAACACGATCTCTGATTCCAGTGTACCGAAGAATTCCACGGGCCTGCCATCAATGGCTACGATATTGTCGCCATCTTTGATACCCATGCTATGCCCCAGTGAATCGGCATAAACGCCGTATTTCATATTTTTCACAGGCAGATTCTCTTCGCCCCATACCCAGGTAATGCCGATAAAGATCACGATGGCCAGCAGGATATTCACCACCACACCTCCCACCATGATGATCAGACGCTGCCAGGCCGGTTTGGCCCGGAACTCCCAGGGTTGCGGTGCCTGTTTCATCTGCTCCTTGTCCATGCTCTCATCGATCATTCCCGAGATCTTCACAAATCCCCCGAAAGGCACCCAGCCGATACCGTATTCTGTTTCGCCGATCTTTTTCTTCCATAAACTGAACCAGGGATTGAAAAAGAGGTAAAATTTTTCTACCCGGCATTTAAAGAAACGTGCGGGAATAAAATGGCCCAGCTCATGCAGTACCACCAATATGGAAAAAGACAAGATGAATTGCCCTGTTTTAACGCCTACACTTACCCAGTCAATTGCTAATAAACTCATACGGTCACACCCCGGGGGGATTTATTGGTTTTACTTGATACAATGAATTACATATGGATCAGGGAAGCCGCGAAGTTACGGGCCTCTCCATCGGTTTCAAAATACTCTTCCAGCGTGGGTTCCGGCAGGAAAGGGATCCTTGCCATGGTCTGTTCCACCACTTCTGTCATATCCAGGAAGCCGATCCTGTTGCGGAGGAACGCGTATACGGCAATTTCGTTGGCCGCGTTCAGGATACAGGGCATATTGCCTCCCTGTTTCATCGCTTCCATTGCCAATGCCAGGTTACGGAAGGTTTTGGTATCGGGCTCTTCAAATGTGAGGGTGCCCGGTTTTTTAAAATCGTATCGGGGAAAATCGTTGTGGATACGGTTAGGGAAAGCCAGTGCATACTGGATCGGCAGTTTCATATCAGGCAGTCCCATCTGCGCTTTGATGCTGCCATCCGTGAACTGCACCATACTGTGTATGATACTCTGCGGATGTACCACCACCTGCACCTGGTCGTAAGTAAGATTAAACAGCCATTTGGCTTCGATCATTTCCAGTCCCTTGTTCATCAGCGTGGCAGAGTCGATCGTGATCTTGGCCCCCATGGTCCAGTTAGGGTGCTGCAATGCATGGTCCTTTTTCACGTTCACCAGGAAATTGGGTTTCTTACCCAGGAACGGGCCGCCACTGGCCGTCAGAATGATCTTTTCGATGCGGTTACGCCCCTCACCTACCAGGCATTGAAAAATGGCGGAATGTTCGCTGTCCACAGGTATGATGGGGATCCTTTTCTCCGCTGCGGTGCGCATGATGATATCACCTGCCACCACCAGGGTTTCCTTATTCGCCAACGCGATGGGTTTGCCGATCTCGATCGCACAAAGTGTCGGTTTTAAACCGGCATATCCCACAATGGCTGCCAGCATCATATCATAACAATCCAGCGAAGCCACTTCTTCCAGGGCTTTCTCTCCGGCAAAGACCTTGGTATGGGTATGCGCCAGCGCTTCTTTTACGATGGGGTATTTCTTCTCATCCCCGATGACCACAATATTGGGATTGAACTGCAGCGCCTGTTTGATGAGCAACGCATCATTGGTCTGTGCAGTCAAAACTTCTGCGCAAAAAAGATCAGGGTTGGCTGCAATCACATCCAATGCCTGTGTTCCGATGGATCCCGTTGACCCGAATAACGCGATACGTTTCTGACTCATTTAGTAACTTTAATACAATCCTACTATGGTACAAATTACGTTAATAAAGAGGAGAGAAATCCAGGAAAAGCAGAATGAAAAAAAATTGGATCCGTTTTAGCATTTCCGGGGGTAATTCCCTTCTACTGCACCAGAAAAGGCATTAATCCGTCTGCCAGCACCCTGTCGTTGCTTAGGCGGGGCACTTTGTTCTGGCCTCCCAGTTTGCCGATCGACCGCATATAATCGATAAAACCGTTCTTCTGCACTTTCCGTACCTGCAGTTGCATCAGTATATTGCCGCTGATCAGGTCATCGTAATAAACGTTCTTCTGGCGAAGGTTCAGTTCCAGGTTGCGGATGAAACGCTGCATATCGGCCGGTTCCTGTTCAAACTCTATGAACCATTCGTGGTAACTTTTTCCCTGTTCCTGCTGTATCATGGGGGCTACGGTAAATTCCGTGATCTTGGCCTGCTCCTCATTGCTGGCTTTCAGTATGGCCTGTTCCACTTCCTCACCGATCACATGCTCCCCAAATGCAGAAATAAAATGTTTAATCCGACCGGTCACCAGCAGACGGTAAGGCTCTGTACTTACAAATTTGACGGTATCGCCCAGGTTATACCCCCATAAACCGGCATTGGAGTTGATGATCATGGCATAATTCTCCCCTGTTTTCACCTCTTTCAGACTCAAACGGGTCGGATTTTCCGAGAAGATCTCTCCTACCGGTATGAATTCATAATAAATGCCACTATTGGTATTCAACAGCAGTCCCTCCGCATTTTGTGAGTCCTGGAAAGCGAAAAAACCCTCACTGGCCGGAAACAACTCAATACTATCTATCTTTTTACCGATGGTTTCGAACATCCTGGCCTTATAGGGCTCAAAATTCACCCCACCCTGCACCATCACGCTGAAATTCGGGAAGAGTTCAGACACTTTTTTACCGGATTTCTCGGTCAGGCGGTCAAAATACATCTGCATCCATGGCGGAATACCACTGATCAGGGTCATATCCTTGTGCAGGGTTTCCTGTACGATCTTGTCCAGCTTGGTTTCCCAATCCTCTATACAATTCGTCTCATAACTTGGCAGCTGATTGGCTCTCAGGTAACTCGGAACATGGTGGTTAACGATGCCACTTAACCTTCCTGTAGGGATATTACCCACCCTTTCCAATTCGGGTGAGCCACTCAGGAAAATCATTTTTCCGCTGGCAAAAGCCGAATTACCGGTCTCTGCCATATAACAAAGCAGGGCATTCCTGGCCGTATTGATATGATTATCAATAGAATCTTTGGTTATAGGGATATATTTTACCCCGCTGGTGGTACCGCTGGTCTTGGCAAAATAAATAGGACGCCCCTTCCAGAGGATATTCTGTTTTCCTTCTTTTATCTGCTCAATATAGGGTTTGAACTGTTCGTAATCCCTGATTGGCACGGCCTGGGCAAAACCAGCCTGGTCTGTAACAAGATCAAGCCGGTGTTCCTTACCAAATACTGTATTCCGGCCGTGTTTGAGGAGCGTTTTCAGGATATCGTCCTGGTCCTCAATGGCTGTCTGCATCCCTTTACGGGTCTTATTATATATGTAATTGGCAAAGGGTCTCGCCAATAAGGATTTTAAATTCATCATGTCAAGATCGGTAAGGGTGGGCAAAAATAGAGGAAGTTTGGCACTTTAGCAGTGATCTTTGGCGTTTGGTACCGGCCTTTAACAAACCCGGACACCGCAATTCTGCCAGATCGTAAGAATCTCACAGGGATCCATGGTTACCTCGTAAAACCAGCAACCCTGGATCATCTATTCAATATCTGTGTATCAGTATATTACATTATCAAAATCGGTATAGGACAGATCGGCATCCGACGGCGTACCCATCTAAGTATAAGATAATCAACTACTTAAAAGGCTTTGAGTGTATTCTCTCCTGTATTCCTTCGTTATTTCTTCGACTTTCTTCGTCTCTTCTCCTCTGTTTCTTCGAATAGATCCCGAAGAAAGGGTGAAGAAATCATAAATATAGGAATAGGCAGGCAAGGAGTGCTGAATGTTGAATGGCCCAAACCAAAATTCCCCTTCCGCGACTATCTTCGCGTTTTCCACCAGTGGGGACAAGATTTATTTGAAAAATGTTTGCGGATTTTCCGTATGAAACCTTACCTTTGCCGTCCTAATTTTGGTAGCTATGTTAGCAGTTGTAAAAATCGCAGGTCAGCAATTTAAAGTACAGGAAGGTCAAAGCCTGTATGTTCCTCACCTGCAGGGTAAAACCGGAGATAAAGTTGAGTTCAGCGATGTGTTGTTTACAGACAACAGCGGAACCGTTTCTGTGGGCAGTGCCGTAAAAGCCACTGTAAAAGCAGAAATCATCAGTGACCTCGTACAGGGAGATAAAGTGATCGCCTTTAAAATGAAAAGGAGAAAAGGCTTCCGTAAAAAGCACGGTCACAGAACTCACTATACAAGAATTAAAATTGAAAGCATCGCTTAGTCAGCGATCATTGATTAAGATAATAGACCAGGGAGACGCGTCAACCTGTTTATCATTTTAGTTTTTAAAACAAAAAACTATGGCACACAAAAAAGGTGAAGGTTCCGTAAAGAACGGCCGCGATTCACAAAGCAAACGTTTAGGTGTTAAAATATACGGTGGTCAGCCTGCTTTATCAGGCAACATCATCCTGCGCCAGAGAGGTACTGTATACCATCCTGGTAAGAATGTTGGTGTAGGAACAGACTTCACACTGTTCGCATTGACTGATGGATTGGTTGAATTCAAGAAGGGTAAAAACGACAAAACAACCGTATCGGTAAAGCCGATAGAAGTGACGGCTTAAAAATTTTTTTTTGTAGTTCCAAATAAGTTTTTACTTTTAATGTATTAACTAACCATTAAATCTAAAAAAACATGGCAACTGCAAAGAAAGCCGCAAAAAAAGCTGCTCCTAAAAAAGCCGCTAAGAAAGCCGCTCCAAAGAAAGCTGCAAAGAAAGCTGCTCCTAAAAAAGCCGCTAAGAAAGCTGCTCCTAAAAAAGCCGCTAAGAAAGCCGCTCCTAAAAAAGCTGCTAAGAAAGCCGCTAAAAAATAGTAGCCTTCTTATTTCTAAAGCAGAAATAGATTTAAAGTCCCGGCAAACGCCGGGACTTTTTTATTGCTACCTTCGAAACCCAATACCAGCAACGATATGGACAACTACGCCATTGCCGATAATTTTTCTTTGTTAGCCAAGCTCATGGATATCCATGGCGACAATTCCTTCAAGGCCAAATCCTATTCCTCTGCCGCATTTACGATTGAAAAACTAACCAGTCCCCTGGCAGAGATGCCGGTAGAAAAGATCTTTTCGATCCGGGGAATCGGTGATGCCATCGGTAAAAAAATTGTGGAGCAACTGGAGACAGGTCAGCTAAGTAACCTGAACGAATACCTGGCCAAAACCCCTCCGGGCATTCTGGAGATGATGGGCATCAAAGGTATCGGTCCGAAGAAAATCGCTACCATCTGGAAAGAACTGGAAATAGAAACCCTCGGAGAACTATTGTATGCCTGCAATGAAAACCGCCTGACTTTATACAAGGGCTTCGGCGAAAAAACACAAAGAAACATCAAGGAAGCGATCGAGTTCTATTTGGGTAACCAGGGCAGTTACCTGTATGCCGAAGTGATACAACATGCAGAAAGAACACAACAGATGCTGGAGCAGATGTTCCCGGATGAGCAATGGCTGCTAACCGGGGATCTGAGACGTCAGATGGAAATCATTGATAAGCTGGAATGGGTAACAACGGCTTCTGCGGACAAGATCATCCAACAACTGGAAAGTATCCTGGTGAAAGATGTCACCGTAGTAACCACAAGTGATAGCAAAGAGATCGGCAATACGGTGAAAGAGCAATATTTTGAAGTCCTTCACTCCTCCCCCGAACTGCTTGAAATCAGCACCAAGGGCTCGGCACAGAATATCCTGTTCCGTTTTTACCTCTCCGCAAAAGAAATGCTTTATAGTAACCTGTTCCGTACCAGTTGCAGTCCCGAATTCCTGGAAACCTGGACCAGGGAGTATTCCCTTGCAGCTTCTTTCGAAAGTGAGGAAGCCATTTTTGCAGCAGCCGGCATACAGCCGATACCCGCTTTTTTACGGGAAGATGCGGCCCGTATTGCTGAAGCCAGACAACATCTGTTACCACAAGTGATCCAGCCGGAAGACATCAAAGGCATCATTCACTGCCACAGCAACTGGAGTGATGGCGTACACACACTGGAGGTTATGGCCCGGAGCGCCCACTCGCAGAACCTGCAATACCTGGTGATCAGCGATCACTCGAAAACTGCTTTTTATGCCAACGGATTGAACGAAGAACGCATCGCCGCACAACACCAACAGGTGGACGAACTGAATACCAGAATGGAACCTTTCAGGATCTACAAGAGCATTGAGAGCGATATACTCAATGATGGCAGCCTGGATTATGCGGATGAGGTACTGGCAAGTTTCGACCTCGTGATCGCCTCCATCCACTCGAACCTGAAGATGACCGAAGAAAAAGCGATGATGCGGCTGCTGAAAGCCATAGAGAACCCCTACACTTCGATCCTGGGGCATATGACCGGCCGCCTACTGCTGAGCCGGAATGGCTATCCTGTTGACCACCGAAAGATCATTGACGCCTGTGCAGCCAATGACGTAGTGATAGAACTGAATGCCCACCCGAGAAGACTGGATATTGACTGGCGCTGGATCCGGTATGCACTCGAAAAAAACGTACTCATCTCCATCGACCCCGATGCACATGCCATTGAAGGTTTTGCTGATTGTCGCTACGGCGTACTGGCAGCACAAAAAGCAGGTGTCACCCCAAAACAGAACCTGAGCAGTTTCTCACTGGAAACATTTGACGCGTTTGTGAAAAAACAACAGCAGAAAAGAGAAAGGAACAGATGAACAGATGAGCAAGGAACAGATGAACAGATGAACAAGGAATGTTGAATGTCTGTAAGGAGTAAAATCAATCAGACAACGCGATAATTCGCCAATGGAACAAGTCACACATTTCCGATCCTTGCTCATCTGTTCGTCTGTTCATCTGTTCTTTTGTTCAATCGGCAAACTGATATAGAACGTGGTTCCCACCCCTTCTTCCGATACGAACCAGATCTGGCCGTTGGCTTTTTCTACAATGCCTTTGCAGATAGCCAGTCCCAGCCCCGTGCCGGATGATTTAGTGGTGAAATTGGGCGTGAATATATTATGGCGCATATTTTCCGGGATACCGCCGCAGTTATCTTTTACAGAGAGGAATACTTTGCCGTTTTCTGCATATTGACGGATCTGTATCAAGACCAGTTTATTGGGATCCCTGTTGGCTTCAATGGCATTTTGCAGCAGGTTGGTGAATAAGCGGTTCATCTGTACCCGGTCGGAATAGACAGGGTAATTGCCTGCTGCTTTGTCCCATTTGATTTCTATGGCCGGGTTGGTGCTGTACAAACGTATCAGCGAGGAAAGCACTTCGGAAATATCGAAGGTTTCCATACGGGCATTACCGATATTGGCAAACTGCGAGAAATCACCCGCGATCTTCGACAATTGATCGATCTGTTCGATCAGGGTGACCGCCATATTGGACGACAGCTCTTTAACATTAGGCGCTCCTTTCTGTATGGCATTCTGGAGGTACTGTATGCTCAGTTTCATCGGGGTGAGCGGGTTCTTGATCTCATGTGCCACCTGCCGGGCCATTTCGCGCCAGGCGCCTTCCCTTTCGCTTTGCGCAAGTGCCTGGGCACTGATCTCCAGTTTCTTCACCATCTTGTTGTACTCTTCCACCAGCATACCGATCTCATCATTCCGGTTCCATTCAATGGCTTCATTGATTTTACCGAGGTTCATCTCCTGCATTTTACGGCCGATGAGGCTGAAAGAGGCTGTAATACGATTGGTCAGGAAAAAAGCAATGGCACCAGCCACCAGGAAAATGAAGGCATTGAGATTGATCAGCGTGGCCAGGAAACCGGAGATCTCCTGGTTCAGTTCGTTCTGCGAGTTCAGGTACGGGATATTCAGATAAGCATAGTTATTACCGCCATCATCTGTCAAAGGCACATAGATGCTCAGGTATTCGAAGGAACCGATCTTCTCTGACTGCAGGAAGCGGATACTATGCCCTGACTGCAATTCGCGATACGCTTTGGGCTCCATCCTGGAACTTAACAATTGTTTATTGTAGATATAGGGCTGCGTGGAAATGACGAGGGTTCCCCTGAGGTTATAATAATTAATGTCCACATTGTGCAGGTCAGATATTTCTGCAATGGTTTTTTCGAGTCCTGCTTTTACGCCAGGGTTATCCGGTACATCATCAAACGCACGCAGGGAATTCATCTGGGTATTGACTTCATTGGCCATTACCTGGATGGATTTGGACAGCCGTTCTTCATTATTCCGGTTAAACCGGAGGATAAAAAAGGAGATAGTGGCGATACCGATCACAATGAACGAGAATACACTGAGAAAGATGATGGTGGCCTGTATCTGTGAACGGATATTGAGTCGCATCATTTTTTTCAGTTCCTGCCATTTAAACCTGGCCTGCAACAGGTAACTGCCGAAATGAAACAAGAAGATGATGAGCAGGAAAAAACAGAACAGGTAGGCAAACAGGGTGACCGCTTCTATGAAACCCGTATCCCTTTTTACCACCAACACCTGTTTATCATTATTGGAGCTATACCATAATTCAGTAAAATCACCTTCTTTCCTGAACAGGAACTCGAAACCTGCCAGCTGTTTCTTATCCAGCACCAGGGGAAAACTGTAAGTGTTGAAATGATTGATCATCCGCCCACGGGCGTATACAGCATAGGCATAATTGGTATTGAGATCGGATGCCACATCCTGCACCTGGTTAAAGAGTTCGGGGTACAGCGCCTCGCTTTTATAGCGTTTGGATTTGATGACAACAAACAGATACCCCAGCACACGATCCCGCCGGCTCACCACTTTCTCATAGATATAACTGAAACCTTCCGCCGCATTTTCATAACTGTAGATGCCCGGTATGGCCGTAGGTTCGGCCCGATTGGTGATAATGGTGCGGATTGCCGCAAAATTCAGCGAATCCTCATTGTACAGCGGATGAAACAGGCTGTCGAAAGTATAGATCCGGGTATCGTATTTATTGAGGTATCCCGAGAAATTCTGGTTGACCAGGCTGTCTTTGATGAATTTGTTCGAATATTCGCTTTCCTCCAGCCGGTGAAAGTTTTCACTGAGAAACTGGTCGTCAAAATTTGTGGCAGCGATATTCAGCAGGTTCTCCCCGGAAGGATCGGTTTGCAGGGCCAGCTTCTCGGCAATACGTTTTCTTTGCTCGAACTCCACGATCCCGTTCTGGTAAATGACCATGGTAGCGATCGACATGGTAAAGATCATCACCCAGAAAATGAAAAAACCCGAACGCAGTAAGGGTATATCGAGATCTTTTTTACGGCTGTTAAGTAACAACAGGTACAATAACAACCAGACCAATACCCACAGGTATAACCTGGTATTACCCCCCGAAGTACCGGCCAGTATATAAGCAAAGCCGAACAGTGACACTGCCAGTATCTGCATATATACCGGCACCTGCGCACGGATTACCGGCTGTAACAGTACCTGTGAAAAATGAAAGAACGACAATACCAGTAAACAAAGGATGACAAAACTGATCAGGCTGTATACAGTGAGACCAAAGATATTGGTGACATCGAAGGGTATCTTGGAATCTTTTACAAGACTGGTGATCACCCCGGCCAGCAAAAAACAGATAGCGGCCAGTACCAGCAGATTCAGGTATGCATACACCGGCGGAGCGATCCTTACACGGATCACGGGTTCTTTATCTGTATTGTTTTTGTAAAAACTTACCAGCCAGAACAACAATACGGTATTGACAAACAGATCGCCCAGCGATGGGTGCAGGAAGTTGGATGCATATACCGAAGGATCGAACAGCCCCAGTTTGCTGAAATCGAAAGGGAATGAGAACTGGTACGACAATAACCGCAGTAAGATGACCGACACCAGCAGAAAACCGAAGCCTGTTCTGAAACGGTAACGGCTCACCAGCTCCAGTGCCAGTGAGTGCAGGAATACCAGCAATAAGATGATGGCCACTACCCGCAGGATCACAGTGACCGGATCGTAGGAAATAAAAGACTTCCCGGGTTTCAGTTTGATGCGGAACAATTCCTGCCCATCATGACCCAGTACGGGCAATGCCTGGGGATCTACGCTGATCTCATATTGTTCATTGATACCGGGATAACCTGCAAAATCAGAATGGAGGTATTTGTTCTCCATGAAATACGACCAGCGCACCGGTATCATGGCAAATACAGGGTATTCATGCCCCCGCAGGGTTACCTGTTTGCGTAACATTTCAAAATCACCGTTCTGGTTACCGATAAAATAGCTGCCTTCTTTCAGCAGCAGGTCCTCCGGGTTGATATAGATCCGGTTGGTATTCCAATACAGTAACTCATGTGCCTGGTTATGACCGGAACCTTTATATAGAAACAAGCCTATTTCGTCACCCAGCGGATCTTCCACGTCCGGATTGTGGGTTAACAGGGACTGCAGCAGGGCCGTATCTGCCAGTACTTCGTCGAATTTCTTCTCCTGCTGGCGCAGGCGTTGTTCCAGTTTGCTTTTAACTTTTTTGGGAGAGGAATAATAACTCCAGTAATTGATGAAAATAAACGAGATCGTATACAGCCATGCGGCGGTAATGATGAGATAACCGTGTTTGTATGCCGCCTGTCGTAATGAATGGATCAAGTATGTACAGTTTGCTTTTTCACTTCGTTCCAGATAGCATCCATTTCGGCCAGGGTAAGATCCTGGAGTTTTTTACCCTGTGTTTCGGCAATGGCTTCCATCTGCTTGAATCGACTGATAAATTTCTGGTTCGTCTTTTCCAATACACCTTCTGCATCCACCCGCAAAAACCGTGCATAATTCACCAGACTGAACAATACATCCCCAAACTCCTCCTCTACCTGCTCCTGCGATTCCTGCCGGATGGCTTCTTTCAGCTCCCCTATCTCCTCCTCCACTTTCTTCCATACGTCTTCCTTATTGTCCCACTCAAACCCCACCTGTTTGGCTTTTTCCTGGATTCGGGTGGCTTTTACCACCGCTGGTAAGGAAGGAGGCACCCCTCCCAACACCGATTTCTTGCTGCCCTCTTTCATTTTCAGTTTTTCCCAGTTCAGCTTCACTTCTTCCTCACTGCTCACTTTCACATCACCATAGATATGCGGATGCCGGAAGATCAGTTTTTCACAGATACCATTCATCACGTCTGCCAGTTCAAACTGCTGCTGCTCTGAACCAATCTTTGCATAAAACAGGATATGCAGCATCATATCACCCAGTTCTTCTTTGATCCCCTTCCAGTCGTTTGCCGTAATGGCATCCGCCAGCTCATAGGTTTCCTCGATCGTTAAAGGGCGAAGGGTATGGATGGTCTGTTTTTTATCCCAGGGACACTGTTCACGCAGCTCATCCATGATCTTGACCAGTCGTAAAAAACTATCTGCTGTCTTGTTTTGCATACACTAAAAATTAAATGGCCATAGCCGAAAACAGGAAGAATACTGTAAAGATAAACGAGATCAGGAATAAGGACAGCAACATCAGCAACAGGAACTTCATCAACGTGCGCCCCCTTCGCTGCTCGTAAAAATTCCGCATCGACCTGTACCAGTAATAGAATGCAGCCAGTCCAAACAGCAGCCCGGTCCAGTCAGAGACATGGGAACCCAGCTTTGCCACCAGCAGATCGGTCAGGATACCGATCAGGATAATCATGAAGATGGCACAATACAGGTGAATGGAGTATACCACATGGTTTACGTAATAGAATGACCTTCTCCGCACATACAGCAGTTGCAGTAATAATGCAAACAGGGGCAGCGATACAAACATCATTTGCGGGAACAGGTGTCTGAACTTGTTCAGAATGGCCGTCCAGATGGCTTTGCCATCGTTATGGTATTTTTCCCGCAGGTGCAGGTTCTGCCGAACAAAACGCCGCTCAATGAAATTATCCCGGTCCTTCCCGGGAAGACTGGCCTGCAGGGAATCGTATTGTTGTTCAGAACGGTAACTTTGGTCGTTTGATGAGAGGGAGAATATGCTGAAATTACTTCCTGTCGACTGCAGGTTATTTTTAGCAGTACTGTCTTGCTGCAACAACGTAATATCATTCTCCACCAGTTCCAGTGATTTCCGTATGGATACCTGCGCCAGTTCCGGCAAACTGTCTTTCAGATCCTCCTGTAAAGACAGGCGTTTTTTCTCAAGGTCTTTGATAATAGCTGCAGCCGGCTTCTCCGTTATTTTAATTGTGGCCGTTTCCTCGTCTTTATGCAGGCTGAAAAACACCAGGAAGAAAAAGGCCGAAGTGAACACATACATCCGGATCGGATGCAGATAGGATACCCTCCTGCCCAGCAGGTATTGCTTCGACAGGAACCCAGGCTTGAACAGGAGGTATTTCAGTGTGCTGAAGAACTTACCGTCAAAATGGGTGATATCGTAAGCGAAATGGGTTACCAGGTGCCAGAAACTCTCCTTGGGTTCTATATTCTCCTGTCCGCAGATATGGCAAAACCGCCCATGTACCGCAGCTCCGCAGTTTAAACAGATTTTTTCTTCTCTTTCTCTCGAATGTGACACTTGTTAACGTTTGATTAAAAATACACAACTAAATGATTGCAGCAAGTGGCCGGTTTCAGCAGTTTTTGGATTGTTGAAAACTGTACCTGTACATTTGTCAAAAATTGGCTGATGAAATCGATCCTGACCATTCTTTGCTGCTGCATCCTCACTGCTGGTTTCGGACAGTATTATTTTAATGATATTGTTTCTATCCAGCTCAGTAATGAGCAGTACAAACAACTTCGTGCGCAGAAGATCCGGAAGATCAAAGCCACCAGCTACGAAGCCGATAACAGCATTACCGAAGGTTTCCTGCTGGAAGAAGAGATCAGCATGGATGGAAAAAGGATCATCCTGAGCGCTGCCACTTCCGGCCGTCGCCCCTCCCTAACCAACCGCTATTACGA
The DNA here is from genome assembly GCF_058231045.1 of Sediminibacterium sp. FW305-C-269. Taxonomy (NCBI): domain Bacteria; kingdom Pseudomonadati; phylum Bacteroidota; class Chitinophagia; order Chitinophagales; family Chitinophagaceae; genus Sediminibacterium; species Sediminibacterium sp. FW305-C-269. The sequence continues at coordinate 834,962 of NZ_JBIQXQ010000002.1, read as the reverse complement.
ATTGGGCAAACTGAAAAGGACACAGTCCGGCACCCTAAACATAGATTCACGTACCGAGTACACATATACCGATAAAGGGCAGGTACTCAGGATCGCACTGAGCACTACGGACACTGCCATGAAAACCAATCTCAGCGAAGTACATGAATGGCAATATAATGAGCAAGGCGAACCCACAGTCATGCTCCGGATCAAAAACAGGCTGGATACCACCTACATTGAATTCATGAAAGATGAACAGGGTTTGATTGCCGAAGAGCACTGGAAAAAGAAAGGCCGTACCCTGGAAACCTATTATTATTACTATGACGCCAATAAACGCCTCACGGATATTGTCCGCTATAATGGAAAGCTGAAAAAACTGATTCCCGATTTTCAGTACGAGTATGATGCCAATGGCCGTATCAGCCAGATGACACAGGTTTCCATGAGCACTTCCAGTTATATCATCTGGAAATACAGTTACAACGAAAAAGGGCTCAAACAGAAAGAACTGGGCTACGATAAGGAAAGGAAACTGATCGGTCGCATAGAATACAGTTACGAATGACCCCCATTATGGCAGGGGTTGATTGGGTATGGTAAGCGTGAACGAAGTTCCTTTACCATATTCCGACATGACAGATATCTGCCCGCCGATACGAGTCAGGGCTTCTTTTACAATATACAGACCTATTCCCAGACCATTCTTAAAGTCCGTACTTCTAAAAAATATCTGGAAGATCTTGTTCAGGTGCTCCTCTATGATACCCACTCCATTGTCTTCAATATAGATAGTAGCTTTTTCTTCAGTGACCCGCACGGATAGTTTTACATTAGGATTGGGCTCCTCTATTCGCTGGTATTTCACCGCATTGGAGATCAGGTTATTCAAAATCACCGATAAACGGAAAGCATCACAGCGGAAAGGAACAGGCTGTTCCACATGCACATCGAATACGATCAGCGGGTTCTGCATATTACAAAGCTCGATGCTGTCGGTGAACATTTTCATGAAATCGACCGTTTCATGAATATCATCCAGCCGTATGCCTTTATAGTATTCGATGGTCTTGTGAATAAACGCATCCATCTTGTTCACACAGCTTTCGATCATGATAAAATATTCGTTCTGTGTACTCTCAGGCTGCTGCATTTTGGCCAGGTTCAGGATGCCGATAATATTGGCCAGCGGTGAACGCAGATCGTGCGAAGTACTGTATACAAAGCGGTTCAGCTCATCATTGGCTTTTTCCAGTTCGGCTACTTTATCGCTGAGTTGTTTACGGGTACGGTACAGTTCATACCCATTCTGAATGGCTACTTTCAGCTCCTGCTCGTCCCATGGTTTTTTGATGAAACGGAAGATCTCCCCTTTATTGATGGCATCTATAACCGAATCAAGATCGGCATACCCCGTCAGAAGTATCCTTACAGGATCAGGATGTGCCTTGCGGATGATGTTAAAGAATTCCACTCCGGTGGTTCTGGGCATCTTTTGATCGGCAATGATAACATGGATATCCTGTTCATTCAGGATGTTCATGCCGTCGGTAACGGTTTCGGCCGTATAGATATCGTAAAATCTCCGAAATCCTGCCTGGAACGCAAGCAAATTATTGACCTCATCGTCTATATACAAGACGCGTACTTTGGAGTCTGGGAAATTCATGAATATAGGATATTAGGATACTACGGTTTCCGGTAACACTTTGAATAAAGATATCACAAATTCGGCACCATTTCCAGGGCTTGCGTGCACTTCTATCTTCCCACCATGTTTCTGGATGATATTGTATACAATGGAAAGCCCCAGCCCGGTGCCTTCTCCCACATCTTTGGTGGTGAAAAAAGGATCGAATATTTTTTGCTGCACTTCTTCCGTCATGCCTATGCCCGTATCCCGGATCCTGATCTCCATTCTGTCACCGATATCGCGGGTACTGATGGTGATCGATTCCTGTTCGTTCTGTACTTCCTTCTGTTTGATAGCCTGTATGCCATTACTCAGGATATTCATGAACACCTGGTTCAATTTTCCCGGATAACATTCTACCCTGCCATCCGATTGAAAGTCTTTACGGATCAGTATATACTGCGGCAGGCTGCTTTTCAACAACACGATAGTTGAATCAATCCCTTCATGCACATTGACTGTCTTTACCTCACTTTCATCCAGCCGGCTAAAAGTACGCAGGCCCAGTACGATCTCGGCAGTACGTTCTGCCCCCTCCTGTATCCCTTTTACCAGGCTTTCTATTTCCTGGCGTACATAACCGATATCGATCTGTTTTTTCAGCTGATCAATCGCTGTCAGCTTCGCAGGAATCTCTTCCGCAGCACTGCCATGCAGTTGCCCATAAGCATCAATCACTTCTACCAGGTCCCGGATATCGAGCTGCAGGGGTTTGATATTCGACTTTACAAAATTGATCGGGTTATTGATCTCATGGGCGATACCTGCAGTTAACTGGCCCAGTGATGCCATTTTCTCGGCTTCCACCAGTTGCGACTGGGTATCTTTCAGGTTTTGTAAAGCCTCACTCAGATTTTCATTGGATGACTGCAGCTCTTCGGTACGCTCCGCTACTTTTTTCTCCAGTATCAGGTTCTGGTCGCGCACCAGTTTTTCATTCTCTATGGAAATCTTCAGCGCCTCGGCCTGTGATTGTTCTTTTTCCTTTCGCAAGGCATTGATCTTATCAGCCAGTGCAATGGACAGCAGTGCCACTTCCAATGCAGATCCGAGGTAGAAAATATAGGTGGTAAAATTATTATACGGAACCAGTGATAGGTTTCGGAAAATTAATACCATGAAAGATACCAGTAACAACAACCAGGCAAACAGGTAAAAATATGCCGCTTTGAACCCTTTTCGGGCGATGATGACACTGGTAATCAAAACCGTAACAACACTCACCAGTCCGTTATAGTTCAGGATGGCGTAACTGATATCCAGCCACGATAATACCGAACAAAACAAACCTGCTAGATACACACCTGCCAGCGCTCCCAACCAACTATGCAGCCTCGGCGTATAAAAAGCGGTACGCAGAAAATGCATACTAAAGAGCAACCCGCTCAATGCAGAGAAAGTGGACGTGACAACAACGGCATACCTGTTGATCCACGCATGCTCCGGCCAGAGATACCGGTAACCATACCCTGCTGCAGTAACCTGGGCCAATGCCAGACAAAAAATGTACACGATGTAAAGCAGGTAGCTGTTATCGCGCGTGCCATAGAACAGGAACAGGTTATACAGGAACATAACGGCCAGTACGCCCAGGTACAGGCCGGTTACGATGGTCTGGAGATTGATGGAATTGTGCAATGCTTCATAGGTATGCACTTCGGCTGGCAGAATAATGGGATGTTCGCTGAACACATGCACCAGGTAGCTTTGCGCACTGTCCGGCGGCAGTTTCAGATCGTACACGAGGTTGGGAGAACCAGGCACAGTTGCTGTGTACGCCACATCATTACCCTGTTCCCCTAACAGCCTGGTACTTACATTATCCTGAACATATAACGTTACCCTGGAAAGATTGGGATAGGCAATATTCAACAGCAGTGTGGGCGACAGGGAATTATTACGTACTGAAAAACGGAACCAGGCATTTTGAATAGTACCGGCAAAGACGGGAATACGTCCATTCAGTTTTACAAAACCGGTTTTCTGCCGCACCTGCTCAACGGTTAACCGGTTGGAGCTGTCTACCAGTTGCTCCATGGAAGCTGAAATGAAAGAAGAGGGCTGCTGGTCGGTGATACGGATCTCCTGCGCCCCTGCCATCTTGAAAAGGAGCAGCAGCCATAACACGAGGCCACAATTCCTTTTCCGGGTTATAGCCGGTAAAGAGATTCTTGTCAGCCAATTTCGTGCATAACCACTACCATACATAGGGAACGATCATTTTTGTCCGCTGCTGATATAACCGGTATTCATCGCCAAAACGTTCGGTCAGTTCTTTTTCTTCGATACCGATACGCACATAATAAGCGATCATCATGGCCATACAAGATATCATAAATCCCGGTAAACTGCCCAATACCACTCCGCCGGCCACAATGGCCAGAAAAGCTCCGGTATAACTTGGATGACGTACGATACGGTAAGGGCCACTGGTAATGAGGTGATGATCCTCACGGATCTGCACGGTGGCGGTAAAATATTTGCCAAGATAACGAACCGCCATTGCCCTGAAACCGATACCGACCACGATCATGGTCACGCCCAGGAAGAAAGTCCAGTCATACCGGTCTTTGTCGGGTAAAAAATAGGCCCAGTGCACAATGGGTGCCACCACGCTCACCAGCGACATGCACAGGATAAGCCAAACAGAAAAACGATCGCTTTTTTTCTGCTCACTGGTTTCCTGAACGGTAAAGGCCGGTTGGGTTAACCAGATAGCCACACTGCCCGCGATAAGCAGCAGTATTTTGGGATGCAGGATCAGTTGGGGCGCTCCCAACAAAGGAAGGATCACCATCAGGATATTGCTCACCGAAGCGAGTACGATCTTTCTCATCAATGCTGTTTTTCAGCTGCCGGCTCAAAAGGCGCATAGTCTATCTTACATTCCTCAGGGTTGGCAGAAGGCAGGGTTAACTGGTAATGGATATTGATATAATGATTCTTAAAAGGTGATTTTTCCCTTGCCACATGTTCCGGATTTTCCCGGAGATAGAAGATTTTGTCCCGCTCCCTCGGATGTGCCGCACTCAGGCTGATCAGGTCATCTGAATAGAGCGCGGTTGCGATAAGGTCTATCTTGGGATAATAAAAAGTACCCTTGTTACCCACTTCTGTTAACAGTTTGCCCCCGATCCAGTCTTTAAACCGGACCGTAGTGGGTGAGCAGAGCGAGAACATAGTATTGATCCCCAACTGATTGGCCAAAGCCACTGCCACACGCGAAGGGAACAGGCTTCCGATACCAAAACCGGCCACTTCCCTTGAGTTCCATAATCCGGACAATTCAGCAGCTCCCTGGCGGGCTTTCTGCCGAACAACCTCATAAATATGCGGATCCATTTTACCGGTAGCCTCTTCTATAGGTAACGGATGGATACCGTCTGCCACCTGTATCCTTGCACCACCATACAGTTTCTCCCCATCGAGTGTTTCTACCACGATCACAAAAATAGCCGGATTGAACATCCAGTCATCAGTGTTGGTCGTGATGTTTTCAATGCCATAGATGGACAATACCTTTCTATGGCCTGCAATGAACTTTTTGCAGGTCGCAGGATCTTCGATCGCCCTGAAAGCACGGATCCTGATCTCTGTTACCAAATCTGGGGAAAAACCACTCATCAAAATCGGTGTTTATTTCTAACAAAATAACAAAACTATGTTCGTTTGTTTAACTATTATTGTATAAACATTTGTTTTTGTTAGATTTACGGTAACGCGAGACCGAAACCCCCAATATCAGTCATGGAAGAAAAAAAGATAAATGTCCTGTATATAGATGATGAGCCGAACAATATCACTTCATTCCGTGCAGCTTTCCGTCGTTCCTTCAACATCTACTCCGCGGAATCTGCAGAGGAAGCCCGAAAAATCATAGAGATTGAGCCCATCGAAGTAATATTGAGTGATCAGCGTATGCCGAAAATGACCGGCATTGAATTTTTCCAGTCCATCCTAACCACACACCCCGACCCTATCCGGATCCTGATTACGGGTTATACTGATATCAATGCGGTGATTGATGCCATCAATATCGGACAGGTATACAAATACCTTACCAAACCCTGGATAGAACATGAAGTAAGAACCTCGATCCTGAATGCATTTGAGTTATACGACCTCCGCCGCCAGAACCGAGAACTGACAGAGAAACTGATGGATGCCAACCAAAAGCTGGAACTCCTGGCACGCCAGAATCTATTGTCGTAAACACTGTGCTTGTAGCATTGTGTAATAACGTATTAGCGTATTCTGTTCTGACAAGCATCTGAAACAGTTTGCCCGGAATCGGCTTGCCTGCTGTCTGATTTCTTGTTAGTTTTAAAAGAAATTATGCATGCCATGAAACAAACCCATTCGTTACTGATTGCAGTGATCGCCTCTCTGGTATTGTTCACCGCTTTCCGGCACAAACCCTCACCGGTGCTTATGGGTGCCTGGGGATATGGCCCCGCCGATAACCGTACCGTAATGATCTGCACGGACCATGTGTTTTCTATAGCGCAATACAATATTACTGGTAAGACATTACTCCATTCCTGGGGAGGCACCTGGCGCTTAACGGGCAACCAACTGATCAGGCAGATTGAATGGGATTCCAAAGATTCCACACAGGTAGGTAAAGAAGTAACACATACCATCCAGGCAAGCGAAGCCACACTCAAACTGGGGAATATGCCTGAAACCTGGCAAAGACTGGATGATGGCGCTCCCGGTGAACTGGCCGGCGCCTGGATCATTACCGGAACCTACAATAACGACAAGGTTTCCAAACGCCCCAACCCCTTCTTTCCGCGCAGGACCATGAAAGTGTTATCCGGAAAATATTTTCACTGGATCGCCTATCACCTTACCAACAAACAGTTCCAGCATGCCGGCGGCGGCACCTACAGCACCGTACAGGGCAAATACACAGAGCATATTGAGTTCTTTACCAAAACACCTGCAAGTGTGGGCAAGTTGCTCAGTTTCGATTATTCATTTGTTGACGGCGACTGGCGGCATCGCGGCGAAAAATCGACCGGAGGTGTGATGGATGAATGCTGGACAAAAAGAGAGACCCTGGAAAACAGGTAACCTTCCAAAAACATTGGTGCACGGTTACACTTGTTCCCTTCAGAAGCTTGTAAAATGGTATCTTTCCATTAGCTTAAAAACAATCGTACATACATGAAGATCACAGGTTTTCTTTTAGCGCTCTTTTTGTTGGTTCAGAGTTATGCCCAACCCGGCTCAAAATCCCGTTCAGGATGGATACAGCTCTTCAACGGAAAAGACCTCACTGGTTGGACGCCTAAAATAACCGGCTACCCGTTGCATGAAAATTTCGGTAACACTTTTTATGTAGAGAATGGAGTACTGAAAACCAAATACGATGCCTATGACAGTTTCAATGAACGTTTCGGGCATCTGTTCTACAAAAACAAATATGCCTATTACCTGATGGCGGTTGAATACCGCTTTACCGGCGAACAGGCCAAAAACGGACCAGGCTGGGCCTGGCGCAACAGTGGTGTGATGATCCACTGTCAGGATCCCAACACCATGGGTAAAGACCAGGACTTCCCTATCTCCATTGAAGTGCAACTGTTGGGGGGTAATGGCAAAGACCCACGCAGTACCGCTAATCTTTGTACGCCGGGAACCAATGTGGTGATGGATGGCAAACTGCTCACCAATCACTGTGTGAACTCGCATTCGCAAACCTATCATGGCGACCAGTGGGTGCGCGTAGAGATACTGGTCCTGGGAGATTCGCTGGTGCAGCATATCATCGATAAACAGGTGGTGCTGCAATACAACCAGCCACAGATCGGCAATGGCAACGTGATCCACTACGATCCTGCTGTAAAAGTGGATGGCAAACTGCTGAAAGAGGGCTATATCTCACTGCAGAGTGAGAGCCACCCGGTGGAATTCAGAAAAGTGGAATTGTTTGACCTCTCGCCTTTCGCAAAGGATCCCAAAAAACTGGCTACGATCCTGCAAAAGCTCCAGTTACCTGTTACCAAATGATATTCACTGGCTGCGCCTTTGCACGCAAATAGTCTCGCAAAGGCGCAAACCGATGAGTATAACCGCTTATGTAAATCGGAAAGCTGCAACATGCCCTTTTGTTTAGCTTAGCTTCATGGAAATCAACAACACAGCGATAGCGGCACAGTTTCAGGCCACTACGGATTCACTGATCGGTCTATTGGAAGCCTTCACACCCGAAACATTCAACCGAAAGCCCGCCCCTTCGGCCTGGAATGCCGGTGATGTGGCCGAACACCTGTTGTTATTCGATATCCGTTTGCAGGAAATACTGGCTACCGCCACCCAACCCGCTAACCGAAATCCGACAGAAAAGCTTGCTGAATATACCGGTCGTGTCACCAACCGTGAAGTACGCATTGATGCACCGCCTTTTCTGGCACCTGTCGCCGCAGAAAGGACTCCCGCGGAAATGATCGCAAAACTGCGGGCCGAACGTGACAAAATTGTGTCTGCCATTACCACACAGGACCTGACACTGGTCAGCACCGATTTTCCGCATCGTTTTTTTGGAGAGATGACCGCTTTTGAATGGATTCATTTTTTAGACCTGCATACACACCGGCATTTTCCGCAGTTGAAGGAACTACTGGCGGATTAAGACAAACCCTTATTGCTGTTTCTGCCCGTACGGGATAATAGGATGCAAATAAAAAAAACCTTGACAGTTGTACTATCAAGGTTTTTTATTGCGATGTGCCCCAGGCGGGAATTGAACCCGCACTCGCGTTGCGGCGAACAGGATTTTAAGTCCTGCGTGTCTACCAGTTCCACCACCAGGGCTTCCCTTCGGGGAGTGAACTCCCAAAAAAAAGTCCCGTAACCGCCTCAGGCGGACGGGACTTCTGAGCGGAAGACCGGGCTCGAACCGGCCACCCCGACCTTGGCAAGGTCGTGCTCTACCAAATGAGCTACTTCCGCGTTATTTGTAAGAACTTGTTTTGGGAGTGCAAAAATAGTCATCCCGAGTTCCTGACAAAATTTTTTATTGATTTTTTTTATTTGTACTCAGGTTTGTACTGGCTGCTCTTCTGTACTTCTACATCGGGCTTGCCCTTATAACGCTGGTTGTATAAACGGTAACATCCGCCCAGTACAAATGCCAGGATACAGAATACCTGCAGGTAAAAAAGGAACCTTGATGAATTTACCCAGTTCTTGGTAAAATCTTTTTCTTGTGTCTCGTTGATCTCGTGTGACATAGTGGTTAGTTACTTTGCAAAAATAAGGGTCAGCCGCAAATTAAAAAGCCTTCTTTTGAATAATTTCCCTGAAACGGGTATGTTGTTTGATAAAATAATGCCATACCACCGATCCGCCGTATACGCCATCCAGTAACCGCATGGGTTTGCGGGAGCCAGACTTTCGGACACCTCCTGTTACAATACGCCCCATTACTGCCAGGTGCGCCTTGGCGATGGCTGTAAAAAAGTAAATATCCCCGGTAAAAAGTCCCTTCCAGGCTGATATGGCATCCAGACCGATCCGAAAAGGCAATTTCCAGATCTTTTCCTGCCAGGGAAGGTTCTTACACAACATGAGCAGGTTATTCCGGAAATTGAGGAATACTTTTCGTCCACCCCGGGGTAAGGTACCCGCACCCACATGGTACACCACCGATTGGGGACATGACCAGATCTTATACCCTGCCAGCTGGATACGCCAGCAGAGATCGATCTCTTCCTGGTGGGCAAAAAAACTATCGTCCAATCCCCCGATTTCATGATACACAGCCGCTTTTACAAACATCGCGGCTCCCGATGCCCAGAAAATGGGCTCAGCGGTATCGTACTGGTGGGTATCAGCTTCGCACACATCAAAGATCCTTCCGCGGGAGAAGGGATATCCGAGATGATCGATCCAGCCACCCGCAGCACCGGCATATTCAAATAATTCGGGTTCACGGAAAGAAAGCAGCTTGGGTTGGGCTGCAGCAATACGGCCGTTGGCTTCCATTAATGCGATCACCGGTTCTATCCAACCCGGCGTTACCTGTACATCCGAATTCAGCAGTACATAATAATCAGCTGTTACCCGTTTCAATGCCCAGTTATACCCCCCGGCAAAACCTTCGTTCCTGGGATGTGTCAGCACCTCCACCGAAGGATACGCTTCAAGCAGAAAAGCCAGCGAATCATCTGTAGATGCATTATCCGCCACCACCACCCGCAGGTTGCCATAGGTAGACGCCAGCACAGAAGGCAAAAAGTTCTCCAGATGCCGCCGGCCGTTATAGTTAAGTATGACTACTGCTACTGAGGGTAATGACAAGGATTTTTTTTGCGAAAATAGGTGTATTAGGGTAATTCAATGATAGAATGAGTGAATGATAGAATGATAGAATGTTGTGTGAAGGCTAAAAAAAGAAATCGCACATAATGGAATATTAACTCCAGTATGCCCTATTTACTGGGTATTCCCTCATTCTATCATTCTATCATCCTATCATTCACTCATTATATTCTTGCCCAAACAACCCTTTCCCACTATCTTGCAGATGAAATACCTGTTATGCGTTTTCTGCGCCTGAATTTAGATTTTCTGGACCACCCATGTTCCTGCTGAAGAAGGAACCCCTGATTAGTACCTGATCACGTACACATCTGTATGCGGTTCCAAGCCTGTTATAGCCCGGACTTTTGATTATTTATTCATAGCTAATTACGCATTTATATGGTTACTACCTTGTCTGCAACAGCTGCAGCTTATCTGGCATTAGAAGACAAATACGGCGCTCACAATTACCATCCGCTCCCTGTGGTACTGGAGAGAGGGGAAGGCGTTTTTTTGTGGGATGTTGACGGTAAAAGATATTATGATTTCCTGAGCGGGTACTCTGCGGTGAATCAGGGTCACTGTCATCCCCGCATCATTGACACTCTGGTTGAACAAGCCCGAAAGCTCACACTTACCTCGCGCGCTTTCCACAATAACCTGCTGGGACAATACGAGCAGTTCATTACGGCCTATTTCGGTTATGATAAAGTGTTACCGATGAATACCGGCGTGGAAGGCGGCGAAACAGCCATTAAACTGGCCCGACGCTGGGCTTATGACAAAAAGGGAATTGAAGAGAACCAGGCAAGGATCGTATTTGCCGAAGGTAACTTCTGGGGAAGGACACTGGCAGCCATTTCTGCCTCTACAGATCCCAGCAGTTACAAAGGCTTCGGCCCCTTTATGCCCGGTTTTGATATCGTCCCGTATAACGATACCGAAGCGTTGGAGAAAGCCTTACAGAACCCAAATGTGGCCGCATTCATGGTAGAACCCATTCAGGGTGAAGCAGGCGTGGTTTTGCCGGATGAAGGTTACCTGAAAAAAGTGCGGGAGTTATGCACGAAATACCAGGTGTTACTGATTGCCGACGAAATACAAACAGGACTGGCACGTACTGGCAAAATGCTGGCATGCGATCATGAGCAGGTCCGTCCCGATATCCTGATTTTGGGTAAGGCGCTGAGTGGAGGTGTATTGCCCGTTTCGGCGGTGCTGGCCGATGATGCCGTGATGCTGAATATCCATCCGGGCGAGCATGGGTCTACGTATGGTGGCAATCCCCTCGCCTGTGCGGTGGCCATAACCGCGCTGACCGTTCTGAAAGAAGAGCATATGGCAGAGAATGCCGAAATGATGGGACAATTGTTGCGTTCCGAACTGGCCAAACTGAACTCACCGTTTATCACTACCATCCGTGGAAAAGGTTTGCTGAACGCCATCGTGATCAAACACCCCAACCCGAATGCTTCCTGGGACCTTTGCCTGGCATTAAAAGAAAATGGCCTGTTGGCCAAACCGACGCATGGCGACAAGATCCGTTTTGCCCCACCCCTGCTGATCACGCGGGAGCAGGTGCTGGAATGTGTGGAGATCATCAGAAAATCCTTAGAGACATTGGCATAAAAACGGATTCCCGAATTGAAAGGAGCATAGCATTACTGCTATGCTCTTTTTTATCAATAGGTTTCCTGTTAAAAACAGTGCTTATTTGCCTTTCAGGTCCAGTTTGGGCAATAGGCTCATCAGTAGTATCAGGACCGATAAAGCCACATGGGCATACAAAGCCGGCCTTTTTTCGGGACACTCGCCCATTAAACAGGTAGAGACCATGAGGTAATTCCGGAACGACCATGCCAGGTTCAGTGCGGCAATAAAAACATTGGTTCTTTTAGACCAGATAGCAGGCACGGCAAACATGACCAGCATAATACCGGAAAGGATAACGGTGAATAAACCGGGTTTGCCGAAATGGGTACCCACAGCCTGGAAACCGGTAATGGTGATCTGCCTGCTGGCAATATAACTCCAGGGTAAAAAACAGACGGCCACCAAGGCAAGGGTGGCAATGATGCCAATCGTTTGGGAATATTTCATACTTCGAAAACTTACCGCAAACCTATAACATTTTCCAGAGGAGGGAACGCTTTCGGTGAAAAGCCTCAAAAAGAAAAAGGTGGTATTCCTTGTGAATAGCACCTTTTCTGATTTTCTATCTTCAAGCCTTATTCCCTTGGTCATCATTCCCGTTAACCATTACCGTTCACAGCCACATTGGGTTGTTTTACCACAGTACAGCCATAGTTACCGGCTGTTTTCACATTCAGGTAAATAGTATAATATCCGGGAGTGGTTACTTTAAAATTTTCACCGTTGGCAGCAGGTATATTGTAACCGTTTTTTACCTGGTTGCCCAAAGTCACTGCATCGCTGTTATTGGCCCTGAACCTGAATTCACCGGCCTGCAGGTTGCAGGTAACCACGTAGGCATTTTTGGTTTCATCATAACTCATAACCGGGTCGGTGGCACTGGCAACAGCAGTTCCATGGATACCCCAGCTATTGATTTTGGTGTAACTCCAGGTATTGGTATTGGTGCTGGCTTTTACCAGGTAAGTACCCGCACCTCCGAAGATGGCCAGAACACCACCACCAAAACCGAATTTGTTATTACCGATATGGGTGTAGGTATTGGTGGTTTCCCACTGGGTTCCTTTTACAAACATGAACTGGGCGTAAGTATTGGTGAAATTCACATATCCTTCATATTCACCATTGTTTTCAGTGCTGACGATCTGTGGGGCGGTAGCCAGGTCCCAGCTCTGGAAATTACCAGGTAATTTCAGGTATTTGGGATATCCATACTCAGTGTAAGGTTGATAGGTGGTTACATTCAGCGCTACCGCATCACTGTACACCACGCTGGCTTTTCCATAAACAGGGGTTGCTTTTACACGCAGCTCCACTTTACCACTGTTACCACCAGGAACCAGTTGACACATTTTCTGGTTCAGGTCTTTTACCAGAAATCCTACCTGGGCACCATCTGTAGTACCCAGCTCAACAGGCGCTTCAAAACGGGTTCCTTCTGCAGCAGCTTCTATTGTATAGTTTCTCAGGTTATCGTTGGCTGTACGGCTCCAGCTGAAATTTACAGCGGTGATATCTGCATTACCCTGGCGTAACACCACATTGCTCTCAGAAATACGAAAACCAGTAATAGCGGTAGCACTTTCGGCTACTATATTATTATTGGCAGCAGTTACAGGAGTTTCTACTCCTTTCTGGCAAGCTGTCAGCAGTAAAAGAGCAGTTCCTATAAAGAGCAACCCGGCTCTTCCTGGAGTCTGTATTTTGTCGGTTTTGGTGATCTGCTGTTTCATAAAATCTGTTTTTCCTGAGGTGAATGATGTGTTACAATCACAGTACAAAGTGACTCAGAATCAGCCTTCTGGGAAATAGACCGGGTTGTGAAAAAACAGTAGATGAGTGTTTGCGGAAAGAGTAACAGGATACCTCCCTGCCAGATAGATTTCAGGGATGCCAATCGGTAACCGTATCGGCCAACTAAACGTAGCTAACCGGAATTAATGCTGTAGTGAAAAATCTATTAAATGACCATCAGAAAACCAGATAAATTACAAAATACTGATAATCAACACTTTAATAAGTAACACTTTGACGATTTTGTTACAAAAAAGCCTGCTCGGTATTGAGCAGGCTTTAACAAGTATTCATCATTTTACAATAACCCGTATATACCAGCTTACAGTTTTGGGATACGCACTTCGAAAGCAGTGCCTTCACCGGGATTAGTATGAACAGCTATCTGTCCTTTCAGCTCGTCTACAAGCCTTTTTACAAGGCGCAAACCCATACCATATCCCATTTCTCCTTTTGTACCTGCAGCTGAAAGGGTTGTCCCATTTTTGAATATATCGGCTATCTGGCCGGCATCCATGCCCTTGCCTGTATCCTTGACCCCTATCAGCAGTTCCTGCCCAACTGCGGCAATCGCAAGGGATAGGGTTACGGTTACCCTTCCCCCTACTGGGGTAAACTTGATGGCATTGGAAATAAGGTTTCCGGCTATCTGCAGCAGATGATTCTTAGAGAAAGAGACCAGCTTATTGTCGCTCTTAACCTGAACGGTAAAATCGATCTCTTTGGAAATCGCCTGCGGTGAATATAACTGCTCCAGCCTGTCTTTGAACACTGCCAGGTTAAACAATCCGGAACCACCCGGATGCATATCTACCGTTTCTATTCTTTTATCGGATTGCAGAATTTCGTTGGCCAGTTCAAGCAAGGACACCCCACTCTTCTGTATCAGTCCCACAAATTCCAATACCTGGTCCATATCATTGTCCTTCCCCTGCTGGCTGATGATCTGTGCAAGACTGATAATACCCCCCAACGGACCCCGGATATCGTGTGCCAGTTTACGCTGCCTATCGTTGGCTTCTTTTATCCTGTTTTGCAGGTTCCTGACAGACTGAAACGTCATCAGGCAATTGACGATCTCATGTGCAATAATCTTAAGGATCTCTACTTTCTCCGGGCTGATCTCATGCCCCACTTTATCCAATACGCACAGTGCACCGATAGGATAGCCATCTTCCGTTTGCAGGGGTACGCCAAAATAATATTTCAATAACGGATCGCCTGTAACATAGAACTTGTCTTTAAATCTGTCATCAACACTCAGATCCTTTACTTCCAGGCTTTCCTCTTTGGCCATGATGATATACTGGCAAACAGAGTCTGACCGGCTCATCTGTTTCAGCGGCAGCCCATAATTGGCAACTGTCCACTGGGTAAAGGAGTCAATCAGGTTGATCAGTGATATGGGCGTTCCGGCGACTCTTGCCGCCAGTTCTGACAGTCCCTTTAAGGATTCCTGCATTTCTGTATAGTCTACATCAAGCTCTGACAGCTTTTGTAAACGTTCCATTTCATTTTCAGGAATAGGCGGGGATACTATGGAAGGGGAACCGGGTTCGGATAAGGATTCTGTTTTCAATGGATATTTTCAATAAATAGATCAGGATTAAATCAGCTTATTATCAACTGCGTAACGGATGAGTTCCAGGTTATTGTGGAAACCCATTTTTTCGAAAATACGAGCACGGAAAGTACTCACTGTATTGCTGCTTAATACGAGTTCTTTGGCAATATCAGAAATGGAATGGCCGGAAGCCAGTAATTTGAATACTTCGAATTCCCTGTCTGAAAGGCTTTCTACCGTTTTTGCGCTATTGATATGTTCAAAAGCATCTGCCAGTGCATCTGCCACATCGGGGCTCAGGTATTTACGGCCGGATAAGACCTGGTTCACAGCTTTTACCAGTTCCAGTGTTGCGGCTCCTTTGGTAAGATATCCCATAGCACCCGCTTTTATGGAACGGACGGCATACTGATCAGGTGAGTGCATGCTCAGTATGATCACGGGTGTTTTGGGTGAATGTTCCTTGATCTTTTTCACTGCTTCCAAACCCGAGTCACCGGGGGGCATGGAGATATCGCAGATGATCACATCCCATTTTTCTTTATACACCTGTTTCATCAGGTCTACTGCATCAGAGACATCTACGATCTCTGCCAGTGGATAAGCTTCTGTAAGCAACATCTTAATACCTTCCCTAACTATGGTATGGTCATCGGCTATCAGAATTCTCATAAGCTCAGTTTTTTAGGTATATATGCAACAATGGTTGTTCCTTTTCCGGGTTCGCTTTTGATGTTCAGTTCTCCTCCCACCGAGAGGGCTCTTTCCCTTAATCCTACCAATCCCAATGTATTACGTTTTTCTGATGTTTCAAATCCCTTCCCATTATCCATCACAGATAAACAGATCCGATCTCCTTCTTCCAGCAGCGTTACGTTCACGTAACTGGCTTCGGCATGACGCCATACATTATTTAACGATTCCTGCGCAATTCTGAACAATTCTGTCTTCACATTACCCGGCAATTCCCTGTCGTCCAATGTCGACTCAAAGATACACTCAATCCCGTTCATATTGTGAAACTCACTACAATGCCATTGCAGGGTTACATTGAGTCCGAAGTCGTCCAGGATACTGGGCCTGAGGTCTGCAGCTATCTTATGAATATACGCCAGCATGATTTCCAGCGTACGGGTGGCATGGCTGATCCTTTTTTTACTGGATTCCTCCCCGGCCGCCAGGCGTATGGATAACCAGTCGATATCCATTTTCAGGGCCGATGCCAGCTGCCCCAGTTCATCATGCACTTCCCGGGCAACTGATTTCCGCTCTTTTTCGCGTACATTCTGCAGGTAGGAAGAGAGGTTTTTCAATTCCTGGTTCTTGATACGCAATTGTTCCTCTGCTTTTTTCCGTTCCGTAATATCCCGCTGTATGGCTATCCAGTTGGTATACCAGCCTTTTTCATTGGCGATAGGAACAATGGACGTACTGACCCAGAAAATCTCTCCGTTCTTTTTATAATTCAACAATTCCGCCTCCACAGGCTGCCATTTCTCCAATGCCTGGCGTATCCTGTCTAGCTGTTTGCGGTCGGTATCCGCTCCCTGCAACATCCGGGGCGTTTGCCCCAGAACCTCCTCCAGCGAATATCCGGTCATCCGCTCAAAAGCCTCATTTGCATAAAGGATACGCGGCCCGGGCAAATCAATCGGTTCTGCCTCGGTAATCAGGATACTGTCGGAGCTACGGGTTATGACAGACTCGAAAAGTTTCAGCAATACCTGTTGTTTTTTCTTCTCGGTAATATCCCTGAAAAACACGAGCACCCCTTTTTCGGACAGATGCAGGTACACAACCAGCCATTTCTGCAAAACAGGCACATAGAGATCGAGGTGCTGATTGGTTTGTTCCGCATGCAATTTTTCCAGAGACCGGTAAAAAGGCTTACAGGCCGTTTCACTGAAGATTCGGGTGATCTGTTCTCCGTACAGCATTTCGCCGGAACGCTCCAGCACCTGTACAGCTAACTGGTTCAATTCCGTAATATTCCCGTCTGCATTCAATGCCAGGTAGCCATCCGGTATATTTTCCAATACCTCTACCACCGAACCATTGCTTTGCGTGACTTGTTGGAAAGGAAAAGCGAAGAGGATGGTCAACAGGCAGGTAATACCCAGGAGATAGATCACCCAGGTAAAAACACCGTCCGTATTACGCCATTGAAAAAAGAGAAGAAGTACTATCTGAAAGATGAGTAAAATTGTCGGTAACGAGCGCTTCCCTGAAATGGAGAATGCACCATCACCCTTACTGCCTGTTTTCATATTTTGTCCGAAAATTACCTATGTGTTCCGACCGCAGGGAAAACAGCGGAACAGTCTCAAATTATTTTATTGGCAATTGCATATTTGATCAGCTCTACATTGGAATGGAAACCCATTTTTTCAAAAATCCTTCCTCTGAACGTACTGATGGTATTATGACTGAGTGATAACGATTTTGCGATCTCAGTTGTGGTCATTCCGGTTGCCAGCATCCGGAAAACCTCTTTTTCCCTGTCGGACAATTTACTAATTAAAACGCTTCGTTGTGTATGTTCTATAAAATCAGCCATCAGGTAAACAACTTCGGGGCTCAGGTATTTTTTCCCGGAAGCCACTGTTTCCATAGCTTTCACCAGCTCCAGCGTCGCCACTCCTTTGGTAAGATAACCCGAAGCACCGGATTTAATAGCCTGTAAAGCGTATTGGGCAGGGGCATGCATACTGAGCACCAGGATGGGGGTCTCCGGTTTTGCTTTTTTAATCTCCTGGATGGCTTCCAGTCCGGATTTACCGGGTGGCATCGAGATATCGGTAACGATCACATCCCATTTTTCTTTTTTGGCGTGTTGTATCAATTCTTCGGAGTTGGACACATCTACAATGGAGATTCCCGGATGCGATTCCATTAATACATGCCTGATGCCGTCTCTAACGATTGTATGATCATCTGCTAATAAAACCCTCATAATTACCTCCACTTTTTAACTGTTTTAGCTCACCCAATGGTGTCTATAGATACCTGAACCGATCGGGATACACTACCTGTTAATTTTCAATTCTGATTTTATCAATTTCGGTGTAAAGGAACGACGAAGCCGTTCGCCTACAAATAGTCAAGTTCGAAATTGTCTGTGGTAAGGCGGATAGTGAAGGAGTAGTCTTTCGACTACATTTTTTCAAAAAAACAAAGCTTACCCTGTATGGGCACTTAAATAGATTCGGTTAGTGAAAGGGTAACGGAGTTTTGATCAGATAATCTCCCTTTCTCTTAATTCCCCGTAACATTTCTGCAAAATAAGTACGGCTTTGGCGGTAGACCGTTTCCCGGCAAGTTTACTCACGACTACTGTAAAGCGCTGGCCGTATTTACAGCTTCACCTGTAAAGCTTTTTCCGTACAGAACACAGCTTATTTCCTTTTACTCAATCCATATTTTGTTCGCCCTTTGTTCGCCTTTTCTTCGCTCTGCGGCCAGTATTTCAGTCTAAAAAGCGAAGCAAAGGCGAACAAGGGGCGAAGAACAGGTAGTAAAATGGTATAGCGGGAGCGAAGGAATAACGAACCAATATAGAAGAAAGGACGAATCTGATAGTTTATAAAATAACAAAATATATTGATTATCATAATTTTAGAAATAAATATTTTAATTAATGTATTTAACCCGGCACATAGTGCAGAATTCCGGTCTGCATGGGAAAATAAATCTGGGTGTATATGATTGATATGGATCAATCTAACCGAATTGCCCATGGTATGATCCTTGCGCTTACCAGACAATTTTACGGTTCTTTCAAAAAACAAACCCCCTGATAACAGTACGTTTCAGGGGGTTCAGAGAGGTCCCGAGCGGATTCGAACCGCTGTGGAAGCTTTTGCAGAGCTCTGCCTAGCCACTCGGCCACAGGACCTTTTTTCAAACGATTGCTTAGTAATAAAACCAGCAACCGTGTGTATGCTGTAATCGCTCGTTTAAAGCGCTGCGAAAATAAAGCAATCAAAGGAATTTTAAAATTCTAAATCTGAAAAGCCGAAATTTGTCAGCTAATGACCATTAACATGAACAGAATTGCTGATAGCGAGTTGATCATCAATAACCGGGGGGCTGTGTACCACCTGGATCTCAGACCCGAAGAACTGGCCAATACCATCATTACGGTAGGCGATCCTGACCGTGTAGCTGAGGTAAGTAAACATTTTGACAGTATTGAATACAAAAGCCAGCATCGCGAATTCATTACCCATACCGGATTCATCGGAAAAAAAAGACTGTCGGTGGTATCTACCGGTATCGGGCCCGACAATATTGATATCGTCTTCAACGAACTGGATGCACTGGCAAATATTGATTTCTCTACCCGTACCATCAAGCCCACCCTCTCACAACTGACCATTGTAAGGGTTGGTACATCCGGTGCCCTGCAATCCGATATACCGGTTGACAGTGCCGTAGCCAGTACCCATGGACTGGGCATTGACAACCTGCTGAACTTTTACCGTCTGGAAAACAATGAGGAAGAACGCCAACTGTTACAGGCATTTGGCACACATACACATATGGAGAACATCACGACTCCTTATATCAGTTCTTCCGGCGCAGGTATTCATAAACATTTCGTGGAGGGATTTTTTCATGGCATAACGGTTACCTGCCCGGGTTTTTATGGTCCGCAGGGACGGGTATTGCGGCTGGGCCTTACCAACCCGGAACTGATAGATCAGTTAACTTCTTTCCGTTATGGCAACCACCGTATCACAAATTTTGAAATGGAAACCAGTGCCATGTATGGGTTGAGCCGCTTACTGGGGCACCAATGTCTCAGTTTAAGCGCCATCGTTGCCAACCGGGTAGAAAAAACCTTCAGCAAAGACGGCGCCGCAGCAGTGGAGAACCTGATACAAAAAACACTGGGTATCCTGTCCCATATCTGATCGATACCAGGACAGATACAGGAACCAGTAAACCAGTTAATCAAAAAACAGTCAATACAAATATTGATGACACTACCATTTTACAAATACCAGGGAACCGGAAACGATTTTGTGATCATGGACAATCGTAACGGGAAGATCCGGCTCAGTACCGAACAGGTCAGCCGGATCTGCGACAGGCGTTTTGGCATTGGCGCAGACGGACTGATGCTGCTGGGTACCGCCGAAGGGTATGATTTCTCCATGGTCTATTACAACGCGGATGGCCGGGAAGGAAGCATGTGCGGCAATGGTGGCCGTTGCCTTACCCGTTTTGCCTACGACACGGGTATCCATAAAAGCAGTTTTCTTTTTACCGCTGTGGATGGCGACCATAAGGCTTCACTCGGCGATAATGGCTGGATCCATCTCAAGATGAAAGATGTGGACGCTGTTGCTGATTATCACGGCGATTTTATACTGGATACCGGTTCCCCGCATTATGTGAAACAATCGAACGATATCAAAAATCTGGATGTGTACGAAGAAGGGAAAGACATCCGCTACAGTAAGGATTTTGCTGAAAAAGGGATCAATGTGAATTTTGTGGAGCCCGACGAAAAATGCATCATAGTGCGAACCTATGAACGTGGCGTGGAAGACGAAACCTATAGTTGTGGAACAGGAGTAACGGCATCGGCACTGGTATTTGCCCACAATGAGAACGGATTTAACCGGATAGAAGTTCAGACAAAGGGAGGCCACCTGGCAGTTGAGTTTGAAAAAACGGGTGAACACAGCTTCCGGAACATCTGGCTTTGCGGACCGGCATCTTTCGTGTTCAAAGGAGAGATTACAATAGAGGACTGATAAGAAAGCTGGGCATTGTTAGCCGGATAAACCGCATCTTTGCATTCCCAAAAGTTCCGCTTCCATGATCCAGTACTTCAAAAATATCAATGGTCAGACCCTCGAGATCGACAAACCGGATATGGGTGTGTGGGTAAACCTGGTACCCCCATTCAAAGATGAGGAATTCATAGAATTGAGTGAAGACCTGGAAATCCCCATCGAATTCCTGCGCGACTCACTGGATATTGACGAGCGGCCCCGTTACGAAATGGAGGACAATGTACGCTTCGTTGTCATCAAAACACCTACCGAAAACAATTCCTTCAACGATAGTGATGCATTTTATATCACCATTCCCATCTGTATCATTTTAACGCATACACAGATCGTAACGGTGAACTCATTCGACAACGGTGCCATCAAAAAGTTCCTGAACTCCTTCCAGAAAAGGCATCCCGACAAGAAAAACATGATGATCCTGAAAGTGTTTGAGAAAGTGGTGCAGAACTTCATGGAATTTCTGAAAGAGATCAATCACCGCAGGAACCAGTACGAGAGCAGCCTGTACAACAGCAACAGCAACGAAGACCTGCTGAACCTGATGCGGATACAGAAAAGCCTGGTTTACTTTGTAACCGCCCTTCGCAGCAATGAAATGCTGATGATGAAACTGGAGCGCACCAACTTCCTGGGTCTGAACGAAGAAGAGCGTGAGTTTCTGCAGGACCTGATCGTAGATACCAGCCAGGCCCTGGAGATGGCCAATATTTACACCAATATCCTCAGCAGTACCATGGATGCATTTGCGAGCATCATCAGCAATAACCTGAACAGCGTGATGAAAAGACTGACATCCATCACCATCATCCTTTCCCTGCCCATCCTGGTGACCAGTATCTACGGCATGAACGTAGACATCCCTTTCCAGCACTCTAACCATGCATTTTACATACCGGTAGTGATCTCACTCATTGTATCGCTGGTGATCAGTTGGTATTTTATGAAGAAAAAATGGTTTTAATATGGCTTTGTTCAACGTACGCGTGTATGGATTGCTTTTCGATGATAACAATCGCTTACTGGTGAGTGATGAGTTTATCCGCGGCATGTACATCACCAAATTACCCGGCGGCGGATTGGAGATCGGCGAAGGCACACGCGACTGCTTACAAAGAGAATTCCTGGAAGAAACCGGCATTGAAGTGGAAGTGCAGGAGCATATTTATACCACCGACTTCTTTCAGATCTCCGCTTTTAACAACAAAGACCAGATCATTTCCATTTATTACAAGGTAAAGGCCGAACAGCACATCAATATCCCCACGCAAACCACTCCTTTCAATTTCCATCCCGACCAGATTGCCGACCCCAATGGTGAAAGCGAAGTATTCCGCTGGCTGGATTGGGACTCCTTAACCGAGGAATCCGTCACCCTCCCCATCGACAAAGTGGTCATCCGCTTACTGAAACAACAACCCCAACTCATATTCAAGACCCCTTAACTCGTTGAGCTGTCTCTGGCTTTTGGCATTTAGCATTTGGCTTTGAGCCGAGAGCTGTGAGCTGTGAGCATTTAACAATTCCACTCACGACTCACCACTCACGATTGCTCATTCACTCATTGATCTGTCTTTGGTCTTTGGCTTTGGGTCTTTGGTTTATCAGGAGTAGTTGAGGAGGGCAGTTTATTGATGAGTAAAGCAGGTTAGCGCATTGGCGGTTAGCATTTGGCATTTAGCAGTGAGCTGTGAGCATCTAACAACTCCACTCATTCACTCATCCTATCATTCACTCATTCTATCATTCACTCATTCACTCATTAATATCTATCCCGCTGCCGGTAAATTGGTAAAAGGCTCTTCCTGTTTACCCATGGCCGCCTGTTTCATTTTGCGGGCGGTTTCATGTCCCAGGTATTTTTCTATCTGCACTTCAATCAGATAGATGACCGGTGTCAATACGATGGCCATGGTAAACTTGTACATATAATTCACCAGGCAGATGGCCAGTACCAATTGCCAGCTCCAGCCATTTCCGATTTTGAAAGCGATGAACAGAACCACGAAGCTGTCTACCAGCTGCGATACCAGCGTAGAGCCGGTGGCCCGCAGCCAGATCCATTTTTCGCCGGTGACTTTTTTGATGCGGTGAAATACCGTCACATCCACGATCTGGCTAACCAGGAATGCGGTAAGGCTGCCCAATATGATCCACATACCCTGTCCGAAAATGCCACCGAAAGCATCCTGCATATTAGGGATACCGGCTTCCTGTTTGGAACCGATCCAGAAATCCGCCGGTGGTATCTTCATGGCAGCATAGAACATCAGGAATGCATAAGTGATCAGTATGACCGCTGTATAACTGATCCTCCGCACCGCTTTGGGGCCATAGTATTCGTTCACGATATCAGTGATCACAAACTCAAGCGGCCAGAGCAGTACCCCGCAGGTAAGGTTGAATGCCAGTCCCGACTGCCCAAAAATGGTAAAGTTGGAAGGATCGGCGCCCAGCAGTTTTTCGAGCGAGAATATTTTTCCGCCAATACATTCAGCAATGAGGGCATTGGCCACAAAAAAAGCGGTGATGCCCAGGAACAGTTTGGTGGGTTTATCTTTCAGTATGGTATGTATCATGAAGCAAGTATAAAGTATACAAAGAATTGCAATACCAGGAATAACAGGTTACTGATTGCCAGCCAGCCGGGAAGCGGCAGGGGCTTACCCAACACCCTCACCGATAAAAACCAAAGACTGGCTGCCAGGTTCACAAAGGGGGCCACGAACCAACCCAGTACAATGATGGTGCTTTTTACACTGCCCTGAGGCATATAATCATGCATCCGTTGCATCACCAGACAGAACCCGAACAGCACATTGCAGATCAGCGCCAGTCTTGCTAAAAATAAAAGCCCCTTCATAAAAAATTTCGTTCAAAATACCATTAATTTGCTGCACTTAAGCCGGAAACAATGAAAAAAATTCAATGGAAGAATCTGCTGCCACACGCAATCGCAGTTGTGGTGTTTTTAGTGGTGGCACTGGTATACTGTAAACCTTCGCTCCAGGGCAAGGTATTGCAGCAGTCGGATGTTTCTTTATGGAAAGCTTCCGCCCAGAACTCTTTTGAATACCAGGAAAAACACGGTCATTTCCCGCTATGGTCAAACGGCGTTTTCAGTGGTATGCCGGCTTTCCAGATCGTCAGTCCGGGCAGTAACCCTGTTTCCATCATATATGCCGCCAATCTGCTTACGCTGAACCTTCCCAAACCCGTTAGTTTCTTCTTTCTGGCCTGTGTGTGTTTCTATTTCCTGAGCCAGGTATTGCGCATCAACCCGTATATCGGCATTTTTGGAGCACTCTCCTATGCCTATGCCACCTATAACCCCATCATTATTTCAGTAGGGCACGATACCAAAATGCAAGCCATTGCTTATTTGCCTGCTTTTATCGGTTCCCTCCTGTTATTATACGATAAGCGTTATCTCTGGGGTACTACCCTTACCGCCCTGTTTACCGGTTTGCTCATTTCTGCCAACCACTTACAGATTACCTATTATGGTGCACTCATTGCACTGATCATGAGTGTAAGCCTGGGTATCCGCTGGATCAAAGAAAAAGATTTCAAACACCTGTTCCGTTCTGCAGGGCTCGTCATCTTTGCCACTTTATTGGGTGTGATGGTAAATGCCATAACCCTGTTCACCACCTACGAATATTCCAAAAGGACCATCCGCGGCGGCAGTGAGCTGGCTGGTGCAGATTCAACGGCAACAGTCACCAAAACAGGCCTTAGCAAAGACTATGCACTCAGCTACAGCATGTACAAGACCGAACCTTTGGTAATGATGTTCCCCAGAATGTATGGCGGCAGCAGCCATAACCTGGAACTGGCGGAAGACAAATCCAAAGCGATCGAAGCGTTGCAGCAAATGCCGCAGCAACTGGGTCAGCAGTTACAGGGTTTTCTCCAGTTCTACTGGGGAGGTATTGATGGCGCTGGCGGCACTGCCGGTCCACCCTACCTCGGCGCCATCGTGTGTTTCCTGGCCATACTGGGTTTTGTACTGCTGGACGGCAAACACAAATGGTGGATACTCACAGCCTGCGTTCTCACTTTCCTGATGAGCGCCGGTAAATACCTGGAAGGCTTCAACAGTTTCCTGCTGAATTACCTGCCCCTGTATAACAAGTTCAGGGCGCCCAGTATGATATTGGTGATACCGACTTTATTGCTGAGTATGTTATCAGTTATGTCGTTGAACCACATACTGGAACAGCACAACCGGGAAGAATTGTTCCGGAAATACAAAAAAGGGTTACTGGCCGTAGCAGCTGTATTTGCGGTGGCCTTGCTGGTATATGTCACTGCCGATTTTTCGGGTGAGCCTGATAAAGTGCTGTTACAGAACATCAATGCAATCACCGATGCCCAACAGAAAGCGGCGATAGAACCCCCTATACGGACTTTCCTGAACGGGCTTAAACAGGACAGGCAAAACCTGTTCATGGGCGACCTGCTGCGTTCCCTGCTTTTCATACTGGTACCTGCACTGGCCATCTTCCTCTTTATCAAAAAGAAAATAAATGCACTGACAGTAACGCTGGCAGTGGGTCTGTTTGCATTCATTGATGTAATGGTGATCGATACCAAATACCTGAATGCAGATAATTATACGGAAGCTTCTGATTATGAAGACAGGTTCAAACCCGGCCAGGTTGACCAGCAAATTACACAGGATACCGGTTATTACCGTGTGCTGGATGTATCGCAAGGCATTGCTGCAGCATTCAATGGAGGTCCGTTAACTGCTTATTTCCATAACTCTATCGGAGGTTATCATCCTGCCAAACTCAGCATTTACCAGGACCTGATCGAGAAACAGCTCTATAATTTTCCCAACTGCCTGCCGGTGCTGGATATGCTGAACACCAAATACATCATCACTTCTGCACAGCAGAACGGGCAGCAACTGATGGCACAACAAAACCCGGAAGCATTGGGTGCCGCCTGGTTTGTACGTACCCTGGATTACAAAAAAGGGCCAGCCGAAGTGATGAAGGCTCTGACCAATTTCAATCCGAAAGATACCGCCATCCTGGAGGAAGCCGACCGCAAAAACCTGGTAGCCAATGCCACCAGAGATAGTAGCGCTTTTATCAGGCTGGTGTACAACGACAATGACATTATCGAATACAAATCCTCCTCCAAAAACACCGAATTCGCCGTATTCAGCGAAATCTTTTACGATGGTGGCTGGATAGCAACCATTGATGGTAAAGAGGCGCCGATTGTAAGAACCAATTATGTATTGCGCGGATTACAGGTCCCTGCGGGAGATCACAGGATCGTATTCGAGTTCAAGCCTGCTTCCTTTTACACCAGCAACCGGGCAGCTATCGGAGCTTCCGCATTTATCTGGCTGATTTTGATAGGGGCAGTGATCATCACTTTGCGAAAACCTAAAGCAATCGCCTGATATGCGGTCCCTCACTGTACTGGGCATTGTTTCATACAAAGTGTTCCCTGCACAGATGGGTGGCCAGAAATGTGTGGTTGCGTTTTACAGGCAGCTTGCCCGACTAACCCCGGTGATACTGGCAATCTCAAAGGATAACCCGGCAAAACCCGATTGGAACCAACCGGTATACCCTATCCTGTACCACCACAAAAAAGGACCGGCCAACCTGCTGGCATTGTTCCGGTTGCGCAAACTCGTTCAAACGCAGCAGATAGACCTGTTCTGTATCGAACATTCCTATCTGGGATGGCTGGGTATCCTGCTTCGCCGGATCACCCGTAAACCCTTTGTGATCCGTTCTCATAATATTGAGGCACACCGTTTCCGCGATATGCAAAAACCCTGGTGGTCCCTGTACCAGTGGTATGAGAAACAGGTACACCGGAAAGCAGATTTTAATTTTTTCATTACCCGGGAAGACCATGACTGGGCCATTAGCCAGTGGAAACTGGACGAGAAAAAATGCAGCGTACTCACGTACGGAACGGATATTACCCAGCCTGTACCCCAGGATGACAAACTGATTGCAAGGGGTCGGTTGCTGCAGGAAAACAGGCTCGCGGCCAATACACGCCTGTTTCTCTTTAACGGCACCCTCGATTACCTGCCCAATACCGATGCACTGCGCATCATCGTCAGCGAATTACTGCCTTTGCTGCATGGCTACCAGCTGCCCTTCCGTATATTGATCTGCGGAAGCCGTATCAGTAAGCAGTGGAAAGACGTATTGCAAGCTTATCCCGATATTATTTTCAAGGATTTTGTACCTGATATTGACCTGTACCTGAAAGGAGCCGATTGTTTTATCAACCCGGTAACCCTTGGCAGCGGCATCAAGATCAAACAGGTAGATGCACTGGCCCATAACCTCGCTTCTGTTTCTACACGCAGTGGTGCCAGGGGGATTGATGTTTCGCTCACGGGAGATACCCTGCAGTTAGTGGATGATTACGACTGGCCGGAATTTGTGAAACAGATGTTCCGGCAGGCTGACCAGCCCCCCGCCCCTATTCCTGAAAGCTTTTATCAATTCTTCCATTGGGGCCGGATTGTACAGAAAGCCCTGTTATCTTTGCAAACTGTATGAGTGAAACCCTCAAGATATCTGTCGTTATCTGTACCTATAACCGTTGCCTATACATCAGGGATGCCATGGAGAGCCTGTTCAACCAAACCCTGGGAAAAGAGGCTTATGAAGTGATCATCGTCAACAATAACTCAACCGATCATACACAACAGGTATGCGAGCATTTTATCGCCAGTCATGGCGATGCCAACTTTTCCTATTACAACGAGCCAAAACAGGGGGCATCATTTGCCCGAAATACCGGCGCATCCTATGCAAAGTCGCCCCTGCTCTGTTTTATGGATGATGATGCGATTGCCGACAAGGATTACCTGGAACGGATCGTGCATTTTTTTAACACGCATCCCGATGCAGGTGGATTGGGAGGGCGCATCATCCCCCGCTATATTCCCAATGAACCGGCATGGATGAGCCATTATGTATCATCACTGGTGGGACATTTTCATTACAGCACACACACCACTGTTTTTGCCCCCAATAAATACCCGCTGGAGTCTAACATGATCATCCGCAAGGCAGATTTTGATGCGATCGGCGGTTTCAATGAAGCGCTGCCCGGTGTGGTAGGCACTTTACGTATCGGTGGCGAAGGCAAGGATTTTTTCTTTCGCCTGAAGGAGCTGGGACGTACCATTTATTATGATCCATCCATAAGGGTTCACCATGTGGTTGAAACCATCAAACTAACACGGGAATATATGTACCGGGTTGCCAGCGGTATTGGCAGGGGCGAAAGAGTGAGAACCCTGCAAAAAGGCAAATGGACTTTTTATAAAAAAATATTTGAGTACCTCTTTAAACTGGGCGCTTCACTGATCCTTGCTATCTATTATACATTGCAGGGTAAACCCGCCAAAGCCTTACCGGTGATCCGATTCCGGATAGATGCACTCAAGGGTTTATTGAATCATTGATAAAAGAAAGTATAAAAAATCTGATCATTCCCCCTAATCAAATCCGAACTCCCCCGAACTAAGAACCTCGGCAGCAATACAAGGATTTTAATTGAAGCAATTAAAATACAATGCAGATACCATGGAATATAGATTTTCCTGAATAATCCCTATGTACCTGTCAGGCATATTTTTTTCTTATCCTGTTCAGGAACATCCTGAAAATAACAGGTAATGAGACCCTGCTTTCCGTATAAAGCACTTGTTTTGATGCAATCAGTTTTTTAAGATTCGCCAGATACCAGTCGCTATGTTTGTCCACAATATAATTGATAATAGCCTGCCGGTTCGGAAGGGTATCGTTTTTATGTGTGGAGCTTTGTGTCTGACGGTAGAATAATAACTTTTCCGGAATCACTTCCACGATCCAGCCTTTTTTGGTAATGCGTATATAAAATTCCCAATCCTCATAACCCATTTTCATATTTTCATCATATCCGCCCACTTCATCCCAACATGATTTTCGGACCATCGCACATGCCGGACATTCGCTGTTAAACAGAAAATTGAATTCATTACCACCTCTAGGCCTGGCAACTTTATTGAAATCGCCGAAAAGCTGAATATGACTGGTAACCACGGCAACTTCCGGCTTATTGCTGAAGCGCTCGATGGCTTTTTCGAAAAAACTATTCTCGTAATAATCATCTGCATCCAGGGCTGCTATAATACTTCCCTTTGCATGTTTAACACCATAGTTCCTGGCAGAAGACATTCGTCCGTTTTCCTTGTGCAGCACTGTAACCCCCTGGGCACTGATCTGAGTCAATACCTCAAGCGTATGCAAATCTGTTGATCCGTCATTAACCACGATGATCTCAAAATGCTGATAAGTCTGCTTCATCAACCTACTGATGGTTTCAGGCAAATATTCCCCGTCATTAAAACAGGGGATTACCACAGATATAAATGTTTTTTGCAACATCTCTTTTATTTATAACAAAAGATATTCAGCTGAACATCAAATTGGGTTCCGGTGCTTTTTTCGATAAAGGGATTTTTCAGCTTATCGGCCGCATTGCGGATATAGACCTGAAATCCTTGCCTGTTGATTATTTCTAACAGCTCATTTAACCGGTTGGTTTCGGTGGTCTTACCATGATATTCCAGAAAAAAATGCTGAACCCTATGAAGTTCCTCTGTTATATCTTTCAAAACAGCATATTCACCCCCTTCGATATCCATTTTTAAAAAATCGATCGTTGCAAAATCCTGCATAAACGTTTTGAGGCGTATACATGGCACCTGATGAGCTCCTCCGTCCTCGTTATTGGCATCGATTCTGCTGGCTTCCGACCCCTTACCCGAAAAAGAAATGAATCCATCTTGTATCCAGACAGCTTTTGAGGCCGCATTGACCATCTTTAGCTGATTTTGTTGTATGTTTTTCTCCAATAATTCAAAATTACTTTTATCCGGCTCAAATGCCCAGACTAAGGCATTGGGATAAATAGTCTTAAAATACAACACACTCAGACCAATATTAGAACCACAATCCAAAATAACGGGATCCGCTTGTTTGGCTTTAAAAAGATAGATTTCATTCACAAAAATATCCCGATAAGTATGCAATAATTCATAGGGCCTTTGATAAAAGACTTTCCCGGGCTCCAATGATCTTACTTTAATGCTTTGATCATCCTCATGTTTTAGGATCTT
The DNA here is from genome assembly GCF_058231045.1 of Sediminibacterium sp. FW305-C-269. Lineage (NCBI taxonomy): Bacteria > Pseudomonadati > Bacteroidota > Chitinophagia > Chitinophagales > Chitinophagaceae > Sediminibacterium > Sediminibacterium sp. FW305-C-269. The sequence continues at coordinate 804,993 of NZ_JBIQXQ010000002.1, read as the reverse complement.
TTCTAAAAACCATCCTATGTCAGTAAACCTGTTCCCGGCCTTTTGGGGGCTAAACTTAGCAATAATGCTTTTGGCTATATTTGCTAACAAACTACTCATAGATTTATTTTAAATATGTCGAAGCCACTGATCAGTATCTGTATTCCTGCTTACAAAAAACCAGCTTATGTAACTCGTTTGCTGGATTCCATTCTTCAGCAGACCTACCGGAATGTGGAAGTGATCATATCTGACGACACAATGGACAATACTGTAAAAATAGCTATTGAGCCTTATAAAACAGCATTAAACATCAGTTATACGCAAAATACGCCTGCACTCCGAAGTCCTATGAACTGGAATAATGCCATCACCTTGGCAAGAGGAGATTTTTTTATTTTATTCCATCAGGATGATTGGCTTGAGGATCGGGAAGCATTGGCCAAATACCTGAAAGCATTTGAAGCCAGGCCGGAGGCAGGATTCGTATTCTGCAGAAATACCGGCGTAGACGAAGCTGGCCATCATACCATTTTGCAGCATATCCCATCTTTGTTGCACCAACTTCGCAAAAAACCTTTGCATCTGTTATTGGCCCAGGTGATCGGACCTCCGAGTAATACCATGTTGCGTACATCAGTACGTGACCAGGTTCTATATGATGAGGAAATGATCTGGCTGGTAGATGTAGACTATTATGTTCGATTGCTGAAAAAGGGTTTTGATTATGTATACCTGGATGAACACCTGGTAAACATCGGATTACATGAGGATCAGACTACTGTTTATGTTCGAAACAATGACAGTATTATCCTAAAAGAAAATATCCTATTTGCCTCCAAAATTGGCGGAAAAGCATTTAAGGATATCCTTATCTACGATTACTATTGGCGACTGTTGCGTAATCATGCAATCAGAAACATAAGCGATATTGTAAACAGTGGCATTGAAGAACAAAGAATACTGCCGGTGATTCGGCATATGCTTCAATTGCAGCAACGATTCAGTTTGAAAAGGCTCAGATCCGGCGTCTTTTCCAAACTGATGATGGTGTATAGTTATATAACCAAATAAAAATCTATCCGCAATTCATGCAAGTCTCCGTCATCATTGTCAATTACCGGTCTGCAACGCATATCATTGATTGCATTCGGTCCGCCATGGCATTTTCGTCCGGAACCGGGTTTGAATGGATTGTTGTAGACAATCAATCCGGAGATGACAGCAAAGAACGGATCTGTTCCGAATTCCCATTTGTACATTGGGTGGAAATGGGCTATAATGCCGGCTTTGCGCGGGCTAACAACCAGGGAATGAGGCTGGCAAAGGGGGATGTTTTGCTGCTGCTCAATCCGGATACCCTGATTTTGGAGAATGCCATACAAAAATGCTTTGCGCAATTTATTAACACAAATCATGTGGCATGTGGGGTACAATTGTTGTATGAAGATTTTAGGCCACAGATTTCCGGCTCTTATTTTGTAAAGGGAGGAGTGAATCATATCATGCCCATTCCTTATTGGGGAAGTTTTTTAAGCTGGATCGCTAAAAAAATGCATGCCCGAAAACCAGGAGTAGAGCGTGCAGCAGATAGCGTGAAAGTCGATTGGGTTAGCGGGGCCTTCCTGATGGTAAAAAAACAGATTCTTTCAAAAGCAGGGATGATGGATGAAGATTTTTTCCTATACGCTGAAGAAGTGGAATGGTGCAGTCGTTTGCAAAAACATGGTGAAATTTTTCTCTACGGAAATATCAGGATCATTCATTTGATGGGAGAATCCATCACTAAGGCAACCAACAGCATCGATAAGAGTTATGAAAATATTTTTGACAAAAAGGGCCTGCAACTCATCGTGTCTAACCATTTGCGTATAAGAAAACAATATGGATTAGGCTGGTTCTTTTTTCAGTTACTGAATTATACCTGGGGTCTCTTGTTCTTCGTTGTATGCAGCCTATTGAAACACCTGTTCCAATTCAAAAACCCGTTCACTGAATACAAGCAGATTACAGGGCTTTCAAAAAATGTTTTCATCCTATGGAGCTTACTGCCTAAAATCGTTGCAAACAAGCCTCATTTTTACAAGATGTTTTAAAGATGGTTGACTCCCTATCTCTGAATGCTACCATTTTTCAATCCGGAAGCGGGCTGAATGAGGCAGTGATCGATCCCTGAAAATGATGTCAGCCAATATCAATGATGTATTTTTCGATTTTTTAGATAAGCACCCCCCGGATATACATTATCCTTTCTTTACAGTTCTTTCAGTTTTTGCAGGAACAATGCCAGTCCCTGCCGCTTCCGATCATCCAGTTGGTAGCTGATATTACGGGTATAATAATCCATCAGATCATACACCGGATAAGGTTTTTCTGATGCCACCACTTCTTCCATATGCGAAATACCGTAGGCATTGGCCCGGTTAAACGCATCCTGAAAATCCTCAGGTAATGCCTTATTGGCCACCCAGGCTGCAAATACAAAGGGCAGTCCCGTATGTTGCTTCCAGGCAGTTCCCAGATCGTAACAGTATGGGGAAATCTGCAACTGTTCGAGTGCCCTGTCGCCAATCACCACCCCGGCTGTAGTGCCTTTGATATGTGAGCGGAAATCTTCACGGGCATCTTCCAGTACCGGGCTCTTTTTCCAGTACTCTTTCAGCAATACCCTGGCCAGATTCACAGAAGTTCGGCTCTGGTAATCCAGTAAAACCTTTTCCACCTGTTCCAAAGGCTGTTCGCTGAAAATACCCACAGAAGCCACTTCCCCGTCGGCACCGATACAGTAATCCGTGATAATATGTGATTCCTTCAAAAGGGGAATGATCGCAACAGGCACCAGTCCCACATCCACTTCATCATTCAGCAACATGGCTGCCACCCGGGCGGGATAAGCTTCTACCAGATCTACCCTCTCCATCAGTCCCGAGCGCCTAAATCCGTACAATAATGGCCGTGTATTTAAATAACTTACGGCCCCAATGCGTATTCTCTTGTCCAATTCGGCTAATTTTGTCACAAAGAAACTTAATTAGTGATGAATAAATTGCTAAAACAGGTTTTTTCCTCATTACGAATGGCCAATTTCTAATTTTAAATCCCAATCATACCCAACCATGGAGCTTTCTTCGCTTACCGCAATTTCACCCATCGATGGCCGTTACCGAAAGCAGGTACATCACCTGGACGAGTACTTTTCAGAATATGCCCTCATCAAATACCGGGTTTTGGTGGAAGTGGAATATTTCTTCTTCCTGGCAGACCAGAAGTTTTTCAAACTCACTCCCAAAGCAAGGATCGCTTTGAAAAAAATGCTGGACGAATTCAGTCTCGACGATGCCCAACAGATCAAACAGATCGAATCCATCACCAACCATGATGTGAAGGCAGTGGAATATTTCCTGAAAGAACAGCTCGACAAAGCCGGTATCCCCCAGTTAAAGGAATGGGTCCATTTCGGGCTTACTTCGCAGGATATCAATAATACCGCCATACCACTCAGCTGGAAACACTGTATGGAACACGAGTACCTGCCGTCCCTGATCAACCTGCAGAATCACCTGTACCAGCTGGCCGCCCAATGGAAACAGGTTCCGTTACTGGCACGTACGCATGGACAGCCTGCATCTCCCACCCGTCTGGGAAAAGAGATCATGGTATTTGTAGAACGATTGAACAACCAGATCGAATTGTTCAGCAGCATTCCCTATGCAGCCAAATTTGGCGGCGCCACCGGTAACTTCAACGCCCATCATGTTGCCTTCCCCAGGAAAAAATGGGTCTTGCTGGGCAATGCCTTCGTAGAAGATACGCTGGGATTACAACGTATGCAGTTCACCACGCAGATCGAACATTACGACAGTCTCGCTGCCCATTTTGATGCCATCAAACGCATCAACAATATCCTGCTGGATCTTTGCCGCGATATCTGGACCTATATCAGCGTGGATTATTTCAAACAGAAAACCAAAAAAGGGGAAGTGGGTTCTTCCGCCATGCCGCATAAAGTCAACCCGATCGACTTCGAAAATGCGGAAGGTAACCTGGGACTGGCCAATGCCCTGCTGGAACATTTATCGGCCAAATTGCCCATCAGCCGCCTGCAGCGCGACCTGACCGATTCCACCGTACTCAGAAACATCGGGGTACCGGTAGGACATGTGGTGATTGCCCTCAAATCACTGGAAAAAGGCTTGAACAAACTGGTGCTGAATGAGGCCAAATTAAAAGAAGACCTTGACAATAACTGGGCCGTAGTTGCAGAAGCCATCCAGACCATTTTACGCAGGGAGAATTACCCCAATCCATATGAGGCGCTGAAAGACCTTACCCGCGGCAATCATAAGATCGATAAAAAAGCCATCCATGATTTTATCGGTACACTGAAAGTGAGCGCCGCCATTAAAAAAGAACTCAAAGCCATCACGCCGCATAATTATGTGGGGGTGAATCCGGAGTATTGAGCAATGAGTGGATGAGTGGATGAGTGAATGAGTGGATGAGTGAATGGCATAACAGTTTTGTATGCAACATATTTTAATTGCCGGGACCAATGGGATGATGGGTAAATTGATACTGGATTCCTGTTTGCAAAGACCGGATGTAGCAAAAGTTACTTCCATCACCCGTAAACCCCTGGGATTTTCACATCCGAAACTGCAGGAGATCATACACGATGATTTCCTGAACCTGACAGGCATTGAAGCGTATTTCAACGGGCAGGATATTTGTTTCTACTGCCTTGGTGTTTACACAGGTTCTGTTACAAGGGAAGATTTCAAAACCATTACGGTGGATTATACCAGGGCATTTGCGGAAATGCTAAAGCAACATAGCCCTGACTCCACCTTCTGTTTCTTAAGCGGCCAGGGAGCAGACAGAACAGGTAACAGCAAACTCATGTTTGCCCGCGACAAAGGCATTGCTGAGCGAATCCTGGAAAGTCTGGGTTTTAAGTGCCTGTTCATTTTCAGGCCGGGTTATATTTACCCGGTAACCCCCAGGGTGGAACCCAATCTTTTTTACAGGATATCAAGACTATTGTACAAACCTGTTCTGAGCAAAATATATCCCAATATAGGACTCACCTCTATCCAGCTGGCCAACGCCATGATCAAGGCCGGTTTCGAAGGCGGAGACAAGATCATCTACGAAAACAGAGACATCAAACAACTCCTTACCAAGTAAAAGTGAGCATTCGCTCATCCATTCACTCATTCACTCATTAATACTTCAGAAACGCATACCCCTTCAATTGATACATTGTCAATGTGGTAATGGCAGACAATGCCGGTTTCACTTCCGGCGTTACAGAAGCGAGAGAAACTTGTCTTTTGTTAAGCGACTGTCCGCAAACAAAGATCTTCACACCTGCGGCTTCCAGTTCTTTGAAAAGGGGGATATTGGGATTATCGGTATGAAATTTCTTTTGGTATGCTTCATTATTCACCACGTATTGTGCGGCTGGCCCATGAATGACCATTACCACGTGCAGGTTTTTGGAAGGAATGCCGCCCAACGCATGCAGGTTCACTACAGCGCCTACTTTCTCAAAGAATTCATGTACATTTTCGGGTTTGGGGTTATCCGAGCTCACTTCCACCACCACTTTGTAATTCATTTTGGGATCCGGGTTTTCTACAGAATAAGGCACTTCCGTTACCGTTCCGAATTGCTTGATCACCGGGTTCACTTTTGTCTGGGCAGCAACGCCAAAATACAAACCGGAAAAAAGGATCACACAGAGAAACTGTTTCATGGGAAAAATATTAGACAAACAAAATACTGATTTTGCCAGGTTATTTTCCAAATTTCTTCTTTAACAGGCTCAAAGCATCTTCCACGCTCCTTTCTGCTGCCGGTTTCTGTTGGTGACGTTCCTGCGGATTACGGCCACCTGCCGGTCGCTGGTTTCTGGCCGGGGCTTCTTCTGTTTGTTTGATCGACAATGCGATACGTTTTCTCACCAGGTCTACGTCCAGTACTTTTACCGTCACTTTCTGACCCAGTTTCAGCGCCTCAGAAGGGTCCCCGATATAACGGTGAGCGATCTCGCTTACATGTACCAACCCGTCCTGTTTCACGCCGATATCCACAAAAGCCCCGAAACGTGTCAGGTTGGTCACAGAACCCGGCACAATCATGCCCACTTGCACGTCTTCCAGTTTATAGATATTGGCAAAAGAGAACTGCTCCAGTTCACTGCGGGGATCCAGTCCCGGTTTCTGCAGTTCAGTCAGGATATCGCGGATGGTCAGTTCTCCGAACTGTTCGGATACATATTTCTTCACGTCCACTTTCTTCAGCACATGCTCATTACCGATGATCGAACTCACTTCAATGCCGGCATCCGCCGCAATGGCTTCTACCAACGGGTAAGTTTCAGGGTGAACGGCACTGGCATCCAGTGGATTCCCGCCATCCTTGATCCGTAAGAACCCTGCACACTGCTCATAAGCTTTTCCGCCAAGCCTGGGCACTTTCAGTAACTGGTCGCGACTGGTGAACTTTCCGATCTCATTTCTATACCGTACGATATTCTCAGCCAGTGATCCACCAATACCACTCACGTAACCCAACAGGTGTTTGCTGGCCGTATTCAGGTTCACACCCACACTGTTCACACAACTGACAACGGTCTGGTCGAGCCTCTCCTTTAACCGGAACGGGTTCACATCATGTTGGTACTGTCCTACCCCGATACTTTTCGGGTCGATCTTCACCAGTTCCGCCAGCGGGTCCATCAAACGACGGCCAATACTGACAGAACCCCTCACAGTAACATCTTCTTCCGGAAATTCTTCCCTTGCCGTTTCCGAAGCGGAATACACGGAAGCACCGTCTTCGTTCACCAGGAACACCGGCAGTCCAAGATTCAGGTTCTTGATGAACTGTTCTGTTTCCCTTCCTGCTGTTCCGTCACCAATCGCAAAACACTCGATCCGGTATTTAGCTACCAGTTCTTTGATCTTGTATTCGCTATCGTAAATACGGTTGGGCTCATGCACATAGATCAGGTCCGTTTTCTGCAGTTCGCCTTTCTCATCCAGGCAAACCACTTTGCAACCGGTACGATAACCGGGATCAATGGCCAGAATCCGTTTACTGCCCAGCGGTGCACTCAGTAATAACTGGCGAAGGTTCTCCGCAAACACATTGATCGCTTCTTCATCGGCTTTCTGTTTCAACGCCGTACGGAATTCTGTTTCCAGGCTCGGCTGCATCAGCCTGCGGTAAGCATCACGGATTGCTTTTTTCACGTGCTCAGTGGAAGGTGTCAGGGCTTTTACATGGTCTTTCTCCAGCAATGCCAGGGCATCTTCTTCCAATGGCGCAATGGACATGCGCAGAAAACCTTCCATAAAACCACGCAGCACCGCCAGGATCCGGTGAGAAGGCACTTTGGAGATGGGTTCAGAAAAGTCAAAATAGTCTTTGTACTTGATGCCCTCGGTTTCCTTATCGGCAAGTACCTTACTCTGCAGGGTGGCAGTATCTTCAAATAGTTTACGCAGTTTGGCGCGCAGGTTTACATCTTCATTGATCATTTCTGCAATGATATCACGGGCACCCTGCAGTGCTTCATCTGCGGTCTTTACTTTTTCAGTGATGTAGTTCGCTGCTTCAGCGCTGATATCGGCCGCTGTCTGCTCCAGCATCAGTTGTGCCAGCGGTTCCAGGCCATTCTCGCGTGCGGTCTGTGCTTTTGTTTTTCTTTTTGATTTATACGGCAGGTAAATATCTTCCAGCTCGGCCATGGTGGTGGCCGCATCGATCTTACCCTGCAGGTATTCGGTCATCTTACCCTGCTCAGTGATCGACTTCTCGATAAAAGCCTTTCTTTCCGTAAACTCTTTCAGGAATTTGGCCTCATCCTGTATCTGCAGTATCTGCACTTCATCCAATCCGCCGGTACGGTCTTTCCGGTAACGGGCGATAAAGGGAACCGTAGCACCCTCTGCAAATAATTCCAGAACAACTTCTGCCTGTACGGCCCTGATATTGAGTTTAGCAGCAATTAACGATGCGAAAGATGACATGCACTTATATTAAAATGTTAACACCCGCCACGGACAGGTCTGTTTTGAAATATTTTTTAGGGAGGCGAATGTAGGTGGCGGACCTGAAAGAAAAAAAGAAAAATTATTCACTTTCTGCTGCCGGTCCCATCAGGCGATCTTCACCACTTTATGGGGATACCGTTCTGCAAAGTTCCGGATCATGGAACGTAACACTTCGTTCTCCGGATAAGCCACCAGCTGTGGTTTGATATGTTCTATACGGGTGATATCCGTATCTTTTCCGATCTTTCCCATCCCATAAAATTTCCCTTCCTCCACCAGCACACAGGCTTCCTTGTCGCGTATCAGGAAGGTTTCTTTCTGTGCTTCCAGCCAGTCCAGTGCTGCTGTAACCGACCGGTTATAACTTGTTATCTCCGGCAGTTCCGCAGCACCTGTCGCATCCAGGAAACAAAGCACCGGATGCAGCTCGAATTCCTTCACCAGCTTCCACAACAAACGGTGTGCATCCACCAGCATCGAAAAACTGGCGATGGGTGTGGTATGTTTCTGCTTTTTATCGATGGCCAGGCGACGATACCCCCTGCTATCCTCAAAATGGTAAATGCCCCACAATTGCTCATACCTTTTCTGGCTTTTGTTGAAAGCAGGCCATAGGCGTTTGATCTCCACACTTTCCAGCAAAGAAGCGATGAATTCGGTTGGACAGGGTGCATGACTGACCGAATAGATGCTACGCAAAAAATCCTGGCGTTTTTTGGAAATATCCAGACCGGTGAAATGACTCACCACCCTTTTTTTGATATTCTTGGCCTTCCCCACGTATACGACCTTGCCTTTGGCATCGTGGAAATAATACACGCCGGGTTGTTCGGGCAGGTCCAGTACAAACTGTTCGGGAAGATTGGGAGGCAGCAACTGCCCCTTGTTCTCCTTTTTCAGCATTTCCCTGATCAGCATACCCCCATTGTTCCTGATCACCATATCCAATACCCGGGCCGTAGCCAGCGCATCTCCCCCCGCACGGTGTCGGTTTTCGATGCTGATACCCAGTTCCCGGCATAAATGTCCCAACCCATATTTGCGGTAACCGGGAAATACTTTCCGGCTTAAACGGATGGTGCAGAGTTTGGGCGTTTGTAAATGAAAGCCCGCTTCCTGCAGGTGGTGTTTGACAAAAGAGAAATCAAAGTTGACGTTATGCGCAACGAATATCCTGTCTTTCAACAGGTTAAAGATGTAAGGGGCCACTTCCTCAAAAGAGGGGGCGACTGCTACCATGGCATCTGAAATACCCGTCATATTGGCGATAAAGGGGGGAATGGGCTGGTGCGGGTTCACCAGGGTCTCATACCGGCCTTCCACTTCGCTCCCGTTATGTAATACTATAGCGATCTCGGTGATCCCGTGTTGCTGGGGAAATCCCCCCGTGGTTTCTATATCAACAATTGCGAATTGCATGTGCACAAGTTAGCCTTGCAAATTTGAGATTTACTGCGTATTTTAACGGTACTTTTTTTAAAATCCTCTGTCCTTAACAAGGCATTTATCCTCAGAGCGTCTTTAGTACAGCAAAGGCATCGTTCCTGATCCAATTCCTGTTGATTGATTCACCCGTTAAAAACAACTTCTATGGAGCAATCTGAACAACATTCTCCGGTAGACGAAAAAAAACTCCTGACCATCGGCGGTATCATTATTTTCATTGTGATCGTAGTGATAGCCTACCTTGAATGGACAGGCAGAAAAGTTTACTAGGATCTTATACTTACCCGCGCCGCCTGTTGCTTGCCTCCCGTTATTCCGGGTGGACAGGGAAAATTTGTCTCAAAAAAATAGCGGCTTCCACTGTAAGAATCGGTACAGGATCACGACCAATGAAATAAATTCCGGCAACTGTAACTTTTTTATTAACCAAACGTTTGCCATAATTAACCTTGGTTAACCATACCGGGTTGGCCAGTTGTTTAACTTTGACCTGTATCCAATTGTTATGAAATACCTGCTGTCTTTTTTGCTGATCCTGTTCCTGGCTGCCTGCAGTAACCCTGCCGGGTATGCGGTAAATGGCATCGGCAACAAGGTAAAAGAATGCTGCCGCTCCCTTTCCCTGAAAAAAGCCCTCCTGCCCACACAGGTCATGCCGGTTCCACCGGCACCTTTTCCCTCTGCCATTTTCGAGGCTGGTAACCCGATTATCCCCACCTGGTAATACAGGGGCCGCTCCAGCCTGCTTTTCCTTACTTTTGCAAACCTGAAAATGCGGAACGATACAGCTGCATACCGGACGCTGACACCAACGATTCCGGTTCGCCCGGTAAACTGCCCCGTTCTGCAGTAAGCATTCAGTGTTAAGCATATAAAATGGAACTGAGCAAGAATTTTCTTCCCAATGAAGTAGAAGCCAGGTGGTACCAGCATTGGCTCAACAAAGATTATTTCAGCAGCCGGCCGGATGGCAGGGAGCCCTATACCGTAGTGATCCCCCCACCCAATGTTACCGGCGTATTGCATATGGGGCACTGCCTCAATAACACCATCCAGGATATCCTGGTGCGACGGGCACGCATGCAGGGAAAAAATGCCTGCTGGGTTCCCGGAACCGACCATGCATCCATTGCTACCGAAGCCAAAGTGGTGGCCATGCTGCGCGAAAGGGGTATCGTAAAATCTTCGCTCAGCCGGGAAGAGTTCCTGGCTTATGCCTGGGAATGGAAAGAAAAATATGGCGGCATCATTTTACAGCAGCTGAAGAAAATGGGCTGCAGTCTCGACTGGAACCGCACTTCCTTTACCATGGATCCCGATTATTACAAAGCAGTGATCAGCATTTTCATCCGGCTGCACCAGGAAGGGATTATTTACCGGGGACTGCGAATGGTGAACTGGGACCCTGCCGGTAAAACCGCTTTGAGTGATGAAGAAGTGATTTTTAAGGAGGTTGACTCCAAATTATATTATATCAGCTATCCCCTGACCGATCACAGCGGCAGCATCACCGTAGCAACCACGAGGCCGGAAACCATTTTAGGTGATGTGGCTATTTGCGTAAACCCAACCGATGAACGATACAGGCATCTGGTGGGTAAACAAGTGATTGTTCCGCTGATCAACCGGAAGATCCCTGTGATAGCAGACGAGTACGTGGATGCCGGTTTCGGAACAGGTGCTTTAAAGATTACACCGGCTCACGATAAGAATGACAACGAGCTGGGAAGGAAACATAACCTGAAAGCCCTGAATACCCTGGATGCAGAAGGCAAATTTACGGCAGAAGACCTGCAGGAGGACCATCCATCCGACCTGGTATTGTCGTACCAGGGCCTGGACCGCTTTGTACTCAGGAAAAAAATTGTGGAAGATATTGCTGCGATTCATCAGGTACAAAAAATAGAAGACTACAAGGGACAGGTGGGCACCAGTGAAAGAACGGGTGCCGTGATCGAAAGCCGGTTATCGCTGCAATGGTTCATGGACATGAAGAAACTCATTGGTCAGAACCCTGAGATCGTAACATCCGTGATGAATGATACCATCCAGTTCCATCCTTCCAAACTAAAGAACACCTATAGTTACTGGATGGAAAACATCAAGGACTGGTGTATCAGCCGTCAGCTCTGGTGGGGGCAGCAGATCCCCGCCTATTATGCCCCCGATGGAAGTTTTGTGGTAGCGGCATCCAAAGAAGAGGCACTGGAACAATTCAGCCAGCAGGGCAACGGAGCCACACTTACCCTGGCAGATATCAGACAGGACGAGGATTGCCTGGATACCTGGTTCTCCTCCTGGCTCTGGCCCATGGAAGTGTTCAAGGGCATCAGCAATCCGGGAAATCCCGATTACCAGTATTATTATCCAACCACCACGCTGGTTACCGGACAGGATATCATCTTTTTCTGGGTGGCCCGTATGATCATGGCCGGTTATGCTTTCAAAGGCAAACAGCCTTTTACAGATGTTTATTTCACCGGTATGGTGCGGGATAAACAAGGCCGGAAAATGAGTAAACAGTTGGGCAACAGTCCCGACCTGTTGGGATTGATCGACACCTACGGAGCAGATGCCACCCGTTTTGGCATCATGATCGCCTCCCCTGCCGGTAATGATATCCTTTTTGATGAATCGGCGCTGGAACAGGGGCGTAATTTCAACAACAAACTCTGGAATGCACTGAAGCTGATCAAAATGTGGGAGGGCCGTCAATCTGAGCACTCCCCGCTCACCACTCACCACTTTGCAGTGAACTGGTTCGTCCATCGCCTGAACGAGGTAAAAGCTGAAGTAAGCGGACTGATGAACCAGTTCCGTTTAAGCGAAGCGTTAAAAACGATCTATTCATTGATCTGGGATGATTTCTGCAGCTGGTACCTGGAGTGGATCAAACCCGGTTTTGAACAACCGATTGACAAAACGGTTTATGATACAACCATCGGTTATTTTGAAGAACTGATGCAGTTGCTGCATCCTTTCATGCCTTTCATTACAGAAGAGATCTACCATCTGTTGAAAGAGCAGGCGGACGACCTTTGTATAAAACAGGAAACGGCCTTACAGCCATTCGATTCAAGCGTGCTGGCATCAGGCGAATTGCTGAAAAAAGTGATCTCGGCCCTGCGTGATGCCAGGAACAAAAACCAGTTAAAGCCCAAGGATCCCATCAAACTGTTCATTCAAACAGGGGCCGATGCGGGATACCGTGCCATAGAGAATATCCTCTTGAAACAGGTCAATGCGGAAAGCATTGCTTACACAGATGGCACCATTGCCAACAGTATCGTGGTGGCCGTGGAGAAAGATAAATTCTTCATCGAAACAGAACGGCAGCTGGATGCGGGCAACCTGAAAGCAGAATTGCTGAAAGACCTGGAACACCAGCAGAAATTCCTGGAAAGCGTGATCAAAAAACTCGGCAACGAACGTTTTGTGCAGAACGCCAAACCTGAAGTGGTGGAACTGGAAAGAAAAAAACAATCAGATGCGGAAGCCCGTATCAGAACCATACAGGAAAGTTTAGAGAATCTGTCATGAGAAAACTTATGAAATACTGCCTTCCGGCAATCTGTTTGTGTGTTACACTCCTGACCCCGGGCAGCAGTAAGGCGCAGAACTGGGATATAAACCTGCTCAAACAGATCAATCCTTCACAACCCGGCAGCAGCGTCTGGAAAGGTTTTTCTTCTACAGCCAAACCCATCTCCGTAGGCCTTCCTGCCGTTATGCTGGCTACCGCTGTGCTTAACAAGGACAGCCTGCTTACAAGCAGGTCACTTGAAATACTGGGCAGTGTGGTATTAACCACCGTAGCCACGGAAGCCATCAAGATCGCGGTCAACAGGGAACGCCCTTACCGGAAATATCCCCTGGAAGTATTTCCCAACGACGCTTCTGAAACCGGTAAATCCATGCCCTCTGCGCATGTTTCGCTGGCTTTTGCAACGGCTACTTCGCTTGCCCTGACCTGCCATAAATGGTACGTGACCGTACCCGCTTTTGTTTGGGCTACGGGAGTAGGGTATTCCCGGTTATACCTCGGCGAACATTACCCCACCGATGTCATCGTCGGCGCAGCAGTAGGTATTGCCGGAGCCTATGCCAGCCGTTGGTTACAGAACAAATTATTGTTGGGGAATAGAAAAAGAGTGACCCGGAGGTAAGGATGCTGGATACTGGATGCTGGATGCTGGATACTGGATACTGGATGCTGGATACTGGATACTCACAGCTCGCGGCTCAAAGCTAATGCGCCAATACGCAAACACGCCTTACTTGATGCTTGATGCTTGATGCTTGATTCTTTTTGTATTCATGACTTTTCAATAGACTAATACGTGTGTCTGTTTGATTACGCCCATTACAAATACGCTCTGTACATGACCCAGGTTCTCGGCCTGGCTTAACTTGTTTACATGGAAATCGTAATAGGCATCCATGTTTTCTGCCACCACTTTCAGCATAAAATCAAATTCGCCAGAGATATTGTAACATTCGATCACTTCATTCATCTCGTAAATGCTCTTGATGAATTTGGCACCGGCGTTGCGGTTATGTTGTTTGAGGGATACATAACAGATCACCATCAATCCCTTTTTTACCCTGGAATGATCCACCAGGGTAGCGTATTGCCGAATCACACCGGTCTCTTCCATACGCTTGATACGCTCATGCACCGGGGTAGTACTTAAATGCACTTTATCGGCGATCTCTTTCACCGTTGCACGGGCATTCTGCTGCAGCTCCCGCAGGATGGCCATATCCTTTTCATCAAGTGAAAAACTATGGTTAGTGGATTCCACTTTTTTAGAAGCTTTTGACATGGTAAAAATGATTTTTATTCTGCATAAAGCTATAAAAACAGCATATTTATTCCAAATAAAATAATAATTATAGTATTTTATTCTATCAATTTACATTTGTGCCTTATAAAACAAACCATATGTCATTAAAAAACATCGATTTCAGCCTGCCTTACAAAGTGGCTGATATGAGTTTAGCCGATTGGGGTCGTAAAGAGATCCGCCTGGCCGAAGCTGAAATGCCCGGTCTTATGTCTATCCGTGCCGAATACGGCCCCAGCCAGCCCCTGAAAGGTGCGCGTATCGCTGGTTGTTTGCACATGACCATCCAGACTGCTGTGTTGATCGAAACACTGGTGGCATTGGGTGCTGAAGTTAAATGGAGTTCTTGTAATATCTTCTCTACCCAGGACCAGGCCGCTGCTGCTATTGCTGCTGCCGGTATTGGCGTATTTGCCTGGAAAGGTCAGACACAGGAAGAAGCTGACTGGTGTATTGAACAGACCCTGTTCTTCGGTGGCGCAGACCGTCCGCTGAACATGATCCTGGACGATGGTGGTGACCTGACCAATATGGTATTCGATGTATATCCGGAACTGGTGGCCAATATCAAAGGTTTATCTGAAGAGACGACTACCGGTGTTCACCGTTTGTATGAGCGCATGGCAAAAGGTACTTTACCGATCCCGGCGATCAACGTGAACGACTCTGTTACCAAATCTAAATTCGACAATAAATACGGTTGCCAGGAATCACTGGTAGATGCGATCCGTCGCGCCACAGATGTGATGATGGCCGGAAAGATCGCCGTAGTAGGTGGTTATGGTGATGTGGGTAAAGGTTCTGCCCTGTCTCTGAAAGGAGCCGGTTGCCGCGTGATCGTTACCGAGATTGATCCTATCTGTGCTTTACAGGCCGCTATGGAAGGTTTTGAAGTAAAACCCATGATTGAAGCCGTAAAAGAAGCTGATATCATCGTTACCGCTTCCGGTTGCCGCGACCTGATTACCGAAAAACATTTCCGTCTGATGAAAGACAAAGCGATCGTTTGTAACATCGGTCACTTTGATATCGAGATCGATGTGGCCTGGCTGAATAAGAACTACGGTCATACCAAAGACACCATCAAACCACAGGTTGACCTGTACAATATCGAAGGCAGAGACATCATTCTGCTGGCTGAAGGACGCCTGGTAAACCTGGGTTGCGCTACCGGTCACCCAAGTTTCGTAATGAGTAACTCATTCTCCAACCAGACACTGGCACAGGTGGAACTGTGGAACAACCACAAGAACTACGAGAACAAGGTTTACGTGTTACCCAAACACCTGGATGAGAAAGTGGCCCGTTTACACCTGGCAAAAGTTGGCGCCGTATTGGATGAGCTGACCGATGCACAAGCCGAATACCTGGGTATTTCAAAAGCCGGTCCTTTCAAAGCAGACCACTACAGGTATTAATCAAGCCGTGTTCTGTAAAACGAACCGCTTACACATAGGCCCGCTTCTCCGGAAGCGGGCTTTTTTTTTCGGGCATTGATCTTACGGCAAAGTCTTTGCAGAATATCCGGTAAATTGTACGGTAGTATCCGCGAATGGGTTATTTCCCGTTTACCATTTAATTTTAGCCATCGGAGTGCACATTTGAAAGTACGCAAACAACATATCAATCCAGTTATCCGATGCCTGTTGTTCATTTTGTTATTGGGCTCTTTGCCTGCAACAGCTTCTGTAAGAAAAGATACCACACCTATTTCCAACAGCCAACAAGCCATTGCATTTCTGGAAAAGCAGGCTGAACTATCACCCAGCAATTACTGGCCCAATGTAAACCCGGTCATTTTTCTGCAGAACCTGCGTAATAATGTGGAAGAACCCTTAAGCATTCATGAGGGTCTGAACACCAATTTTTGCGCCTATGCGGCCATGTCGTACCTGCCCCTGCATTTTGACCCACTGGGCTATGTCAGTTTCATGATAAAACTATACCGCGATGGTAAAGCCCTCTACGGAAAAGAATATTTTGAACCCTCGCGTGAAGTCAGGCTGGCAGCCGGTACCCTCAGTTTTAAAGGAGAGCTGGACATACGTCCTGCCGACCAACTCTGGTTCCTGAGCCTGGCCGATCATTTCAAGGGTTATCTTAACCTGTTTGATAAACATTACAATGCAGGTGATGAAAATCGTTTATGGGCTTCTGTGAACTTCACCAAGTTCAACCGCATGATCCGGCGGCTGTTCAATTTCCGGGTAAAGGCAGTGGGTTCCGACCTGTTCAAACCCGGTATCAGGGATATGTATGAATACCTGTCCGAACGGTTACGTACCGGAACTGTGGCATTATTCGTCAACAATATGGACCTCTACAAAAAGAACCATACTCACCTGCGGATCGGGATACCAACACATTTTATCATACTGGTAGGCATTGAAGAACTGGACGATAAAATCGCCATCACTTACTGGGATTATGGATTCAGGACAAGACAGCTGTTATCGGAGAAATTCCTGAAACAGCTGATATTCGGCATTGCACATATCACACCTAAAAAAGCAGATGAGTAATAACCGCTTTCCCATATTATGTATGATCGCATGGAGTAGCCTGTTATTTTCCTGTGCCAGTACCAGGAATTTCTCCACCAATTACTATTACCTGCATGAGAAGAGCCTGACCGATATTGAACAATCGTATAAGATCCTGTATGAACAAAAACCCTTCTCGGTAGGTTTTTCAGACAGGTCATTCAATGAGATCTCGCTGGAGATCATCACCGATTCCATCAAACTTATCTACGAATTCGGGATCAGGGAACCCAGGTTACAGGATACGCTCAACAGATACGGGTTACAGGCAACCGCCGTAACAGAGCTGATTAACCAGATGAAAGCCATCCGATGTATCTGGATCAATACGCTGGATTATTTCAGCAATAACCAGAAACGGTCGCTGGTGTATCTTTCCATAAAACCGGCGGCATTTACCATTCCGTTCACGATTGAAAAATATTATATACTCACATTCTATTCGCAACCGCAATATTTCGACAGCGATGGAAGATTACTCGCCACCCGCAGGCAACGCAAACTCAGAAAAATCAATAATGATGTGTTTCACCGTATCAACGATAAGGTTTGTTATACGGTTTCGGAGAGGTTTAGGTAGCAATGAGAGAATGAGAGAATGAGTGAATGGGTGAATGGGCAATCGGGAGTGGTGAGTAGTGAGTAGTGAGTAGTGAGTAGTGAGTGGATTGTTGAATCCTGGCAGCTCGCGGCTCATAGCTAAATGCTAAAGACCAAAAGCCAAAGACCAAAGACAGTTCAATGAGAGAATAGGAAATCGGGAGTAGTGAGTAGAGTTGTTGAATTCCGGAAGCTCATAGCTCGTGGCGCAAAGCTGGCGACCAATCAATGAGCAAATGTGGAAAATGAGGGGAAGATGGGGCAGCTGTTCACATGTGAGGATAAGTTAGGCCGGCGGTGGCGTGTGTGCCTTCCTATCTTTGATATGAATCAAAGCTTTAACTATGAATTTATTGAAACTGATGACCCGAACCAGCCTGGGCTTACTGACCCTGGCAACTGTGAGTAGTTGTAAGAATAACAATGGCAATGCAGAAACCAAGTCTGCCGATTCTGCCAAAACAGCCGCGACGGCCAAAATGGTGCCTGGCACTCCCATACAGCTGGATAATACCAAGAGATATATCTTCCTTACCTGGGATGATTCACCGCAGCCTCCGGGAACTGTGAATTCAAAAGCCGTATTCCGGGAAGAAGGTATCAAAGCCACTTTTTTCTCGGTTGGATTTAACCAGGTGGGCCCCTACAAAAAACGCCTGATCGATTCTATCCGGAATGAATACCCGCAGTTCCTGCTGGCCAACCATAGTTTCAGTCACGGGTTCAACGACAAATACAGCAAGTTCTACTCTCCGTCGATGACAGACAGCGCACTGAATGATTTTCTCAGGAACGAGAAAACCTTGAATATCCCTGTCAAAATCATCCGACTGCCAGGTAATAACGGCTGGGCGGCCAACGGGGAAATGCATGGACAGAAAGCCAATACCGCATTGGTAAAGAAACTGGATTCCATGGGTTATAAGATCTTTGGATGGGACCTGGAGTGGACACAGCAGGCAAAAGCCAAAGCACCTAAAGAAAGTGTGGATGAAATGATTCAGCGCGTGAACCAGAAATTTGAAGACGGCACCACCAACCAGCAGAATGCACTGGTTATACTTTCGCACGACCGCCTGTTCGAGAAAAAACAATATGCAGATTCGCTGAAGAAATTCATCTCTGTCCTGAAACAGGATAAAAGGATCGTATTTGAAACCCTGGACCACTACCCGGTGAGCACGCCACAAAAATAACAGTTGCACATATCGCATCAAAAAGTCCCTTTTTCAATAAAAAGGGACTTTTTTTATACATTCAGCTCCGGGAAATGAGTCCGAACAACAGACTAACGGCAACTTGACCGACCAAAGGGCGTTTTTGCCGGTATGAACAACCGTTCGTCCCAAACCGTACAGTCGATACAGTTCATTCATCCCTCCGGGAAGGGCTTTAAGAAAGCTTTAAGAAATCGCCTGAAACATAAGCTGGCATTATATCTGGACCAATCATTCACCTGCATTAACATTTGTGTTAACACCACTCATAATAACGCTCATCACAGGGATGTAACTAATCACAATGTGCTTCGTCTACTTAGCATGTGTTTCTACTTTTGACTTGTCAAACAGCAGTAAAACAAACCACATTCCTAATAAGACTAAAGAAACAAACATGAAAAAATTATTCATCCTGGCCTTAGCGGCCATCGCCATCGGAAGCAGCGCTTTTGCCAGCCCTGCCTCTATCAGCAGTAAAGTAAGTGAACATTTCACCGCCTCTTTCAGTAAAGCCAAAAATGTTTCCTGGAACTCCAGCGAAAGATTTGACAAAGTGAGCTTTCTGCTGAACAACGAAAAAGTATTTGCTTTCTATGACACCGACGGTGAACTGATCGGTACCAGCAAGACCATGGCATTTGACAAATTGCCCAAATCTGCCCTGGAAAATATCACCAGCAAATACCTGTATCCCGAGTACCAGTTAAAAGATTGTATTGAATTCACTACCGCTTTCCATGAGAAGAACTATTATGTATCCATGGACCGGAAGAACGAGACCGTTGTACTCGAGATCACCAAGGGAGGTACCGTAAGCATTTTTGCCCGCAACCGGAAATAATCTCTCTTTCGCATACCATAATTAAAAAGTCCCCCACACCCGGAGGACTTTTTAATATTCTGCATCCACTCATTGATCTGCCACCAGCTTTGAGCCGCGAGCTGTGAGCTGCCAGCATTTAACAACTTCACTCACTACTCACCACTCCCGATTGCCCATTCACTCATTCACTCATTCTATCATTCTATCATTGCTCTCACCCCGGCAAACTGATCTTTCCCATACTCACCGAAGGAATATCATTGCTGCCATTACCGATGGGTGTATTACCGCCTGCAACGCATTCATTTGCCAATACCGCAAATAAAAGGGCTTCCTTGGCATCGGGGTTGATATCCAGTGCATCGGTGGTATGAAAAACAAAGCCTGGCAATAATTCCTGTATATGCCGCATGAGTAAGGGATTGTGCATGCCGCCGCCACTGGTGTAAATAACAAATGACTGTCCGCTCTGCAGTGTCCGCTGCATCGCTTCTGCAATGGTAAGCGCACTGAAGCGGTTCAGGGTGGCCATCACATCCTCATGCGAGATCTTGGTGATACCTGCTTTTGCCATGGCATTATCGAGATAAGCCAGGTTGAATAATTCAGGGCCGGTAGTTTTGGGAAATCCTTTTTCAAAGAACTCATTTTTGAGCAATTCGGCCAGCAGGTTTTCCTGAATGATCCCGGCAGACGCTACAGCAGCATCTTTATCGTAAGGCAACCGGAAATGTTGCTGCATATAGGCATCCATCAGGGTGTTTCCGGGGCCGGTATCGGTGCTAAAAATAGCTTTTGCATCCAGATTGCCAGGCAGACAGGTGAAATTGGCGATGCCTCCGATATTCAGCATGATGCGGTTCTCCCCTTTCTTGCTGAAAATAAAATAATCTCCGTAAACAGCTAATGGAGCACCTTCGCCACCAGCTGCAATGTGTTTCTGCCGGAAGTCGCTGATCGTGATGATACCTGTGGCTACTGCCAATTGATCACCATCACCGATCTGTAAAGTGGCATTTCCGAAACCCGGCCGCTGGTGCAACAACCGGGGAGCGTGATAAATGGTCTGGCCATGACTGGCTATCAGGTCTACCTCTTCCGGCTTTATTTTCCACTGATCCAGGCATTGCAGTATCATAGCCGCATGCTGCTGAGCCACCCAGCCATTAAGCAGGCAGAGTTGTTCGAGGTCGATGTTTCTTTTCGAAAAAACAGAACGGATCTCCTCCTTAAAACGGGCATCATAGGGCCAGGTCCGGAACTGTAACAGTTCAATGCGGGTATCCGGTCCACTACCCGTAAACCGGCATAAAGCCATATCCAGTCCATCCAGTGAAGTCCCACTCATCAAACCGATGATCATACGGGTAGATTTACCCGCAATGCCGCATAATCTGCTAATATTTTGATTCATTTTGCAGGATTATAATGATTTAAAAGGGTCATTCTGCAACAATTTGCAGCTTTTTATTTGTTTTCTAAAATAAATATGCCAAATTTATGAGCGCAACTATCGAACGAAAATGCTAAAAAAAGAACGCCAGGCTTATATTTTACACCAGGTAAGCCTACACAACAGCGTATTATCCGCCGACCTGAGCAGCTCGATCAATGTTTCGGAAGATACGATCCGCCGCGACCTGAATGAACTGGCTGAAAGTGGCAAAATAATCAAAGTACACGGAGGAGCCTTATCTAAATCTTTCAACAGCTTTTACCTGCGTACAGATGTTTATAATGCAGACAGTAAGAAAATCATTGCCGAGAAAGCTGTATCCCTGATACAAGATGGCATGTTTGTGTTAACAGGAGGCGGTACCACCATCATTGAAATGGCCCGTTTGATACCGGAGAACCTGAAAGCCACCTTTCTGACAGGCAGTATTCCGGCAGCCTATGAATATTCGCAGCACCCCAATATCGAAGTCATTTTCATTGGCGATAAAATCTCGAAGAAGTCGCAAATAGCCGTAGGTGGCGAAGCCATCACCAAAGTTAAACATATCAAGGCCGATCTCTGCTTTCTTGGGCTCAATGCCATAGACAGGGAGCACGGCATTACAGATAATGACTGGGAAGTGGCACAACTGAAGAATGCCATGATTGAGTCTGCCAACCGGACCGTAGTTATGTCCATCTCCGAAAAATTGAATTCCTGTCAACGCATCAGGGTATGCGGTGTAGAGGATATAGATATACTGATAACAGAACTAAATCCAACCGATCCGATACTGGACCCATTCAGAATACCGGGTTTAACGATTTTCTGATCCCCCAATTGCAACAAAGGGCCCGCTTTTCAGCGGGCTTTTTTTATGTACCCTGTTACCTGCTTCCATTTATTTTGATACATTCGATGCGAAGCAGTTGTATATATGATACCAACATTCCCCAACCCGAATATTACCATCGCCACCAGAGAAGATATTGCTGATTTACACCGGCTGGTGAACAGTGCCTACCGTGGCGATAGCTCCAGAAAAGGCTGGACGACGGAAGCCAACCTGCTCGATGGCCAGCGCACCAGTGAAAAATTGTTACAGGAAATGATGGAAGAGCCCGACGCCATCATTCTCAAATACACTGACCCCGGATATGGCCAGCTTCAGGCATGTGTTTACCTCAAAAATAAAAGCGGGAAACTATACCTGGGTATGTTAACTGTTAACCCTGAGTTACAGGCAAAAGGTATTGGCAAACAGCTGCTGGCCGCGGCAGAATTTTACGCCAGACAGATACATGCTTCGGCAATTGAGATGACCGTAATCTCCTTGCGCAGCGAGCTGATTGCCTGGTATGAACGTCATGGCTTCCGCAAAACCGGGCAAACAGAACCCTTTCCTGCCGATCCGGAATTCGGCCTGCCCAAACAGGCGCTGGAATTCATTGTGATGGAAAAGAAATTGTCCTGATACAGACGTAAAGAAACAGGTTGAAATTAACAGTTTGCATAATACTGTCCTGATCCTTTTACCGATCTATTAAGTAACTTCCAACAGAGATCAAATCCGTTTTATTGAGCAGATGCAGGTGGCGTGGGCACATATCAGAAAAAAGACAGGATGGCTGCTGCTGTTTTGCGGATGGAGCATCTGCCTGTATGGACAGGAAAGAAGTTCCGCCGATACCGTATTCTTTCTTGCCCACAAAAAAGGACTATTGGGGAAACTGGGCAAAAGTCTTTCGGTAAACAACCCCGATCCCTCACTCCCGGCTGATGGAGCCATTAAAAACGAAATTGCTTTCAATCCCTACCGGGGTAAGATCATCCGGCAGATAGAAGTAAAGAAAATCGGGTTCGAAAGATCATTGAACGACACATCCAAAGTGATAAAAAACCTGTTCAATGATATTGGTAATGCACTGCATGGAAGCACTACCCAGAAAGCCATTATCAATAACCTTTTTTTTACACCCGGCGATACCTTGTACCCGTATTTAATGGCGGATAACGAAAGGTACCTGCGTGAACTTTCTTATCTGCAGGACGCACGCATTTCCATTAATCCCAATACCGGCAATGCCGATTCTGTAGATGTGACCGTGATTTTCAAAGACGTATTTCCGATAGGTGGCAGTATGGACGAGGGATCGGGCACGATGGCCAGCTTTGAACTGAACAATGATAACCTGGTCGGAACGGGAAACCGGATACAGATGCGCCACCTGTTCGACAATAACCGGAGACCTCATTATGGTTTCGGTGTTGAATTCCTGAAGCGGAACCTGATGGGCAGTTTTATTAACCTGGCTGTAGGTTACCGGAATGAAGCTCCCGCCTTTAACAGTGGCAAACGGAATGAAAAGACCCTGTACCTGCAGGGAGAATTGCCGTTGGTGAGTCCCTACCACATATGGACCGGCGCTTTTGAACTGGCCGCGCACTATACCCAGAATAGCTACCTCAATGACTCTTTATATCTTTCTGATTTCAAATACCGTTACCGCATTTTCGACGGATGGCTCGGTTATAATATCGGCGCTAAAAAACAGCTGGAACAAAACTTTACATCAAGGTTCAAGAAACTGGTCTCCTTACGGGGAGTACACCGAACCTTCCAGGACATTCCGGATCTGTATAAATCGGTATACAATATCGGCTATTCAGATCTTTCCACCGTGCTGGCTTCTTTCACCATTTTTGAACAGGATTATTATCGTACCAAGTTTCTTTATGGTTTCGGCCGTAATGAAGACGTACCGGAAGGTTTCAGTCTTTCATTGATCGGTGGCTGGACTAACCGCAACCAGATAGAACGGCCCTATATGGGTTTCGAATACAACCGAAGGTATTTCTCTAACCGGAAAAATTACCTGAATTATACGCTGCGTGCGGGAACTTATTACCGAAACAACAGTCTGGAAGATATCAGTTTTCTTACCAGCCTCGAATATTTCACCAAACTGCGTAAGCTGGGCAACAGTCGCTGGTATCTCAGGCATTTCCTGAGTGGAAGCATTACACAATTGGCCAAAACGATACTAAACGACCCGTTGCGGCTGCAGAGTGATTATGGTATTCCGCAGTTGACCAATCCAGGTTTACGGGCATCTACGCGGATCACGTTCAACGGCGAATCCGTTTTTTACAATACCTGGAAACTGGTGGGCTTTAGTTTTGCTCCCTTTACATTCACCAGCCTGACCTATCTCAAAGCCATTGGTCAGTATTTTGAGAGTGGTGACCTGTATTCGGCCGTAGGGGCAGGCATCAGAACCCGGAACGAGAACCTGGTCTTTGGCACCATGGAACTAAAAGCCTATTACTACCCTCGCGTGACCGGAAGCATGAGCCAATGGAATATCACGTTTAATACGAACCTGCGTTTCAAATACGTGAGTCAGCTTATTAAACGACCTGATTTTGCAGTGGTGAACTGACTGGATAGCATGCCTGTTTACACCTTCGATAGTTTGCTGCAAAACCTCCCCCTTTTTTATTTTGCCGGAATTAAGAACCTTTATTGCCGTATTTTGTAATAGACCCATAAAAGAGAAGAGCGCCCACATGGTACAAGCCTATAATTTTTTAGCCAGCTGGCAATTGTTTCCTGAAAAATGTGAGTTTCAGTTCGGTCACACGCCCAAAAGCGGCAATTACAAGATCGAAAGCATCCGCAACGGTCACGCGCTGGGTATCAGTATCAACTGGGTGAGTCTTGATAATGAGGCTTTTTATACGCAATACGAAGTGACCCCCGATGGGGAAATGCGCCCTTTTGAGAACCAGGAGCTGGCGGACAGTATCCGGGCCGAGATCCTGAATGCCTCTACGCTGCAAATGCTGTTCATCAAAGAAGAGAAAACTTTCCTGGAAGTGATCCATGAGATTCTGCCCAATGGTTACCTGAAAGTGACACATAAGGGGAAAAACAAGGAAGGCGGCGATTTTACCAATACTGAGATCTATCACAAACAACTCAGCGTATTACCCTATGCTTCTGCAGTGGGCAGTGTGGCTATCCGCCCTACCAAAGAAGGTGTGATCAAGCACAAAGCGCTTTCTGCCATGGAAGAGCAGACCAATATGCAGCTTGATCAGATCAAACAACAGATAGAATTACTGGCCAGGCAGGCACAGGAGATCAGGAAAAGAAAAGAACTGAGCCTCATGATCTACGAGGCCCGGCTCAGTTTTAAACCACAGATCGGCCATGTATACCATCTGTATGAACGAAAGGATGGCTCTCATATGTTATCACTGGTAGCCCCCAACGAATGGGGCGGTGCTGGCCCGTTCAAACAATTCGTCTCTTCGGTAAGATTACTGGCAGATCATACCTGGGTGGAAGTGATGGCCTAAATCGTAATCAGAAAACAGCCTTTCCTCCTCCCCCATACACAACTGTATCTATTACTGAACAGGCAATCGAATTCTTCTACATTCCACCTGCACCTGTTATTATATCCAGCCCCCCCTGATATGATAAACATATTATTAATTTCTCATGTTCTGTAACAATTCCTTAATCCCAGCTTAATACTGAGTTAACCGGTAATATTTCTATTTGCAGCTCTTTATTGCCCGTATTATACCCTGTTAAAAAATTGTTTTGACTCAAATTTCCGCCATACAAAAAGGCAGTGAGGCCGCATTTACACAGGTCTATGAAGATTTTCACATAAAACTGTACCGCTATTTTATCAAAAAAACAGGATCAGAAGAAATGGCGGAAGAGCTTGTTCAGCAAGTCTTCATCAAACTATGGCGCTTCAAGCACACCCTCTCGGAATTATACCCCCTGGATACCCAATTGTTTAATATGGCGCGTAGCTGTTTGATTGATCTTATCAGACAAAAGGCAAGGTACAGAGCACATTTTACAGCACTCGAAAGGGAAACAGAAGCCAATGCACTGATCCAGCCTGACATGAGTTATGAGATGATGGATTACTTTAATCATGCAGTAAAATCTCTGCCTCCTGTCAGGAAAAAAGTATTTATCCTCAGCAGGCTGCGGGGACTTACCTATCAGGAAATTGCACAGCAACTATCGATTTCGATCCACACGGTAGAAGACCATATGACCAAAGCCATCCGGCAAATCAGAGATTTCTCTTCACTTTTCTGGAGTCTTTTTATTCTGCTTAGTAGCCTGTACGTTAAGTAATTGTTACCAGCAGAGGTAAGTACTCCCCGTATCCGTATTTATTATAACTCATCTTGTAGCCATGCAGATAACACATGAACTAATGAATCGCTTCTTCGAAAACAAATGTGATGATATAGAAATAGAAGCGATCATCATGTATTTTTCTGAGCATCCGGAAGAAATTGACAGATATCTTACCAAAGAAGAATGGAATAAAATCCCTGCCGATGGTTCACTGGATCCTCTTGTGTCTGAGAGGATGAAAAAAACATTGTATGCAAAGATTTTTCCAAATCTGAAACCTCAAAAGGTTCCATTGTACAGAAGATATTCCATCCCAGCCGTAGCGGCATCGTTGATTTTGATAGTTGCTTTATCATGGCTGATACAGCGTAATATCCAAAACCAAGATCCCTTACAGGCCGCGCAGCGGATACTGCCTTCAAACCCACAAGCAGCCCGCTATTCTGATACCAGCGTGTGGCTTACCCGGGTTAATCACACCTCAAAAAAAGAAAAGATACTACTGCTGGATGGCTCTGTTGTGATTCTGTCACAAAACAGTTCTATTCGTTATCCGTTACATTTTAAAAAGAATAAACGCAGTATCTATTTAACGGGAGAGGCCTTCTTTGAAGTGGCTAAGGACAGAACCAGGCCCTTCACAGTATATTCCGACGTTCTTTCCACAACAGCCCTAGGAACTTCGTTCCGGATAAAAATAACTGATGCTAAGAAAAAACGCATCAGCGTACAATTGTATACGGGTAAAGTAATGATCCGATCTACCGAAAAACTTAGTAACTGGAGTGGAGATGTCTTTCTATTGCCGGGACAGGAAATGGCCTATGAAGGAGAAGAATACCCTGTAAAAGTTACTTCCCTAAACATGACTCAATCAATAAGGAATACACCTGAAGGCGTACATGGAAAAGTTGCTATGGAGAAAAAAGAGTTGAATTTTAATAACAGTTCACTCTCTGAAGTACTAACAGAACTATCATTGATATTCAACGTGAGCATACGTTTTACCGATAAAGAATTAAACAAAATGAATTTTACCGGAACCATCAACAGGTCTGATAATATTCAGGATGTTTTAAAATTAATCGCACAAATGAATGGCCTGGAACTGAAAGAATCTGCCGATGGATTTACCATAACAAAAATAAACTAAGCAAAACGTCTTGAATTGAGTCTTCTGCCTTTGAGCGGACTGTAACACTATTGCCCCTTTTAAAACAAATAAAATGAAAACAAAACAACTAACTGAATCAAAAAAAAGGCTGAAAAGTTTTTGGCTGATGGCGCTTTTAATAAGCGGCTTTACCTCCTTTGCGCAGCAAAGCACCCTGGTAACAGGAACGGTTATTAATGAAAAAAACGAAGCGTTGCAAGGAGTTACTGTTCTTGTAAGTAATGTAAACGGAAAAGACAACTATACTGGAGTTACCGACGAAAAAGGAATTTTCAGTTTTAAAAGATTGCAGGCAGGCAGCTACTACAATTTTTCTGTGACTTATATCGGCTACGAAGCCGGAACTGTTAAAAAATACCAGGTAAAGCAGAGTGAAAACAATTCATTGCTCATCAAACTCAAGGCAGTCAGTTCCTCGCTCAATGAAGTGGTGGTAACGGCATTAGGTATTAAGAGAGAAGAAAAATCACTCGGTTTTGCCGCCCAATCAGTAACTGAAAATGCTGTAAAAGATGCCAAAACCAATAACTGGATCAATTCTTTATCAGGGAAAGTAGCTGGTTTAAACATTCAGGGAACCGGTTCGGGGCCCATGGGCTCTTCACGCATTACTTTACGGGGAGAGAATTCACTGAATCTCGACAACAACCAGGCCCTGATCGTGATCGATGGCGTACCCGTGAGCAATAAAATAACTGGTACGGGATACAAAGCGCATCTTGCCACTGACAGCCCGGTAGATTTCGGCTCTGACCTATCTGATATCAATCCGGATGATATTGCCAGTATTACCGTTTTAAAAGGACCTGGCGCAACCGCATTGTACGGCAGCCGCGCCGCTGGTGGTGCATTGATCATTACCACTAAAACTGGAACCCGCAAAGAAAAGGGACTTGGTATTACCCTCAACTCCAACATTAGCATAGACCAGGTTAACCGATGGCCCGACTATCAATACGAATATGGCGAGGGCCGAACCATGAGTTATTTCTCTTATGGCGATAGTCCTGATGGGATCAATACTGCCATGGGCGTTGCCGCAGGAAGGGCCTGGGGACCTAAATTCAATGGGCAATCATATTACCAGTATGATCCCAATACCATCGATAACAAAGCAACTGCAAAAACACCGTGGGTAGCTTATCCAGACTATATCAAGGGTTTTTTCCAGACGGGAGTTACCATTTCAAACAGTCTTTCCATCGAGGGTGGTAATGAAAAAGGGTCTACCCGTTTATCAGTATCACAGTTAAAAAACACCTGGATCATTCCTAATACCGGTTACGAAAGGATGTCAGCATCATTATCAGTAAACCAGAAAATTTCTGATAAACTTAAAATCAACGGAAAAGTTACTTATACCAATAAAAAAAGCGACAATCTGCCGTCTGCAGGTTATAATAATCAGACACTGATGTACTTCCTCATTATTGGAACAGCACCTAATATTAACCATAACTGGTTTAAACCTTATTGGATGCCTGGTCTGGAGGGCGTTCAACAGAAAAATTCGTTTAATCCAGGACCGGACAATCCGTATATCGACATATACGAAGACCTCAACAAAATGAACAAACACGGAGTGATCGGAACCGTATCTGCCAATTACGAATTCAACAAAAACCTTGAATTAATGATACGATCCGGAGTAGATATGGGTTTTGAATTCCGATCACAGCAAAGGCCTTATAGTATTACAAAATTTCCCAAAGGAAGTTATCGTGAGCAGAATGTCTTTAATTATGAGATCAATACAGATGTTTTACTTAGTTATAAGAATAACCTGAATAATACAGTTAAATATTCAGTATCGGGAGGAGCGAATGCCATGCGTCAGACTTACGATTTTGCAGGCATGAATGCTGACCAGTTGGCTCAGCCTGGCATTTACCAGATATCCAACAGCCTAGATCAGGCTGTTGCTGATCCACAAAAAACAAGAAAAGCAATCAATAGTGTATATGCTTCCACACAATGGTCATACCTAGAGAGAATCTTCCTGGATGTTACTGGAAGAAATGACTGGAGCAGTACCTTGCCTTATGGGAACAACTCATTCTTTTATCCGTCTGTAAGTACCAGTTTCCTTTTGAGCGATCTGTTTCGGTTACCTTCACAGGTATCCTTTGCCAAGCTGAGATTATCCTGGGCACAGGTAGGTAACGACACACGGCCTTATCAAACTTCCCGTTACTACGACAGAATATACAGTAACAGTTTCACCAATTCCTCCACGTTGTTTAACCCCTCTTTAAAACCAGAAATCACTTCCAGTTATGAAGCAGGTCTGGACATCCGGTTACTTAAAAACAGGTTATCACTGGATGTTGCATTTTACCAGAACAAAAGCAAAAACCAGATTCTCGCAATTCCGCTGGATCCTACTTCCGGCTACTCAAGTGCCCTGGTCAATGCAGGAATGATCGAAAGCAAGGGTGTAGAAGTACAATTAAAAGCTGTTCCGGTAGCCCAAAAAAACTTCAAATGGACCAGTACATTAAACTGGAGCCGTAACAGAAGTTATGTAAAAGAACTGGCTAATGGCATAACAAGTCAGGTTATCTACAGTCATGACGGCAATGTAACCATCGAAGCAAGAGTGGGTGGAAGAATGGGAGACATGTATGGAAGAGGCTTCCAGCGTTCACCTGAAGGAAAAATTATCTATAACTCAACGGGTTTACCAGCCACACTTGACGTTACTACGAAAGTTTGGGGTAATGCCTTTGCAGACTGGAAAGCCGGATTACTGAATGAATTTACTTTTAGCAATTTCAGGGTTAGTGTCCTGTTTGATTACCAGCATGGCGGCAGTATGTATTCTCAGACCAACCACAAATCCAATACCCTCGGTAAAACAAAAGTGACCCTCCCTGGCAGAGAAACAGGAATTGTTGGAGACGGAGTGGTGCTGGGATCAGATGGCAAGTATAAACCCAATACTGTGAGCGTTTCTGCCAGCTCTTATTACGAGAATGTTTATGCCATTAATAATGCCGAGATGAACATTTTTGATGCCTCCTATCTGAAATTAAGAGAGGCCCGTATTGAATTCAACCTACCGCAGAACCTGTTGAAAAAAGTTGGTATCGCTCAAACCAGTGTAGCAGTATATGGTCGTGATCTTTTCAACATTACCAGCTTCCCGGGATTTGATCCGGAAGGAGGAAACCTCAACAGTGGCACACTTACCCCC
Organism: Sediminibacterium sp. FW305-C-269; assembly: GCF_058231045.1. Taxonomy (NCBI): domain Bacteria; kingdom Pseudomonadati; phylum Bacteroidota; class Chitinophagia; order Chitinophagales; family Chitinophagaceae; genus Sediminibacterium; species Sediminibacterium sp. FW305-C-269. The sequence goes on along the minus strand of NZ_JBIQXQ010000002.1, from coordinate 774,485 downwards.
GGAGTTGAATTAATGCAATTCCCTTCCACCAGGAATATGGGCATTAACCTTACATTAAAATTCTAATCTGACAAACCCTGATCATGAAAAAACATTTTGTATACTTATCATTAATTCTGCTGGCTTTACTAACAGGCAGTTGTACTAAAAATTTCGAGGAACTCAACACAGACCCTAACCGGCCAAAAGATGTAAACCCGGGTGTAATGCTGGGGCAATTACAATACCGGATCATAAACAGCAGCATCGGCGCTGCACGTAATTTCACACACGAACTGATGCAGGTAGATGCCCCCCGGAGCAGTAGTAAAGATGGGGTTCACCGGTATGTCATTAATCCAGGGGCAGGTGTATGGAGTGGTTTTTATGCTAACCTTACGGACATAGAAGACATCATCAAAATTTCAACAAATTCAGGAGAAAAGAATTATAGGGCTATCGGGTTAATATACAAATCCTGGGCTTACTCCATTCTGACTGACCTTTATGGAGATGTGCCTTATTCGGAAGCCACCCAGGCCAACAATGGTAACTTCTTACCGAAATTTGATGCACAGAAAGATATTTACAAGCAGATACTTACTGATCTGGCTACCGCCAACGATTTGTTCGATGAGAACAAAGCCCTTACTTACGGCGGTGATTTTGTATATCCTTCCAATTCCTTAACTGCCGGCAAGAACCTGGGAATACAGCGCTGGAAGAAGCTCTGTAATACCTTACGCTTACGTTTATTATTACGTTTATCCAGGAAAAATGCAGAACTGAATGTAAACAATCAAATCACTGCAATCCTGGCAGATCCTGTAAAATTCCCAGTTTTCACCTCCACAGCTGATGATGGAATTTTCCGTTATCCGAATGTGTTCCCCTTCTTTAATCCATACTTTACTGCCAGGCAATTGGACTGGAGAGACGGAACTTATTTTACCAAGTTTTTTCTTGACAGGATGAATGCCGACAATGACCCACGCAGAAGTGTATGGTGTACAACCGTTATGGTAAATGGCCAGAGCGTTTACCAGGGAATAGAGTCCGGATATCCCACCACCACTGAATACGTAGTAGGAAAGAACTCCAGTTATTCCGACGCGCTAAAAACAGCATCAAACATAGGGATAATGATCACATATGCAGAATTAGAATTCATAAAAGCAGAATTGTCACTGAACGGATTCAACACCGGCAAAACACCCAAACAACATTACGAAGCAGGCATTACCGCTTCTATGACACAATGGGGTGCCGTTATGCCAGCCAATTACCTTACACAGGCAGGTGTAGCTTACAATGCAACATCTTCGGCAGACGCACAGTTACAGCAGATTATATTGCAGAAATATTATGCTTACTTTTTCGTTGACTACCAGGCATGGTTCGAAAAAAGGAGAACCGGCTATCCTGTATTGCCGAGAGGTGCCGGCATACCCACAGAAAACCAGTTTCCATGGCGTATCCCCTATCCAACTTATTTGCAATCTTTGAACCCAGAAAAATATGCAGCTGCGGTAACCGCTATCGGCGGCAAGGATGACAGTAATACCAAAGTATGGTGGGATAAATAAATCAATAAATATGAAATCATTAATGCAGAAATACTGTTTTGCAATAAGCCTGTTATTTCTTAGTCTTAACAGCTACACCCAGACAGTTAAAGCGATTAGCCGCAATAGAACATTGATCGTGTTCTTCGATGGACTTCGTCCGGATTATATTACCCCCGAAACCATGCCCAATCTTTATGCCTTCAGCAAAAAAGGGGTGTATGCCAGGCAACACCATAGTGTATTTCCAACAGTAACCAGGGTAAATTCAACTTCCTATTCTACAGGCAGCTACCCTGCTACACATGGAATCATGGGAAATACGGTCTATTTCCCCCAGGTTGATAAAAAGAAAGGATTGAACACAGGTGAAGCAGCCGAACTAAACCGGATCAGCGCTGCTACAAACGGGCAATTGGTTACCACAACCTCCCTTGGAGAAATATTACAGAAGGCTGGTGAAAAAATGATGGTATTCAGTTCCGGTTCTTCCGGACAGGCACTGCTCCAGAATCATACGGTCAGCGGTGGTGCAGTGATTAATACCAGTATGATATTACCCGCATCTTTACAGCCAGAGCTCGAAAAAAAACTGGGGCCTATCCCCCCTCATACCAAACCAAACTCAGCACAACATAAATGGATCACCGATGCGCTGATCAACTATGGTTTCGCTCCTGATGGTCCCTTAGTCAGCGCTATCTGGTATTCTGACCCGGATGGCACGGCACATAGTGATGGAATCGGCGTTGTTTCAAGTATGGCATCTATCAAGTCGGTGGATGAACAGTTTGGCCGTATCCTTGCAGAATTGGAAAAACAACATCTCCTTCAGCAATTCAATATTCTCGTATCTACCGATCATGGTTTTGTATCCTATAAAGGAAATAAAGAAAATAACCTCACAGAACTGTTGATCAGAGAAGGACTTAAACAAAATAAGGAAAGCGAAGATGTGGTGATAACGGAAGGCGCCATTTATGTAAAAGACCATAACCCAACCCTCATTCAACAGATCGTATCACTCTTGCAATCACAATCCTGGATAGGAGCCATCTTTACCAAAGCAGTTACCCCCGGTAGCAGCCTTGGGTTCATCGAAGGAACCATTTCTTTCGACGCCATTCATTGGAATCACCCGGAACGCACCGCTGATATTCTTGTAGACCGCGATTGGAGTGATGAGACAAACCCAATGGGTTATGCCGGATACAGCAACAGCAATGGCGTTGCGGGCCATGGTGGCTTTAGTAAATACGAGGTGCATATTGCCTTACTGGCCGCAGGCCCTGATTTTAAAAAATCTTTCATCAGCGATATGCCCTCTTCAAATGTTGATATTGTTCCGACAGTGCTCCATCTGCATAAAATACCGGTTCCTGCATCAATGGATGGACGTGTTCTGGATGAAATATTAAGCGGCAAAGACAAAGAGAGTAAAAGCCTTGCTAAAACCGAGACCATCAGCACTTCCGCCAAATACAAAGGTGGAACTTACCACCTGAAACTAGAAAGAACTATTCTGGGAAAATATAAGTACGTGAATTTCTCTAAAGCAACCAGGATAGCAGACAAATGAATGTTCTAGAACATGGCATTTGCAAGTATTGTTTGCAAATGCCATGTTTATATCACACCATATAGACTCCCCCCCTTCTCAAACAAGCGGTCGATCCTCTTTTCTACCACCGGATCTTTTTCCAGCGGAGGTGCATGGTGCGGTTTGATGCGGGCATCGATCACCAGGGGTCCGCGACAGCCCCAGTGTTTGTTTTCCATGAAAGGATCAATACCGTAGATATCGTGCGAGGGGTTACAACGTGTATAGGTTACCCATACATAGTTCCGGATATTCTCAGCTGTGAACGGCGCATTATCCGCGATCACGATCATAGCCACGCCGGCCAGCTCCTCGGATTTCCATACCAGTTGCTGGTTCAGCACTTCCATCTCCACCTGCGCCATTTCATATGATTGGAATGCATCTGCTTCCAATATGACCACACCGGGCATGGCAAGACTGGCTTTACGGAATAACCTGAGGTTTTGAAAGATGGATGGCACTTCCTTACACAAAGTCCGTTTCACTTCTCCATATGCAGCAAATACCACTTTACTGCCGCTGTTCAATCCTGTTCCGGAATAATCGAGGGTATCAATGGTGGTATTCGTATGAAAATGTACGTCACGGGTAAAATCGATCCGCTCAAGCAGGTATTCCAGGAATGCCTGCACATTGTGGGTACGCAACTGTTGGGTATCGTCGGCGGTTATGAACAGAAATTTGGCAAGGCTGAGCTGTCCGGTGCCCAATACATGGTTGGCAATGGTCAATAACTCGGCCGGTTGTTTGGCGGGTGTATACGGTGTGTACCGCTCGCTGCCAATGGCTAAGAGCAGGGGATGCACGCCAGCCGCATCCACCGCATGTACTTCCCGCAGACCGGGTATTTCCTGCGGTATGGCATTACCGGTCAGCTCATGGATCAATTCGCCGAAACTGGTATCTTCCTGCGGCGGGCGACCCACTACCGTGAACGCCCAGATGGCATTTTTGCGGGCATAGACTTTATGCACCCGCATCAATGGAAAATCATGGGTGAGACTGTAATAGCCCAGGTGGTCTCCAAAAGGTCCTTCGGGTTTATTCTCGCCGGGATATACTTCGCCTGTTATCACAAAATCTGCGTCGGTGCTGATGCAGAATCCATCCTGATAGGTATACCGGAACCGTCGCCCCCCCAGTAAACCGGCAAAAGTCATTTCGCTCATGCCTTCCGGTAAAGGCATGACTGCCGAAACGCTGTGCGAGGGCGGCCCTCCCACAAAACAACTCACTTTTAAAGGCTGCCCTTTAGCATTGGCTTTTGTCTGATGCACGCCAATACCCCGATGCAACTGGTAATGCAGGCCAATCTCTTTGTTCAGTTCATACTCGTTACCGGTAAGCTGTATGCGGTACATACCCAGGTTGGCTTTCATGATACCCGGACTGTCAATATCTTCACTGTATACCTGCGGCAGGGTTACAAATGCACCCCCATCTTTGGGCCAGTGCTGGATCAGGGGGAGATCGGCGATACTGATCTCTTCATATAATACGGGTTTCGAAACAGGGTTTCGCAGGGGCAACGCTTTCATGGCTGCCAGACCGGTCTGCAGGTTATCAATCGGGTGTTTGATGGCCCGCATGGGATCCCCCTTCAGTGCGATCAGTTTCTGTACCTGCGAAAAAGTATCCCGGAAGATGAACTTACTCCTTTCAATAGTGCCGAAGATATTCGATGCAGCCCGGAACCGCGATCCTTTCACATTTTCAAACAACAGGGCCGGACCACCCGCATCATACACACGAAGATGGATGGCAGCCATTTCCAGATAAGGGTTCACTTCTTCCTTGATACGAACCAGATGGCCGTTCTTTTCCAGATCGTTCAAACATTCTTCTAAGGAAACATAACTCATGCGCTCATAACAAATAAATGATTCAAATGTTGTTCCTGTCTGCTGTTCTCTGCTACAAAAAACACGCAACTATCCTTTCAGAAACCGGTAGCACCAGTACTAACCGGAGCCACGACCCTGACAACCAATATTCAACCGTTGTTGGCACATCGAAGCTACGCCAAGCCGGCCAAATAAAGAAGGCTGCTTGTGCACAAATCATCACCCGGCAAACTCTGAACTTATCTGTATTTTTGCGGCATGACCAAGCTCAGTGTGAATATCAACAAATTTGCCACCCTTCGCAACAGCCGGGGCGGCAACAATCCGGATGTTTTGCAGACCGCCATCGATGCCCAGCGTTTTGGGGCAGACGGGGTAACCGTTCATCCCAGGCCGGATGAACGGCATATCCGTTATGAAGATGTGCGCCAGATCCGGAAGATCATCACTACCGAATTCAATATTGAAGGGAACCCTACCGAACAGAAATTCGTAGACCTGGTACTGGAAACCCAACCTCACCAGGTGACGCTGGTACCTGATGCACTGGGGCAGCTCACCAGCGATCATGGCTGGGATACGATCCAACACAAAGACTACCTGGTAAACATCATCGGCGTATTCAAAAAAGCCGGTATCCGGGTGTCTATTTTCGTGGACCCGGTGATCACCATGGTAGAAGGTGCCGCAAAAACCGGGACCGACCGTATAGAACTATACACAGAAGCCTATGCCCGTGAGTTCGCCGCCGGAAAACCGAAACAGGCCATTGCACCTTATATAACAGCCGCCAAACGAGCCAAAGAACTCGGTCTGGGCCTGAATGCAGGCCACGATCTGGATCTGCATAACCTGAAATATTTTTCGCAGCATATTCCCGGACTGGATGAAGTAAGTATTGGCCATGCATTGGTTTGCGATGCCATTTACCTGGGATATGAAAATACGGTACAACTGTACAAACGACAGTTGTGGAAATAAAGAACAGATGAACAAGAACAGAGGAATGAAGAAGGCGGGGTAAAGTAAATTATCACACTTTAACTATTTTTTGTATCTTCTACGTCGGGTCCAGTCTTACTCAGATAGCCATAGATAAGCTTTACTTACTTTTTTCTTCCTTTATGAAAAAAAACATCCTAAGTACGCTTATATTACTGTTCGGCAGCGTAGGAGTTTACGCAACATCTACGGATATTATAATAAAGGGTAACATTTCCAATATACCATCCAAAAAAGTATACTTAACAGATGCTTTTAGATGGGATGTTTTTATAGACTCTTCGGACTATAACGGTCATTCCTTTTTCTTTCGCCTGGATTCAAAAAAATTCTCTCCTTTTCAAGCCAGTATTGGATTTAAAAATAAAGCAGGCAAGTTTCAGCAATTACTTTTTGCCTATTCCAATCCAATCATTGTCAATAATTCAAAAATTACAGGCATTACTTCTTTTATGTTAGATAAAGGTATTACAACCCTTAGTGGTGATGCCAATACATCCATACGTCTCCCGCATAATGCACAGAACGAGTCCTTTGAAAAAAGTCAAAGCCTGCAATTTTTATTGAAGGGTCTTGACAAACAGAGCCGAATAAAAAAGCTCGATCTAATCGCTTCCTATATAAAAAAATACCCTTACTCCTACTTTCTGTTAGCATCGATATATAATTACCGGTCATTTTATAGCAAAGAGGAATTAAAATACCTGTTATCTCTATTTGATCAGGATATCAAGCAATCCAACCAGGCAATCGCTTTTAATAAATATATATTTATTATTTCATGCACCACATGCGTCATACCAAATGCAGTGGTAGAGGATGATAAAAAGATAACTACGAAACTGAATTACTCAAGCAGTAAAATTACCATGCTAATTTTCTGGGCAAGTTGGTGCATGCCGTGCAGAAAGGAAATTCCTTCATTGAAAACATTACACAATAAATATGCTTCCTTAGGTTTACAAATGTTTAGCATTTCAATCGACACCGACAACAGTGCCTGGAAGAAAGCTTTACAAACGGAAAAAATGGTCTGGCCTCAATATATTATACCACAACCAAGACTAGAAGATACAAAATCTGAATTCAACTTTATAGCAATCCCTACCATAATATTTGTGGACAACCGGGGTACCGAATTGAAAAGGTTTACAGGTTTTGATGAAAGAAACATTTCCGAATACAACAACCTGATCAACACCAAACTAAAAAACTAAACTAGCCGAAAATCTTCTCTTCAAGCAACGGCAACGTATCATGTATCTGCAATAAAACAACAAAATTGCCTATAATAAAGGTTGTCAATCGTTGAATGCCATCCTCCTTTCATATTCCTCTGTTCCTTGCTCATCTGTTCTCCTGCTCCATTCCACATTCCTGAATTTTAATTTTGCATCCATCATTATTGTAAATTGGTTGCTCAATGCACCATATGAGAAATTATTTACTGTTAGCGGGCTGCTTGTGGGCAGGGAGTTTGCTGGCACAACCCGTAAAACCTGTCTACCCTGTCCCTACCAAAGAACAACTGAGATGGCACGAGAAGGAGTTTTATCTTTTCATCCATTTCGGTCCCAATACTTTTACCGATAAGGAATGGGGAGAGGGTAACGAGGATCCCTCTGTTTTCCATCCCACAGCGCTGGACTGCGAGCAATGGGCACGTATTGCCAAACAGGCGGGTGCTAAAGGCATTATACTTACCGCTAAACATCATGATGGTTTTTGTTTGTGGCCCAGCAAACAAAGTACCCATACCGTAAGAGAGAGTAAATGGATGAATGGAAAAGGTGATGTGGTGAAAGCCCTGTCGGAAGCCTGTAAAAAAAACGGGCTGGATATGGGTATTTATATCTCACCCTGGGACAGAAACCATCCCAAATACGGTACACCCGAATACAATGATGTATATATCGCCAGCATGAAGGAACTGCTGACGCAATACGGCAAATTCTTTGAACTATGGTGGGATGGTGCCAATGGTGAAGGGCCCAATGGCAAAAAACAGGAATACGACTTCCGGCGTTTCGAGGACTCCGCATTCAAATGGCAACCACAGCTGGTGATCTTCAGCGATATTGGTCCGGGTACCCGTTGGTGCGGCAATGAAAAAGGAACCATCAGTAACACCAACTGGAACCTGCTGGATACCGCCGGATTTAAAAGAGGTCATGGCGGCCCTCCTACCGACACTTTGAACAGCGGTAATGTGAACGGGAAAAACTGGATCCCCGCTGAAGCAGACGTATCTATCCGGCCGGGATGGTTTTATCATGCCAAGGAAGACAACAAAGTAAAATCACCCGAAACGCTGTTCACTCTTTACCTCAAATCTGTAGGTAATGGAGGTAACTTACTGCTGAATATCCCACCCGACAGAACAGGTCGTATCCATCCTGCAGATTCCGCATCGCTGGTAGGATTTCGCCGAATCAGGGATGCCGCTTTTGCCCAAGACCTGCTGCAAAAGGCAGGTATCAGCAGCATATCGCCCAATCAAAAAATCACCACACTGACAGATCACAATACTCATACCTACTGGTCATCTGCTCAAAAAGAGAACAGCACGTTGCTGATAACCCTGCCAAAGAAAACAACCCTGAATACCGTAGTGCTGGAAGAAATGATCGGCTACGGCCAGCGCGTAAGTGCTTTTACCATTGAGGCTTTTGACGGTCAGGCATTCAAAACGGTCTTTACCGGCACCACCATCGGCCGAAAAAAGATCGCCCAATTTCCGGAACAGGAAACCACCCAACTGCGTGTTGTGATCCAACAGGCAAAAGCAGCACCGGTATTAAGAAGTATTTCGGCCTACCGGATAACCCACTAACCCAATAACAGAAGAGGGGTTCCACTTACAACGGCCCCCCTCTTCCCTTTTCCCTCTCCACGAGCAGTTTCCCGATCAAGGCTCACCCCACTCCGCGCCTTTGCGAGCAACTATTCTGTTCCATAACCTGCTCCGCGCAGGATGTACATTCAGAAAATCAAGTATCTTGCAGTAAGCAAAAACAGATTATGGCAATCACCCAACCACTGGTAGGCATCATTATGGGAAGCGACAGCGACCTGAACATCATGCAGGCAGCTGCTGATATCCTTACCCAGTTCAAGATCCCTTTTGAACTGACCGTTGTCTCTGCCCACAGAACTCCCTTACGAATGGTAGACTATGCCACCACTGCTAGAGAACGTGGTCTCCGTGTCATCATAGCCGGTGCCGGCGGTGCGGCTCATTTGCCGGGAATGGTTGCATCGATCACTACTTTACCTGTGATCGGCGTACCCATCAAATCGTCCAACTCCATCGACGGATGGGATTCTGTACTGTCCATACTTCAAATGCCCAATGGTGTACCGGTTGCAACCGTTGCGTTGAATGCAGCAAAAAATGCCGGTCTGCTTGCGGCGCAGATCCTTGGAACCGCTGATGCCAATATCTCCGCAGCCATGGCTCATTATAAGAATGAAATGAATCATGAAGTGAACGGAAAAATAGCCAAACTGAAAAAAGAATGGCCCAATGGTTTTGATGAGTAACCATGATTGTTACTTATAACGCGGGCCTCGGGCACCTGATCCCATCACTGCCCAATACCCAACTTAGTCCCAGTGAAAGGCTATAATAGGTATCCTTATTACGGTTATCCGCAGCATAGCTGAATCCATCGATGTAATCCGTGAAGGTATAACGAAAGAGCAGTTCGGCGGTAGCTGACAATCGCGGTGTTATTGCCCATCGGACTCCTGCACCCAACGGTATCACCGGCAGAACAGTGGGAAGTTTCCGTACCGTATCAATGCCCAACCCGATCTGGGTAGTCGTCTTATGATTGAAGACGGTCGTATCCAGCCGGCTCCAGTCGCGCGTTACCTGCAGTAAACTCAGTCCGAATCCAGCCATCAGGTAGGGAGTTAATACATGATAATCTTCCTTACCGTTATCACCATACAAATTATAGGATATGACACCCGACAGTTCCGTAACCGTTGTATGAAAAGAAAAATTACGGAGCTGTTTCCAGGATGGGCTACTGAATTTAGATTCATCGGCCTGGAGTGACCCTATGGTAAGATTGGCCCTCCAGGACAGATACGACGAAAAAGGTTTACCCACCCATAGCTGCAATACAGGCCCCACTGCTTTGAATGAGCCATACTGGTTCCGCACCAGATCGCCTTGATACAGAAAGGTTCCTGCATTGATACCTATTTCATACTGATAACGTCCGGATTGGGCTTGCAGTTCAACAAAAGAACAGGAAGTGATTAACAGCAACAAAAGATTTCTTGCAATAGCATTCATAACTGACGTTTGAGTGATCGTAAATAACGTTCAGGTAGAACTCTATCGGGGGGATATTGGTTTTACTAAAAAATAGGCTTACTTAACAGATACGGTCTGAAGCAGAATTGCTGTTCTGCTAAAAAAAATCATACCAGTAGCATACAATTTTGCTACCGTTTTTTGTTAACGAACTGGTAATGCTGAAAAAAGGCTGTCGTATTTTCTCGGGTGCTTGTAGAGATCCCTCAGGAATGCACTGTAATGATGCCAAATCCCTTATTCAGGCCGGTAGAAACCTCATAGATCATCTGTAACCATTTTTGACCATACGTGGCATAGTGCAAGGAGAAATTATCCACCCTTTCCTGCAGGCTGTTATTGGGGAAGAGTTGTTGTATAAGGGTATGGATCTGCTGCCGCTGTACATCGTATTTCAATCGCTCTGCACGTAATAATTTCTTTTCGAGCGCTGTAAGTTTTTTGAGGGCCTGTTTTTCCAGTGCAGTAACATGCTCCGACAGGGTACTGTCTACTTTATCGGTAATCCCGCGAAGCTGTTTGTACAACGACTGTGCCTGCTGTAATTCCTCGTTGATGGTCACCTGGTGTTCGGTCTCGCGTTTTACGAGTGTATTCAACAGATCCAATTCGGCTGAAAATAGATCATTCTCGGCAAAACCCAGTTTTTCCCATTTTAACCCCTGTTCCTTTTTCAGCAAAAGAAAAGAGTTACGTAAGATCAGTACCGGGTATGGTATCTGTACCGCTTCAAATACGTTCTTCAATTCCAGCCAGTAAGCCAGTTCTCCTCCCCCGCCAATGAAAGCGATATTGGGAAGCACCGTTTCCTGGAATGCACCACGCAGGATCACATTGGCGCTGAAACGTTCCGGGTATTCCGACAGCTCTTTCAGGATCTCTTCTTTTGAGAAAGAAAGTCCCAATGCCTTCACTTCGTATCGCTGATCCTGCCATTCAATGCGCTCCCTTTTATTATCGATCAGGTAGAACAGGTTGATATCCCTGCCGCCTGCCTGTACTTTGTAATGCCTGCCAATTTTTTCGATCGTGTCTGCCACGATGCTATGCGAAAAACCTTCAAGCAATTCTTTCTGTACAACAGGCTGAAATATACTTTTCAGTTTGGCATGGTCCGGCACCAGTACTACCAACCCGAACGAGCCGAACAATGCATTCACCAGTTCCAGAGTAGCTTGCTGAATGCTCCTGCCTTCGGTGTAACATTGTAACAACAGGTCAGTAAGTTCCTGGCCAAAAGGTAATACACCTATCTGCCCATGTATGGCGTGTATGAGCCGGACAAGGGCTTTATCTACTTTCATCCTGCCAACAGCACCGGTCTGTTTGGTTTCCCATACCAGTTTTTGTCCGCCAACATTCACATAACCCAGTTCATCCAGGTCCGCATCTTCGCTACCCATATAATACACGGGTACAAACTTCGCATCAGGTATAGCAGCGCTCAGTTCATCTGCGAGTTTAATGGTATGAATGATCTTATAAATAAAGTAGAGCGGCCCGGTAAAGATATTGGGTTGATGGGCCGTAGTTACGGTGAACACCTGCTCCTGCAGCAGTGATTCGATATTGGTCTTGGTAATGTCTGTAAGGGATAGACCTGCATATTGTTCCTGCAGTACTTCTACCAAAACTTTTCTTTGTGTAGGAAATGTTTTCCTGGCAGCAATGGATTTCTGAATTCCCGACAGGTCGGGTGTATGCAGGTAAAAGGGTTGCAGAGAAGCGGACTGCGACAGGTAATCGGAAACGATCTTGGAGAAATAACCGGTGCTTTCGTAGGGTAAGTAGGTAGCTGTCTGATCCATAATATGGGTAAAAATACAATTTACTGGATACTGCGGTATCCATTCATCATTTAGACTTGTCTAATGCGTTGTTCCTAACTGAACCTGTCTGGATCAAACGGCGTAATATCCATGCTGCAGGTTTCTTCGTTCAATATTTCGCTCACGATTTTACCGGTTCCGGCACCCAGGCTAAGTCCCACCATGGCATGGCCTGTTGCCACCACCACATTCTTCCATTTACGCGTGCGGCCCAGGTAGGGCAACCCGTCCGCTGAACAAGGCCTGAAACCATACCAAACCTTGTCCATCGTTGGCATTGGTACTTTAAAATCAGGGAAAAAACGTTCTACCGCCTCCAACACACCTTTTACCCGGTTCATCCTGGGTGGTGTATCTGTGGAGGTGATCTCCATAGTACCACCAAAACGGATCTTGTTACCATCCATCGGCGTCAGCGCTACACGCCCCTCGATCAATACGGCAGGATGGTTGAGTTTATATGGAGAATCTTCCAATGTCACAGAATATCCCCTGCCCGGAACCAACGGTATCTTCATGTCCATCATCGCAGCCAGTTCACGGCTCCAGGAGCCGGAGGATAGTACGATGGCATCCGCATCATATACCCCTGTTACAGTTTTCACTTTGGTAATCTGGCCGTTACCATTTTCAAAACCTGTCACCGCTTCATTCACCAATATTCGAACACCTTTCTGCCTGAGATCTGCTAACAATTGTTGCATCAGCTTGTTGGGATACAGGTGCGCATCGCATTTAAAATGCAGTGCTCCTTTTGCGTTGATACGCGTTTGTGGCTCCAATTGATCCAACTCCTCCTTGGTCAGCAGTACGGTATCGGTCAAACCCAGCTCGTGGGCTTTCTCCATCATATGTCTGGCATGATTGCCACCGGTATCGGTCTGGAATATCTCCAGCAATCCTTTCCGCTCATAAGCAAACTGAAACTGCGGCAACTCTGTCCAGCCCTCGTAGGCTTTCTTACTGATCACTGCAATGTCCCGCAACGGTATAGCGGAACGCTCCACATGTTCCGGAGTAGCGATCTTCATGAACTTCATACCCCAGTCTATCAGACTCCAGCTTAACCTTGGCTGCACATAAAAAGGACTGCGCGGATTCCACATTAATTTCAAACCCTGTTGCACAATGCCGGGTGTTGCCAGGGGTACAAAATGGCTGGGACAAACATATCCCGCATTGCCATACGAGCAGTTGGACGACATATCCGTTTTATCAATCACCGTCACTTCATGTCCGCTCTGTTGCAAAAAATACGCGCTGCTCAATCCTACAATTCCGCCACCGATAACGACTACTTTCATATCCGATCTATTTAAACCACAAAATTCGCGATTAATTTGCAAATATTAATGATAGAATAATAGTATGATAAAATGATAGCATGACAGAATGGTAAGGAGGATTTCTTCAAAACATTCTATCATGCTATCATTCTATCATTCACTCATTATCTACACCACCTGGAATCCATACGCATACGGGTCATCGTCTTTATCGATGGAAATCGTGTTATATCCATAGATCCTGGCCCATCCTTCCACGCTGGGGATGATGGCGGGTTTGCCATCTACTTCGGTGAGCTTTTCCACTCTTCCGGTGAATTTGGAACCGATGATGCTTTCATGTATAAAAACATCCCCTTCTTTCAGTTTGCCTTTTGCATACCACTGCGCCATTCGGGCAGAAGTACCTGTACCGCAGGGTGATCGGTCAATCGCCTTATCGCCATAAAAGACCGCATTACGCGCCGAAGATGTGGGATCCAACACCGCCCCTGTCCAGAGAATATGTGAGCAGCCATGAATGGTAGGATCATCGGGGTGTACAAAACTGTATTGGGCATTGATGCGTTTCCGCAGTTCCCTGGCCCAGGCAATCAGTTTATCGGCCGGATACTGTTCCAGGCCGGCAAAGTTGGGTTGTACATCCACGATCGCATAAAAATTACCTCCGTACGCTACATCAATGGTAAGAGTGCCCAGTTCCGGGCAATCCACCGTAAGACTTTCTGCAGCCAGGTAAGCAGCAACATTGGTCAGTTTTACGGCCGTCACCTTTTTCCCTTCCTGCCGGTAACTGATCCGCACCAGGCCTGCCGGCGCTTCCATCAATACCACTCCGGGTGTTTTTGGCTGTATCAGCCCTTCCTCAATAGCAATGGTGATGGTACCGATGGTGCCATGTCCGCACATGGGTAAACAACCACTGGTTTCAATAAACAATACCGCCACATCATTGGCGGGGTCGTGCGGAGGATACAGGATACTTCCACTCATCATATCATGACCACGGGGTTCGAACATCAGGCCTTTTCTTATCCAGTCGTATTCGCGTAAAAAATGCTGGCGTTTTTCGCTCATGGTACTGCCCTCCAATGCCGGACCACCCACAGCCACCACCCGGACCGGGTTCCCACAGGTATGGGCATCGATACAGGAAAAAACAGGCCCGCTCAAATGGCCAGGCGAAGGCATGGTATAAGGGATGGGACTGGTTAACATATGGAATACAGTTAATTTAATGGTGTCTGTAGCGGGAAATTAGCCGTTTTCTTTATATTCATGATACGATTGCTCTATGGAAACTTACGGAAAAATACTATTGATCGCCATGCCGGCTTTCCTGGCACTGGTCTTATTTGAGAAATGGTGGGGCTGGCGCAAGGGGAAAGATACGGTCCGGCACCTAGACATGATCTCCAGTCTGAGTTCCGGCATCACCAATACTGTAAAAGACGTACTCGGACTCAGCATCGCCATTATCAGTTACGGATGGATGGTGGAACACCTGGCCATTGTACATGTACAGTCGTCCGTTCTGCTTTATATCATCGCTTTCCTGGTGCTGGACCTTTCCGGCTACTGGGTTCACCGCCTTGATCACGAATACAATTTCTTCTGGAACGCACATATCATACACCATAGCAGCGAGGATTATAACCTGGCTTGCGCGTTACGGCAAAGTATCTCTACCGTGTTCCGCGTGTTCACCATCTTTTTACTGCCTGCTGCTTT
Source organism: Sediminibacterium sp. FW305-C-269 (assembly GCF_058231045.1). NCBI lineage: Bacteria > Pseudomonadati > Bacteroidota > Chitinophagia > Chitinophagales > Chitinophagaceae > Sediminibacterium > Sediminibacterium sp. FW305-C-269. Next base: position 759,316 of record NZ_JBIQXQ010000002.1, on the reverse strand, counting down.
ACTGGGTGTTCCAGCAACTGTCATTGCCGTGGTGGCCCCGCTGCACCTGTTTGCACAGTTCTGGTACCATACCCAGCATATACACAAGATGGGATTCCTGGAGAAGATCATCGTTACCCCTTCCCATCACCGGGTACACCATGCCATTAACCCGGAATACCTGGATAAGAACTATGGGCAGATCTTTATCTTCTGGGACAAACTGTTCGGCACTTACCAGGAAGAGTTACCCGATGTACCGGCAGTATACGGCATTACCCGTCCGGCACAGACCTGGAATCCGATCAAGATCAACTTTATGCACCTGTGGTTGATGATCAAAGATGCCTGGCGGGCCGGAAACCTGCGGGATAAGTTACGGATCTGGTTCATGCCCACCGGCTGGAGACCGGCAGATGTGGCAGAAAAATACCCCGTGTACAAGATCGAGGATGTGTACCATTTTGAGAAATATGAAACCCAGGCTTCAAAAGGTTTTATAGCCTGGGCCTGGATAGAATTGAGTGTGGCGCTATTGCTGATCAGTTATTTCTTTGCGCATATTGCAGAGATCGGAAGTCCGGCCATGTTTGTTTATGGCGCATTTATTTTCTTATACATCTATGCCTATACCGAACTGATGGACAAAAACCCCAATGCCTGGCTATGGCAGCTGGCCAGTTCTGCATCAGGGGTTGGTATATTGTATCATTACAAAGACTGGTTTGGTATTACCCAACACCTGGGTGATCTTAACCTGGTATTTATTGGCTATTTTCTGCTGTCTGTAGCGGTGGCCTTTTATTTCTGCATCACCGAACCAAAACAGCAACTGGCAATGACGGGTAATTATTGATTGCCCTGTTTTTTTTGCCTACCTGTTATCTGATTGACCATTCGTTGTTCACCAGACGCCATAGCCCTAATGGATTATACCGTTGCAATGCTTCGGGCAATAAAGCATCGGGACAATTCTGGTAACATACCGGACGTACCCATCTTTTCACAGCCTGTATGCCCACTGCGGTAAAACGGCTATCGGTGGATGCGGGGAAAGGACCGCCATGAACCATGGCAGGGCAAACTTCCACTCCGGTAGGTACGCCATTGAATACGATCCTTCCGGCAATGGAAGGCGCTATCTCCAACAGGGAACGATGGGCTGTGAGATCAGCATCGGTTCCCATGATACTGGTGGTCAGTTGTCCGGCCACTGAGCGCCAGACGGTTTCCAATTCCTTTTCGTTCCGGCAGATCACCATCAGCGAGTATGGACCGAACACTTCTTCGTGTAATATAGGATGTTGCAGGAACCGTTCACCGCTCACTGTGGCTACAGCAGGATGCGCTTCCAACGCTCCGGGTGCAGCGGCTGACTCTGCCAGCAGCTGCACGCCTTTTTCGGCAAGTGCTGCCTGCTTTTTTGTATAATACGCCTGGTGTATACCGGCATGCAGCATTTTTGCGGGTATCACTGCACTGATCTCCGTTGCCAGATGAAGGAGAAAGGAAGATAACCCCTCACCCTCGATCGCTATCAACAATCCGGGATTGGTACAGAACTGTCCCATACCCAAACTGATGGAAGCAGCATATTGTTTTGCCAGATGCGCTGCCTGGGTGGCTAATACGTCTGGTAAAAAGATGACCGGATTAATACTTCCCATCTCTGCAAACACAGGAATGGGATTTTTACGTGCCGCAGCATAATCATACAATGCTTTTCCCCCGGTAAAAGAACCGGTGAATCCGACCGCAGCGGTATGCGGGTGTTGTACCAGCGCTTTGCCGGATTCAAAAGAGGCATCAGTCACATGCTGAAATGTATGTGAAGGCATGCCTGTACTGTTGATGGCTTCCGCAATGGCATTTGCCACCATCACCGATGTCTGCAAGTGTGCAGGATGCGCTTTGACCACTACCGGGCAACCGGCAGCCAATGCGCTCGCCGTATCTCCACCAGCTGTTGAATAGGCAAAAGGAAAATTACTGGCACCGAATACCACCACCGGGCCAAGCGGCTGCAACATCTTACGGATATCAGGTCGGGGAGGATTTTTATCCGGGATGGCTTCGTCGATGGTAGCTTCTACCCAACTGCCTTCTCGGAGCATCTGGGCAAACATGCGTAACTGAAAAGTAGTTCTGCCACGTTCACCGGTCAACCGGGCTGCCGGCAGGTTGGTCTCTGCAGAGGCCTGCGTTATCAACGCATCACCCAATGCTTCTATATTGCTGGCGATCACTTCCAGGAAAAGGGCTTTCTGTTCTGCACTTGTTCTCTGATAAGGCAGAAAAGCAGCTGCCGCCTGTTGCATCACCTGGTCTATCGGTATCGGTTGTATCATGATTCGCTGAGTTGTAAATATTCGGGTAATACGGGCCTGGTGGCTATACCCTGCTGGATGGTTTTCAACACCCGCTCCCTTTCTTCGCCCACCAGTGGCAGCCGGGGCGGACGAACCGTTTCCGATCCTATGCCCGCCTGTGTTTCGGCCAGTTTGATGTACTGCACCAGTTTGGGATGGATATCCAGCTCCAGCAATGGCATGAACCAACGGTAAATGGCTGTGGCTTCTGCAATATGTCCTGCTTTTACCAGCCGGTAAATGGCCACGGTCTCCCTGGGAAAAGCACAGACCAATCCGGCCACCCAGCCATTGGCGCCGAGTAACATTTCTTCCATGGCGAGGGTATCCACACCACAAAGAATACTGTACCGGTCACCAAACCGGTTGATCAGCCTGGTAACATTGGTCACATCGCGGGTGGATTCCTTGATGGCTTGTATATTAGAGCAGACAGTAAGGTCTTCGAACATATCCGGTGTTACATCGATCTTATAATCCACCGGGTTATTGTAGATCATGATGGGTAGGTCTGTGGCATTGGCCACGGTGCTGAAATACGTAACCGTTTCACGATGATCGGTCTTATAACGCATCGGGGGCAGCAGCATGATCCCCTGTGCACCCCAGGCTTTGGCATAAGCAGCCTGCTGTAATGCCTCCCGGGTACTTCCTTCCGCAATATTCAATACTACCGGTACCCTGCCGGCTACTTTTTCTATGGTGAATTTTACCAGGGTCTCTTTTTCCGAAGTGCTCAACACACTGGCTTCTCCCAGGGTGCCGCCCAGAATGATCCCGTTCACACCTGCATCCAGCTGGGCATTCAGGTTCTTCTCAAATAAAACAAGATCCAGTTGATCCTTGTCGGTGAATTTGGTCGTAATAGCAGGAAAAACGCCTTTCCAATCGATAGACATGGAGAATTAATGA
>NZ_JBIQXQ010000002.1:0-755958 GCF_058231045.1 Sediminibacterium sp. FW305-C-269 | reverse complement strand
GAGTGAATGATAGGATGAGTGAATGGTTTGTTTTGAATTAATTCAAATACAAAGACAAGATAAATAATATCCTTTACATAGCCTCCTTATCCATTCTATCAATTAATGAGTGAATGATAGGATGAGTGAATGGTTTGTTTTGAATTAATTCAAATACAAAGACAAGATAAATAATATCCTTTACATGAGCTCCTTATCCATTCTATCAATTAATGAGTGAATGATAGGATGAGTGAATGGTTTGTTTTGAATCATTTCAAATACAGAGACAAGATAATATCTTTTACATAGCCTCCTTATTCATTCTATCATTCACTCATCCACTCATTCACTCATTGAATTACCTCCCCTTCCAGGTCATAATCGTATGCTTTGGTGATTTTTACCTGCACAAATTCCCCGATGGGGAGTTTTTTGGTGGAATGGATGACCACTTCATTATCTACCTCCACGCTATCGAACGCTGTTCGGCCGAGGTAACGGCCGGCTTCTTTTTTATCGATCAGCACCTTGAACACTTGCCCGATCTTCTCCTGGTTCTTTTCGTAGCTGATCTCCTGCTGCACTTCCATGATCTCCTGGGCGCGTTCGGCTTTGGTATCGGCGGGCACATCATCCACCAGGTCGTAGGCGGAGGTATTCTCTTCGTGACTATACTGGAAGATCCCCACACGGTCAAAGCGGTGTTGCTGCAGGAATTCCTTCAGTTCCTCCACATCCGCCTCGGTTTCTCCAGGAAAACCGGCGATCAATGTGGTACGCAAACAGATGCCCGGTACCCTTTCGCGAATGGTATGGATCAGTTCCGTCATTTCCTCGCGGGTGATGTTCCTGCGCATCGCTTTCAGCATGTTGTTGCTGGCATGCTGCAAAGGCATATCCAGGTACTTGCAGATATTATCGCGCTCACGCATCACATCCAGTATCTCCAATGGGAACTTGCTGGGATAGGCATAGTGCAGACGGATCCATTCCAACCCTTTCACATCTGCCAGGGCATGCAATAAACGGGGCAGGTCCCTTTTTTTATAGATATCGAGTCCGTAATAGGTCAGCTCCTGGGCAATCAGCATGATCTCTTTCACTCCTTTTTTCACCAGGCTCTCGGCCTCGGCCACCAGTTCCTCTATCGGGCGACTGATATGCTGGCCGCGCATCAGTGGGATGGCGCAGAAGGAACAGGTTCGGTTACAACCTTCACTGATCTTGAGGTAGGCATAGTGGCGTGGGGTGCTCAGTAAACGCTCTCCCAGCAACTCACTCTTGTAATCCGCATCGAACTGTTTCAGCATCAGGGGCAATTCCATGGTACCGAACCAGGCATCTACTTCGGGCATTTCTTTTTCCAGGTCTTCCCGGTAGCGTTCGCTCAGACAGCCGGTAACGTATACTTTATCCAGCTTACCCCTTCGCTTCAGTTCCAGCTGGTCCAGGATGGTATTGATACTTTCCTCCTTGGCCTTGTCGATAAATCCACAGGTATTGACCACCGAGATATTGTGATCCAGTTTGGTATTCTCATGCACTACGGCAATATCATTGGCAGCCAGCTGTCCACTGAGCACTTCACTATCCACCAGGTTCTTGCTGCAGCCGAGGGTGATGATATTCACCTTGTCTTTCTTGAGGGTTCTTGCTTTCATACGAACGGCAAAAATACAAATAAGACCGGCAAAAAAACCTTCAACCCTTTCAGAACTGATCAACCCATGACAACCTGTTCACGGTCAATCCCATACAGTTCCAGCATAGTCCCATGTTCCTGCCATTGTCCACGGAAGGATAATCCTGCACGCAGCAATACCTCCCGTGAAGCGGTGTTGGCCGGATCCGTTATGGCAAAAATGCTGTTCCGGACGGTATTTTGAAAGAAATAGTGCAGACCAGCTTTTACCATTTCAGTGGCATAGCCCCTTCCCCGGGCTTGTTTCAGCAAGGCATACCCCAGGTGTATGTTTTCCGCATCGGACAGGTATAGGAAAGAGAAAGTACCGATAAACTCGTTTTCGGCCCGGGTAAAAATAGCAAAACGGCCCACGATGGAGCCGTTCTGGTATAAATGAATATTCTCGTTTAAAAAAGCATCACTTTCAGACCGCGTCTTGGCCGGCCGGATATAGCGCATCATTTCCTCATCACCATTCACCTGGTAGAAAAGATCCGCGTCTGCCTCCGTGAATCGTTGTACAGTCAGTCTATCGGTTTCAAATAATCGCATGGGTTAGGCCTGCACTTTCAGTTCCGAACTGATATGGGTCACGATCTTCTCCGCATGATCGCGAGAGTTCTCGATAAACAGGCTATGCGTATTGAACCCGCCACATATCACCCCTGCCAGGTAAATACCTTTCACATTGGTTTCATGGGTGCTTTCGTCGTAGTTGGGTTTACAAACCTCATCGTCAGACAGTTCAATTCCCATATTCTCCAGGAAGGTCAGATCGGGTTTGTAACCGGTCATGGCAATGACTTTGTCATTTTCCAGGGTAACCAGTCCTTCCGGGGTATTGATATCCACTTCATGCTCCCTGATCTCCGCCAGGGTGGAGTTAAAGTATGCTTTGACAGACCCTTCCTTGATACGGTTCTCGATATCCGGTTTGATCCAGTATTTCACGTGCTCACCCAGGTCCTTCCCACGGATCACCATGGTCACCTGCGCCCCTTTGTGAAAAGTCTCAAGCGCCGCATCCACGGCCGAGTTATTGGCACCCACCACCACTACTTTCTGGAAAGCGTAATAATGTGGGTCATCATAGTAGTGTGTCACTTTGGGAAGCTCTTCCCCTTTGATGTTCATCATGTAGGGTTTACCGTAGAAACCGGTAGATACAATGATATTTCTGGCTTTATAGTGTCTTTTTACCGTATTTACTGTAAACAGGCCATCTGCACGGTCAATGCTTTCCACCCCTTCAAACAGGTGGATATTCAGTCCGGATGATACCGCCACTTTGCGATAATATTCGAGGGCTTCATCACGGGTGGGTTTTGGGCCACGGCTTACAAACGGGATACCTCCGATCTCCAGCCTGTCGGCCGTAGAGAAAAAGATCATATTGGTGGGATAGTTGAAAAGGGAGTTCACCAGGCAACCTCTTTCAATGATCAGGTAACGGAGGCCATTTGCTTTGGCATGTAAACCACAGGCCAGTCCGATAGGACCTGATCCGATAATGATGACATCGTAAGCTATTGAATGCATATATATGAATTTAAGGATTTCTTATTTATGTATCTCACTTGAAAAGTGAAAACTGATATCCGGATTATTGGTGATCTCCGTATTCAGGAACCACTCGCTCTGTGCCAGGTAAACCGGGTTGCCATCTTTATCCTCTGCTGAGTTCGTTTGTTTGAACCGGAGGAAATCGGCCAACTTATTGGCATCCTTGCTGGTAAGCCAGCAGGCTTTGTAAAAAGGCAGTGACCGGAACTCACAAGCCGCCCCATACTCCTGCAGCAAACGGTACTGGATCACTTCAAACTGGAGCTCTCCCACGCAACCGATGATCTTTTTGTTTCCGCCAAACTGGGTAAACAGCTGTGCCACACCCTCATCTGTCAATTGACTGATCCCTTTTTCCAACTGCTTGGTTTTCATAGGATCTTTGTTCACTAATTCTTTAAAAATTTCAGGCGAAAAGGTCGGAATACCGGTAAAATAAAAATTCTCTCCCTCGGTCAGTGTATCCCCGATCTTGAAGTTGCCTGTATCAAACAGACCCACTACATCACCCGGGTAGGCATCGTCGATGATATCCTTACTACGGGCCATAAAACTATAGGGATTGGTAAAACGGACATCTTTATCCAGCCGGACATGATGGTAATACTTATTCCGTTCGAACCTGCCGCTGCAGACCCGCATAAAAGCGATCCGGTCGCGGTGTTTGGGGTCAAGGTTGGCATGGATCTTAAAGATAAAACCGCTGAATTTGTCTTCCCCTACGTCAACCGTGCGGGTAGATGTTTCGCGACTGCGGGGCACGGGTGCTATGCGGATAAAAGTATCCAGCATCTCCTTCACCCCGAAATTATTGACGGCACTGCCGAAGAATACCGGGGCGATCTTCCCCGACAGGTAGTCCTGAATATCCAGCTGACCATATACGCCATCAAGCAGTTCCACATCCTCACGCAGCTGTTCGGCATCCCTTTCGCCCACTTTGGCATCCAGGAGCTGATCAGACAGGTCACTGATGGCGATCACGTCGTCATCATCTGCTTTTGTACTTGCGGTAAACAGTCTAAGACTTTTATTATCAATATTATACACTCCTTTGAATTCCTTGCCGCTATTAATGGGCCAGGTCATAGGGTGCAGTGAAATATGCAGTTCTTTTTCGATCTCTTCCAGCAGGTCGAAGCGGTTTTTGCCGTCTCGGTCCATCTTGTTCACGAAAACGATCACGGGCGTATCGCGCATACGGCAGACTTCCATCAGGCGGCGTGTCTGTGCCTCTACCCCGTTTACGCTGTCGATCACGAGGATAACACTATCCACCGCTGTCAACGTACGGTAAGTATCTTCGGCAAAATCCTTGTGACCAGGAGTATCCAGCAGGTTAATGAGGGTATTCCTGTATTCAAAACTCATCACGGAAGTAGCCACCGAGATACCTCTCTGGCGCTCAATTTCCATGAAGTCGCTGGTAGCATGTTTTTTGATCTTATTGCTTTTAACGGCACCTGCCACCTGAATGGCACCTCCGAAAAGAAGCAATTTCTCCGTCAAAGTGGTCTTACCCGCATCCGGGTGGGATATGATGGCAAAGGTCTTGCGCCTGTTGATCTCTTTCTCAAACTTCATAACGGCCGCAAAGGTAAGGATCGTGAATGGTGAATTAGCAATTGTCAACACCCAATACCAAAAAGATTCCAAAAGAACATTCACTCATTCACTCATTCTATCATTCTATCATTAATCAATACCTCACCTCCCTCACTTCTGCCTTACCTCCCGTAACCGTAACGATCCAAAGCAGGTCATACACCCGTTCGTCCAGGTCGGGATACCGGTTGTCACCGATCAGTAAATTAACCAGCCGGGGGGTGGTATTGGAATGCCCGGCCACCACCACCGTTTTCCCCTTTAGTTGCAAAAGTTTATCTGAAAATTCTTTAAGATACTTATTATCATATAATTGTATCTCTTTATTGAACTTTTTGATAATGGTAATACAGTAGATCGTGTACGTATATAGTTGGTAGAATAGATCTCATCAGGAATATACCCTGCCAGCGTCTGCACCAGTTTTTCAGCCCTTTTCTGTCCCTGTTCGCTCAGTGGCGGGTCTGCTTTCATCATGGTGGCCCCAGCAGCGGTAGTGTCTTTCTCTGCATGGCGCAACAGGATATAGGTGCTGGTCTGGGCATGAACCACAGATAGCCCGATCGACATGATCAGCAGGAGTGCATATTTTTTCATATACCGGTTTTGCCTAAAGGTAGGCAAGTTGGGCAGGCAATAGCTGCCACTGGTCAAAATGGCCGGTAAGAAATAGCAAATCATTCACAACTGCTCTCCTGCATAGCGGGTAACTTTGATGGAAAGCCGATCCGGCGTAAACCCATTCTGAAGATGATGAAAAAGATCCTGATCCTGTGCACCTGCTTTTCTGTGATGCACCTGCCATCCGAGGCGCAGTTCAAGAACCTGCTGGACAAGGCCAAAAACGCCCTCAGCGGCAAACAAACCACCCTGAGTAACGAGGATATTGTAGCCGGCTTGAAAGAAGCCCTGTCGGTGGGCTCGCAGAAAGGGGCCACCACCCTTTCGCAGGTGGACGGCTTTTTTGCCAATGCAGCACTGAAAATATTACTGCCGCCGGAAGCCGAAAAAGTAGAAACCACTTTGCGAAAAGTAGGCCTTGGCAAACAGGTGGACGATGCCATCCTGAGCATGAACCGGGCAGCCGAGGATGCCTGTAAAAGCGCCGCCCCCATTTTCGGCAATGCCATCAAACAAATGAGCTTCCAGGACGCCTTGGGCATCCTGAAAGGGGGCGATACCGCTGCTACGGGTTACCTGCGTGGCAAGACCAGTAACGAACTCACCCAGGCTTTCCGGCCGGTCATAGAGCAATCGCTGGAAAAAGTGAACGCCACCAGGTATTGGAATACCCTGATCAGTTCCTATAACAAGATCAATTTCCTGGGCAAGAAGATCAACCCCGACCTGAGCGCCTATGTGACGGAGAAAGCCCTGAGTGGCATTTTTTACCAGGTGGCACTGGAAGAGAAAAACATCCGAAAAGACCCCTTGGCCAGGACCTCCGAGATATTACAGAAAGTATTCGGCAAATGAGCTGATAAAAAAAGCCTCCGTTTCGGAGGCTTTTTTTATCAGACAACCTTTCTAAGGTATTAAATATCAATAGCTTCTCCGTATGCGGCCGCTGTAGCTTCTTTAACAGCTTCGCTCATGGTCGGGTGAGGATGCACAGCGTTCAGGATCTCGTGCGCTGTGGTCTCCAGTTTACGGGCCACCACCGCTTCCGCGATCATGTCGGTGACGTTCATACCGATCATATGACATCCCAGTAATTCACCATATTTGGCATCGTAGATGATCTTTACAAAACCATCGGTAGCACCTGCCGCACTGGCTTTACCGCTGGCCATGAACGGGAACTTACCGATCTTCAGTTCGTAACCGGCTTCTTTGGCCGCTTTTTCGGTATAACCCACGCTGGCGATCTCCGGGGTGCAATAGGTACAGCCGGGGATATTGTTGTAGTCCAGCGGTTCTGGCAGGTGGTGGTGTTTCTTCTCCAGGTAAGCCATATGCTCCGCCGCATTGATCCCTTCTTTAGAAGCTACGTGCGCCAGGGCCTGTCCGGGAGAACAGTCTCCAATGGCATAGATACCCGGAACAGAGGTCTGCTGGTAGGCATCCACCACGATCTTTCCTTTCTCGGTTTTGATGCCGTTCTCTTCCAGTCCGATGTTCTCGATATTGGCTACCACACCTACCGCGCTTAATACGATATCAGCTTCCAGGGTAACAGTGCTGCCATCCTGTTTTTTTACGAGGGCTTTTACGCCGGCTCCGCTGGTATCCACTGAATCAACAGAAGCGTTGGTCATGATATCGATACCCTGTTTCTTGTATTGTTTTTCCAGTTCCTTGGAAATATCCTCATCTTCTACCGGAACTATTCGGGGCAAGAATTCCACGATGGTCACTTTGGTTCCCATGCTGTTGTAGAAATAGGCAAATTCCACTCCTATGGCCCCGCTACCTACAATGATCATGCTCTTGGGCTGTTCGGGCAATACCATGGCTTCGCGGTAGCCGATCACTTTCTTGCCATCCTGTTTCAGGTTAGGCAATTCTTTACTGCGGCCACCAGTAGCGATAACGATGTATTTTCCTTCCACCACGGTTTTACTTCCGTCGGCAGCGGTCACTTCAATCTTTCCTTTGGCTTTCACCTTACCGTAGCCCATCACCACATCTATCTTGTTCTTTTTCATCAGGAACTGAACACCCTTGCTCATCTTATCTGCCACACCGCGGCTCCTTTTCACTACGCCACCGAAATCGTGGGCAACACCTGTGGCATTGATACCGTAGTTGGTGCTGTGTTTCATGTATTCGTACACCTGTGCGCTTTTCAGCAGCGCTTTGGTAGGGATACAGCCCCAGTTCAGGCAGATACCACCCAGGCTTTCTTTTTCTATGATCGCAACTTTGAATCCTAATTGAGAAGCACGGATAGCAGCCGGGTAACCACCGGGACCACTACCTAACACAATTACGTCGTATGGCATGATTAATGATTGAGTGAATGTGATTGTGAGATTTATTTCAGGGAGCAAAAATACTGGCAATTGAGGAAACGGACAAATGTGGGGAAGGGTGAGTGGTCAGTGGTGAGTAGGAAGTGAGTAGTCAGTCGTGAATGGGCAATTGTGAATTCACTCCCTACTCACCACTGACGACTGAAGCCTCCTTATTCAAAAAAGATCCGCACCGTTTGGTAGAACCACTTGTTGCTGGAAGCGGAGCCGGTTTGCTGCATTTGTTCGTTATAGCCCTGCAGTCCGAACAATCCGGCCATATTGCCGTTGCGGAGGGCAATTTCGAGGTAACCGGCCGAATTGAACCAGGCCAGCTTTTCCGATTCGGCTACCGAAGTGTAGTTGTCGCTGATGGTATCGATGGTCTCGTTGCGTTTGAAGACGATCTTGAAATTCCTGCCCTTGCGCTGTTCATTGAACTCCTCGCGGGTGATATTGATGACCACATTCTCGAAATTGTCGATGAAGAGGATCTGCCCTTCCATCCAGTTGGGACCCACCGTAGCCCGCAAGGGGTATTTTTCTTCGATATCGGTCACCGGCTCACCATGCCCTTTCAGACTGCCGGATTCCTGGATATGCGCAATGGTAAACGCCACTTCCTGGGTGATCTCGAGCAGGGTCTGGTGTTTGTTCATTTCAATGCCGATGATCTCCCTGGGTTTACCGCCTGCAATCATGGTCAGTATCCCGTTGTCCGGGCAAATGATGTACTGGTCCTTGTGTTTGGCCACCAGCATATACCGCCTGGCAGTTTCAAACAGGTTCACCATAATAAAATGAAAAGTGCCCGGGGGATAATACCGGAAAGCGTTGTTACAGGTATAAGCCGCCTGCGGAAAATTGGTCTGGGAAAGATAATGTGTGATGTCGAGGATATTGAGATCGGGCATCAGGTTCACGAACTGCCCCTTGATCGCACCAACAAGATAATCCCGCTGGCCTATGTCTGAAGTCAACGTTAGAATAGGCATCGTGACAGTTAAACGTTTGAACAGACAGGTTATTTCACCAGCTCCCCATTTTTAAAGAAAAAATTCCTGACCAGTTTATCCGCCAGTGAAGGGAAAAAGCGGTTCATGAATACGGTTCTTTTGCCAGTAAAAGTAAGTACCAGGCTACGTTTTCTTTTTTCGATGGCTTTGAGGATGTGCCGGGCGCAGGTATCGGCGCTCATCATTTTGCCTTCATCCATCGGTGATTCACCCTGTGATTTACCCAGGGCATTCAGGGCCACATTTCGGATATTGGAAGTGGTGAAACCAGGGCATACCCACATCACATTGGTGCCGCTGTCGAGCAGTTCGGTGCGCAGTGCTTCCAGCCATCCGTTTACGGCAAATTTGGAAGCCGAATAACCGCTTCTGCCCGGCAGACCACGATAACCGGCAATGGAAGAAACCCCCACTATCGTACCTTTATTACGGGTGATATAAGGCAGGGCAAACTTGGTGCAGTATACCGTGCCCCAGAAATTGATATCCATTACTTTGCGGATGGTATCCAGCTGCACCTCGGAAACGAGTGAACGCATAGACACACCTGCATTATTGATGAGGATATCGATGGTACCGAAAGCTTTTATGGCCGCTTCAATAAAATTCTGGCAATCGGTTTCCTTACTCACATCGGCGGTATGAATCAGCAGGGGTTTGCCGGGATAGGTGGACTGCAGCTGGTATAACTTATCATAGTTACGGCCGCAGGTGGCCACTTTGGCACCCAATTGGAGAAAAGCATCTACCAATGCTTTCCCGATTCCTTCCGATCCCCCGGTGATCACAACCACTTTTTGTTGAAAAACTGACATGAGATTAGGCTTATTACACAAAAATAGGCAGTTCCTTCCTCAGTTATTGACGTTCTGTGTGTAAAAAATGGAAAATACTTTTATAAAAATTTGGCAGTTTTTTTATTTCACCTATTTTTGCACTCCCAAAGAAAAAAAGTCACTGGCTTTTCTTCCCAGGGTAAGGGTTTGATTCCGTAGCTCAGTTGGTAGAGCAATACACTTTTAATGTATGGGTCCTGGGTCCGAGTCCCAGCGGGATCACCAAAAAGCCTCACAGTAATGTGGGGCTTTTTTAATGTTGGATATTGAGCAAGGAATGATGCATATTGAAGGGTTCTGTTGCAGGACCACCTCGTTGGTTCTTGTCGGGTGGGCGGAAGGCACTCCCATCAATGTAGGTAACCTGACCCACATCTAACGAAAATCGATTAAGGAATAATTCTTTCATGCCGTCAGATTCATTCAGGAAGCGCTTCGTCTGCTGGAAGTTACTTATTACTCAGGTACCAACTATGGCGAAAAACAGTTATCCAAACAGCTCCTTAAGACCACGTTCTGGAGCAATTGATGAATCTTATGACCAACAGATACGAACGAGTTCATAAGTGCTGCTAAAAAGAATAGAGTAAGCCGGCTGCTACTTTAATTAATGATAGGCAACAATAATTCAAAATCCGGTTCTTTAACAACATAATCGGCCTCCTGATCAACCATGGGATTGGTAGAACAGAATGAGACGCCAATGCCGGCTTTCCTGATACAGCAGATATCATTTTCTCCATCACCGGCTACAAAAGTGTTTTTTAAATCAACCCGGTATTTCTGACAGATACTGATAAGTGCATTCAACTTACAGTACTCATGTTTACATTGACTATGCTCATGTGGTAAAAAAACAGAAGGAACTTTCACCTCCCCTGTTGCAATACTTTTAGAGAACTCAAGCTCATTCGATATCGTAAAATCAAACCCATACTGATTCTTCAGATGATGGGTAATACAATCGTAGCTGTCGCTGATGATACCGACAATAAATCCCTGCTCTTTCAAGGCATTAACGATCAGTTGCAGGTTCGGTGTAACCGTTATGCCATCTGTTATTTCAAGCAGGTCTCCGATGGACTTGCCCTTCAGTAGTCTGGCAATCAGTTTTGTCCGTATTATAGGATTGGGATTACAGGTTACGATATTACTAAGTTCATCTCTGAACCCCCATTTCTCCGCAGCCGTTTGTATAAAACTGGACCGGAGAATGGTATTGTCCATATCGAATATGGCTATTTTTTTCAACGACATCAGGCTTTCCTTTATCGCATATTCCATCTGTTCCCTGATAACCTGTATATTTTCATAGGTTTCGAGATTCTGGATATCCACTGCTTTTGATTTTTTCATGATCGTACGCGCCACTTCCCGAGACATTTTTCCCAGCTCCTCAAGTTGTTGCATCCTGTTTTCAATATTACCGATATTTACTTCCTGTATCCTGGCACCCAGACTTACCATGTCCATCAGTATACCGATATCCACTCCGTACCCTTCTTCAAATTCACAGCGCAGGAAGAAGTTTTTCTTACCTGCGATCATTCCGCTCAATGGTTGTCGGAAAGATGGAAATTCAGGACTCAGAATAGATAGCAGTGGCTTAGCTACCAGTTCCGTTACCCGTCCTGCCTGCCGGGTGAACCAGGATTTGACAAAATCTGCTTCCTCTTTTATCAGGGGGGATGTCAACAGCTCAATTGTATTTTCCTGATAAGAAGTGATATCCGCATCCAAAAAAACAACGATTTCATTTTTTGCCACATGTATCCCATCTTTCATGGATGCCCCTTTGCCAAGTTTTGTACTAGTAATTACGGTAGCACCGGCTTCCCGCGCTTCCTGTATGGTATTGTCCATTGACTTATCATCCACAACAATCACTTCGGATACAGCAGAAGCTCTTCTTGCCAATTGAACAACCGAGGCTACTGTTGTTCCTTCATTGAGTGCTGGTATAATTACAGTAATCATGCATTAATAATAAAACCAATGAATAAAAAGTCCGGTTACGATAATCTCTCTGCAATCATTTTTGTTTTAATCGATGCTATTTTTGCTGAATGGGACAATAACACGAATACAAACAAAGCAGTAGAAATATTGCCTTTCCGACATAACACATCCCTATCCAAAAGATTCCGGGAAGCCTGTTACAGGATGCTTTTGTTGTGTTGATTCCCATCTGTATCAAGCAGGAATCTTCGTTCCCGGTTCGGCAGAAATATTTCTTGCTTCTGCATCTTCTTTTTCCAGCTCACGCAAATAATTTTGTTTGAGCCTATCGTAAAACGAATGTTTATCCACTATCAATGAAACAAAACCCGCTAACATTCCTGCCAGCATCAGGTAAAAAATAATTGCATGCCTGTCTGTCATTTCAAGAACCAATATGGCTGATGTAAAAGGTGTTCGGGTAACACCTGTTAAAAAAGCCACCATGCCTGCAAGAATCAGGAGGTTAGTATTGGTATCCGAAAGATGAAAGAGGCCTGATATCCAGGATCCGATACTTGCACCGGAGCTTAATGCAGGAGCAAATACACCTCCTGCCGCTCCCGTAGTAAAGGATACAACAGATCCAGCTATTCTCAAAAATGGCATATACCAATCAGAATATTTATTACCAGAAAACAACATTTCAAGCATATAGTCTTTTCCGGAACCGATAGTTCTTTCATCTATAAAGAGTGCTGGTAAGACAACCAGCAATGAACAGCTAATTAAAAACAGTATATGTTGCCATTTGGCAGTGAACCTTTTTTTCCAGGCAAGAACAGAAAGCATGATTCTGCACATTGCACTTCCGGCAAGACCAGCAATTATGGCAACAGCCATGACACCAATAAAAATATAGGGCGACAGGTTTGTGATTTCCGGATAACCGATATACAAATACCTTCCTGCCAAAGCCTGAGCAGTTAATCCGGCAATGATTACGGCCGTAAAAAGAGCTGTTTTAAAGTAATTGATATGCGTTTTACTCAATTCCTCTACAGCAAACACAATTCCGCCAAGTGGTGTATTAAAAGCCGCCGCAAGTCCCGCTGCCGCTCCTGTCAAAATCATATTTCGTTTTGATATTTTGGGCCACCAATCCGGTAACCCTAAATTGATCTTCCTGAATACAGAAGCTGCTATCTGTATCGTAGGTCCCTCCCTGCCTATCACACCACCCCCTAAAACCATTAGCAAACTGGAGGCAACTTTTACAACTATAATCCTGAGGCTCAATAAACGGTTTATTTTCCCGGACTCGCCAGGTTTTGCCAGTTCAATAGAGGCCATTACCTGAGGAATTCCGCTTCCTTTAGAAAATGGGGCAATTTTTTTCACTACCCACCAGGCTGCCAAAAAAAACAAGGGCGATACGATCAGCAGATACCAAACCTGTTTATGCAATAGAAAAAGTGTCCCTTTTTCCGCAAAGGCAAACATTTTGGCGTATAATACTGCCAGTACCCCGGTAATAAAAGATCCCGACCAGAATGGAATGGCTTGAAGGATAGCCATCTTAAATTTTTCATTACGAATCCTATCAAATGAAATCTTTAATCGATGCTTTACGGTTAGCCATATTCCCATCTGAGAAAGTTTAAGCGTCTAATTTAGTTTTTATTATCCACTTCTTTTTGTTGCTTACTGTTTTTTGCCTGATTTTTATACTCGTTCATGTCTTGTATGTATTTCTTTAACCCTGCAACTGTTTTCTTTAACTCAGTGCTTTTAGGCTGAAACTTCAATAACATAGTATAATATTCAAGCGATTTTCCATATTCTTTCTTACTGAGATAATATTGCCCGAGGTAATTATAAGATTGTTCGAGCATCGTTTTATATTCCTGTGTCATATTCGAACCCGCTTTATCAACAAAATCTTCAAAATACGGAACAGCTACCCCGGTAGTCATACTACTGTCAACTTTAGCTTTAATACCTGCCTGCATATAAATACCTCTGTATTCTTCCGGATATAAATTATTAAACTCTACAAATAATTTTTCAGCTTTATCCAACTCATTGAACTCATACCAGGCCACACCAATCCGATACATATCCACTTTATCAAAACCCTTTAACGGGAGAAGTTTTTCGCGCCAGACGGTGGCTGCATATTTATCACCTGTGGTTACATAATGGTTCACCAATGACATTGCATAGAATTTCTTATTGGTAAGGCTTGTATCGCTTTCATAAGCATCTGTTACATAAACAAGCGTAGTCGAGTCTTTTGTTTTCTTCCGGACAGCCAGCTGCGCAATCAGGTACTTATCATAGGCAGTTATTTTAGAAGAATCCTGGGTCTGCATATAGCGATCCATATTTTGGTAGGCATCATCAATGCGACCAACTTTGTAGTAACTGAATGCAACATAACGGTAGGTGTCCGGCGACATCTGAATATCTCCCTCTTTAAAAAGCCTGTTTGCACGGTCGATCACGGCTATATACTTTTTGGCATTGTAATCCAATACTAGCAACTGCAGCTCCTGTTGGTCGGTCTTATCGGACAAATCAAGAAATTTTGCATAATATTTTTTCACATGCTCTTTATCGTTGTAATAAGCATGCCTGTATAACTCATACCAGGCAGGAGCATACAAAGAATCTTTCGCAATAATTTTTCTAAGCAGGGGCATATACATATCCTGATTCTTTTGAGAAATGAATACTTTTGCCAATGAAAAATATGACTGCAGGTAATTGCTGTCTACATTTGTAGCTTTTGTAAAATAACCATATGCTGCAGATCCATCGCCTCTCCGGAGTTCATTATTACCAGCCTGCACCAATACCCGGGCATTAACCGGATCAATCATTGTGGCTTTCCGGAGCAACTTTTCTGCACGTACAAAATCTTTCATTTCTGTATAGGCCCTGGCTATGGCCGTAATAAGGCTTACACTATTTGTATTTTCCGAAACAGGGTTTATCACAGACAATATATTCTGTGCCATAGTTCTGTTACCGGATGCAGCATAAGCCTGGGCAAGGCCGGCTTGTAACAGTACAGATTTTTTCGCAGCCAGAGCGGCCTTGTAATGTGCAATAGACTTAGGATATTCTTTCTGCAACAGCAATACCTGTCCCTGCCAGTACACGGCACTGGTATCTGCAGGATTTACTTTTGCTATACCTGAGAAAATAGCAAGGGCAGACTGGTAACGTTGGTATTGCATCATGGTAAGGCCATCAGAAAAAGATTGCCCGTAGCCAACAAGTCCGGCTATTACAAAGAATAAGGATACCGATATTTTTTTCATGTTTGACAGATTTAAGAGATCATAAATAAAGTCCGCTTCATACTGACGGCTGATACATTGTCTCCGGATCAAATGAGCTAAACTGTAAAAAACCTGGTATTAAACCACGCCATAACTTACTGAACCCTGAGTGGGGTATTTTCCTGCTGGTGATCAATACATCGGCTTGTATACTGTTGGCATAAACCACAAAATCGTGCTCAGCATTTACTCCGGCTTTTATACAACTGCATTGTACCTGTATATTACCGGTTGATTTGAGCATCTTCAAGGTATCAATGATAAAAGGGAACTGGGTTAAACTTCCTTCTTTCCGGATCGGAGCAAGGGTGATCAGGTGAATTTTAACATGACTGTTCCTGGCGATCCTGAAAATAGTTTTTATCCGTAATTCGGGAACGAAACCTACTACCGGGATCACTATATTTTTCCATTGTTCAATACTTTCTGTATTTGAAAAAAAAGTAATCACCTGACAGGGACTATTCTGTATAATCTTCTCAACCGGATCCGTTCGGAAAAAGCCCTTCCATTTTTTTTGAACAGGTTTTGAAACTGCGATGAGATCCGCTTTTTTTTCGCGGGCACAATCCAGAATACAGTTTTCCCATTTACCACATACTACTTCCGTGGTAATAGTGACACCGTAAATAACCTGGAGGCTGGATTGCCATGTTTGCAACATCGCGCTCTTTCGATTTGTCAACGACAATAAGGAAGCGGGCCGCAAAAAGTCAGCAAACGCCACATACCCTGTTCGCACCTGAGTATCAATAATATGCAAAAGATGTACTACAGCACCATGGTCTCTTGCCAGTTCTGCTGCCTGCCTGACAATCGCCAGTGACGCTTTATCCAGGTTTACAGGCACGATGATTGTTTTCAATATATCGTATGGCTCTTTCATACCTATCTCATTTCTGATGTAAAAATGATAGACCGGAATGAAAAGTTCATTAGACCCACATTAGAAAGCAATTAGAATACTGTCATTTTGAATCAATTATCATGTCAAAAGTATGACAATGCATATCGTACCAATCAATGAATGGTGTGTTGGAAATTTTACAATAAAACAGGTTATACACAGGCTAGTATCGTAAGCCTTAAGAAGTAAGTAAACAGCCTAGATTAAGCTGCTGATTCAAGGATTACCGAGATCACCACCTGCCCTGCACCGGTCAATTCCATTTTAATCTCCCCTTTATGTAACAGTATGATCCGCCTGGACAAAGGGAGTCCTAATCCATAACCTTTGATCCCGGCAACATAATTACCCCGCTGAAATGGCTGGAAAATATTCTTTAGATCTTCGGGGTTGAGCGACTCTGCCAAATTTGTAAAAAGTATCAGAATATTATTCTCAATAAAAGAAAGAGAGATCTGTACCCGGCAATCTGGCGCATACTTGCACCCATTCTCTGCAAGGTTCTTAAATGCAGATAACAGCAATTCATAATTTCCGTTCACCATACAGCGCATTTCATTCTCAGGCAGGTCGTCAAAAAAAATATCTACTGTACAACCGGTTGAATTTTTATGGATAATCGCGGGAATTTCCATCAAGAGCTCATCTATGCGGATTAATTCCATTTGTAAGGCTCCACCCCTGGATGTCCGGGCTATATTAAGCAGTTGATGTGTAAGGGATCCCAGGTACTGCACTTCAGACCGTACATATTCAAGTACTTTTTTATACGCATCCTTTTCACGGTCTTTATTCAATATAACATCTATCTGACTCTGAATGGACGTCAAAGGTGTAGACAATTCGTGAGACGCATTGGCAATAAATCTGCCCTGCAGTTCAAATGAATCCTGTAACCGCGCAAGAAGCCCATTAAATGTATCCGTCAGTTCGTACCACTCATCCCGTGTATCTCCTCTTGCCAATCTCCGTTCAATATTGGTTGCTGATATTTCTTTCACAGTGGCACTCAGTTTTTGCAATGGCACCAATATCCGCTTACTGAAAAACCATCCGGCAAAAAAAGAAAGTAATAAACCAGCTATGAATGTCTTTTCCTGGTTCTGCAACAGTTCCCTTAGATTGGCCTTACCAACAATATCTACTGCAGATATCACTACCACTACAGGAAATTCAGCTGATTGGGAAAACAAGGCCATTGCGTGTTTATTGTCAATCATCACCTGTGCTTCTCCTTCCAATCTTGCCCGTTTAATTAATTCCGGCTGTATACCAATGGTATCTTCGTAGTTCCTGGCAAACCGGTAAATACATTCATCCCGGCTGTTGAATATGTAAACAGACTCAGAACCTAACAGATTAATGGTGGAACTATCTACCCGCGACAGAAAATCATAATTACCGGCGTGAAGACGCTGGTAAATATAAGAAACCGTAAGTGCCCTGTTATGAAGTCTTTTAGTAAAATCTTTTTTCTGTTGTGCTACAGTACTGATATAAGTTACTGAAAAAAGGATAAACAGCATGACTGCTGAAATCAAAACGAATGCAAAGGTTATCTTATACCTCACTTTCATCGTCTCAATGATTTTCTTTCATGATATACCCAAATCCCACCTGTGTATGAATCAGTTTATCAGGAAAATTTTTGTCGATTTTATTGCGCAGGTAGTTGACATATACATCAATCGTATTGGTTCCTGTACCAAAATCAAGGTCCCATACATTCATACCAATATCGGCACGGCTTACCACACGGTTTCTATTCTTCAGCAGGTATTCCAGCAGCTTGAATTCGCGGGCCGTAAGTTTGATCTGTTTTCCGCCCCTGGTAACAGATTTGGTATCAAGATTCATTTCAAGATCCCCCAGTTTAAGCAGGTTTCCCTGTGGCATGTTCTCATTTCCTGCACGCCGCAATAAGGCGGCAATCCTTACAGCCAGTTCATGAAAGGAGAAGGGTTTTACCAGGTAGTCGTCTGCACCAGCGTTGAATCCTTCCACTTTATCAGGAACAGAATCAAACGTAGTCAGTATGAAAATAGCTACAGATTTACTTCTTTGCCTGAAACGTCTGCATAGTTCAAGGCCATTGATGCCCGGCAGGTTGATATCCAGGATCACCAGGTCAAAATGTCTGTTCGTGAACATTTTCTCGCCTATCAGTCCATCATATGCCACCATTACTTCATATCCCGCCTCACGCAGTCCCTGCTGTAATGCATCTGCAATGGCTTTTTCGTCTTCAACGATGAGGATATTTGTTTCCATACGCATTTATGTAGCTATTACGTAAACAGGTTGTACGCAAGTTATTGTTTTTAGTCAATAAGAGGGTATGAAGGACCCATACACTATAGCATTGCAAAATAGCTATCCCCATCCTGCACAAAACTATCCAAGATCGTCTGTCTATTTTATTAAGTATGAATAAAATAGCACAGACCGCCACCAAACTTCCTTCCAACCGGGGACTAAAGTCCTAAAAGAAATGCATGTGATAATTGACACCCACGCCCTGAAGGGCGCGGCAATGTTATGATACAGCATTTTCTTCTGAACAGTTGTAGCCGCCTGCCACCTGACCAACATCCAGCAAAAATCCAAACACTGGCAATACCTGCGAGATGAACTCATTAAAAAGCACCGTATCTATAACGGTGCTTTTTATATTTCCTGATCGGGCCAGAGGGGATTTTCCTGCTGTGTTCTTACCCTTTCTTGTTTAATTCATTGATGAAAGGCTGCTGATACAATCTTTTACCGGTTGCCTTATATAAAGCATTGGCCAGTGCCCCAAAGATGGGTGGGAATGGCGGCTCTCCCAATCCGGTTGGATCGATCGTATTCTGCACAAAATGCACATCAATCTTTTTGGGCGCTTCATTATGCCGGATCATCCGGTACTGGTGGAAGTTCTTCTGTATGGGCTCACCTTTCTCAAATCTCAAACCACCGAACAATGCATTACCAATGCCATCTATAATGGCTCCTTCTACCATATTCTTTGCGCCTTCGAGGTTTACCACTAGTCCGCAGTCCAATGCGGAAACCACATTGTCCACCACAGGCTGGCCGTTCTTCATAGTCACATCCACTACATGTGCCGCATAGGAATTGTGGCAGAAATAGGCCGCTACCCCCCTACGTAAGTTTTTGTTCTTTTCCTTACGCCAGTTCGATTTTTCTTTTACCAGTTCCAATACACCGATATACCTGTCTGCATCGTAATCATTGTTCTTCCCTACCGGATTGTTTTTAGCTCTTTTCAGCAATTCGATCCGGTAATCGATGGGATCCTTGCCGATCAGTTCCGCCAGCTCATCCAGGAATGACTGCTCGGCACTGGCGATAAAATTGGAACGCGGCGCCCTGAATGCACCAATCGTGATGTTGGATGGGATCTCCCAACCCTCGGCAAGATAATTGTCAAAAGCACCTGCCGGAAAACGGTCGGCATGAATGGCATTCTCAGGAACGCCCCCACCTTTTATGTGAACAGCAGTAACTTCATTTTTGTCGTTGATCGCTGCCCTGTATGTGACCATATAAGCCGGACGGTAAATACCATTGGTCATATCATCTTCCCGGGTATAAATGAGTTTGATCGGCGCTTTCATTTTCTGCGAGATCAGCCCTGCTTCTACCATATAATGGCAATAGGCCCTTCTGCCAAAACCGCCACCCATCCTGGCCAATTGTATCTCAATCGTTGAAGCCGGTATCCCTAAATTGGCTATCAGGGTTGGTTTGATGAATTCGGGCGCCTGAGTAGGTGCCACAAAAAATGCTTTTTCGTTTGTGATATGCGCAAAACAGCTGATGGGTTCCATGGTATTATGCGGCAGGAATGGTGCGGAATAAGTCCTTTCCAGCACTTTCTTCGCTTTTGCAAATGCATCTTCCGGCTTTCCATCTTTGCGCAAAATCCGGCCAGGCTTTTTCTGCATTTCGTGCATTTTCTTTATGTGGTCAGCCGTACTCTCCAGACCTGAGGGAATGATTTCTTCCCGTTTGGCACCCCAGGCAGCCACCACTTCTTTGCTTTCCTGTATGGGCTCCCACTGGATCGATATCTTTTTCCGGGCATTCATCACTTGCCAGGTAGTATTTCCTACCACCACAATCAGATGATTAAAAGTACGGGTATCAAAACCTGCCCGTTCAAAACCATCCTTATACACTTTGATATCAAAAACATCTTTGATGCCAGGCATCTGCAATGCAGCTGAAGCATCGTACGATTTCAACTGCATCCCGAATGCTGTGGGACGTATCGTCATGGCGATCAACATGCCCTCCTGGCGGTAATCCATGGTGAACAAGGACTGTCCTTTTACAATTTTCTTCCCCTCCACATTCTTCTGGTGCGTACCCAACAGTGAGAATTCGGTCGTTTTCTTCAGTAAAACATTTTCCGGAACGGGCAATTGAGCGGCAGCTGTAGCCAATGAACCATAAGTGGCGGAGCGATTACTGTTCTTATGATAGACCATTCCCCCGGAAGCCGTCAGTTCCTCTAACGCCACTTTCCATTCAGCTGCAGCAGCCTGCAATAACATGAATTTGGCCGAAGCGCCTGCCTTTCGGAGAATCTGCCATCCCTGTCGGATAGACTGGCTACCACCTGTAAACTGCCGTTTGTATTTGGGTGTATTGAAATCCGCCTGCTCTACCTGCACATTTTTCCAGTCGGCATCCAGTTCCTCTGCAATGATCATGGGCATGGAAGTGATCACGTTCTGTCCGAATTCCGGATTCGGTGACATAATCTTTACCTGGTTGTCGGGCGTGATCTTCACAAAACCGGTCAGCTCCACCCACTGTTGCACCGAAGGGGTTCCTGCCAATACTTCATTGGGTTTTACACTGGCCAGCCAGCCAAATCCGATCATCATACCTCCACCAGAGATAGATGTCACCTTAAGGAAAGACCGGCGGCTATACATGTTGTTCGTTTTTTCCATAAAAACATTTTGCTTGAGGTAGTGTAACAATTATTTACCGGATGATTTGGCTGCTGTTTTAATGGCTTCTTTGATTCGTGTATAGGTTCCGCAGCGGCAGATATTCCCTGTCATCGCATTTTCGATTTCCACATCACTTGGATAAGGATTGGATTTCAGCAGGGAAACTGCCGTCATGATCTGGCCGGTCTGGCAGTACCCGCATTGTGCCACATCCAGTTCCAGCCAGGCTTTCTGAACCGGATGATCCCCATTCTCAGACAAGCCTTCAATGGTAGTAATTTCCTGCGAGCCAACAGCAGAAACCGGTAACTGGCAGGAACGCAAGGCCCGGCCGTTCAAATGAATGGTACAGGCCCCGCAGGAACCTATACCGCAACCATACTTAGTGCCCACCAAATTCAAATGATCGCGCAGTACCCATAATACCGGGGTAGCCGGGTCTACCTCTACTTCCTGTTTTTTGCCGTTGACGGTAAGTGTCATTTTTGCCATAATCAATATCGTTTAAAAACAAAGCACAACTATCCAGCACTAATTTACCCCAGTTAGGGATTAGTTGGTCATGGAATTCAAATAAATCATTACGAAAATCAAATACTTGCAAAAAAATAACATTTGCCTAGGAGAAGTACCATAGTGCCAATTTTTATAGCCAAACAAAATATTTCCTTGCAAATATCAGTGTTGCAGCAGGTTAACGGCTTTCCATAAGGTAAACAGGCTGGTGCAGATCACCAGTCCGCCCACGAGGAAATACATGGTTTTCAGCGGTAGTTTACCCACCAGCCGGGCTGCAACCGGGGCCGCCAGGATGCCTCCGATGATTAGCCCCAGCACATCTCCCAGAGGAATATGTTTCAGCAGGATAAAAAAAGTAACGGCACTGGCAAATACCACAAAAAATTCAGCAAGACAAACCGATCCGATCACATAGCGTGGACTTTTTCTTTTGGAAATAAGCGTACTAGTTACCAGTGCGCCCCAGCCACCGCCGGCAAAAGCATCCATAAAACCGCCCACACCTGCCAGCCAGCCTGCACGTTTTACCTTATCCTGCTGCTGTTTTTTCCGGATCGCTTTTTTGATGATGAAATATCCAAGATAACAGGTATAGATAGCCAAAGGCACCCGAACATAAGTGGCATATCGCTGACCGATATAGGCCAGTGTGGCACCGGTTACGGCACCAATGATACCTGGCACTACGAGTGTTCTGAATAGTTTTTTATTGATGTTCCCGAAGCGGTGATGACTATACCCCGATACTCCGCTGGAGAATACCCGTGCAGAATGCACACGGCTGCTTACCACGGCCGGTGGTACACCATTGGCCAGCAGGAAAGTGGTAGAGATGGTACCATAGCCCATACCCAGTGAGCCATCTACCATTTGTGCCATAAAACCCGTAAGCAACATCATTAAAAAAGAACGGACATCAATATAATCAGGAACTGACCTGACTACACCATACAGTTCTTTTGCAGGGAAATAAGAAAAAACGGCCGCCCCCAGAATCATACATACAAACGCAAACAGGCAGATTTTTACGATTTGCTGCCATTTTTTCTCTTTCTGTTTTTTCAGGTTGACTTCATCCAGCGACACCTGTTTAGCCACCAGCACTTTGGTGAGGTCGTTCAGCTGTTTTACCTTATTCGTAAAATCACCGCTCAGCTGCTGTCGTATCTGCTGCATATCGTTGAGCACATCATCCATCTCAGAAGGAATGATCTCGTTCAATACTTCTTTGATCCGTTTGGCAACCGTAGGTGATTTCCCATTGGTGGAGATCGCGATCTTCAGGCTGCCTTTCTGCACGATCGAACCCAGATAGAAATCGCAGAGTGCAGGTTTATCGGCCACATTCACCAACAGGTTCCGGGCTTTCGCCTCTTTGCGGATATATTCACTTAACGGAATATCATTCACAGCCACCACCACAATGTCTGCACCGTCAAGGTCAGTCTCCGCATAACGCTTCTCTACCAGTTTAACAGCCGGGTATTTTTGGCATAGCTCACGGATCTGTTCGCTGATCTCCAGGGCCACGATATGGATACGGGTTAGTGGCGCATTACCGAGTAAAGAACCCAGTTTTTCCAATGCTACATTACCTCCACCCACCAGTAATACGGACAATTGTTCCAGCTTCAGAAAAACAGGGAACAAGGGATTGGCAGATCCGGATGAGGGAACGATCTGTATGGATGGATCAGTTGCTTGCGCCATGTGATGATACCCACTGTTGTCTGATGGCAAAATCGCCGAAAGTCTCTCCGGGCAAACGACCGGTTGCATACTGTTCGAAAAGACCATCAAGAGAAGCCAGTATTTCTTCTTCTCCTATATTCTCCCGATAAATGGCATTCAGTCGCTGCCCTACCCTGTCGCCACCCAATTGCAGGTTATACCTTCCCGGACCGGTTCCCACAAAACCGATCTCGGCTGCATAGGATCGGGCACATCCGTTGGGACAACCCGTCATGCGGATAATGATCTCTTCCTGTTGTAATTGATGCTTGTGCAACAAAGGTTCTATTTTATCCAGCAAACTGGGCAGGTACCGCTGTGCCTCGGCCAGTGCCAGCGGACAGGTAGGTAATGCCACACAAGCCATAGAGTGGCGACGGGTCACCGAACTTTTTTCTGTCAGCAGTATCACACCATAAGTATCCAGTATGTTTTCAATCGCTGCTTTATCAGTTTCTTTCACATCACTGATGATCACATTCTGGTTACAGGTGAACCGGAAATTGGCCTTACCTGTGTGTGCTACGGCCAGCAAAGCTGATTTTACCTGCGCAGCTGCTTCATCCGTGACCCTTCCATTCTCTACCAAAGCTGTGTAATACCAAAGCCCTTCTTCGTTCTGATACCAGCCAAAATGATCTTTACGGCTGGTAAATACAGTTTTACGAACGGGCTCGAGGGCAAAGCCGGTCCTGCGTTCCAGTTCTTCTTTGAACCAATCAATCCCCACACGGTCAACCGTATATTTTAAACGGGCCAGTTTACGGTCGCTCCGGTTACCATGATCGCGTTGGATGGTGGCGATCTCATACACGGCTTTCAATGTTTTTTCTTCACCGGGCACAAAACCGATCAGTGTGGCCAGGCGCGGATAGGTATCCGGATTTCCATGTGTGCTCGACAATCCTCCTCCAATAGCGATATTGAATCCCACCAGCGTATTATTCTCGATCACGGCGATCAATCCAACATCATTGGCAAACACATCCACATCATTGTTCGGTGGTATGGCAATGGCGATCTTGAACTTGCGTGGCAGGTAACGGTCCTGGTACAGGGGATCCTCTTCTTCTTTTTTGTCAAGCAGGGGTTCCTCGTCCAGCCAGATCTCATAATAGGCCCTGGTCTTGGGCATCAGTAAGCGACTGATCCTGTCGGCATACCCAAATACTTCCGCATGGATAGGCGATTCTTTCGGATGTGAACTGCACAGCACATTACGGTTGATATCGCCACAGGTAGCTATCGAATCCAGTTTGGCCTCATCAAATGCCTTGATCGTCGGCCTGATTTTCGATTTGATTATACCATGCAACTGCAGGGTCTGTCGTGAGGTGATCTTGATCACCCCCGTTGTATTCTTACCCGCCACATCATGTACGGCGATCCACTGCTCCGGCGTTAGGAAACCGCCCGGTAACCGCAGACGTATCATGAATGAATACAAACGCTCCAGTTTTTTTGCGGCCCGCTCTTCGCGTCTGTCACGGTCGTCCTGCTGGTACATGCCATGAAATTTGATCAGGGCCTGGTCATCTTCACGGATGGCGCCGGTGATCTCGTCCTGCAGGCTCTCCCGGATGGTGCCGCGCAGGCCATCACTGGCTTCTTTAATGATCTCTATCGCTGATTTTTTTGACATAATATCTGTAAGTGCTTCGTATATGATTGATGAATATCCAACGGTATGTCCTGAAGTTTTGCCAGGATCAATACAGTTCCCTGGAATACCTGCCTTCGGTTTTCAGTTGTTCTAAATAACTGTGTGCTTCACCGGCATCTGTTTTGCCTTCTCCGGCAATGATCTGCAGCAATGTTGCTTCCACCGATTCACCCATGGGCGACTTTTCGCCGCAGACATACAGGTAAGCGCCTTCCTGTATCCAGAGGTACACTTCTTTGGCATGGGCCTGCAATTTTTCGGCCACGGAAAATGCCTGTGGCTGGTCTTGCCGGAATGCCAGCGAAATACCATTCAGTACGCCTGTCTGGTACCAGTCCTGCAGTTCGGTCTGGTACAGGAAATCACGGGTAAAACTGTCTTCGCCAAAAAACAACCAGTTCTTACCGGAAGCTCCCGTGGCATCCCGTTCTGCCAGGAATGCGCGGAAAGCCGCAATACCGGTTCCCTGCCCGATCATCAATACTTGTTTATCGCCATCCGGTAAGCGGAAGCGTTTGTTCTTCTGTACAAAAAATTCCAGGGTTGCCCCTTCCGGCAAAGCTGCCAGGTAACCGGAACACAAACCATGCTGAGTAGTTTCCCCAACCATGAACCGGTCCAGCTCTACTGTCAGGTGCAGTTCTCCTGTATGTGCGGCAGGCGATGAGGCAATGGTATAGATCCGGGGTGATTGCGCCGGCAGGATTCCGATCAGTTCCTCAAACTTCGTCTCATTTTGCAGGGGATAGTTTTCCAACAATTGCAGCAGGTCTGCTTTCTGTTCAGGAATGTCCTGTTGCACCATGGAAGCATATTTTTTGACCACCCGCTCATGCAGGTGACTCACAGCTAATTTCTGCTGTAACAATTCTTCTGCGGTATACAATTCATTTTTATGAGAATACTGCCGGGTTCGGTCAAAGCCGGTAAGGGCAAACAGGCGGTTCACCAATGCAGTGGAATTATGCGGAACAATACCGATAGAATCGCCGGGCTCGTATTCCACTTCCTCTGCCAGCAGTTCCAGGTGATACACTTCTTTATGCGATCCCCGATCGTTCAGCAATTGTTTGCCGGCCAGGATGGCCGTATAGATCTTTTTATTGGATTTTGTTGCTGTTGTTTCTGTTGCTGCTTTGATGGATGCAGCTGCAATGGTTCCGGTGCCCTTCACAGACAGCAATACCTGTTCAAACCAGCTTTCGGCATCTTTTTCATAATCCACATCGCATTTGCGTATGGGCACTATCCTTTTGCCTCCCAGTTTCTCCAGCTGGCTATCCACATCTTCGCCTGTTTTACAGAAAAAAGGATACGAGGTATCGCCCAATGCCAGCACGCCGTATCTGAGCTGTTCAAGCCGAAACCCATTCCGGTGAATATGATCGTAGAATTTCTGCGCCGCCACCGGAGGTTCTCCATCACCCTGTGTACTGATCACCACAAACAGGTTTTCTTCACGGGAGAGGTCGGTTAAACGGTATTGATCAAGTCCCGCCAGTTTTACCTGCAGGTTCTCCTTCTTGGCTTTAGCCGCAAATGCCGTGGCCAGTTTTTTGGCATTACCGGTTTCGGTACCGTACACCAATGTGATCTTTCTGGCAGCAGCTGAAACAGTGGCCGCTTCCGGCACTGCTTCTTTACCGTTGATCAGGGCAGAAAGGTATCCGTTGATCCAGATCAGCTCTTCCCTTCCGATACCGGTCACCAGTTCGGTCAATAATTGTTGTTTATGCCCTGCCAGCATATTGTTTGGGTTGCTCATGTGTTTGTATAGATTTGACGGGACTTGTCAATGGTTTAAAATAATATTCCCCCAGGTCGCTTCCCCTGAACCAGTTGAATGACTGCTGTAATGCCACAACTTTACCTACCATAACCAATGACGGCGATAAAAAAGACCGGTTCCCGAATTTCTCTGCGTATTCGTAAATGCCACAGGTATATACCTGCTGGTAGGTGGTGGTGGCCTGTTCGATCACTGCTAATTGTATGGACGCATCTATTCCATGTTTGATCAGATTACCGACCAGCAGATCCAATGTCTCAGATGACATATAAAAAACAAGGGTATCGGTAGTGCTGGCCAGTTCTTTCCAGTAATCATCGCTGATCACTGCAGACTGGTAACAGGTCAGGAACCGAACAGCGGTGGCATGGTCACGGGCCGTTAGCGGTATACCTGCATAAGCAGAAGCACCGGAGGCCGCAGTAATACCAGGCACGATCTCGTAAGGAATCCTGTTGGCCAGCAAACTGTCCAGTTCATCAAACACGTTGGAGAAAAATGCCACATCACCTCCTTTCAACCTGACCACCAGTTTACCGGCAGATGCATGTTCAATCATCAGTTCATTAATGGTCTGTTGTGGGGTGGATACACCTCTGCGGCATTGTTTACCCACTTCAATGATCTTAGCCGAAGGCCTTACATATCGTTGCAGGATCACTTTACTCACCAAGCGGTCCGTGAGTATTACATCGGCCTGTTGCAGGTAGTTGGCGGTCTTCACCGTCACCAGGTCCGGATCACCGGGACCGGCTCCTGCCAGTATCACTTTTCCTGTTTGTTGTAAGGGGTTCATAGATTCTTTTTTAGAAAAGTCCTTCTATTGACAAATACCTTTCGCCGGTATCATAATTAAATGTGAGGATCTTTGCTCCTTTGGGAATATCTGCCAGTTTTTTGGCAACAGCGGCCAGTGAAGCGCCGGTAGATATACCAGCCAGAATACCCTCTTCTTTCGCCAGGCGTTGTGTATAGGCAAAAGCTTCCTCTTTACCAACCTGGATAATCCCGTCCAGTACCGGCACATTCAGTACAGATGGCACAAAACCGGCGCCGATACCCTGTAAAGGATGCGGAGAAGGTGCGCCGCCACTTAATACAGGCGACAGTTCAGGTTCCACCGCAAATACTTTGAGTGCCGGGAATTTTTCTTTCAGTACTTCCGCCACCCCGGTGATATGTCCGCCGGTACCCACCCCTGTGATCAGGTAATCGATACCTTCCGGAAAATCAGCAGCGATCTCCGCAGCGGTTGTCTGCCGGTGAATAGCCACATTAGCCAGGTTATCAAACTGCTGAGGCATCCAGGCTCCCGGTGTGGAGGCAACGATCTCCGTGGCTTTTTCAATGGCGCCTTTCATTCCTTTTTCACGGGGCGTTAACACAAATTCTGCACCGTATGCCGACATCAGTTTACGCCGTTCTACGCTCATACTTTCCGGCATCACCAGGATGATCCGATAGCCTTTCACCGCAGCCACCAGCGCCAGCCCGATACCCGTATTGCCGGAAGTGGGTTCTACAATAATGCTACCCTTCTGCAGCAAACCCCTGGATTCCGCATCTTCCACCATTGACAGTGCGATACGGTCTTTGATACTGGCGCCGGGATTGGTCCTTTCCAGTTTGATCCATACTTCCTGATCCTGTCCGAACAGTCGGTTGATCTTGACATGTGGGGTATTCCCAATAGTTGCGAGGATGTTATAGGCCTTCATATAGGGTTGATTTATTTTTTAAATGACAAAATTCAATGGTTCGGGAAAAGGGTTATTGTCCCTGACCCTGATCTCACTTTGGTGATATACGACCGAATAAGGATCCACGCTGTAGGTAAGCCATACATTACCGCCGATGATACTGTCGTGACCGATCACCGTATCCCCGCCTAAAATGGTGGCGCCCGAATACACGGTTACATTATCCTGTATGGTAGGATGTCTTTTACTCCTGGCATTTTCCTTGGCCACACTCAATGCACCCAGGGTCACACCCTGGTATAGTTTTACCTGGTTGCCGATCACTGTGGTTTCACCTATGACCACCCCTGTTCCATGATCAATAGAAAAAGATTCCCCAATACTTGCACCGGGATGAATATCAATACCCGTCTTACTATGTGCATATTCCGTGAACAGTCTTGGCAGAATCTGCACGCCGGCTTTCCACAACAGGTGCGACATCCGGTATACTGCAGTGGCATAAAAACCGGGGTATGCCGACACCACTTCTTCTTCCGAACCCGCCGCGGGATCGAATGCAAGAATGGCCTGGGCATCTTTCAGCAACAGGCTGTGCAGCTCCGGCAATGCAGCAAAAAAATCATCAACTACTTTCTGCAATACCTGTTCATCGCTGATGACAGCTGACAACAAAAACTTACAGCTCGATTGCAGTGATCCATAGGTATTGGTCAGGTCCTCTTTGGATACCAGCCGGCTGTCTTTAGGGATGAATAAAAAATCAAAACAGTCGTCTATGAACGCATGGGCCAGTATCCTGTCGGGAAAACGGATGGCACAGGCCTGGTTACGCTTATGCAGTTTTTCTATAAATGAAGAATAATTCATGATAAACGATTTTATTGTATCATACAGGCCCCTACAGTTACATGGCTGGTTTCATCGATCAGAATAGCCCCGCCGTTCACGCGCAGGTCCTTATAGGCATCGTATGCAACAGGCGAAGCTGTTTTAATGGTTGCCCGTACCACTTCATTCAAGCCCACGGTTCCGGGTAAAACCTCCTGCTGCAGTGAATTCACATCTAACTTATAACGGATCTCTTTGACAATGCTTTTCACCTGGCGGCTGTTGATCTGTAACAGGTAACGGTTACCTTCTGCAAGCGGTTTGCTGCCCATCCAGCAAAGCAGTACATCCAGTTCCTGTGAGATATTCGGAAGGTCGTGGGATGCTACGATCACATCCCCCCTGCTGACATCCACATTATCTGCGAGATGCAACACAGCGCTTTGCGGTGCAAAGACTTCTTCCACTTCCCTGCCGCCCACTTCGATCCTGCTGATGCTGGTCTGCAGACCGGAAGGGAGTATCGTTACGGGGTCTCCTTTTTGATAAATACCGCTGATGAGTTTACCGGCGTATCCGCGATAATCGTGCAACAGATCGGTCTGCGGGCGGATCACGTACTGTACCGGGAAACGGGCATGCTGCAGGTCTGTATCGTTCTGTACCTCCACATTTTCCAGCAGGTTCAGCAAGGTTTCTCCCTCGTACCAGGAGAGACGTTCAGAGCGGTCCACGATATTATCGCCATGCAGGGCACTGATGGGTATATAGGTCACCTGCGGCAGACCCAATGAAGCCGCCACTGCCGCATAATCGATGACAATATTGTTATAGATATCCTGCGAATAATCCACCATATCCATTTTATTCACTGCCACCACCACATGCGGAATATTCAGCAACGACGCAATGATGGAATGGCGACGGGTCTGCTCAATCACCCCATGCCTGGCATCGATCAGAATAATGATGAGGTTGGCATTGGAAGCCCCCGTCACCATATTACGGGTGTACTGGATATGACCGGGCGCATCGGCGATGATGAACTTTCTTTTGGGCGTGGAAAAATATTTATAGGCCACATCGATCGTGATGCCCTGTTCGCGTTCTGCGCGCAGGCCATCGGTGAGCAAAGCCAGGTCTATATCGCCTTCTTCCCGGTTGCGTGTCTGTTTTTCGATCGCTTCCAGCTGGTCGATCATGATCGACTTGCTGTCGTAGAGCAAACGGCCAATCAAAGTACTTTTGCCGTCGTCTACACTTCCTGCGGTGATGAATCTGAGGATGTCCATGGGTATATAATGAGTGAATGATAGAATGAGTGAATGGGGGTGGGTTAGAAATAGCCGCTTTTTTTTCGGTCTTCCATGGCGGCTTCGGATACTTTATCGTCGATACGGGTTTCTCCGCGCTCGCTGGTTTTGGTGGCGATGATCTCGCTGATGATATCATCGATCGTGGTGGCATTCGATTCTACGGCTGCGGTACAGGTCATATCACCCACCGTACGGTAGCGGACCCGGCGTGTACTGATCTTATCGGTTTCCTCCCGTTGAATGAATGCAGACAATGCCACCAGCTGGCCTTCGTGTTCCAGCACTTCACGGTCGTGGGCAAAATAGATCGAAGGCAGTTCAATGTTTTCGCGGCGGATATAATTCCAGATATCCAGTTCTGTCCAGTTACTGATCGGAAACACCCGTACGTTTTCGCCCTTGTGTATGCGCCCGTTGTAGGTATTCCACAGTTCGGGGCGCTGCAGTTTGGGATCCCACTGACCAAATTCATCCCGCACGGAAAAGATCCTTTCTTTGGCGCGCGCTTTTTCTTCATCGCGACGGGCTCCGCCAATGCAGGCATCAAACCCGAACTCCTGAATGGTATCCAGCAAAGTGAAGGTCTGCAATGCATTCCTGCTGGCGAATTTGCCTTTGGGTTCGGCCAGGTTCTGTTGACGGATAGTGTCTGCCACATACCGGACGATCAGCTTCTCCCCCGTTTTTTCCGCCAGCGCATCCCTGAAATCCAGTGCTTCCTGAAAATTGTGACCGGTATCGATATGCACCAGTGGAAAAGGAAATTTCCCGGGACGAAACGCTTTCAATGCCAGGTGAACCAGGGTAATGGAATCCTTTCCGCCACTGAATAACAAAGCAGGTTTTTCAAACTGTCCGGCCACTTCACGCATGATGTGAATGGCTTCTGATTCTAACTGCTCAAGATGATCCAAATGATATTTCGACATTTTTCTGGTATAATAGTTTGATCAATGTTGTTTTTCGTGTAAGCCACATTCTTTTTTGCTGTTATCCTCCCACCACCAGCGACCGGCTCTAAAATCTTCCCCAGGTCTGATGGCACGGGTACAGGGGGCGCAGCCAATACTCACAAATCCTTTATCGTGCAGCGGGTTATAAGGAATTGCCTGTTCATCGATGGCGGCTTTTACCTGGCTGGCTGTCCAGTGCAGCAGCGGGTGATATTTGAGCAGCTGGTTGGTATCATCCCATTCCAGCAAGGGCAGGTCATGACGTGCAGAAGAATGTTCCGAACGCAAACCGGTGATCCAGACTGCATTGCCTGCCAACGCCCTTTTCAGGGGCACCACTTTGCGGATATGGCAACAGGTTTTCCGGTTCTCCACAGAATCATAAAACGCATTGGGACCATTCTTTACAATGAATGCCTCCAACAATTCCCGATCAGGGTAATAGGCTTTGATGGGTAATCCATACCGTTGCAGGGTACTACTCCATACCGAATAGGTTTCCGGAAACAAACGGCCTGTGTCTAATGTAAACAGGGTGATAGGTAAAGCCGTTTCTGCTATCGCTTGAGTGATCACCTGATCCTCCAGACTGAAACTGGTAGAAAAAGTAACCCTGTTCGGATACTGCTGCCAAAGCAGGTGAAGCGCATCCTCTATGCTGAGCTGACTGACTTGACTGTAAAGTTGATCGAATTGTGATTGTGAAAAAGCTTCCATGGTAAACGTGTTGGTGTAGAAAAGACTTGACTAGCTGTTGGTCAGCAGCAACAACACGGATAACATTTTAGTGAGGTGGAAGCGAATAACATAATAGTCTACTTGTTTAATAGGACAAATATATAGTCTATATAAATACTAGACAATATTATTTTAGCGTTTGACAATTTTTTTACAATGTCATCGCACAAATAGACGAATGTTTGTTAGTATTGAACAAATAGGTAGCTGACTTTCAGGCAAAACCGGAAACTGCCTTTACAAAAGAATCGTTCACAAAAGATCAAAGCAGGATGCGTTGTTCACCACCATGCAAAACAACGTGTTTACCCTTCCAGATAAATTCTCCGGAAATTTTTTTGGGGAGATGGATACGTGCTTCTATCCCGTTATTGTTTCTGCGTTGCAGGTTTACTTTGATATTCCCATCCGGGTGCGGCATTTCTCCTGCAGCAAATGTTAATTCGCCCAATGCCGGTTCGATCCTTACGGTGGCAAAACCTGGTGATGCAGGAACGATGCCGCAGATGGTTGCCAGGAAATCGTAGTTAGGGCTAGAACTCCAGGCATGACAATCAGATCTGGTCGGATCGGGATTTTCTGCGAACGTGGTGAGTCCGTTAGCGATCATTCCCCGCCAGGGCGTCAGCTGAGAATAATACCTATCGGCCATGCCCGCTTTTTTCAATGCCCGGTTCAGGTAAAACCGATAATAGAAAGTAGCCTGGCTCAGCGATGTATCGTGCAGAATTTTATCGAGTACCTTTTGTTCATCTGTATTGGGTATTGCTCCCGTTAAGATGGCCATGATACCCGCATGCTGACTGAATGTTTTCTTTTGCGGCGTATTCGCCATCAGCATTTTGTTTACATCAAAACACTGCCGGTATACGGCTTTGTTCAGCTGGTCGGCCAGTTGCCGGTAATGTTCAGCTTCGGCTTTTTTTCCAAAGCCGGAAAACAAGGCAGCGGCCTGCTGCAGGGTGGCTACATATTGTAGTGTGATCACGGAAGAATTACCATCGGTTGCGCCATCCGGCACACCACCTGGGAAAGCCAGGTTCCAGTCCACAAAACCCCACCATTGCATGGGTCCCAGCATTTGTTTGCTGCGGTCTATCTTTTGTTCATACCAATCCAACACCCCCATAACCGGCACCAGGAAATTTTGGATGAAAGCTGGATCTTTCCGGTGCATCCAGTAATCATACACCATCGACACCCAGTACAAAGAAAATGGCGGGATCACCTGCAGTCGGTTGCTGGGGTATCGCCCCTGTGTCAATCCTTCGGGTACCCTTGAATGGTAAAAATCCAACAGTGCTTTGCGCATTAAACGGTCGTCGCCGGTAACATATAAGGATATCAGCGACTGGATACGGGTATCGCCTTCATACTGCAATTGTTCATAATACGGGCAATCAAAATAAGTTTCACCCGCACAGAGCTGTGCGGTTCGCCAGCCAATGTCCCAGATACGCTGCAGAGAACTATCATTGCTGGTGAATGATGCTTTTACCGTGAAGGGGTAACCCGTAGCGGATCCATAGAGGTCATTGATCTGTAAAGGCTCATCGCCTGTTGTTATATCCAGTTGCAGGTAACGATAGGTACGGAACCAGAGCGGACGAAAATGCCGGTTCTCTCCTCCATCAGGTAAAAAAATATCATAATTACCTTTGATGGTCTTCCCGCTGATATCATCCCGGTTTCCTTTTACACCGTTCTTATCGAACAAGGCTTCGGCATAGGTCATGGTAACAGCCGATCCCTTGCCCTTGCTGACAAACAATTCCGGATATGCAACAGCATTATACGCCTGGTCGAACAGAATGGAGACCGTTTGGTGTGCGGGTATGCGCAAAGCCGTTTTTCCCTGCAGGAAACCGGCGGGTGTTTGTATGTGGTCCTCTCTTCGAACTGCTATCAGCCGCTGTGCCGTTTCTTCCATCAATGGAATATTCCGGGGTTGCAGGGTCCAGAGATTATCGGTTCCGTAGCCCGCTGTTACCGGGTTACTGATTTTACGACCAGCTTGCCAGTGATGATCATCGTAACCGGGTTGTTCCCATCCCCAGGGATAGGCAGCTGCATTGACACGATCTCCGGGTCCGACCACCATATAAGTTTGCAAACGGGAGCCGTTATCGGTGGAGCAGGGTGTATATGCCGTATCATGCAACACTTTCCAGCTTTCGTTGGTATTGATGATATGCTCTGGGCGACTATTCCCCTGCAATACAAAAGCGGTCTGGTTACTGATCTGCGCCACCGGGGCATGTTCGCCCATATTCCATACCAATGCGGCAATGGTATTGCTGCCGGCCTGCAGGTAAGGCGCTATATCCAGGGTTTCAAAATACCAGTTATACAGATCACCACGTGCAGGGCCACTGCACACGGCTTTCCCATTCACAAACAATCGATACCGGTTATCGGCCGATACATGCACCGGGAAAGCAGCGGGTTTTTCTGCCAGAGAAAATGTTTTCCGAAAATGATAGACTCCATAATCCCGTTGCGGTACTCCGGGACATGTAATCCAGGATGCTGACCAGCTTTTTCTCAACAAGTCAGGATGTATTGCCTGTTGTGCGTGGATGTTCATCATCCAGCAACAGCAGAGCAGGGTAAACAATTTTCGCATGGCAGTGAGCTTGCTTCGGTTAACGGTTGGTGAGTTTGCGGATCAGGTCCACTTCTTCCTGGCGGTACGGTGTTCCATCGGGCCGGAAAATATCATGGAACCATTCCTTGGGTTGTGAGCCATCTTTCAGTGGCGTATCCCAGGCAAAAATGGTATTGGTTTTACCACTCACAAATCCCCAGTTGATGG
The DNA here is from genome assembly GCF_058231045.1 of Sediminibacterium sp. FW305-C-269. Lineage (NCBI taxonomy): Bacteria > Pseudomonadati > Bacteroidota > Chitinophagia > Chitinophagales > Chitinophagaceae > Sediminibacterium > Sediminibacterium sp. FW305-C-269. Next base: position 721,098 of record NZ_JBIQXQ010000002.1, on the reverse strand, counting down.
CTCCTACATTGTATCTTTTAAGCATGGGCATAATGTTGCTGAAATAACTGTTCCTGGTACGGGCCATATATTCCGTGCAGATCATAGGCCTGCCGAATGCTTTGAGCACCTGTATTACCCGGCGGTGTTTATCGGGCTCCTCGTAATTATGATAAGTAATGATATCAGAGTTCTGCGCCATGAATACATTAAACTTCTCCAGGCCCCAGTCCCACAATCCCGCACTGATCGGCTGGCTTGGGTTTACTTTACGGGCCCACTCGAATACCTTTTTCAGTAATACCAGCGAAGAATCTTTTTTGCCGCTGTTACCGGGTTCGTTGTACAGGTCCCACAGAAGAATGCGTTTGTCATCTTTAAAATGCGTGAGCACATCCGTTACATATTTCTCAAGCATCGGATAAATGGTCACATCATTCGAAGCAGGTTGCCCCGGGTCCTGCATCCAGCCTGAATTATGAATACCTGTCTGGGGTTCTGGCTGTTTTCCGGGCTGCGGTACTTTGTTCCAGCAGTCATCAAAGAACACAAAAACGGGTTCAATCTTATGTTTGGCACAGATCCCCAGGAAACGACCCATCCGTTGCTTGAACCCTTCCGGATCCTGTTTCCAGGCCAGGCTGTGCAGGTATACCCGAAGGGTGTTAAAACCCAGTCCTTCCGCCCAACCCAGTTCCTTATCGATTGTTGCAGGATCAAAAGTATCAGCCTGCCACATTTCCAGCTGGTTGATGGCATTTGCCGGAATATAATCCGCACCCGCCAGCCAGGCATGCTTGCTGTACCATTCATTGGCTTTTTCGATGGACCATTGCTGGGCACTGGCAGATATACTGATAACCAGAACGGAAAGGAGAAAGAGAGATCTGAAGAGGGATTTCATAATGAGTGAATGAGTGGATGAGTGAATGAGTGAATGATCAATTTTGTTTACTGTTGAAATGATAGTGACCGGAGCCAAGGGAAAGGGATACATAACCATTGCTGGTTTCGAGTATTTTGACATCTTTATTACCTGCAACCGGCAGGCCATTCTCGGTGACCGCATCTACAGTTTTGGCGGGGATAAATACAGTAGAGCGGGTATTGGCGGGGATCTCAACATCCATCTGAATACTGCCATTACCAAGTTTCCAGGAGCTGCTCAGTGTTCCGTAATAGGTTTGCAGGCTCGCAGCCGCCTCCTTGAAACTTCCTCCGATATGGGGTTGTATTTTACTGTGTTTGTATCCTGTTCCGTCTTCATATGTGTCAAGTCCCACCATGGTCCGATACATCCAATCGCCAATGGCGCCGTATGCATAATGATTATAAGAATTCATGGAGGGCACCTGGAAAGAGCCGTCGGGTTTAATACCGTCCCATCTTTCCCAGATGGTGGTGGCACCCATTTTCACCGGGTATAACCAGGAAGGATAGGTTTCCTGCTGCAACAGGGTGTAAGCAAGATCAAGGTATCCGAAACGGGTAAGTACATGACAGAGATACGGGGTCCCCAGGAAACCGGTTGTCAGGTGATTACCATAACTTTTTACGTTCTCTGCCAATCGCTCAGCAGCCTGTGCCCGCAGGTTGTCGGGTAACATATCAAAATTCAATGCCAGCACATACGCAGTTTGTGTACTGGATACCAGTCGGCCACTGGGTGTGAGGTATTCTTTGACAAATGCTTCTTTGATCCTGTTCAACAATGATTCATACTGACTCACATCCGCGGTTTTATCCAATACCCTGGCTGCATTGAGCAGGATCTGTGTAGAATGTGCGTAAAAACATTGGGCTATCAGGTATTTATCTGTAACCGCAGCCCTGCCGTCGTTATCATCGTTCGGGCGAAAGAACAGCCAGTCTCCAAAATGAAAACCTTTGTTCCAGAGATCGTCCTTGCTGTTATTACGCATGTAGCCCACCCATGCTTTCATACTGCTGTACTGGTTCTCCAGTATTTTACGATCGCCATAAGCCAGGTACATATTCCAGGGAATGATGGTGGCTGCATCCGCCCATCCGGCTGAGCCTGCGGCGCCGGCACCTAAGACATTCGGAACCACGAAAGGCACACTACCTGTTGGCAACTGATCCGCTTCCACATCTTTCAGCCATTTGGTAAAAAAGCTGTGTACGTTCATATTGAAAGCAGCCGTACGTGAAAATGCCTGCGCATCACCTGTCCAGCCAAGTCGCTCATCTCTTTGCGGACAATCGGTGGGTACATCCAGGAAATTGCCTTTTTGCCCCCACTGAATATTATGCTGCAACTGATTGACCAATGCGTGTGAAGAAGAGAATGAACCCGTCACCGGCATATCGGAATACAGTGCAACCGCTGTAAAATTCTCCGGCTTCAGTTCTCCGGGGTAACCTTCCACCTTTATAAATTGAAATCCATGCCAGGTAAAATGCGGTTCAAATATTTCTTCCCCGCCTCCTTTCAGGATATAAGTATCCTGCGCCCTGGCAGCCCGCAGGTTGGTGGTATAAAAATTACCGTTCTTCTCCATCACTTCGGCATGAGACACTACGATCTTATCGCCTGCCTGCCCTTTTACTTTAATGGAAACCCACCCCACCAGGTTCTGGCCAAAATCGATCACCTGATCACCGGAAGGTGTTTTGAAAATGTGTTTGGGCTGAAATATTTCTTTCTTACGGATGGGTTCGTTGTAAGTGCCCACCAATCGGCTCATAGAATGCGAAGCTATTTTTACGCCGCTCCATTTACTATCGTCGTATCCAGGCAGTTCCCAGCCTTTCTTTTCCAAACGCGCATCAATGGTCTCACCATTGTAGATCTCCGAATAACGGATGGCGCCGGTGGTTGACTTCCAGCTGTTATCGGACACAACGTAGTCCGTAGTTCCATCGCTATACGTGATGGCCAGCTGAAACAGCAGGGCAATGTCTTTCCCGTATACATTCCGGTTATTCGAAAAACCGATCACACCACGGTACCAGCCACTACCCAGGGTCACACCAATGGCATTGGTACCCTTGTTCAATAAAGGAGTTACATCATATACCTGGTATTGCAGTCTTTTCTGGTAGGCCGTCCAGCCCGGTGTAAAATAAGCGTCACTGATGCGTTTGCCATTGATCTGTGCCTCATACAAACCATGGGCCGTGATAAACGCTGTGGCGGATACTATTTTTTTTGAGGTCTGAAACTGTTTGCGGAACAGTGGACTGGGACGCATTACTGAATCCTCCACATAACCCGGTTCTATCCACTGCGCTTTCCAATCAGCTGCTTGCAAGTGCCCCATCTGAAAGGTACCGATCCCACTTTGTGCCGGTTGTGTATTGTTATTGTCCCAAACCTGCACCTGCCACTGATATTTTTTTCCACTTTGTAAAGCTGTGCCCGCGTATGGCAGATAGACGGATTGATCTGTATTGACTTTACCTGAATTCCAGACAAGGTTCTTTTTATTGCCGGCTTCCCAAACCTGAATGGCATAGGCGGTCTGCACCGTATTACGAACAGATGCATGAATCTGCCAACTGAAACGGGGTGTGTTCTCTTCGACCCCAACCGGATCGGGGCGATTCTCTGTCAGAAGATGTGTTACAGATGTCTGGGCAAAAAGAGCGCTCAGCCATACAGGCATGACAATGAGCAGGCACAACAATTTCTTCATGGCGGAATGATTTACCATCGATTTGAAAATAAGCTGAAAACTATACCAAGTTCTGTATTAACCATCATGAACTGTGCTGCTCTGCCCCGAACAGCTAAACAGGCGCTGAATGATATTGTGATCAAACAAAATGCTGCCGGAATATATCAGACAACCCACCCTACTTCGCTACAGGAAATTATCCGCATCACGGTATGCCTTGATCAGGGCCAGTTCACCTTCTTTACCGGGATGGGCATTACCATGCTCCATACCCAGTATGCCTTTGTATCCTTTACCATGCAGGTGCTTAAAAATATTCCGGTAATTGACTTCACCGGTACCGGGTTCTTTCCGTCCGGGGTTGTCTCCTATCTGGAAATAACCGATCTCATCCCATGCCCGGTTCATATTGGCGATCAGGTTCCCCTCATTGCGTTGCATATGATACATATCGAACAGGATCTTACAGGAAGGACTATTCACCGCTTTACAGATGGCATAGGTCTGATCGGAATAACGCAGGAACAGGTCCGGCGTATCGCTTAACGGTTCCAGCACCATCACCAGTCCGGCAGGTTCCAGTATCTCTGCTCCACGCCGAAGGAACTCGATCACGTTGGCCGTCTGAAAACCCATGGGCAGGCTCCTGTCGTAATTACCGGGCACAACGGTTACCCATTTGGCATGGCAACGTTTGGCCACTTCTACCGCATCTTTACAGTATTGTATGAATTTATCCTTCCATTCTTTTTTACCGCCGGCCATATTGGTAGATAAAGGCCATTTGTCAAACTCCACCACAAATACGCCCATCGACCAGCCCAACTGTTCCAGTGTGTCACCGATGCGTTTCTGCTGTTCGGGTGTGCGACTCATCATTCCATTGTCTTCCAGGGCCCGGAAACCCACCGAATGGGCAAACCTGATCTGGTCTACGATATCCGGCCCGCCATGGTTTTTGAACATACCGTCGTGAATGGCATAAGGCAGATGAAAAGGTTCATTATTGTCGAGCAGCTCTTTTTTGTTCTGTGCAGAGAATGCAGCCGTAGCGGTTACCAGCGAGCCCCCGGCCAATAAAGTCTGCTGCATGAATTTTCTTCTTTGCATATACCTTTTTTTTGTGCTTAAATTTACTGATATCACTGTAACAAACCGGCACTTTGCAAAAACAAATCCTTTTCTTTTTTTCCACGCTGCTGTTAACAGGACAGCTGCATGCGCAGGCACGGAAATTTCATTTTACCCAACAGAAAATGGGCTCTCCCTTCAACCTGGTGCTGGTTTCGGACGATTCCGTTAAAGCCGCTTCACTGGCTACACAATGTTTTGCGCTGGTGGATTCGCTGAACCGGATCTTCAGTGACTACGACAGCAGCAGCGAATTAAGCCGGCTGAATGCACAGGCAGGAAAAACAGCCAGTCCTGTTTCTTCCAGATTGTGGAAAGTCATTTTACAGAGCAAAGCAGCTTATCAGCAAAGCTGGCATGCTTTTGATATTACGGTTGGGCCGCTGAGCCGTTTGTGGCGAAAAGCCAGGAAAGAAAAAATATTTCCGGACAGTAGCCATATTATGCGGGCAAGGGAATCAGTAGGATTTGAGCAGGTGCAGATGAACCCTTCTGATTCGAGTATCCTGTTAGCAAAAACAGGCATGCTGCTCGACCTCGGCGGTATTGCCAAAGGGTATACGGCACAGGAAGTGATCCGCTTTTTACAGGCAAGAGGTATCACACAGGCCCTGTTGGATGCGGGCGGAGATATGGCCATGAGCCAGGCACCACCGGGTAGCAGGGGCTGGACCATTGCTATCAACATTCCTGAAAATACAGACGAACTACTGCCCCGCAGGCTGTTGTTGCAAAACAAAGCGGTGGCCACTTCCGGCGATGTATATCAGTACATAGAACATAAAGGAAAAAAGTATTCGCATATTGTAGATCCCAGAACCGGTTACGGGATCGCTTCACAGCGGAATGTGACCGTGATAGCAGACGATGGCGCTCTGGCCGACTGGCTGGCTACTGCCTGCAGCATCCTGTCTATCGCAGAAGCAAAAAAGCTGGCGGTCCAAAAAGGAGCGGAACTGCTGATCACAGAATTGCGTAACAATCGGATCTTGTATCATGTTACACAGGGGTTTGGGAGGTATTGGAAAAAGTAAATTGATGCAAGAACAGCTGTATCAGCCCCAACAATTGCCCGATAATTTCTATTGAATTTTCCAAAAGGTTATTTATATTTATTCATCCTCCCTCCCCCCGAAATGTCGAAAGCCAAAGACATTCAATAATAGTTGTCATAAAAAAAGCCGAGGCATGACCCCGGCTAAAATGTTTTCACAACGGTAAAACCTTATTGTGATTTGCTTCAAATTGTAAGCTAAATATAGAACTAATATTTATTCTATGAAAATAATTTTAGGCCTTGATGTAGGTGTAAATTCAATCGGGTGGGCATTGATACACGAACCGGAAACTGATAATGAGCAATACAGGATTATTAAGATGGGGAGTCGCATCATCCCTTTAAATCCCACCGAAGCGGATGAATTCACGAAAGGAAATGCCATCAGCAAAAATGCTGACCGAAGAATAAAAAGAGGGGTCAGGCGCGGTTTCCATCGTTATAAAATGCGGAAACACAAATTAACCTCTCTGCTACGCGATCTGGAGATGATGCCCGATGAGGCACTTTTCAGATTGAATGCACTTGACTTATATTCTTTACGGGATAAAGCCATTCACCAGCAACTCAGCTTGCAGGAAATAGGCAGGATCTTTTATCATTTAAACCAAAAAAGAGGATATAAAAGTAACCGGAAAGCCAATAACGAAGAGGAAACAAAGCCCATAACGGTCAATGCACCATCTGAGGAAAAGAAGCCCCAAAAATTAAGTTATACGGATAAGATCAACATACGCGAAGAACATCTTCGGGTAAAAGGGTTAACGATCGGGCAATATTTCCATGAACAATTACAAACCAACAGCCATTTCCGGATAAAAGAAAACATCTTTTTACGAAAAAGCTATGAAGCTGAATTTTTAGCTATCTGGAACAAACAAAAAAACTATTATCCCAACATCCTCACGGAATCTAATCTCCGTAAGTTTTTTAACGAGATCATCTATTTTCAAAGGCCTTTAAAAAGTCAAAAGCATTTGATCAGCGACTGCTTATTTGAATATAGCTATGCAAAAGATAAAAATGGCTCTTTTTTAATGGATGATGCCGGACAAAAAATCAAAATCAAGCCCAAAGCCATCGCCAAGAGTAACCCTTTATTCCAGATTGCCAAGATCTGGCAGGATATCAACCACCTTACAATCCGGGATAAGTCGGGATCAGACATACTACTGACACAGGAACAAAAACAACTTTTATTTGATGAATTAAACAAAAAGGAGAAAATCAGCACTACAGAACTAAAGAAAAAACTCGGCCTTACTCCATCCGATAATTATTATACAAACCTGAAAAAAGACCAGATCGAAGGCAATAAAACGCGCGCAGCATTCCGCAAAGTAATTACGGATGACGAAGCTGACTGTCTACAGTTAGACCTCACTATCATTAATAAAAACTTTACCGACTATTCAACAGGTGAAGTAAGGGAAATACCCGTAATTGACTCCAGTGTTGAGAAGCAACCTCTTTACCGCTTATGGCATTTAGTATATTCCATTGAAGAACCAGAACATTTAATCAGGCACCTGGTGAATGATTTCGGGTTCTCACCGCAACAAGCCGAAAACCTGTCCAAAATAGATTTTTCCAAAACCGGATATGGCAGTATCAGTGCCAAAGCTTATCGGAAAATCATCCCGCAGCTGATGCAGGGGCATACTTATGACAAAGCCTGTTTTTATGCCGGATACAACCATTCGAATTCCATAACGACTGCTGAAAATTTATCCCGGGAACTCGCAGACAAACTAAACCTCTATGCTAAGAACACATTAAGAAACCCCGTTGTTGAAAAAATCATCAACCAGATCATTAACCTGGTCAATACTATTATTGATGAAAAAAGCGGGCTTGTTAGTCGTAAAGACCGCGACAATGACAAATTTGAGATCAGGGTTGAACTAGGCAGAGAGCTAAAACAAAATGCCGAACAAAGGAATAACACGTTCAGCCGTAATAATAAACGGGACACCGAACACAAAGCCATAGCAGAGCGTTTAAAAAGAGAATTGGGATTCACCAGCGTGAGCAGAAGAGACATTGAAAAAGTAAAACTGTTTGATGAATTTGGCGGAGTTTCTCCCTACGAACCCAATCACCCGGTACAGTTAAGAGAATTATTTAATGGCGATTATGAAGTAGAACATATTATTCCTAAAAGCAGGCTGTTTGACGACAGTTTCGCCAATAAAACCATTGCCCGTGTTGCTTTAAATAAGCAAAAAGATAACCTGACGGCTTTTGATTTTATTCATTCATTAGGAGAGCAAAAATTTCATGACTATACGGAGTTTGTAAAAAAACACCATTTCAAAAAAGAGGGTATCAGCCGGACCAAATTGAACTATTTGCTGATGCCAGGCGATAAAATACCGGACGACTTCATTAACAGGCAAATGCGTGAAACAGCTTATATAGCGAGGGAAGTTAAAGGTTTGTTACAGGAAATATCTTACAGGGTATATAGTACTAGTGGCAGTGTAACCGATTACCTTCGGGAAAACTGGGGTATCAACAGGGTATTGCAACACTTGAATTTTGAGAAATATAAAAAAGCGGGATTAACCATTTCCAAAACCATCCAAAAACCAGATGGCAGCATCCACGAAACAGAAGAAATTAAAAAAGACATCTGGAGTAAACGGGATGATCAACGACACCATGCCATTGACGCATTGGTGGTTGCGTTAACTACCCAGGGTATGATACAGAAACTGAACCGGCTCAACCAGAACCATGCCAACCAGCGGGAACTGAAAGAAAGCGGCTATAAATTTCCCGAACCCTGGAAAGGTTTTGTGAAGGATGTCATGAATGCAACTGAACAGATCTTAGTCAGTTACAAAGCAGGAAAGAAAGTTTTTACCAAAAACAAAAACAGGATCTTCAGCAATAACAAACTCATAAAAGAAACCGAGGAACTGACACCAAGGGGTTTCCTGCACAAAGAAACCGTATATGGGCAGATCAAAAGATTCGAAAAACTGGCTCTTACACCCAAATTCAACCGGTGGGACAGCATCGTTCATCCATCCATTCGAACTGAGCTGGAGCAAAGACTTGCAGCAAATAATAACGACCCTAAAAAAGCATTTGCGGATACTGCCAAAAGTCCTTTACCCGATCATCTTAAAAAGATCTCCGTATTTAAGAATGAATTTGTAGTACGATACAATCTGGATGGCAATTTTAAAGCTGCTGATGCCGAATATATTGTTGATGAAAACATTAAAAAGCTGGTTAAGGAAAGACTGCAACAGCATAACAATAATCCAAAAGAAGCTTTTAAAAATCTGTTGGAAAACCCGATCTGGTTGCACGAAAAGAAACAAATACCCATTAAAGCGGTACGCTGTTTTACCGGATTAACCGACCTCACGCCATTGCATAGAAATCTGGAAGGCGAAGCCATAGACTTTGTAAGCACCCGGAACAACCACCATATTGCCCTTTATAAAGACAAAGAGGGCAACCTGCAGGAGAATGTTGTTACTTTCTGGGATGCACTGGAAAGGAAAAAGAACAACCTGCCCATTGTCATCAAAAATCCTTCAGGTATATGGGACCAGATATTAATTGATGGTTTCGACAATCAAACGATTCTCGAAAAATTACCCAGGGATGATTGGGAATTTATGACAAGTCTATCGCAAAATGAGGTTTTCGTTTTTGGATTTACTATTGACGAGTTACAAAAGTTATTATCGACGAAAGATTTCAAACAAATAAGTCCGCAATTATTTAGGGTTCAAAAAATTGCGACAAAAAATTATTGTTTCAGACATCACCTAGAAACGTCAACCGATGATAAAAAGAATGGCGGAGAGTTATTATCAAAGAAAATCGGAAAACTTATTATCATTCAAAGTCTTGATGCATTTAAAGAAAGAAACCCTATAAAAATCAGATTAAACGCATTAGGCGAGATTGTAAAGATCAACGAATAAATAACCGGCTGCGCCCCCTGGCTTCCCCCACTGACCAGATAAACCGGAACTGAACAAGACTGTTGGTATTGACAAATAGGGTACTGTTATAAAACAGTCACGTTATGTATTGTCTGTTCATTTCCCGCTCCCCTCCTGTTACCATTCCCATTCAGATGGGTTGCCGCATTTCTATGCCCATAGATAACCTGCTGCATAGCAGATCCGGCCTTCTATCTTCCGGGGAACCGTTTACAGGCCTGCATTTACATTTCTATAAGGATAGAATGGGCAAAACAGGACTGTTACCGGCTTCCCGGCAAAACAGATATCATCCGTATCCATTTACACAAAATATTGATAATCATGATCAACAGCATCCCTTTACAAACACTCCGCAACGGTGAGTTTTTGCAATTCATTTCCGATATCCTGGGTATTGTATCGCTGAACGATCCGGCCCGTTTACAGGTATCCGGTCAGTTTACGCAATTGCAGACTGAGTATGCTTCCTTACAGGAACTATTCAAAACAGACCGCAGTAACCCTGTAACAGAAGAAATTATCGCATTGGATATTCGCCGCGATGAAGCGGTTACCGGTATTTCAGCACTGATAAATGCCTTTACTTACCATTTTAATCCAGCCATACGCAACCCGGCCAACCTGTTACAGGCTAACCTGAAACTATATGGAGCAGGCGTAGCCAGGGACAATTATATGAGCGAGACGGCCACCATCAGCAGTATCGTTGGCGACTGGAAAAAGAAACCGGAACTGCAAGCCGCAATTGCCTCCTTGCAGGTTGGTGATTGGTTAACGGAGCTGGAACAGGCCAATACGGCATTCAATACCCGTTATATCTCACGCACACAGGAAATAGGGGCCGCGTCACCGGATAATATCAAACAGAAAAGGGTAAATGTGGCCAACGCCTATTATGCATTACGCAATCATATAGATGCTTATTTCACCATTAACCAGGGGGCAGAACCCTTTGCCAAAGCAGGCAATGAGATCAATGCACTGGTAGACCAGTATAATGCCCTTTTAGTGGGCAGGCTGGTAAAGCCGGCCGATAGCGTTGCAAAAGAACCCAACACGAATGCCTGATCTTATAATGCAGGGCAGGTTTAGTCGTCTGAACAAGCCTGCCCTGCTGATTGATTTCCGGTTCCATCAACTATGTCTTATGATAAAACGAACCCTCTATTTCGGTAACCCCGCCTACTTGAAAACACAGCATGAGCAACTGGTTTTTGAAGGTCTGGACAGTGGTGAAACCAAACAGGTTCCCATAGAAGATATTGGCGTGCTGATCCTGGATAACCAGCAGATCACGATAACCCAGGCCCTGATCGCCAAACTTCTCGCCAATAATGTGGCCCTGGTCACCTGCGATAATACCCACCACCCTACCGGTTTATTATTGAACCTGGACGGGCATAGTTTGCAAAGCCAGAAATTCCAGGCACAACTGGAAGCAACGATCCCGCTTAAAAAACAATTGTGGCAGCAAACCATTACCGCCAAGATCAGGAACCAGGCAACCTTACTGGAATGGCACCGGATCCCTGTAAAAAATATGCAGAACTGGGCATCAGAAGTGAAAAGCGGCGACCCGGAGAACCTGGAAGGAACAGCAGCAGCCTATTATTGGAAGCACCTGTTCACCAATACTGCCGTGGGCGCAGGGTTTAAACGGGAAAGGGAAGGCATGCCTCCTAATAACCTGCTTAATTACGGATATGCCATTTTACGAGCGGTTGTGGCACGCAATATTGTGGCAAGCGGCCTATTGCCCACACTGGGTATTTTTCACCGGAACCAGTACAATGCGTATTGCCTGGCGGATGACCTGATGGAACCTTACCGCCCCTTCGTGGATAAACTGGTATGGGACATGACACGTATGCACGGACTGTTCCTGGAACTAAGCCCCGACATGAAGAAAATACTGCTACAGATCCCTGCCATGGATGTACTGATACGGGAAGAGAAAAGTCCGCTGATGGTGGCCGTACAAAAGACCACCGCCAGCCTGTCTAAATGTTTTGAGGGCAGGATACGAAAAATAGACTATCCGGCATTTGCCAACCTGGTATGAGCCGGCATTATCATACACGTTTAAATGCTTACCGCATTATGTGGGTACTGGTACTGTTTGACCTGCCAACCGAAACCAAAAAAGACAGGAAAGCCTATGCGGTTTTCCGAAAAAAATTATTGGCTGATGGGTTCCAGATGTTTCAGTTCAGCATTTATATGCGGCATTGTCCCAGCCGAGAAAATGCAGATGTACATATTAAACGGGTAAAAAGCTTCTTACCGGTAAAAGGGCATATTGGTATTTTCCAGTTCACCGACAAACAGTTCGGAATGGTAGAACTTTTCTATGGAAAAGACCCGCAAAACACCCAAAGTCCCGTACAACAGCTGGAAATGTTCTGATAATATCCCGATTGGGGATGGCTGGTATACCTGTACAGGACAGGTTTATAACTGAAAACAGGATGAGAAAAACAGGTGGGATCACCCTTTTTTTCATCCTGTTTTCAGGCTAAAATACAATACAGATAAGGCTTTTAGTCAAACCCGTTGTATAAGAGCTAAGTTACATTACAATTTGAAAGCAAATCACAACCCAAAGGCTCACATTGTCTGGATTGAAGGGGTTGTATAAGAGCTAAGTTACATTACAATTTGAAAGCAAATCACAACTAAGAATTTCAGATAGAAAACATGATGCATGTTGTATAAGAGCTAAGTTACATTACAATTTGAAAGCAAATCACAACAGCAACCGTACGGCAGCCGAAAAGCATAAGTTGTATAAGAGCTAAGTTACATTACAATTTGAAAGCAAATCACAACTATAACTTATGAACAACACACATTTTGTAAGTTGTATAAGAGCTAAGTTACATTACAATTTGAAAGCAAATCACAACCTGTGCAGGTTGTGGCTGCTGTTCGGTAGTGTTGTATAAGAGCTAAGTTACATTACAATTTGAAAGCAAATCACAACACCGACTACAACGAACCAATCACCATCCAAGTTGTATAAGAGCTAAGTTACATTACAATTTGAAAGCAAATCACAACTCTGGCTGGTAGTGCCCTTCGTTGTTCTTTGTTGTATAAGAGCTAAGTTACATTACAATTTGAAAGCAAATCACAACAGCAAAGAGCTGACCAAACTTAACGAAGATGTTGTATAAGAGCTAAGTTACATTACAATTTGAAAGCAAATCACAACTGTTTACTCACGTCAACATTTTAAGCCTTCGTTGTATAAGAGCTAAGTTACATTACAATTTGAAAGCAAATCACAACATATAGGCGGGTTTACAAGTGGGCTTCCTGGTTGTATAAGAGCTAAGTTACATTACAATTTGAAAGCAAATCACAACCACGGCTGTGTGAGCCATGATGTTATCAAGTTGTATAAGAGCTAAGTTACATTACAATTTGAAAGCAAATCACAACACGAGCAAGGTGATCAACTGATTACCGTTAGTTGTATAAGAGCTAAGTTACATTACAATTTGAAAGCAAATCACAACGCAAAAGCGTTTGCCCTTGCTTTTCTAAGTGTTGTATAAGAGCTAAGTTACATTACAATTTGAAAGCAAATCACAACCTCCGCACGTGTAACTGTGTTATCGTTCATGTTGTATAAGAGCTAAGTTACATTACAATTTGAAAGCAAATCACAACTAAGAATTTCAGATAGAAAACATGATGCATGTTGTATAAGAGCTAAGTTACATTACAATTTGAAAGCAAATCACAACCTCCCAGGGTTGGCGTGGTGTTTTCATTGGTTGTATAAGAGCTAAGTTACATTACAATTTGAAAGCAAATCACAACACAAATACTGATACCTGTTTTCGATGTCATGTTGTATAAGAGCTAAGTTACATTACAATTTGAAAGCAAATCACAACGGTAAATGTTAAACAATCTTTGTGATACCAGTTGTATAAGAGCTAAGTTACATTACAATTTGAAAGCAAATCACAACCGCCTTAACCTATCAGCACCAGCAGGGGCTGTTGTATAAGAGCTAAGTTACATTACAATTTGAAAGCAAATCACAACTCTTCATCGTAGGTTGCATCATATTTGTAGTTGTATAAGAGCTAAGTTACATTACAATTTGAAAGCAAATCACAACACAGGTGCATCCACTCTCAAAGAGCGTGTAGTTGTATAAGAGCTAAGTTACATTACAATTTGAAAGCAAATCACAACCGCGCGTGTGTGTGCCTTCACTGCCCCGTTGGTTGTATAAGAGCTAAGTTACATTACAATTTGAAAGCAAATCACAACACGCAAAAGCTGAACAATCTTGAAAACCTGGTTGTATAAGAGCTAAGTTACATTACAATTTGAAAGCAAATCACAACACCTGGCCATCTGCCAATACTTGCGGAAAAGTTGTATAAGAGCTAAGTTACATTACAATTTGAAAGCAAATCACAACTACACCGGCCGACTGCCTGGAATGGAAGGCGTTGTATAAGAGCTAAGTTACATTACAATTTGAAAGCAAATCACAACACAAAACTGGTAATTACCATCAATATCCTTGTTGTATAAGAGCTAAGTTACATTACAATTTGAAAGCAAATCACAACTTTATAAACGCAGTTCTGATTGCCTGCCGCGTTGTATAAGAGCTAAGTTACATTACAATTTGAAAGCAAATCACAACTACGTTCCCGGTTTATCCGATTATTTTGATGTTGTATAAGAGCTAAGTTACATTACAATTTGAAAGCAAATCACAACATGAAGTGGTGTGATTCTGTTTATGTTCGGTTGTATAAGAGCTAAGTTACATTACAATTTGAAAGCAAATCACAACCATTCATCGCAGATGTAAACAGTTTTGTTTGTTGTATAAGAGCTAAGTTACATTACAATTTGAAAGCAAATCACAACAGTTTATGATGGTTACAACTTTACAAGGTTGTTGTATAAGAGCTAAGTTACATTACAATTTGAAAGCAAATCACAACAATCTCGATGATCGTATCAATGCACAGGACGTTGTATAAGAGCTAAGTTACATTACAATTTGAAAGCAAATCACAACTAGCCACATGCGCAAAACAATCTTAATCGCGTTGTATAAGAGCTAAGTTACATTACAATTTGAAAGCAAATCACAACTGACAAGCTGCTGCAGTTGAACCAACCGGTGTTGTATAAGAGCTAAGTTACATTACAATTTGAAAGCAAATCACAACGCTTTTGATTTCATCGAGCGGCCCGGTAATGTTGTATAAGAGCTAAGTTACATTACAATTTGAAAGCAAATCACAACGAATACGGCATATAATGCAAGGTTAACCACGTTGTATAAGAGCTAAGTTACATTACAATTTGAAAGCAAATCACAACGGCAACCATGCGATTGTGTTGTGTATTATTGTTGTATAAGAGCTAAGTTACATTACAATTTGAAAGCAAATCACAACCTGGATCGGCGAAGGCTACCCCATGCCGCTGTTGTATAAGAGCTAAGTTACATTACAATTTGAAAGCAAATCACAACCCTGGCTGAACGGGTGCAAACCAAGTACATGTTGTATAAGAGCTAAGTTACATTACAATTTGAAAGCAAATCACAACCAGCGCCGGTACATCTACGCCCACGTAACCGTTGTATAAGAGCTAAGTTACATTACAATTTGAAAGCAAATCACAACAGTGGGGCTACGTTTACTGGTAATGTAAAAGTTGTATAAGAGCTAAGTTACATTACAATTTGAAAGCAAATCACAACTCCTGGCTGGTGATCCCCAGCTGTGGGATGGTTGTATAAGAGCTAAGTTACATTACAATTTGAAAGCAAATCACAACACAAAGAATCACCTTCAGCGACAGCAGACGGTTGTATAAGAGCTAAGTTACATTACAATTTGAAAGCAAATCACAACATATTGATCGTAGGGGTAAGAGGCACCGGTGTTGTATAAGAGCTAAGTTACATTACAATTTGAAAGCAAATCACAACATTTATATGCTATACTCACAAATTGATGTGTTGTATAAGAGCTAAGTTACATTACAATTTGAAAGCAAATCACAACTACATCGAAGTGATCGAGCAGATGATACAGGTTGTATAAGAGCTAAGTTACATTACAATTTGAAAGCAAATCACAACCCGGATATCGAGCTGATCAAAACCGGGTATGTTGTATAAGAGCTAAGTTACATTACAATTTGAAAGCAAATCACAACACAGTCTAGGCAATCCCTATTGGGCGTACAGTTGTATAAGAGCTAAGTTACATTACAATTTGAAAGCAAATCACAACCTAATGGATTTTATGTTAAAAGTGTAATCAGTTGTATAAGAGCTAAGTTACATTACAATTTGAAAGCAAATCACAACTATTGGGTGCTATTTCTTCCAGTTCGTAGTGTTGTATAAGAGCTAAGTTACATTACAATTTGAAAGCAAATCACAACCAGCAGCCATTCAGTTAATGGATTGGCTGTGTTGTATAAGAGCTAAGTTACATTACAATTTGAAAGCAAATCACAACAACGCCAATGTACACATCATACCTAATGCCGTTGTATAAGAGCTAAGTTACATTACAATTTGAAAGCAAATCACAACATTTAAAGGTGCAACATTTCAAACCTGTTTGTTGTATAAGAGCTAAGTTACAGTACAGTTTGAAAGCAAATCACAAAATATTTGTTTTTCACTGCAGCAACCCACTCAACGTACAGATGATCATTTCTCCCAAAAGATCATCAACACTTCCGGTTACACATCTACTTCTGTTCCACAATAATGAATTCGATTTTGATTTTATTAATTCAGTATCTTGACAACTCAAATAATACCCAGTGAAAAGAGTTGTTCTCCTGTTGTTTTTTTCCTTCCTGCTGATAACTGCCAGCTCTCAGCATACGGCAAATCCATTCAGCACTTACGAACAGAAAATACCGGGCAGCAACCAGACTTTCGTCATGAAGCCGATACCCGCGGGTAGTTTTCTGCTGGGTAGCCCTGCCACTGAAAAAAGACGGGATGCAGATGAAGGTCCGCAAAAGAAAATCGCCATCTCCGCTTTCTGGATGAGCGCCCATGAAGTAACGCGGGATGCATTCGATGTTTTTTTTAAAGACGAGAATACCAGCGCCAATGATGATGTGGATGCCATTACCCGGCCCAGTCCTCAGTACATTGATCTCAGCTGGGGCATGGGTAAGGAAGGCGGGTACCCGGTGAACAGCATGTCACAGATGGCCGCATTGATGTACTGCCGCTGGTTATATAACAAAACAGGCCTGTTCTACCGTTTGCCCACTGAAGCCGAATGGGAATATGCCTGCCGTGCGGGAAGCTCCACTGCTTTTTATTTCGGTAACGACAGCACCCAACTGGATCAATATGCCTGGTATGCCGGCAACAGTGAAGACAGATACCACAAAACAGGTGAGAAACTGCCCAATGCCTGGGGGTTATATGATATGCTGGGCAATGTAATGGAATGGACCCTGGATCATTATGAAGCAAACAGGTATGCCAGTCTTACCGCAGGTTCCAAAGATCCGGCAGTAGCCCCCAACAAAGAGAAATATCCCAAAACACTAAGGGGTGGTGGTTTTGCCAGTACGGCCGGTGAACTGCGGAGTGCCAACCGTACGGCATCCGATCCGGAATGGAATGTACGCGATCCGCAGATCCCGCAAAGCAAGTGGTGGCTGACAGATGCCAGCTGGGTAGGTATCCGGCTGGTAAGGCCATTGAAACAACCCGGCACAGCAGAGATCAACCAATTCTTTAAAAAATACCTGGGTCGATAAACTTTAAAAAACAGTAGTATGCAAAACGATGCTTCCAAAAACCCATCAAGGAGGGACTTTGTAAAACAGGGTTCTCTGATCGCCGGCGGATTGATCGCTGCGCCATTGCTTTCCAAAGCCAATTATTTTGCCGGATCGGATGATGTGATCAAAGTGGCCCTTATCGGCTGCGGAGGTCGCGGTACCGGTGCTGCCATGCAGGCGCTGAAAAGCAAACAGAATGTAAAACTGGTGGCTATGGCAGACGCTTTCAAAGACAACCTGGATAAATGTTATGAATCGCTCACCAATAGCGCGGATCCCAAAACCGCGGAAGAGCGTAAACGCATTGATGTTCCTGAGGAAAGAAAATTCTCCGGTTTTGATGCCTATGCCAAAGCCATTCCGCTGGCCGATGTGGTGATACTGGCCACGCCACCCGGATTCCGGCCCATTCATTTTGAAGAAGCCATCAAACAGGGTAAACATGTATTCATGGAAAAACCGGTAGCCACCGACCCGGCAGGTGTGCAGAAAGTGCTGGCCACAGCCGCTATTGCCAAACAGAAGAAACTGAATGTGGTAGTAGGTTTACAACGCCATTACCAAAGCTCTTACCGCGAATTGTACAAACGGAAGGAGATGATCGGCGACATCACTTCGGCCCAGGCCTGGTGGAACAATGATGGCGTATGGGTACGTCCGCGAAAGCCAGGACAAACCGAAATGGAATACCAGATGCGTAACTGGTATTACTTTAACTGGCTCTGCGGAGACCATATCAACGAACAGCATATCCACAACATTGATGTGATCAACTGGTTCAAGGGAAGTTACCCGGTTAAAGCACAAGGTATGGGCGGTCGCCAGGTACGCAAAGGCAAGGACCATGGCGAGATCTTCGATCATCATTATGTTGAGTTCACTTACGCAGATGGCTCCATACTGAACAGCCAATGCCGTCATATACCCGGCACCATGAGTAAGGTGGATGAACTGCTCATCGGCACCAAGGGTAAGATCTTCTGCGGCGCTGCAAATATCACGGATGCTGCGGGTAATGTGGTATACCATTTCGACACGAAGGGAGAACCGAATCCCTACCAGGTAGAGCATGACGAACTGTTTGCCGCCATCGCTAAGGGCGAGTACAAATTTGAGGATGCCGAGAATGGTGCAAAGAGTACTATGACCTCTATCCTGGGAAGAATGGCTACGTATAGCGGACAGGTAGTAAGCTGGGACAAAGCCATCAACTCCGGCCTGGATATCATGCCTAAGGTTTTTGCATGGGATGCGACTCCACCGGTATTGCCAGGTGCAGATGGCTTTTATCCTATTGCTGTACCGGGGGTTACTAAATATTAAAAGCCTCGTAACCGTGCCTTTGTGCCTTGGTGTGCTGATAAATCGTTTTATATATCACATTAGGTAACAAAAGCACGGTTTTTTTTGTCAGAATAGCAACACCACTTTTCCTTTTTCTACCTCCGGATCTTCAATCAGCTTCAGCGCATCGTGTATTTCCGTGAACAGATATCGATGTGTAATCATATCTGCAACCTGTATTTTCCCGTTTGTAAAATGATCAATCACGGTGGGAAAACAGTTATTGTGCAACCTTGATCCCCTGACATCGATCTCTCGGGCCGTAATGCTGAACTGGCTGATGGCAGAGGGTTCTTTTGCAAAACCCAGTGTTATCACCCTGCCGGCAGCACATACACACATGATTGCCTGTTCAAAAGAGCTTACTGAACAAATCGCATCGATCACCACAGTGGCGCCATTGCCTTCCGTTAAACGCACGATCTCGGCTTGCGGGTCCACCTGTTTCGCCTGAATAACCGCATCGGCCCCATAGTTCTGCGCCAGTTCTAGCCTTGAGCCTAGTATATCCGATATATAACAAGTGGCACCTGCCATCTTCGCGCGTTTCAGGATGCTTAACCCCACAGGACCTGCTCCCATTATGAATACGATATCTTCTGTCTTAAGCGCTGCTCTTGAACACACCTGTTCTGCAATGGTAAAAGGTTCAATCATCACCGCTTCTTCCCAGGAAAGTCCGGCAGGTATTGCATACACGCTTTGTTGCGGCAACACGATGTATTCCTGGTAACCTCCATCTACATGAACCGATCTTACTTTCAGGTTGCGGCAAACGTTACGGCGGCCAATACGGCATTGATAACAACTGCCGCAATGGATCACAGGATCCATCACCACCCTGTCTCCAACAGTCAAACCTGTTACAGCATCGCCTATTGCCACAATTTCACCTGCTATCTCATGTCCGATCACACGCGGGTAGCTGGCCACGGGTGAACTGCCATGATAAATATGTACATCCGACCCACAGATACCGGCAGCTTTTACCTTTACCAGCACTTCGTTCCCGTTCGTAATAACCGGCATGGGCCTTTCTTCTATGACCAGCTGATGGGGTGATTGTACACAGAGTGCTTTCATAGTAGTTGATTAAACAATGCCTGCGAGTTCTTTTACTTTTGCCCAGATAGCATCATCCACCGGTATCCCCCTCTCCATATTCTCTTTTCTTTTTCGCAGTGACTGCTCGCCCGGATAATACAGTCCTTCACTATCTTCTGCAGGCACTGAGGCTTTGATCTGTGCAATGGTATTTTCCAGTACCTGGTCCACCATTCCCTGTGTGTTGATCTGTAAGGGATCGATGGCAATAAAGACCTGCGAGCAACCCGTACTGCTGCCTTTGCCCAATTTATCAATAGCCGAAGTACACAACCCTCCTGAAACCAAAGCTGCCAACAGGTCCAGGAGTACCGAGAACGCCGATCCCTTCCAATACCCGATAGGCACCACCCGGCGTGTTTTGGAAATGATGTCCGGATCATCCGTCAACTTCCCTTCCTCATCAAAACCACCGGGGTAAGGCAATTTTTCATTCTTCCCTTCCAGTCCCCATATCTTTCCATAGGAATATTGCGACATAGCCATATCCAGTACCACATGACCTTCTTTACGCGGCACTGCCATAACAAAGGGATTGTTACCGATACCCTCTGACCTAGCTCCCCATGCCGGCATACAGGATTCTGTGTTTGTCCAGCAGATACCCATAAACCCTTTATCGGCAGCCATCCATCCATAAGCACCGCCGCGCATCCAGTGCGTGGTATTATTAAGTCCTACCAAACCCACCCCATTGCGGGCAGCAATTTCAGTGGCTCGGTTCATGGCGAAAATGGCATTCAAAATACCCGGGCCATAATTACCATTGTACACTTCCAGAGCACCCAGATTCAAATGCAGGGATGGTTCTGCATGCGCATCTACCCAGCCTTTCTGGAGGTACTCCACAAAACGTTCCACGCGGTTCAGTCCATGAGAGGCAACCCCATCCCTGCTCGACTCTGTATGGATTCTTGCACAGACTGCTGCTTTTGCTTCCGGCATTCCGGCGCGTATAAAGACAGACCGGATCGTATGGAACATTTCATCAAATGGAATTCTTGTCATACAAAAAAATTAAGCAGTGACGGATTCGGTTCTCTTTTTGAAATTAGCCAAAAAGACGCCACTCATGATCAATACTGCAGCCATGATCTTGGGCGTACTCAATCGCTCATGCAGCAACAACGTGGAAGCTACTGTTGTAAAAAAGGGCTGTGTATAAATGAATGCACCTGTTACCGCAGCGCCCAGCTTATTGATGCTGTAGTTCATGAGCCGGTATGCAAAAAAAGTTCCGCCCAACACTACATACAACAGACAAAACCAGCTCAGGAAATCAAAGTTCTGCCACGGCACCCGGTTAAGGTCAAACCAACCAATGGGTACACTGGCAAACATGCCAAACAGAAATACCCACTGCAGAATATGATTGGCTTTGTACTTCATCATTAGGGGCCTGATGCTTACCACATAGGTAGAATAACTGATGGCACCCATGATCACAAACATATCACCCAGGGATTGTTGATCGCCTGCGATATCCGAAATATCCCTGGCAAATACCAATAGGGTTCCCCCGGAAATACCCAGTAATAAACCGATCAGTTTCAGTACTGTCAATCGTTCTCCCAAAAACCAGGCGGCCAGGAAGGTAATGGTAATGGGGGTGGTCAGTATCAGCAGGGATGCATGTATCGGGCTGGTATAGGCCATACCCAATACAGAAAAGGTCTGGTTCATGGTAATACCTGCCAACGCACAGAGGAACAAACGCAGGTAGTCTTTCCTGACAATCCCCGTTGTAACAGGATTCATGAAAAACATTGTCCAGAAAAGAAAACTGGCCGAGCAGATACGAACTGCAGTTAAAGCAAGTGGCGGTATCAATGAGGGACTGATGTGTTTGACCGCGATCACACTGGTGCCAAAGAAAAAATTCCCGAGTAAGACAGCGATCCTTGCTTTTGTTTTCTCGTTCATGCAATTTGTTTTCTGTCGAAACATAAGAAAAGGGAAATCGCCTGCTGGCGTTTCCCTTTCTTGCTATGTGTAACCCAACTGCCGTCAGTATTTGAATACTTTACCGCCGGCCATTACTTCCTGTGTTTTTTCATCGAATGTAACTTTCTCTCCCGTGCGGCAGGCTGCATTGGCCATGATGGTGGCAATAGAATGGGTATACCCCGCTTCCACCGGTGCATTGGGTTGTTTCCGGCTACGGATACATTCCATCCAGTTACGCACGTGTGCGGTTGTTAAAACATCTCCTCCGGTATTGGCGCCTGCTTCTACTTTAATGGCCATATCGGTGAGGTTCAGTTCAGGCAGCAGGTTAGGCTGCATTTTCATGGCAGCTGCAGGGCCTGCTTTGAGACCGCCCTTAGGTGACACTTTATTGGTGATCAGGTTCAATTCTCCACCATTACTGAAATAGATCTCGCTGGGGCTTTCATCGCCATTGTGCATACGCGACATGAACACCACCTGGAAACCGGTTGTGGGATCATTGGCGGGACCGTAATCAAACACAGCGGTTGTGGTATCCCAGTTCTTACGGCCATCTTTCCATTGATAAATACCACCATTGGCAGTAACACTTCTGGGATGCGCCAGGCCACTGAACCAGTTTACGGTATCTATCTGGTGACTCATCCATTGTCCCGGCATACCTGATGAATAGGGCCAGAACAAACGGTATTCCAGGTATTTCCTTGGATCAAAGTTCTCATACGGACGGTTCATCAGATATCGTTTCCAATCGAGATCCGATTCGCGGCAATCCGCTACAAGTTCGGGTCTTCTCCAACGACCGGGCTGGTTTACGTTCCAGGTGAGTTCTACCATGGTAATGGGTCCGAACTTACCACTCTGTATAAAGTCAGCCGCAGCCTTATAGTTAGGTCCGCTTCTTCTCTGTGATCCGATCTGTACGATACTTTTGGAGGCTTTCACCGCTTTTAAAGCGGCCCGTGCATCTTCCATGGTTTCGGCAAAAGGTTTTTCACAATACACATCGCAACCGGCTTCCACGGCTTCTTTACAATGCAGTGCGTGCTGAAAATCGGCTGTGCTGATGAACACGGCATCAACAGCCTTGGCTGCATACATTTCTTCATTGTTACGGTAACCCGTCACCTCATGTCCCATCTTGTCTTTGAGGAAAGCAGATCCTTCTTCACGTCTTCTTTTCCAGATATCCGACACACCCACAATATCAAAATTCATTTCTTTGTAAAACTTCATGAACGGTGGAATATGCGAACTGCGGTGGCGGTCTGAAAAACCTACCACACCCACCCTTACACGATCGTTAGCGCCAATAATGCGTGCATAACTCTGCGCACTGAACCCGGTTGTGGCAATATAGGTTCCGGCAGCTGCTTTGGCGGTCTGTTTGATAAAATCTCTGCGTGAGTTTGACATAATTATAAGATTTGATGGTATAATTACAGGTTAAAATATTCTTTTGCGTTATAATAGGATATGTTGCGTACAATTTCTCCGATCCAGGCTTCATCATTGGGCAACAGGCCTTTCTCCATCTCATCTCCTAATAAGTTACAGAGAATCCGTCTGAAATATTCATGCCTGGGGAAGGAAAGAAAACTGCGGCTGTCTGTGATCATTCCAATAAAAGTGCTGATCAGTCCCATATTTGATAAGGCATTCAGCTGTTTCTCCATACCGTCTTTCTGGTCCAGGAACCACCAGCCTGATCCGAACTGCATTTTACCTTTGATGCTGCCGTCATTAAAATTACCCAGCATGGTAGCAAAGACTTCGTTATCGGATGGATTGATATTATAGATCACGGTTTTGGCCAACTGATCAGTCTGATCAAGGTGATCAAAGAAACGCGACATCTGCAATGCCTGTGGAAAATCACCGATCGAATCAAAACCACTATCTGCTCCCAGCAACCTGTTCAGGCGGGTATTGTTATTGCGTATCGGCCCCAGGTGGAATTGTTGTACCCAGTTTTTGGCGTGGTACATTTTACAGAGCTGCTGCAATACATATCCCATGAATGCATCCGGGTCTGAATACACCCCTTTCCTGTGCAACAGGAACTGCGAGAATTCTGATTCCAACTGGCTGGAAAAATGAAAGGATGCCGGCATCTGTACCAATCCATGATCCGATACTGTACAGCCATTCTTATGAAAAAAGTCTACCCGGTTCTGCAAAGCTTCCAACAGGGAATGAATATCGGTGACCCTGATACCACTTGCCTTTTCGAGCAACCCAAGGTTCTCAAAAAAAGAATGGGCATTTCCAATCATCAATACTTTATCCGGCCGGAAAGAAGGCGATACCCTGATGGGGAATTTTCCGGCTGCCAGTGATTGATGATGCTCCAATGTATCCCATGGCTCGTCCGTGGTACCCACATATTCCACTTTGAAAGATGACAGGATACCCTGGGTGGTCAGGGCCGGTTTCTTCAATAATTCGTTACAGGTATTGTACACTGATGTGGCAGAAGCCGCATCTAGGTATTCTGTAATTCCAAACACATTCTTCAGCTCCATATGTGTCCAGTGAAACAGTGGATTCCTGACGGTCTGCGGCACTATGCGGGCCCATGCCTGAAATTTCTCCTCATCACTGGCATCGCCGGTGATCAGTCTTTCCGGGACACCCAAAGAACGCTGCGCCCGCCATTTATAGTGATCACCGCGTAACCAGATATCTGTAAGATTGGTAAACTGCCTGTTAGTATCTATATCAGCCGGAGATAAATGACAATGATAATCGATAATGGGAAGCTCCTTTACATGGTCATGATATAAACGCTTCGCAGCTTTTCCCTGTAATAAAAAATCATCTGTTAAAAAATATTCGCTCATGTTGTTACGGTTAATGGGGATCAAATTTGCAGACCAGTTTATACGCCGCTGAATACGGTGAAGCCTCCGTCAACGCCCAGTTGCATGCCGGTCACAAAACGGGAGGCATCGCTGAGTAAGTAAACCAGGGCACCTACCAGTTCTTCCGGTTTTCCCAATCTTTTGAAGGGAGTGTTCTTTACCACCAGACTACCCCGCTCTGTATAGCTGCCGTCGGGGTTGGTGAGCAGGGTCCTGTTCTGTTCCGTAAGAAAAAATCCCGGCATGATTGCATTCATCCGGATCCTGTCGCCAAAGCGGTTGGCCATTTCAACAGCAAACCATTGGGTATAACTGTCTACGGCAGCTTTTCCCATGCTATAACCCAGTACTTTAGTCACCACCTGTTTTGAACTGACCGATGAAATATTCACGATACTGCCACTACCATTCCTGGCCATAACAGCGCCGAATACCTGGGTCGGTATGATGGTACCCCACACATTCAGCACCATGGCTTTTTTCATTCCTTCAATATTCATCGAAAAAATATCTGCATCATTCTGTAATACGCCTTCGGGCATATTTCCTCCTGCAGCATTTACCAGTCCATCAATTCTTCCATATTTTTCAACGATCAGGTCTCTGGCTTTTCCCATTGCTGCTTCATCCAGTACATCTGCCACCACCGGCATGGCATCACCGCCGCCTGCTATGATCTCAGCGGCCCTTTGTTCTGCCACTTCGCGGTTACGGCCCAGTATAACTGGTATGCCACCGGCCGCTGCAATCCCTTTCACAAATGCACCTCCCAGAATCCCGGTACCGCCTGTTACAACTATCACCTTTCCTTTCAGCGAAAACAATTCATTCGACTCCATATCTCCTTTGATTTATACTATGAATTTGATTCTTTTTTTACGCTATCCCTCCTTACCTGTCTTTTATATTTACGAAAACGATGTAGCCTTCGGAACCTATTCACGAATCATTTCTACCCGTTTAATATCCCTGATCGCTATCTGTATTTCCTTTCTCTTTTTGATAAATACCAGGGTACTGTCTTTCTGCGCCTGTATCACACCTTCTATGATTACCTGATCATTGTGGTCAAAGACCTTCAGGGGTGTCTTGTGTTCGATAAAATAGGTGTAGGCTGAAGCATGGTAATTCGAAACAATGGCTGGTTTGATCCCTCCCTGCCCTTTTTTGGTGGTAATGAGTATGACACCGGCAGCTCCCTGTGCCCCGTAAGCAGTTGCTGAAGCGGCATCTTTCAAAACACTGATACCGTCTACATCCTGCGGATTAATGCTGCTGATATCGCTGGAATAAATGGCTCCGTCCACTACAAAAAGCGGTGGCCGCTGGTTATTGAGACTACCAATTCCACGTATCAACACCGAGCCACCCGTTTTATCGGCGGAAATTTTCACCTCAAGTCCCGGTACATCACGCAGCATCTCGAAAATGGTGCGGTAACTGCCCTGTACCGCCTGCAGGGATTTTACCTGTGCCTTACCCTGCATAGAGAGGCAACACAAGAAGGTAACCAGTACCCTGCCAATACAGGACGGAATCTTCATAAGTTTATTTTTTTGAGGCCAGTTTCTGTGCCTGTGTAGTAGTATAATACTTGGCCAGCATATTAGGAACTTCCCATGCCGGCATATTCCGTTTGGAAAGGTATTCAAGATATTTCTCCGTTACGCGGGCAAAATGAGATTCGTGCCCCTCTTTCAAAACATCGGGGATCACTACTTCCCAACCCCTTTCATTTTTCTTAAGCGATATCCCTTTGTATTGCTGGGCTATCCTGTTTACCACTTCTGCAGCCTGTTTTTCGTAAGCTGCCGAATTTTGCAAAGGCTCTATGTAAAGGGTAGGCTTGAATTGCTGCTCAGCACCCTGCCGAATAACCAGATTGGCCTTTGTGCCACGCATAATAGAATAATGGGTATCGCCGGTACCTTCCGGCGCTTTGTAGTTCCAGATCACAGAAACTTTGGCATGAACCCCTTTCAGGGTATAGTTGATCTCACCATTGCAAGGCACCTGGATGTCTTTTTTCTGATCGGTATACTTATTCAGGTAGGCCGGCACATCTTTGAGTTTGGTCAGCTCCGTGAACTGATCTTTACTGATGGGCGTAGTCCAGCTTTTGGCAGTATTCACTTTTACATCTTTGATATAATCCAGTGTCTGCTCGGGGAAACATTCCCACTGAACCAGGTCTACCAGGTGGGTGGTCACATCTACAATACCTTCGCCCTCCTGCTCCACATCCAGGAACCAGGCCGGACGGGTAAGTACTGACCCGGACACATATTTGTAGAAATGGTGAACGCTTTCCTTGGTAACCGCAGGTTCGGCTGCTGTTCCTTTCTGTAAAACACCGAATACTGCCGGCTCCCTAGAAAATGCTTTCTGCAGGATGGTAGTGATCTCGTAGCGTTCTGTCATGATATCATATAACAGCAGGTCTTTCTTTTTTGCCACAGCAAAAGCCTGCTTCAGCTGGTTAAATCCTTTTTCATTGATCACCATCGGCTTATCGGAAAACACATTAAATCCGGCCTGAACAGATTTAAGGATATAGTCAGTCTTCAGCTGGTTATTACCCGCCAGTACCACTACATTTCCTTTTTTCTCTTGCAGCATCCGGTTCAGGTAATCATCCCCTTCATATACTTTTTCTATCCAGCTGGTTGGTGCAGTTGTACTGCTGTTATATGCTTTGATTTTATCCAGGTGCAATTGCAGATCAAGACCTTTTTTGGCATATACGTGAACGGTAGGGTCTACCTGCGGATACATGGATTTCTGTACCAGGGCGGCGTGGAAGTGACCGGGATCGAGGGTGATCAGTTGTACTTTTTTTTGAGCAATGGCTCCGTAAGACAGCAGCAGGCCGGATAAGGCCAGACAAAAATTACGCATTCTGTAAGTTTTATGAAACAGTTGATTGGTGATGAAAGATATTCATAAATTATGACGAGGCAGAAAAGTACCGGCCGGCACAACAAAGATCCCTATTTTTCCGGCCAGACCTCTCTGTTGGTACTGCATCAATCCAGCCCCTTTACTTCATAAGGGAAACGATGTGGCCTGTTCAACATGCTGTTGGCCTCATCATCATTTAGGAACCTTTCGTTCATTGGATCCCAATAAATCTTCCTTTTCAGTTTCATGGAAATATGGTGCAGCAAACAGGTTGAGCAGGAACGATGACCGATTTCCACCGGTGAGATCGGCTGCTGGCGTGAGCGGATACAATCCAGCCAGTTTCCGTGCTGTTCCTCGCTTCTGTACAATTGTATCTCATTCTCTCCGATTACGGAAGTGATGATCTTGCTGTTGCTGGCCGTTAATGCCTTTGTATTCGCATTACTCTGAACCGGATCACTGGAACTGGCACGGTAATTACCACGGGTAACAAAGATCCAGCCTTCGGTTCCTTCAAATTTGATACCATTGGGCAACTCATTACTCACGATCATTTTAACGCCATTGGCATAGGTACCTACTGTTTCAAAAATGCCGTGTACATTCCAAAGTCCCTTAGTTGGGAACTCTACTTTATTACAAATAACCTCTACCGGACCGGTATATTCCGTATCCATTCCCCAGTGAGCACAATCCACATGGTGTGCTCCCCAGCCAGTAATCATACCCGCACCAAACTGCTCGCAACGCAACCAGCCGGGCCTGCTATAGTCGTTCTGCGGATGCACTCTTTTTTCTGTATAATAGACATAAGGGGTGGATCCCAGCCAGGCATCATAATTCAATGTTTTGGGAATCGGCATCTCTGGTTCTTCGTCACCCCCCGGATCGCCGGGCAGGCCCACATATACATTTTTGAGTGTGCCGATGCGTCCATTCCGAACCAGTTCTGCCGCATACCTGAACTGTACAGATGACCGTTGCTGGCTTCCGATCTGTAATATCCGTCCGGTACGATGTACCGCATTACTCAAGGCTCTGCCTTCTGCAATGGTCAATGACGCCGGCTTCTGCAGGTATACATCTTTGCCTGCTTCTACGGCATGAATACCGAGATAGGCATGTGAATGATCAGGTGTACTGATCAGTACGCCATCAATATCTTTATTCAGTAACAGCTCGCGATGATCGTTATACATAGTAACCCCATCGTATGCCTTCCCTGTTTTTTTAGCGTAATAATCATTCACATATTTTTTTCCTTCGGCGAGACGTTTACTGTCTACATCACAGACCGCCATGATCCTGGCATGGTCATATTTCAACGTTTCTGCCATATCATGATCGCGCGAGATCCTTCCCACGCCAATGGCTGCAATGTTCAGTTTATTACTCGGTGCATTTTTCCCGAACACAGAAGCGGGAACAATGGTAGGAAATCCGGTCATGGCTAGAGATGTGGCAACACCGCCTTTAAAAGTTGTTTTGACAAAATCCCTGCGGTTAAATGGTTTCTTCTGTGTCATGTTATTTAGTTTTTTAAAGGGTCATCTTTTGAAATAGCGTATGCTTTGGAATAATCGAGTCCTTTGTATTGTGAAGCAATATACCGGATACCCTGCAGGAGATGATTCCTGTAAACAGGATCCTGGTAGCTTTCCTTGCTATGCCCCAGTGTGGTAACCCAGATATTGCCCCCTTCGAATGACTGGTACCATACGGCCGGATAATAATCAGCAAAAGAACCTTTGTTCTTCACGATCAGGTCTGCCTGATCCGGTTGCAGGGAAGCCAGTTCATGCACCATCAGTACTTTCATTCCGGGATACAACTCCTTGCCGAAATAACATTCATCTTCCCTGTCCCAGACAGCAGGCACCTCTTTCATGGACGGATGTGAGGGATCGATAGTCTTTAAACGGAATTTCTGAAATTTAGCATGCCAGGAGAAAGTTTCACCAAGCATCTGTTTAAACCATCTCCAGTTACGTTCCGTTCCGGTAACAGAATGAACACCCACAAAACCGCCGCCGGCTTCTATATACCTTCTGAATGCCACCCTTTGCTCATCCGTATCAAACACATCATTATTAGTGCTGGTAAAAATAAGCAGGTGGTACTTCTTCAGGTTGCCTTCCGTGAATACAGCAGCATCATCCGAAACCTCCACAGTAAAACCGTTTGCAGCTCCAAGTTCCTTTACACAGGCAACAGCTGAAGAAATATTGTCATGCACATAACCTTTTCCATTCTTAGTATATACCAATACACGGCTGTTTTTCAACTTCCCGTCAGCCGCATGGATCAGCTGAACGGCTGTTATCAGCAAAATACTCAGTAAAATAAAATGGGGCACCCCCCTGAAACAATTTTTCTGATACATACTTTATGGTTTTGAACGATTGATAGATAGAAAGTTAGCCATCGGCTATTCCATTATATTGAATATCTTTTTTATTTTATTGAAAAGGAATCCACATAAAATAAAATGGATTCGTATCCCATACCGGCCACTACTATAATTTTTCCGTGCAGCAATAGTATTATTCAGTCCTGAAATAATAAGAACATCTATCCTTTTTTTACGACAAAAAAGCTGCTTCAGAATATATTCTAATATCCATAAAACCTTTTGTATCAAAGGGTTTTCAGCAATTGCCGAATTAGGCTTCCGTAATACATACAGATATAATGGCGAGGCCTGCATAAACAATCGTTCAACATTTTATAGACGAATAAATTTACTGTTAACTGAAGCGGAAGATTCGCTATTTCTACGAAAACCTTTTCGTAGAAATAGTCTCAGAAAATGATTCCGAAAAGACGACGCTTCGAAAACTATTTTAATTTAACATAGTATTAATGGTTGCAAAAAACGGGATCGATTGCCCGGCATATCGTTACTACGTATTCATCAAAACCAACACTTGCTATTATGAAGAAACAACTGAATGCTCTCCGAGCAGTTCTATCAGCGCGCATACGCTTATTGGTATGCTTACTGATTTTACTGGGATCCTTCTCAGTAACGGCAAATGCCGGGAAAGCAGGTAACACAACTGCTGCCCTTACACCACCTCCTACAAATGTTTCCGGAAAAGTGACCGATGCAAAAAATGCTCCCTTAGAGGGCGTGAGTGTTACGATTAAAGGAACCAGGCGCGGAGCTACTACCAATGCACAGGGAACTTTTACACTGAACAACGTTCCCGAGAATGCAACACTTGTGTTCAGTTACACTGGCTTCAGTACAAAAGAAGTAGCAGTGAAAGGGAACAATACAATCAATGTATCCCTTGCTGAACAGGTATCAGGGCTGAACGATGTAGTGGTAGTGGGCTATGGTACCCGTACCAAAAAGGACCTGACAGGATCTGTTGTACAGGTAAAAGCCACACAGTTCGAAAATGAAAATCCCCGTTCTGTACAGGATCTTTTGCGGGGAAATGCCCCCGGACTGGATGTGGGATTTGATGCCAGTACCAAAGGGGCCAATTCCAGTTTACAGGTAAGGGGAAAGGGTACACTGACAGCCAGTTCCGATCCACTGATCGTACTGGATGGTGTGATCTACCCTGGAACTTTGGCGGATGTTAACCCGAATGACATTGCCACGATTGATATCCTGAAAGATGCCAGCTCTGCCGCAGTATTTGGTGCCAGATCTGCCAATGGCGTCATTTTGATCTCAACCAAAAGAGGAAAGATCGGCAAACCGGTGATTTCTGTAAATAGCAACATAGGCATGAACAAACTGGTTAACCAGCCTCATCTGCTGAACGGAGAAGAATTTTTACAATTCCGTGCCGCAGCCGAATGGGCCAAAACCAATTTCGATTCTACCTCTAAACCCGGAATAAAATATAAGTTCACCGACCCCACCAAATTACCTGCAGATTTTACAGTGGCACAATGGCTGGCACTGGATGGTTCAACCGGTTTGAACCCGATGGATGTATGGTTGTCGCGCAACGAATTCAAACCCATTGAACAGGCCAATATCAAAGCAGGTAAACCACTCGACTGGGAAAGCCTTATTTATAACCGGAAAGCTTTACAACACGACCATACGGTAAGTATTGCACAGCGAAGAGAAGATTATAATTATTATTTTTCGTTAGGCTATCTTACCAATGAAGGTTTAACTGTGGGCGATACATATAAGACCTTCCGTACACGTTTTAATCTGGAAGCAAAAGTTGCTGAGTTCTTAACCGCTGGTATCAATTTTCAATATTCGAACCGGGATGAAAGTAGCGTTCCCGTTAGGTTTGGTGATATTGCATCCAGTACTCCCTGGGGATCTTTTTATCAGGCCGATGGTGTAACCATCAGGCAGAGTGCCAATGACGATCCTGGCTCAAATACACATCCGTTTCTTGACCAGGCCTACATTAAGCGACTATATAAATACGATGATTTCTTTGCCTCCTTTTTTGCCAAAGGAAAATTACCTTGGGGTTTTTCTTACCAGGTAAACTTTTCGCCGAGGTACGACGTTTTACGGGAGTACCAGCATACATCAGCTTTAAAACCCGATGTTGCGGCCAGAAAAGGTATTGCGAACCGCAGAAACCAGACTATTTATTCCTGGCAGCTGGATAATATTATCCGTTGGAACAAACAATTTGGCAAACACAATGTAGAAGCCACTTTCCTGTTCAACGCCGAAAAATTCCAATCATGGAACACCAATATTCAGGTAGAAAATTTTGCACCCAACGATAACCTTGGATTCAATGCCATTCAATCAGGAACCTTACCTCCTATCGTTTCAAGCGATGACCAGTATGAAACAGGTGATGCGTTGATGGGCCGTATTAACTACAATTACAACCAACGTTATTTTTTAACAGTGACTGCCAGACGTGACGGATACTCCGCCTTTGGTCAACAAAACCCCAGGGCCACTTTTCCTTCTGCAGCCCTTTCCTGGGTACTTAGCGAAGAACGTTTCATGAAGCGTTTTGAGAGATGGCTGGATTATGCAAAACTCAGGTTATCCTACGGAGAAAACGGAAACAGGCAGATTGGCCGTTACGCAGCGCTGTCTAACCTGACTTCAGGCACCTACAATTTTGTGACTTCAGGTGGAACGGTTTATAACACTTCTTATATCTCTGCCACTAACCTATCAAACCCTAACCTGAAATGGGAAAGAAACAGTTCTTTCAATTTTGGATTGGACTATTCTATTCTGAATGGAAAAGTTAGCGGATCCATAGATCTGTACAAACGTACCACCAAAGACCTGCTGGTGAACCGCTCACTGCCAACGGTTACCGGTTTCAGTTCTGTGCTGGCTAATCTGGGTGAAGTACAAAATACAGGTATCGAGTTCACTGTTAACACTGTGAACATGCAAAAGAAGAATTTTACCTGGAATACCAGCTTTTCTATCTGGACAAACAAAAACAAGATCATTCATCTCTACGGTGCAACACCTGACTACGATGCAAGCGGCAAGGAGATTGGCAGATCAGAAAAAGACGATATAAACAACGGCTGGTACATAGGCCACTCCATCACAGATGTATATGATTACCCAACGATGGGAGTTTGGCAGACAGCTGATGCAGCGCTGGCAAAATCATATGGTTTCACTCCTGGTGATTTCAGGCTGGTGGATGGGAACGGTGATGGCAAATACAGTATTGCCGACAAACAGTTTGTGGGTAATACCGCTCCTAAATTTTCCTGGAATATGAGAAACGAATTCAAGATCTACAAGAACTTCGATTTCTCTTTTACCCTGTACGCAAAAATGGGCCAGATAACCCGGTTTAACGAAGCCACCAACGGTGAAAGGAACCAGGGACTGGTATTCTACGATCGTGTAAACTTCTACGAAACACCTTACTGGACCCCTTCAAACCCTTCCAACGAATGGGGTAAGCTGTACGGTCAAAGAGGCGGTGGCATTACCTGGAATCACTATAAAAAATCGTCCTTTATCAGGTTAAGCAATATTAGCCTGGCTTATACGATTCCATCGGCCATTACCAGGAAATGGAAAATAGATGCATGCAAAGTGTATGTAAACATTGTCAATGCAGGCGTATTTTCTAAATGGGATTATTTTGATCCGGAATACCATGGTTCAAACGGAACCACCAACATCTCTCCAACACCAATGACTTATAATTTTGGTTTAAACCTGACATTATAAGATAACGCATAAAAAAAAGTACATGAAAAATCTACATAAAACACTAAGACTGTCAGCTATTATCGCTGTAGCTACCATGCTCTTAGCGGGTTGTAAAAAGAGCTGGCTGGAGCCCAAACCCTTATCCATTTATTCGCCAGAAAATACGCTGATTGATGCTGTCGGATTTAATGCCGCATTAAACGGCTGCGCCAGAAACCTGCGTGATGAATGGTATGGTGATGGAGCACCCATCATCACAGAAACCATTTTTTCGGAAATAGCTGTAGATGGTACGGATGATAAAACCGGCCCTGCACAGAATATGGACCTTCAGATCAAACCGGATGCACAGTTAAATCACGTGGATTTTAACCGGATCGGTTGGTACTGGAACCAGGAATGGATCGGTGTTCGTTTAGCCAACACGATTATATCCAGGTTACCCGCAGCCGCAGCTATCCCGGATGCCACTAAAAACATCATCCTTGGAAAAGCTTATTTCTACAGAGCCTATAACTATTACAGGCTAACCAACCAATTCGGAGATGTGCCTTGTCCTTTGAAAGAACTTACCAGCGCAAAAACAGATTTCGCTTCAGTGAAAAGGGAAGTTATTCTGCAACGAATGAAAACAGATCTGGATTTTGCCGTTCAGTATGTACCCTGGACAGCAGATAAGGGCGACGTGAACAAAGGTGCCGTATATCACCTGCTGGCCAAGATCAACCTCTCTTTAGGTTTATTCGACGAAGCCATTACAGCTGCCAGTGCTGTTATCAACAATGGCACCTATAAATTAATGACCAACCGTTTTGGTGTGGATGCAGCCATCGCCAGCAAAAACGTAACCTGGGATCTCCACCGCCCGGAAAATAAAGCCGCTGCCAACAACACAGAGGTATTATTCCTGGTTACAGAACGGATGGGTGTTCCGAACAATTTCTCCGGCGGTATTCAATCTATGCGGCAGGCTGTACCTGGTATTTCTATTGCCGGTATCCGTACCCCAAATGGAGGTACCGGTGTATCGCCCCTTGCCAATATCGAGATCGATAATATGCAATGGTATGGCCGGGGTATCGGTCGCTGCCGTTCTTCCTCCTACCACTATAATGATATCTGGGATGACGTTAATGATCTCAGGCACGATTCTACATCGGGCAACTGGATGTATATGGAAAACCTTCGATACAGTAACCCCGCTTTGAAAGGTGTGGATCCATATTACGGCCAAAGACTTCGTTTGTACAGCGCCAGCGGAACGCTATTGTGTTCAGACACTTTACGTCAATGGTATCCATGGCCCCATTACAAATTATACATACCGGATACAGAGAACACCCCCATGAGAGGAGGTCACACAGACTGGTACGTAATGCGTTTGGCAGAAACTTACCTGATACGTGCAGAAGCGTATGTCTGGAAAGGACAGAACGATCTGGCTATGGCAGATATCAACACGGTAAGAACCAGAGCTAAATGTGCGCCTTACACTAACGCCGCTAACATCAATATCGGAACCGTATTAGATGAAAGGGCCAGAGAACTGTATTACGAGGAAGGTCGAAAAACTGAGTTAACCCGTATTGCATACCTGTTTGCCAAAACCGGTAAAGCCTATAATGGTAAAACCTACACACTCACCAATTTCTCAACTTCCAATTTCATGATTGACAGGATACTGGAAAAAAATATCTTCTACAAAAAGAACTTTATCACCATTCACCAGGATATGATGAAAATAAGCCCCTACCACGTGTTATGGCCTATTCCGCAGTCAGCCATCGACGGCAACTCGGATGGCCGGATTAACCAGAACATTGGTTATACCGGCGCCGAAAAGAATGTGGCGGCCCTGGACAAAATTCCTGAATAGTAACCCAATCAGTTGTCTAAATAGAATGCCACACTTCAAGGTGTGGCATTCTATTTTAATAAGAACCACTCATCTATCTACTTATGTTCATACACAGAAAAATAAGAATCGTACTGTTACTGGTGAGTCTCTGCGGAGAACTGGCCGCTCAAAAAGCGGTCCTGTTGCCCCTGATCGATTCAGCCCTGAAAAAAGCAGTGTTGCAATACAAATATCTGGGCACCCAGTTAGCTCCGGATGTATTACCCAAAACCTATTACCCACTTACCAAAAAATTTGAGACCAGTGGATCCAGGTGGTGGACCAGCGGATTTTATCCTGGGTCTTTATTATATCTTTATGAATATTCGCACGATACTGCTTTGCTCAAAGAAGAAAAAAGGATAGAAAAAATCATCGAAAAAGAGCAGTTCAACAAAGGCACACACGACCTGGGTTTCATGATGTACTGCAGTTTTGGTAACGCTAACCGCCTGAACCCGTCCAAAGAATATGAAGAGATACTGATGAACAGTGCCCGATCCTTGTCAACACGTTTTAATGCAACAGCCGGCGTGATCAAATCATGGGATCATGGTGCCTGGAAATACCCAGTCATTATCGATAATATGATGAACCTGGAATTGCTGTTCTGGGCCACTAAGTTCAGCGGTGATTCTTCTTTTTACAAGATCGCCGTAACACATGCCAATACTACACTCAAAAATCATTACCGTGCAGACAACAGTTCCTGGCACGTGGTTGATTATGATATTACCGACGGTCACGTAATATCAAAAAAAACACACCAGGGTTATGCAGACAGCTCTGCCTGGGCACGAGGGCAGGCATGGGGGCTTTATGGTTATGTGGTTATGTATAGGTGTACCAGGGACCCCAAATACCTGGTACATGCCCAAAAAATTGCCCGGTTCATTACCACACACCCTTCAATGCCGGAAGATAAGATACCGTACTGGGACTATCATTCCCCGGAAATACCGGCTACCTACAGAGATGCCTCAGCAGCAGCCATCACCGCTTCCGCCCTGTTGGAATTAAGCAAGTACACTACTGCTACCCAAAGCAATGCATATATCAATTTTGCAGAAAAAGTTCTCCGGTCACTTGGTTCACCTACTTATACTGCAGTTTATGGGGAGAACGGAGGTTTTATTCTGAAACACAGTACCGGTCATTTACCCGGAAATTCCGAAGTGGACGTGCCGCTTACATATGCGGATTATTATTATATAGAAGCCCTGCTCAGGTACAAAGCCATGCAACAGAAAAAATAAGGTCTCTTCGAAGAGATTTCACCAGGTGCCGGTTTAGCCGGCACTTGGTTTTTAGTAAAATATTACGCAAATGAAAGGCATTTTTACGAAAACGTTTTCTGCCATTTTCGTAAAATTTGTATATTAGATGGTTGTCTTACTGCAATACACACAACCGATCTAACGCCATATGAGCAGTATTAACCTAAAACGGCTTTCAGAAGAACTGGGGTTATCCATCTCCTCCGTATCGAAAGCATTACGCGATAGTTACGAGATCAGTGCTGAAACAAAGAAACGCGTAATGGAGATGGCCGAAAAGCTGAACTATCAGCCCAATCCCTTTGCCAGCAGCCTGCGCAGAAAAAAGAGCCTTACTGTTGCCGTAGTAATCCCCGAGATCGCCAATAACTATTTTGCCCTTGCCATCAACGGTATACAAACGGTTGCGCAGCAAAAAGGGTACCATGTGCTAACCTACCTGACCCACGAAAATGCCAAAGACCAGGAGTCTACCATCAAGCACCTGCAGGGTGGTCGTGTAGACGGCGTTCTGATCTCTCTTTGCAGCGATACTTCTACAGGGAACCAGCTTTCCGAATTACAGAATGCTGGTTTCCCCGTTGTATTCTTTGACCGTGTTCCGGATGCACCCGGTTGCCCCACTGTTACTACGGATGATTTTGATGGCGGTTTTAAAGCTACCGAACAGCTTATTACTTCTGGCTGTAAAAAAATCGCTTATTTACGGGTGAGCGGTTATTTGTCCACAACGGTGAACCGGATGAATGGCTATCTGGCTGCTTTACAGAAGTATGGAATCCCACAGGATCCTAAAATGATCGTTGAATGCAGTAACGATGATGATGCCAATCAGGAACTGATCAAAAAAGTACTGAAGATGCGGGGCAGGCCGGATGCGATCCTTTCATCAGTAGAGAAACTCGCCATTTCCACGTATTATGCCTGTACCGAGATCAACCTGAAGATCCCGAAAGACCTGAAAGTGATCAGCTTTTCCTGTCTACGTACAGCTTCTCTGTTATCCCCTTCCTTATCCACCATCACCCCTCCGGCATTCGAGATTGGCAAAGAAGCGGCTTCTTTGTTATTCCGGATGATCGAGAAAAAAGTATATGGTAACCGGATTGATAAGATCGTACTCAATAGCAGCCTGATTCAAAGAAACAGCTCACAGTAATCTACCAGGTATAAGTAACGGTTGATCCTGCCGGCACCACTACATTTGCGAACCGGTTGTT
This sequence comes from Sediminibacterium sp. FW305-C-269, assembly GCF_058231045.1. Classification (NCBI taxonomy): domain Bacteria; kingdom Pseudomonadati; phylum Bacteroidota; class Chitinophagia; order Chitinophagales; family Chitinophagaceae; genus Sediminibacterium; species Sediminibacterium sp. FW305-C-269. Next base: position 682,784 of record NZ_JBIQXQ010000002.1, on the reverse strand, counting down.
ACATCGGATCGTAAAACTTCTTGCCTTATCCTGTTTATTCAGTACCACCAGCACATATTTCCCGGCCTGGGTTTTAAAAGCCACATTCGGTAGATCCTCTACCAGGTTTGACGCAATGCGAACAGAACCTGGTCTTGCAAATTTTGCTGCATGTGCAATGATGTAATAAGCGGGATTACGTTTAATCTTATCCTGTGCCTGATCGATTGTAACGGCCCCCAGACAGCTGGTGCAGCCCCCTCTATCAGTAAAGGGCCGGTAGGCCGTATCTGATGCCAGGTTCCACTCGAGAACAGTTTTACACCAGTTACGCGTGGCACCGATCACCAGGTTTTCTATGTGCCAGCTGATATCCGTCTGGTAATTACCCGGAGCTCCTACCCACTGCTCTGTGAAATACAGGTTCTTATCCGGATGCGCATCATGCACAGAAGAGATGGCATCTACGGTTCCCCCATACAGGTGAAACGCCGAACCATCAATGTATTTTTTGGCAACCGCATCGTTCAGGATAGAGATGGGATAATCCGGCCTATCGGCATTGTGGTCATAAATAATGATTTTGGTTTTGATGCCCGCTTTGGCAAAAGCCGGTCCCAGGTGATCCCGCACAAATTCCATCTGATCGGGCGCCAGCATCTGCAGACTGGGATTATTACCCGGATGCAAAGGTTCGTTCTGCACCGTAACGGCATCGATACGTATGCCCTGCTGTTTCATGGCAGTAATGTATTTGATGAAATACTGTGCATACACAGGGTACCATTCTTTCAGCAGGTTGCCACCACGGGTGTCTTTGTTGTTTTTCATCCAAATGGGTGGCGACCAGGGAGAAGCCATGATACGGATCGATGGATTGATCCGAAGGATCTCTTTCAGCACTGGGATCAGGTATTGTTTATCGTAACCCAGGTCAAATTTTTTCAGTTCCGGATCCGTTTCTCCGGCTGGAAGATCATCATAGGAAAAAACTTTTTCGTCCAGATCAGAAGCCCCCAGGCTGATACGCAGGTAACTGGTGCCGATATGTGCCTGATCGGTGGCAAACAATTCTTTCAACAATGCCGCACGCGAGGAGCTTTTCATTTTCATCAGATTCAGGGCACTGCCCCCGGTAAGTGAAAAACCGAAACCATCGATGGATTGATAACGGGTTTTGTCATCCACCATTATCTCCACGTTGCCGGGATTTGCTTTCCCGGAAAAAGTCACTGTTGAAGGTTGTCTTGTAAAAAAAACCTGCTGCGAAGGATTGGTCACCCAACTTTCAAGGATATTGTTTTGTTGAGCCGTAACATCCGTTACCAACAAAGAGGCAGCCAGGATGACCCCTGTTTTTTTAGAAAATAGGAACATGTACACAATTATTTTTAATAGATCAAAGCTTATGCTTTAGAGGACACCACTTTCATGGCAACCGGATCCCAGTGGATAGCCGTATTTTTTTCTACACTGGTGTTACAGAGTATGGCAGGGCCAGCCGCACGTAAACCAAAGGAAGCATCTTCCAGTATCGGTTGGTTGGTACGTATGGCCTCAAAGAAATTGATCATATGATCCAGCCGGCTGTCGTAACCCTTGGGTGCTTCGAATATGATCTCATCACCTTGCTTGGCTTTCTTATCTTCTGCACTGTATTTGGCATTGTATTCTGCCAGCAGGGATTCCTGCATGGCTTTCGGGAAACTCTCCAGCGAATCATAGCCGCCGATACCCGGAGCGACCGGTCTCTTAAAATGTTTGATGCTGATACTGTTCCACTTGACTTCTATCACACCTTCGGTACCGATAAAACGGTTACCGGAACCACCGCCTGCCCCATCGGCCAGGTTCACACGGGTAAAGAACTGGAAGCTGTTATGCTCAGCCGTTTTGGGATAACGCATGATACCCGAAACAATATCGTATGCATCCCTGCCATCTTTCCAGTAATTCAAAGCGCCGGCTGCATAAATGGTATCAGGTCCTTTAGAACCGGTTACGGTATGTAATGCAGTAAAATTATGAACGAAAAGATCGCCCGCCACTCCGGTGCCATACGCTTTGTAATTACGCCAATGGAAAAAACGAACGGGGTCAAACGGCACTTTCGGCGCATCTCCCAGAAACATATCCCAGTCGATGGTTTTCTGACTTGCATCCGAAGGAATGGTGTATTGCCAGGCACCATTAGCCGAATTCCGGTCCGTATACGCTTCTGCATACGCCAGATCGCCAATGACGCCTTGTTTGTAATATTTGGCTGCTTCCAGGAAGAGTAAGGAACTGGCAGACTGGCTACCAACTTCTAATACTTTACCACTGGCTTTCTGAGCGGCCACTACTGCCAGTCCCTCATCCACATGGTGCACCATGGGTTTTTCGCAGTACACATGTTTACCGGCTTTCAGTGCATCAATGGTAATATGATCATGCCAGTGATCGCAGGTGCAGACCAGTACGGCGTCGATATCCTTGCGCGAAAGAATTTCTTTGTAATTACGGGTAACAAAAATATCCTTACCCCATTTTTCACGGGCCCTGTCCAATCTGCCCTGGTATAGGTCACAAACTGACACCAGCTCCACTCCCGGCACTTTCAGCGCCGTTTCCGTATCGTAATGCCCAATAATACCTGCGCCTATCAAAGCAATGCGTACTTTATCGTTGGCGCTCACTTTAACGGAAGATAGTAATTGTTGTACTTTGGTTTGATCTGCCAGAGCAGGCAGGCCGGCTAAAAGTAAGGAACTGGATGTGCCCAGCGTGTGTAAGAATTTTCTACGGGTTGTTGCCATCGTTACAGGATTTTAATAGTAACAATGTACAACAATTCAAATTAGCAACCGCATCACATTAGCAACAGCTATCATATGAACAAAAAATTATTTTGTTTCCAAAGCAGGTTTTGCCAATTGTATCTCTTTCCAGATACGGGTAGGTTTACCCTGTTTGCCTCCTCCTCCGATGCGGGCCAGCGATCCACTGCCAATAGACAGGCCTACACCGCTACTCCTGCCAAAAGAGCCGAAGCCAAAACCGCCTCCAATAGACAATCCGCCACCTCCGCTCCTGGATACTGGCTGATCAGGTAAAGTTTCCAATACAAAACCTACGGCAATCGTAGCCCTACCGGGATTGGTCAGCATCGATTTGTTCAGGAAAGAGGCCAGCGGTATGGCTGCTTCATAAACCAGTGCACCGGCTGTATTCAACCCGATACCCAACTGGATACCTTCGGTATTGGGTTTACCATAATCAAAATTTTCCGGCGTTTTGATTCCATTAAATCCGAACAGAGAATAATCTTCCACCGATCCGATCGCTACCCGTTTGTTTTGCTGCAATTCCGGGCGGGCATTCAACAATTTATCTCCCCGCTGTATCCGGTTACCGGTGGGGAAACTGATACCCGCTGCCCCAGCTTCTTCTTTCACACCATGATGATTGATGTAAAGGGTAAGTCCGCCACGCAGGATCCGTTGTATGGTTGCTTCATTGGCGGTTGCGGCCAGAACATAGAGGTTCTCCCGGTCGTTGGACACTGTGTACGACAATCCCGTTTTCTCATCGGCAAAACTAAAGGGCTGCGTCCAGTCGTTGTCATCGCCATTGGCCTGCAGACTGTCTTTCTGCCATTGACTGTTCTGCACCAGATCCGATTGCTGTGCATTACGCGATGAACCACAGGCAGACAGAACGATCATACCACCCAGCAACAGCGAAGAAAAAAGAAGCGTGTATTTTTTCATAGCCAATACTTTACAGCTTGTATCCGCAAAGGTACAATAAGCAACATCCCCGGTCTCTAAAGTTACGTTAAGAAAAGCAGGCTTCTGCGGGAACAGGTACCATATTATATTCCCTGCTTACCGGGTAATGGTATAGTATTTCAGGTCCACCATATCTCCGGGAACGGGTTGATGATTCCATTCTTCATGAATAGCCAATGCGGCTCCCATGGCTGACGCCTGCGATACGGAAGCTGCATATACTTCCATCCGCGGGAATGCATGTGCCAGCATATGCATATACAAAGGGTTTCGGGCAAAACCACCATCCACAAATATCCGGGAGGGTGCCTGTTTGGATAATACCAGTGAAACGGAAACCTGCTGTTGCTGAATAAGATCGAATATGAGCTGGTGATAGGCTTCTTCCACTGTACGAAATGCAGCAAGATCCCTCACCACAAAAGCTGAGTGCTGCAGACCCGTCATTGTATCCTTTGCAGCCTGTGCAATGTTCAGCTTTTCATATATGGCTGGATTGAATACAAGGGACTGATAAAATTGTTCCTCCACTGCAAAATGAGCCGCAATCCTTTTTACCTCCTGCTCATGTTCGTTGCCTGCAAACACTCTGGAAGCCTTAACAGGCCTGCGGTGGTAGTCCAGGTAACAAAGACAATCCTGCTCCAGTTCTTCTTTGGTCAGAGGTTCACTGTTAAACGGGTTAAGACTGATACACCAGGTTCCGGTCGAGATCAGAATGAATGGCTCCGAAAAAGAGCGCAGGTATGGTACCAATGCTGCGGAGCTATCGTGCATGCCGATTCCTGCTTTCAGCTGTTTACCGTTCATGGCAATGGCAGCATCTGACCTGAGTACGGGTGGAAATTTATTATCAATATGTTCCTCGTATACCCATTCATGGTATTGCTTTTTGGTAAAATCCCATAAAGCCGTATGGCATCCGATACTGGTGATCTCTGCGGCGGGTTTACCGCTAATGAGATAACTGATATATTGCGGCAAGTGTAAGGAATAGGCCACTTTTTCATACCATCCGGGTCGTTGGTGTAATAAGCGGTATATCTGCAGCCCCGAATTCAGATTACCCAGTACCGGGGATGCCGTAGCCAATGAAAAAACTGTTTGACCTCCATATTTTGCATAAAACGCTTTCTGCAGTTCCGGAGGATAAGGATTCAGATAGTTGTACAAAGCACCTATAGGTTCACCTTTCTCATCTATATGAACAAAACTGGCGCCGTATGCGGATACGTTCACGGCACAGATAACGAAATCAGGAAGCAACATGGCTTCTGCCAGCATATCGTATACCCAGCCAGTGAGCGTCTGAATATCGTCGCAGGGATATCCGTCTTCATCGGTGGTCTCTGCAAAATGTACCGAACGCTCGTATACGATCCGGTACCACTCAGAGAAAAGAAAGAATTTTTTATTCGTCTTTCCGATATCGAATATGGCAATTACCGGTATAGGCATGATGATTTCCCCGGATCTTTGTTTTACAAATCAGAGACCGGTAGCCTTATGCTGCTCCCCTCTCTGTTGAATCAGTTTTTCGCGTATTTTCTGTTCACGGAACAGGGCCAATGGCGCAAGTGCCGCGCCTGAGCGGAGCCGGGCTTCTGCCACGATCGGCCTCACATCGGTACGGTATGCCTGCTGTAATATTTCCTGTGCCGTTGCCACATCATTGTTCTCCTGTGCATCCTGCAAAGCTTTGGTATCCACCAATAAAGCTTGTGTATACGCAATCATGATGGCTTCCACACTCTGCAGCAGGTCCTCCAGTGGATCTTTGATATTGTGCGATGCATCGATCATCCACCCCAGGCCCTTGGCATGATCCATGGATCTGGCATCCATTCCTTCTACCAGTTCATTGAAGATGAGAAATAACTGATATGGATCGATACTTCCTACCGTCAGGTCATCATCCCCATATTTACTATCGTTGAAGTGAAAACCACCCAGTTTTTTTTCATTCAGTAACAAAGCAACGATCTGCTGTATGTTGGCATTGGGGAGATGATGGCCCAGATCCACCAATGTATAGGCTTTGTCGCCCAGTTTATTGGCATAGAGCAGGGATTGTCCCCAGTCGCCCACCGTCATCGAGTAAAAATTCGGTTCATAGGCTTTGTATTCTACGAACATTTTCCAGTCGGGCGGTAAAGCGGCATAAATTTCCTGTAAGCCTTCCAGTGTATTTTCGAAAGCCTTCCTGAAATTGAGCTGCCCCGGAAAAGAAGAACCATCGGAAAGCCATACGGTCAATGATTGCGAACCCAGCTCTACCCCATGCCTGATCACTTCCTTATTGTGTTCGATGGCCTGTTGCCGTACAGCCCGGTTCACGTGTTGCAATGAGCCGAATTTATAGCTTAGCTTCTGCCCCGGCTGATCCTGGAAAGTATTGGAGTTCACTGCATCAAAGCGAAGATCATGTGCTGCGGCCAGTTCTTTTATCTTTTGTGCATCCGAAGGTATATCCCAGGGGATATGTAATGATATGGCGCCACTCGAACGGTTCAATGCATGCAGGAGTCCCACATCTGCGATCTTCTCTTCCAGTGTGCCGGGTTCTCCCCCACCACTGAAACGGCCGAATCGGGTACCACCCGTACCCAGGGCCCAGGATGGGATCGCGATCTGGAAATCGATCAGTTTTTGAATAATGGCATCCACTCCTGCCACTTCACCGGCAATAGAAGTGAAACGGCGGGTATGTGCAGGCAGCCTGGCTTCATTGTGCGCAGCAATCGTTTGGGCATTGATCAGCATGATCTGTTGTTTTGAGAGGTATTAAGGTAAGTAAAACACTTCACGCAGCGGGCGTGATACCGGAGAATTATCGGGATGCGTATCCATAATGTCTTTCATGTACGCCCACCATTTCTTCATGACCGGATGAGTAGGCAAAAGGTCCATCTTAGAGGGTTCCGATGCCACCATCACCCCAAAAAGCTCACCCGTAAACTCATCCAGGAAAATAGAATACCCGGCAATACCGGTTTCTTTCAGCAATTGCTGCAATTCAGGCCAGATCTCTTTATGGCGTTTTTCGTATTCCGCTTCACAGCCCTTATGCAGCTGCATTTTAAATGCGATCCTGTTCATGATGGTAATTTTAAAAAGGGTTGACAATTCTACCATCATCAACCCTTCGATTGCTTGTCTAACATCTATCGTACGAATGCCATGGCAATACCACCATCCACATTCAGCACATTACCGGTCGATTTGTTCAGCAGGCCGCCAACAAAGGCAAAACAGGCATTTGCAATATCACTGGGATTGATGATCTCGTTCAGCAAAGTTCTTTTTGCGTAAAAAGCAGGCAGCTCCTCCACTTTCACCCCATAGGCTTTTGCACGGCCCTCGGCCCAGGCGCCTGCCCATATCTTGCTATCGCTGATGACCGCATCAGGATTCACTACGTTCACTCGTATCTTGTCGCCACCCAATTCTGCTGCATTCAACCTGCTCAGGTGCAACTGTGCAGCTTTTGCAGAACCATATCCCGCATTATTGGGACCGCTTACCAGTGCATTCTTACTAACGATATTCAACACATCTCCCCCCATGCCCTGTTTGCGCATGATGGCAACCCCTTCCTGCGTAACGGCGAACTGGCCTTTTACCAGCACATCATACAGCAAGTCCCAATCTTTCTCGGTATGCTCCTCGATCGGTTTTGAGATAGAGAGTCCGGCACAATTCACAATAATGTCCACCCCGCCAAAAGCAAGCGCTGCTGTTGTATAGGCTTTTTCGATGGCTTCGCGATTGGTCACATCCAACAATACGGTAGTGCAGACATCTTTACCGAATTGTTGCAAAAAATATTCTTTGGCAGATGCCAGTCTATCTGCATCGTTATCGTTCACAACGATACAGGCGCCCTCTTCAGCAAATTTTCTGGCGATGGCTTTTCCAATACCACCAGCACTGCCTGTGACCAGTGCTACCCGCCCGGATAAAGCTTTGGGTTTGGGCATACGCTGCAGTTTGGCCTCTTCCAGTAACCAATATTCTATATTAAATGCTTCCTGATGGGGAAGTGACGTGTAACTGGAGATCGCTTCTGCTCCACGCATCACATTAATGGCGTTAATGTAAAATTCCGCAGCCACCCTTGCGGTTTGTTTGTTGGCAGCAAAAGTGAACATGCCCACTCCCGGATAAAGGATGACCACCGGGTTCGCATCGCGCATAGCCGGACTATTGGAGTGCTTGCAGTTGTTATAATATGCCGCATACATGGTTCGGTATGCGTCAAATACCGGAGCCAGTTTTTCTTTTATAGATGCTACATCATCCAAATCCGCATCCGGAGCCAGGGGCAGCACCAACGGACTGATCTTGGTTCGCAGAAAATGGTCGGGACAGGAAGTACCCATCGGTGCCAGCCTGTCAAGATCTTTAGAATTGATGAAGTCGAGCACACGTTCATCATCCGTAAAATGTCCCACCATCCGATTGCCGGAAGAACAGAATCCTCTGAGCACCGGGGCAAGGGCAGCGGCCTGCGCCTTTCTTCTGTCTCCCGGAAGCGACTGCATCTTTGCCCCTCCGAATACGTTCTTGTTTTTTGCTACCGCATCTTCAATATAGGTGGCACAGGCTTCGATCACTTCAAGTGTGTTGACATAACTTTCATACGCGGTATCACCCCAGGTGAACAATCCATGTGAACCCAGCATGATACCACGGATACCCGGATTTTCATCCAGGCAGGCTTTCAACTGCAGACCCAGATCGAAGCCGGGCCGCTGCCAGTCCACCCAGCCAATAGTTCCCTTGAATAACTCTTGTGTGATCCTTTTACCATCTTTCGCCGCAGCAATGGCAATGGCAGCATCCGGATGCAGGTGATCGATATGTTTGAAAGGGAGGAAACCATGCAAAGGCGTATCGATCGAAGGCGCTTTGGATGCAAGATCAAAAATGCAGTGATTGAAAAGCTCCACCATTTCATCTTCCTGTTCAATGCCGCGATATACATTCTTCAAACTGCGTAACCTGTTTACATATAAAGCCGCCAGTCCACTGGCTTTGAGTGTGCCCAGATCGCCACCGCTTCCTTTCACCCACATCACTTCTGTATCCTCACCCGTTAACGGGTCTTTGGCCATGGCTTTACAGGAGGTATTTCCTCCGCCATAGTTCGTCAGGCGCAGATCGGCACCCAGCAGGTTCGATCGATAGATCAATAACGCCACTTCATCTCCGGCCATGGTTGCCGCTTTGGCATCATCCCATAGATAACTTACCTGTTTAAATTCTTTTACTTTGTTCACTGTCTATATCAATTATACTGTTTCAGATATTATTTCGGTAATGAGTTCCCATAACCAACAATCATAACGGATGCCATGATGGTAAGAATACCTATGGTAATGGTTGCCTTTGTTTGTTTACTGACGCCTTTCCACTCTTTCAGCACAATGCCCCACATGTTGGCCACCAGGATGATGAAAGACATATGCAGGATCCAGGAGCTGGCCCCATTTCCCATCTTACTTTCCCCCATGCCGTAAAAAAAGAACTGGAGAAACCAGGTGGTGCCCGCCAGTGCACTGAAAAAGTAGTTCTTGAACAGCGGGGTTTCCTTGTTGGTATAATCACCGAACGACTTGTTCCTTGCGTTCAGGATCATGCTCCATATGAAATTGGTGGTGAGTCCGCCCCAAAGCACTACCACAAAGATCACATTGTTCTGGAAAAGGAAATTGCCTTCGCCCGGATGTGTGGTCTGCCAGGCGGCATTGGCCACATCGGCCATAGGTTTACCCGCTTCTATCCCGAAATTGAAAAAAGCACTGAGTATACCCGAGATAGTGGCGATGACCAGTCCTTTTACCAGGCTGAACTCACTGACCGAGGCTTTCTGCTCTTCTGCACTCAGGTTCTTTTCTTTCATCACACCCGCTTTTCCACAGATGGCGATACCAACTATACAAACCAGCACACCCAGTAACACCCATTGCCCGCCGGCATTATGCAGCATGAAACTGAGCGTCTGCGTTTCCTTTCCTTCCGTGGGAACATAATTGTAATACACAGCGGGAATCAGCGAGCCAAAGGCGGAACAGAAACCCAATATCACCGAATTACCCAGGCTCATGCCCAGGTAACGAACGCCCAATCCGTACATAAGTCCGCCAATACCCCATAACAATCCCATCAGGAAAGTTGTGCCTATGATGTGCGAAGGGGTTTCCCTGATGATATCGGTAAAACCCGGTATGGTGATCCAGGCCGCCAGTGGCGGTACGATCAGCCAGGAAAAGAGTCCTCCGACAATCCAGAAGCTTTCCCAGTTCCATCCCCTGACCTTTTTAAAGGGCATGTAAAAACTGCCCGAGGCAAAACCGCCTATAAAATGGAAAATGACACCCAGTATAATACCCATGTGCAATTGTTTTCGATATGGCTAAGCGATAGTAATTTACTATATCCAAAACTATTATTCTGCACAGTCCTGCCGTCATGTACCGTCATGCCTGCCAGACCTTTGACTTCCGGCAGGGGGTTATTCGCCAATATCCGTATGTTTGAAGAACCTTCGGGGTCAACACCGGTTGCCATGAACAAGAAAAGCGTTTTCCAGCATCTCTCCATCGATTATTACTCGGCCACACCCAAGTACCTGCAGCTGGCACATGCCATTATCAAAGCCATCGGCAATGGGAATATCCGGAAAGACGATATGCTGCCCTCGATCAATGAACTCAGTTTTGAATTTGAAATAGCCAGGGATACGGCAGAAAAGGGTTACAAATATTTAAAAACGATCGGCGTGCTGGGCTCTGTTCCGGGCAAAGGTTATTTTGTAAAAGAAACCAACCTGAAACAGCAACGGAAGATCTTCCTGCTCTTCAACAAGCTTAGCCCGCACAAGAAGATCATTTATGACGCGCTGGTGGCATCATTGGGAGAACTTTCTTCCATTGATTTCTATATCTACAACAACGATTTCGATTTTTTCAAACGGCTGATCCAGAATGCGGATAAGGACTATTCACATTATGTGATCATCCCGCATTTTGTAGAAGGTGGCGAACAGGCGCATGCAGTGATCAATAGTATCCCCAAAGACAAACTGATCCTGATGGACAAGCTGATACCCGGCATCGAAGGCAGTTATGGTGCAGTGTATGAAAATTTCGAGAAAGATATCTACGGCGCGCTGGAGCAGGCTTTGCCACAACTGGGCAAGTACCACACCCTGAAGATCATTGTTCCGTACAACACGTATCACCCGCAGGAGATCTTACAAGGTTTTACCCGCTTCTGCCTGCAATATGCATTCAACTATAAAGTGGTGCATAATATAGCCAATGAACCCATCAAAGAAGGGGAAGCCTACATCAATCTGATGGAGGATGACCTGGTGATACTGATCGAAAAGATACTTTCTACCCATATGAAACTGGGCAAACATGTAGGACTGATCTCTTACAATGAAACACCGCTGAAAAAGATCATTCTTAATGGCATTACCACTATCTCAACTGATTTTCAGATGATGGGAGAAAAAACCGCAGAACTGATACTGAAGCAGTCGGTGCAACACATAGAGATCCCTTTTTACCTCACATTGCGGAATTCCCTGTAAATGAAAAATCCCCTTTTCAGGGGAAATATCAGGAAATAGTCCATCCATTGCAGGCCGGCCCGTAAAAATACCGGCCAACCCGGGTGAACAGATTTGCATAAAAGCCGGAAGAATTATTCTTCGTCTTCTTCTTCCTTTGGCAAAGGGTTCCTGCGTGAGGGAACGATGGTTTCTTCGTCATCGCTCAGGTACACCCAGAAATCATACAGCGCATAAATATCGCCTGGTGTTTTGGGACCGCCATTCTCGTTGTTACGCTCATAAGAACCCAGTAACTCACCGGAATATTTCAATTCCTTCAGTTTTGCCTCAAATGATAATTCCTTGAACTGTTCAATAGTCATATTCCTTGTTGGTTTTGATCGTTTCGTTTTAAAACCGGGCGCAATCTAATAAGAAAAACCACAAATTCAGCAACAGCTTTTTCGCCGATACCTATTTCAGTGTTTCCAAAGCTTTCTGCACGGTTTCATCGCGGCGGTTACTGACTTCAAAATACCCTTCCGAACGCCAGATCTGCCTGGCCATCAATACCTGTATCCGCTTTAATACATCTGCTTTTCCTTTGGTACTCACACGGGAAAGATCAACCGTATCCCTCCGCGCATATCCTGCAAGGCCAGACCATTCCTTTTCACCAGGGACAAACGATTCAGCCAGTTGCGTAGCCGACTTCATTGCATCAAAATAACGCTGGTTTTGCATGTAATACTGGTATACAAAATTTCCGATGGTGCCCTTGTAGTACATTTTCAGCAGCTCGGGTTCCAGATGGGTGGTATCAAAGGGCACAAACACGTCGGGGGTAATACCGCCACCGCCATACACGGTTCTGCCGGCCGGGGTTTTATACGCTTTTCCGCTGGGTTTCGAAGTATCGCCTTTCACCACTTCCCCATTGTGAAAACGCTCCGCCAGCTCCTCTTCGTATTCAGCTTTTCCCTTACTATAGGGTTTCTGGATATTCCTTCCCAGGGGTGAATAATAGCGGGCAATGGTCAACCGCACCGCACTGCCATCGCTTAACTGGAACTGCTGCTGCACCAGTCCCTTGCCAAAAGAACGACGGCCGATGATGGTGGCCCTGTCCCAGTCCTGCAAAGCTCCCGCCAACACTTCACTGGCCGAAGCGGATCCTTCGTCTATCAACACTTCCAGCTTACCCTTTTCAAAAATGCCGTCGCGTTTACAACGGTATTCAAAACGTGGCACGTGCTCCCCAACGGTGTACACGATGAGCTTATCGCCGCTCAGAAACTCGTCTGCAATATCCGTTGCCTCCTTCATCAATCCACCGCCATTGCCCCGCAGGTCCAGGATCATCTGTTTCATGCCCTGTTTCTGCAGTTTTTCGGTGTTCTGCATAAAGGCCTCGTAAGTGCGTTCCGCAAATTTATTGATACGGATATAACCCGTTTCCGGTGCAATCATATAAGCTGCATCTACGGGCGAAACAGGTATCACATCCCTGGTGATGACCACTTCCTTGGTAACGCTGCCCCGTAAAACTTTTACTTTTACCCTGGTATCCATCGGTCCACGGAGCTGTTTACGGATATCATCCGGCTTCAGTTTTCGGCCGGCGATCACAACGGAGTCGTTTACCGTAAGGATCTTATCCCCCACTTTTATACCGGCTTTGTCAGAGGGGCCACCCTCAATGACATGCATCACATGTACCGTATCCTCCAGCATCTGAAATTCTACTCCGATACCCTGAAAATTACCCTGGAGTTCCTCGTTCACTTCTTTCAGGTGATCGGCAGGAATGTAGACTGAATGAGGGTCAAGATGCGACAATAGCTCATTCGCCGCCAGTTGGTTGATACTGTCCACGGATAGTTTATCCACATATTTTCCCTTGATCAGTTCCACCAGCTCCTGCAGGGAGGTTCTGCGGGAAAGGTTAAAAAAACGGTTGCCCAGGCTCTTCTCCCTTAACTGGTAGCCAATTGACATACCGATTACCATTACCAAGGCAAAAAGAACGGGCAGCCATACCTGCAGTTTTTTACTTCCCATATGATCGATTCTTAGGCACTTTTTAGATACAAACACAAATATCCATATTAAAATCTGAATGCCCGCAAAGGTTTGAGATTTAGGATAAATGGTATAAGATATGCCGGATTATCCCCTTAACTATTTGATTGTTGTCGTAATTTCGCAACCAGAACTTTTTAGCTCACTTTCAACACGAGAATATGCCCGTTATATTGATTGCAGACAGTGGCGCTACCAAATGCGAATGGCGGTTGGTACAGGGAGACAAAAACAAGACCATTCTCACCCAGGGCATCAGCCCTTATTTCCTGAATGCCTCTCAGATAACTGCATTACTGAACAAGGAATTGGTTCCCAAACTAAAATCAGCTGTACCCGAACGTATTCATTTTTATGGTACAGGTTTAAGCAATAAAGACAATGCAGCCACCATCAAAAAAGTATTAAAATCGCTGTTCCCTAAAGCAAGCATCGAGGTGCAGACCGATCTGCTGGCAGCAGCCCGGGCGCTTTGCGGCAGATCAAAAGGCATTGCCTGCATACTTGGTACCGGTTCCAACTCCTGTTACTACGATGGGAAAAGAATTGTAAAGAACAGTCCCGGGCTGGGTTATGTACTGGGCGATGAAGGCAGTGGCGCTTACCTTGGCAAGAAAGTGGTACAATATTATCTCTACCATACTTTCGATGAGGAACTGAAAGCCCGTTTTGAGAAACGCTTCCAGGTATCCACCATCGAGATACTTGACCATGTGTACAAACAACCGCTGGCCAACCGTTATCTCGCTTCCTTTGCCATTTTCCTGGCAGAAAACCGGGGCCATTACATGATCGAGAACATCATAGAAGATGGTTTGAACGACTTTTTTTTCACCCATTTATACAAGTACCGCGAAAGCTGGACACTACCTATTCATTTTATTGGCAGTATTGCATTTGGTTTTAGAGATGTATTGAAGGACCTTTGCGACACCTATGAACTGGAACTGGGGAAAGTGATCAAGACCCCGATGCAGGGATTAATAGCGTATCACCGTTAAACTACTGGCATGTCAGACTTTATTAAAGTAACCGAACAATCCTCCACTTACCGTCACCTGGAAAAGATGTCGATACTGGAATTATTACAAAATATCAATACAGAAGACCGCACCGTACCGGAAGCCGTTAACAAAGCCATTCCACAAATAGAGAAACTTACTGCCGCCATCAGCGATAAAATGCTGGCAGGAGGACGGCTGTTTTACATTGGTGCCGGAACCAGTGGACGTCTGGGCATAGTGGATGCCAGTGAATGTCCGCCGACTTTTGGCGTGCCTTACGGACTGGTGATCGGATTGATAGCCGGCGGCGAAAAAGCCATCACCCAGGCAGTGGAATTTGCTGAAGACAGTGTGGATGAAGGCTGGACCGACTTACAGAAACATTTTGTGAGCGATAAAGATGTAGTGGTAGGGCTTGCCGCCAGCGGTACTACACCCTATGTGATCGGTGCACTGAAAGAATGCCGTAAAAGAGGCATTATCACTGGGAGCATAAGCTGTAACCCGAATTCGCCGGTATCGGCAGAGGCCGATTTTCCGGTAGAAGTGGTGGTAGGTCCGGAATTCATCACCGGCAGTACCCGTATGAAAAGCGGCACCGCACAAAAACTGGTATTGAACATGATCTCCAGCACGGTGATGATACAGCTGGGCCGTGTAGAAGATAACAAGATGGTAAACATGCAGCTCAGCAACGTGAAACTGGTTGACCGCGGAGTGAAGATGGTGATGGATGGTTTGCAACTGAACGATTATGAAAAAGCCAAAGATCTCCTGTTAAAACACGGCAGCGTGAAAAAAGCAGTGGAAGCTGCCATGGCTGCCTCTTAGGATAGTGTATGCACGAGATCGAACCTTTTTACAACTGGCGTCACATATATACATCCGAGGAAGATCCCCGTTCGCCTTTCTTTGGCAGAAAATACAGCGAGTTCGAATTCTCTCAAACGGTCTACAACTATTATATCCACCCGCAGTGGGACGATTTTGGCAGCCGTACACTTTACCTCAAGATCATTTACGTTGATTATGAGCTCAATTTTGCCATTATCGAGATGCTGGGCGAATGGAATGATGCCATCGAGAACGATATCATGGAACTGAAAAGGGAAGTGATGGATATGCTTTACCAACAAGGCATCTACAAATACATACTCATCACCGAGAACGTACTCAACTTTCATAGCAGCGATAAAGAATATTACCAGGAATGGTACGAAGAAACCTGCGAACAAAATGGCTGGATCGTTTCATTGAATATGCCGGAAGCCACCCAACAGGATTTCAGGAAAAAGAAGCTGAACTACTATATCGAACTGATGAACCTGCCCGACTGGCGTGTTTACAAACCTTACCACCTGTTCAAGAAGATAGACAACGAACTGAGTCAGCGGCTTGGGGAATAAGTAAAAGATTTCGGTTTAATGGATCTTATTCTGAAAGTGAACAGGCTATAACAACTACCAATCCTTATCTCAGAATCCGTCTGTCCGATAATTATTGCATGCCCTGCTCATCCGGCTTGTGTTCTTCGACCAAGGATAACTCGATTCGTTGATCGGGGATCAGCCAAAGGATGGCTACCGCGGTATACAATAGCAGGCTGATCCAGCCTGCGATAAAAGCCATCGGAACTGAAGCAGCGTATATCAGCATAGAAATTTTTTCCTTTCGTTCAGCTCCTACCGAACTGCCAATGGTAGATTTTTTCCCGTGTAAACTTATCAGACTCCTGGTAAGGATATAATAAGCTACAGCTGCCATTAACAGATCAAACCCAAACAAAGCAGTTGGCAAGGGGGCAAAATGATTTTCCCCCATCCAGCCGGAAGAAAAAGGTAACAATGAAAGCCAGAAAAGCAGGTGATTGTTGGCCCACATGACTTTCCCGTTGATCTTATGTGCAGCATGCAACAGATGGTGGTGGTTGTTCCAGTAAATTCCTACGTATACAAAACTGAGTACATAACTCAGAAATACCGGAACCAGCGGTTTCAGATCTGCCCACCCGATGCCATGCGGTACTTTCATCTCAAGTACCATGATGGTAATGATGATGGCCAGTACACCATCGCTGAAAGCTTCCAGCCTGCCTTTACCCATATATTTGTTTTACTTACACTAATATACAATCTTCCTTATCCCTACAACCCAACACTTACTGTTTGGGGAAAGGTTAGCCCCAACAGTCCATTTCTAATTGTATAATCGCTGAAAACTGACTATCTTACCTGCAGATTTATTTACATAAAATCACAGGTTTATGGCATTACCAGTAAACAATAAAAACGGCGGCAAAGCCGGTAGCAAGGGCCCGAAGAGTGGTCCACAGGGTTCTAAATTCATAGCCAAGCCCAATGCGGCCAAACCGATGGGTGGCGGAAAGAAACCGATCAAAACCGGCGGATCAAGAGGAAGCTGATACCGCCAACAACTCATCCAACTGCCCACAAGCAGTCAACAGGGAATACCGGATGTGAAAACACCCCGTATTCCCTGTGTTATTTGATTTGCAGTCTGAGATTCATTTCACAAACCCGATTCGCTCCCTATCAGCCCAGCTTTTCTGCTCCGAATCAGTATCCAGAAATTTCTCAAAAGCCTCATATAGTAAGGTTATCTGTTCCTGTTGATCACCTACTTTCTTTTGAATATCAGCGACTTGCTTGGCTAAAAAAACTATCGAATACCTGTTCCTGCGAAGCAGGAAAAAACTCCGCATGATCAGGATATTCATCTGAATGGCAGGAGGACTGTTCAACACACTGGATAACATAGCCACTCCCAATTCAGTAAATACCCATGGCTGGTACCTGTCCCCGCCCCTTTTTGAGGTTTCAAATTGAAACCTCAAAGAATAGGTTTCCTCTTTATTCAGGCGAAACATGAAATCAAGGGGAAACCTGTCAATATTCCTTTTGACGGCAAGATTTAATGATTTGGTGGGCACTCCATAGAGCCTGGCCAGGTCACGGTCCAGCATTACCCGTTGTTCCCTGATCTCGTATATGAGATCCTGAATATGCATCAGTGGCTGGGCAGTAGGTAACATCCTGCAAACCTAAATACCCAGACCCAGGTTGCAATACGTATTAATACCTGAAACCCGTTAGAAATACACCCGGTCAGGATAAACGTTCAACAATGGATAGCCCGTTTTTCCGAAGTGTATCCAGCGCTATATCATACCCGGCGTCGGCATGACGAATGACACCCATGCCCGGATCGTTTCTTAATACGCGTGCCAATCTAGCAGCAGCATCTTCGGTTCCATCGGCTACGATCACCATTCCGGCATGAATGCTGTATCCCATGCCTACGCCACCACCATGGTGCAGGCTAACCCAGCTTGCACCGCCTGCGGTATTGACCAGGGCATTTAAAATGGGCCAATCAGCCACTGCGTCGCTGCCATCCAGCATGGCTTCCGTTTCACGGTTAGGAGAGGCAACAGAACCGGTATCCAGGTGGTCGCGACCGATCACGATCGGGGCTTTTACCTTACCGGTTCTCACCAGTTCATTAAAAGCAAGACCTGCTTTTTCCCTTTCGCCCTGGCCCAGCCAACAGATCCGGGCCGGCAATCCCTGGAAAGCGATACGCTCCCTGGCCATTTTCATCCAGCGTTGCAGGCTTTTATTTTCGGGAAACAGGTTCAGGATCACTTCATCCGTAACAGCAATATCCAAAGGATCGCCACTTAAAGCCGCCCAACGGAAGGGGCCTTTCCCTTCGCAGAACAAAGGGCGGATATACGCAGGCACAAAACCCGGAAAATCGAATGCATTTTCCAACCCTCTTTCCTGGGCACGGGCCCGTAAATTATTTCCATAATCAAAAGTGACCGCGCCGCGTTTTTGTAGTTCTAACATCAATTTTACATGAAGTTTCATACTGTCGTAACTCAGGTCAATGTATTTGGCAGGATCCTTTTCACGCAGCATATTGGCCGCTTCATTCGTAAGGGTATGCGGCACATAGCCGATCAATGGGTCATGGGCAGATGTCTGGTCCGTCAACACATCCACCGGTATATTTCTTTCGATCAATCGCTGCAGCAACGTGACTGCGTTACAAAGCACCCCGATGCTCAAAGCTGCTTTCCCGGCTTTTGCCGCAAGGGCGCGGTCAATGGCTTCATCAATATCCAGACATTTGATATCCAGGTATTTCGTTTCCAACCGTTTATCGATCCGCCATTCCTCCACTTCTGCTACCAGGCAAACGCCATCGCACATGGTTACAGATAAAGGTTGGGCACCACCCATCCCTCCCAATCCTGCGGTCACACTGAGGGTTCCCTTCAGCGACCCGCCAAAATGTTTATCGGCCACGGCTGCAAAAGTCTCATAGGTTCCCTGTACAATACCCTGCGAACCAATATAGATCCAGCTTCCCGCCGTCATCTGGCCGTACATCATCAATCCCTTTTTTTCCAACTCGGTAAAATGCTCCCAGGTAGCCCATTTGGGAACCAGTTGCGAATTCGACAACAATACCCTTGGCGCATCCTTATGTGTTTTCAGGATCCCCACCGGTTTACCGCTTTGGATCAACAAAGTTTCGTCGGCTTCAATATCTTTCAGGGCTTTGATGATCAGGTCCAGACTCTCAAAATTCCTCGCTGCTTTACCCCTCCCCCCATACACGATCAGATCATCCGGCCTTTCAGCCACTGCAGGATCCAGGTTATTCAATAACATGCGCAAAGCTGCTTCCTGTATCCAGCCCTTGCAATTCAATTGTGTACCAGTAGGCGTTTTGTACACAACAGGGTCATAGATTCTTGTCGGTTTATTCATGGCAATCGTTTCGTGAGAAAATCAAAATTCAAAAGTCAAAATTCAAAATAGGCTTATTTTTTACTTTTGAATTTTGACTTTTGACTTATCAATACACCAGGTCCTCATAAGCTGCCTGCAATTCGTTGTATGCATGGTTATCACCTGCTTTTTTGGCTTCTGCCATCCCTTTTTCATACCATTGAATCGCCAGGTCGGTTTCCTGCATTTTCTCCAGCAGTTTGGCCAGATGATAATACGAACCGATATAATCCGGGAATTCTGTCAATATGGCTTCAAACAATTCCCTGGCACCCTGGTCATCACCTACTTTCATGTATTCCAGCGCCAATGCATGACGCAGAAAATTGTCCCTGGGATTTGCTGCCAGGAACTCCCTGATCTTAGCGATTCTGTCCATCGGCCAAAGGTAGGAAGAGAGTCCGTAGTTTAGGGTTGCGGAAAGGAATATTGTACCGGTCATCCCAGACCCAAATAATTTCCCGAACAAAACTTTGCCACTCTCAAAACCTTCCTATATTTGCTAATAGTTGTTTATGCAACTAATTAACGGTAAATCTTTTGCGCTATGAAAATTCTTGTGTGTATCAGTAAAACACCGGACACCACTTCCAAGATCGCCTTTACGGACGGTAATAAGAAGTTTGACGAAGCCGGTGTACAGTGGATCATCAACCCCTACGACGAATGGTATTCGCTGGTGCGGGCTATCGAATTAAAAGAAAAAGACGCTGCTGTCACCATTCACCTGGTTACGGTGGGCGGAGCAGATTGCGACCCCATTATCCGGAAAGCGCTGGCGCTGGGTGGCGATGAAGCCATCCGGGTAAATGCCGACAGCACCGACAGTTATTTTATCGCTGCTCAAATAGCAGAAGTAGCCAAAAAAGGCGGTTACGACCTGATCTTCACCGGAAAAGAAGCCATCGACTACAATGGGGCTTCCATTGGCGGCATGGTGGCTGAACTGGTAGATGTCCCTTATGTTTCACTGGCGACCCTGTTTGAACTGAATGGCACCACAGCCACTATCACCCGCGAAATTGAAGGCGGTGAAGAAGTGGCCGAAGTAAGTTTACCCGTTGTGGTCAGCTGCCAGAAAGGTGTGGCAGAACAGCGCATTCCGAATATGCGTGGCATCATGGCGGCCCGCACCAAACCTTTACAGGTACTGGAACCGGTTGCAGCTGATACCCTCACCAGTGTGGTTAATTTTGAACTGCCGCCTGCTAAAGCCGGCGTAAAACTGGTTGATGCAGATAACGTGGCCGAATTGGTAAGATTATTGCACGAAGAAGCCAAAGTGATATAAATGGTACGATGTCTGTAGACCAGCCTATCAACTGTTGCAGCTTTCTTGCGTCGCACACTTGTACAGTTGGTTCTTTCAGCAGCATCAGCGCATTTCAAATCATCACATTTTCAAATTTTCAAATTGTAACACATGTCAGTTTTAATATTTGTTGATCAGACAGAAAACCATATCAAGAAAGCTTCTTACGAAGTGCTTACCTATGGTGCACAAGTAGCCAAACAAATGGGCACCACCGCAGAAGCGCTGGTGCTGGGCACGGTGAACGACGATCTGGCTTCGCTGGGTAAATATGGCATCACCAAAGTGCACCAGGTTGCCAACGAAAGCCTGAACCATGTTGACACACAACTATACGCCAAAGTAATTGCCGAAGCGGTTACGGCCAGCGGAGCCAATGTGCTTATCTCTTCGCATAACCAGACAGGTAAGGCGGTGGCTGCCCGTGTTGCGGCCCGCCTCAAAGCAGGCATTGTAACAGGAGCCTGTGCCCTGCCAGATACCAGTAACGGTTTCGTGGTGCGTAAAACCGTGTTTTCCGGAAAGGCATTTGCCAATATCAGCATCAACTCTCCTGTCAAAATCATTTCACTCAACCCAAATAGTTACCAGACCGTTGCCGGTGAGGGAACTGCGGAAGTAGCGGCGCTGAACGTGGCTGTAGACGTTTCCAAAGTAAAAATTACTGCGGTAAACAAGGTAAGCGGTGAAGTGCCACTGACTGAAGCCGATATCGTGGTAAGCGGTGGCCGTGGTTTAAAAGGGCCCGAGAACTGGGGCGTTCTGCTGGACCTGGCCAAAGAACTGCATGCCGCCACAGCCTGCAGCCGACCCGTAGGCGATGCACACTGGCGCCCGCACCATGAACACGTAGGACAAACCGGTGTACAGGTTGCCCCTAACTTATACATTGCCCTGGGTATCTCAGGCGCCATACAACACCTGGCAGGTGTGAACCGCAGTAAAGTGATCGTTGTGATCAACAAAGATCCTGAAGCGCCTTTCTTTAAAGCTGCCGATTATGGTATCGTTGGCGACCTCTTTGAAGTGGTACCCAAACTCACCGAAGAGATCCGCAAAATGAAAACCGCCTCTTAGGAATGTTGAATAGTGAACAAGGAATTTTGAATGATGAAGTAATAATGATAAAAAATCCCGTTCCTCTGGAACGGGATTTTTTATTTATCATCGCTATAATTACATTCACTCATTCACTCCCCCACTCATTCACTCATTGCCCTATAGTCCTCCCTCACCGGCATGAACACATCCAGCAACTTACAGTCTGTAATGGCCAACCCGGCGTGTTTTACATTGGACGGGATCACGATAACGGATTCCGGACCGAAGCGCAGGGGTTCTCCATTCAGCGTAAGCTGAAATTCGCCTTCCAGCACATGACATACCTGCTCATGCGGGTGCGAATGTTCGGGTAATGCGGCTCCTGCCTTCACATCAAGATAGGAGAAAGTCATATGATCTGTATGAATAAAACGGGCCGAATAACCGGATACGATCTCTTTGGGCACAATAGAAGCAAGTTCAACTTTGGGCATACAATGATTTTAGGCAGCAAGTTACGGTAAGCCGCAAATAAAAACACCAGCCGATGGCCGGTGTTTTCTCTGTATAGTTGTTGCACAATTATTTTGCGAACAGGTGGATAGCCAGTTGCACATCATTGGCTACGTTACCGGCACCATAAGTAATGCCGATCAGGGTTCTGTCGAGGCTCAGGAATGACTGGGCAAAGAAACCTTTGTCATCAGCATTACGGATCTGCGCTTTCAGTTTAACCGGAACGGTCACACCTTTTACAGTGAGGTTACCGCTAACGTCTGCATTGCTGGCATCTGTGTAGTTCACAGCAGTGATCTCATAAGTAGCTTCTGCAAATTTGGCTACATCGAAGAAATCGCCTGACTTCAGGTGACCGGTAAGTCTGTCGCCACCACCCGCATCGGTTACTTTCAGGTTGGCCAGATCAATCACGAACTTACCGCCTTTCAGTTTACCGCCATCAACGGTAACAGAACCACTTTTCAACGGAAAGAAACCGGTATGAAAATCTGATTTCTTGGTACCTACCCAGTCAACACGGCTTTTCTCAGTGTTTACGGTCAGGGTAGCATCTTGTTTAGCACTGATCGGTGCAAAAGAATAAATGCCTGCTAAAAAGGCGATGCCTGCTAAGGCGAGGGTTGCTTTTTTCATGCTGTTGTCGTTTTAATCGAGTTTTTTTTCAGTGTGGCGTAAAAATAGACAAATTAATGTTACAACAATAATAATTATCAGCAAATCTGAATCCCTGTTTCGCTTATCTTCGCAAAAATTTTCCAGCATGAACCTTCACGAATACCAGGCCAAGGAATTACTGAAAAAATACAATGTTCCCGTACAGGAGGGCATTGCCGTAGATACCGTTATGGCCGCAGAAGAGGCTTACCGCCAGATCAAAACCCAGACAGGTAACAATTTCGCCGTAATCAAGGCCCAGATCCACGCCGGTGGCCGTGGAAAAGGTAAGATCGCCGGATCGGAGCAGAGAGGCGTAGCTGTTGGTAAAAGCCTGGAAGACGTAACCAATATCGCCAAGAATATCCTCGGTGGTACCCTGGTAACCATCCAGACCGGTGCAGAAGGCAAAAAAGTGAACAAGATCCTGGTGGCCCAGGATGTATATTATCCCGGCCCCAACCCTGTTAAAGAATTCTACCTCTCGATCCTGCTCGACCGCGCCAAAGGAATGAACGTAGTGATGTACAGTACCGAAGGGGGTATGGATATTGAAGAAGTGGCACATAATACACCTGAGAAAATTTTCAAAGAGTGGGTTCACCCCGGTGGTGGCCTGCAGGGTTTCCAGGCAAGAAAGATCGCTTTTAACCTGGGACTGAGCGGTGAAGCGTTCAAAAATTGCGTCAAATTCGTGACCAACCTGTACAATGCTTATGTAGGACTGGATTGCAGCATGCTGGAGATCAATCCGCTGTTCAAGACCAGCGACGACAAGATCATTGCTGTTGACTGTAAAATGAACATCGACGACAATTCACTGATGCGTCATCCGGACATTGCCGCGCTGCGCGATGTGACAGAAGAAGATCCTACCGAAGTAGAAGCCGGACAATACAACCTGAACTTCGTTAAACTGGACGGAAACGTAGGTTGTATGGTGAACGGTGCCGGTCTGGCCATGGCCACCATGGATATGATCAAACTGAGCGGCGGTGAACCTGCCAACTTCCTGGACGTAGGTGGTTCTGCCAACGCACAGACCGTAGAAGCCGGGTTCCGGATCATCCTGAAAGATCCCAATGTTAAAGCGATCCTGATCAACATCTTTGGTGGTATCGTTCGTTGCGACCGTGTTGCGGCCGGCGTGATCGAAGCTTTCAACAAACTGGGCAATATCAATATCCCGATCATTGTCCGTTTACAGGGAACCAATGCGGTGGAAGCCAAAAAACTGATCGATGAAAGCGGCCTGAAAGTACAATCTGCTATCCAGTTAAGCGAAGCCGCTGAACTGGTGAAAAAAGCAGTTGCCTAACTTTCTTTTCGCTAAACATACAGTAACTCCGGTGGCACTTGCCACCGGAGTTTTTATTTGCGGGATAGGGTCAGTTGTTTCCGGAAACGGGCGCCCATAGCAGTGATCCCAGTTACCGTTACCGTGTAGCTGGTGGCAATATCGGCCGTATAAAAGGAGATAGTGGCTTTACCATCCGCATCTGTCAAACCATCGCCCTGCCAGAAGATCAACGAAGAGCGGGTATCTGGAATGTGGGAGTTCCTGATCTCTTTCAGGGAATAATCTCTCTGTTCAAAAGGTTCGGGAACATGAAATCCTCTTACGACAAGATTACGGATCCCATTCGCCAGGTTATTCTCTGACAGTACCATACGGGTACGGGTATTGACGATGATCACACCGTTTCCACCCCGGACCCCATAAATGGCTGCTTCCGGCCCTATCAATACTTCCATGAATTCAACCGATGAAGGGTCGATGCGATTCAACGCCAATAACACCGGGCTGGGTTCTGAACCCGGCAGCTTGTCAGAAGTATCGGAAGGGATCGGAACACCATCAACAATCAACAGCGGTTCTGTAGCAGCGCCAATGGCAAAGGAATTACCACCGGTCACGGTTACATAACCGTTTCGTAAATGAATGCCTGGTACACGGAAGATCACATTACCCAGACTATTTCCTCCCAACTTAGCAAATACTTCCGGTGGTATGATCCTGGAAAAAAGGCTCTGTCTTTTTTTTACGTCGTAACCAGGGTCTTTTTTAACCAGCCCCGTTACAGTAACATCCGTAAGCCATTCTTTTCCCCGATTTTGTATTACTGTATCCGAACGAGACTGAAGGATCATTGCTTTCCGAACCGTTTCAATCTCTTCTTTTACCAACCGATGTTTGAGCTTTTCCGGGGTAGACACCACAGGAAATACCAGGTTTGCCTCCATCACTATTTTTGACGGGAACAACCGTCCCGACAGATCGGTCACCTGCAGGTTAAACCGCGTCTGGTCATCATACGCCGTAAATGGAAAACAAAATTTTCCCTCTGCATCGGTGGTATCTGATGTGAATACCTTGGCTTTCATATCACTGAATAAGGTGACTATCTTTTGGGGTACAGGCCTGTTGCGTGCATCCCATACCGTACCGGAGATGAATAAACTGCTGTCTTCCTTATTGAGAACAGTGTCTTTGGGTGTTTCGAGAAGATCAAACCGGTACCGGTTTTTCTCTGTGAGCAGCTGCAGTTCCCATTCTTCCGGTGTCAATTCTTCTCCTGGCAGGAACATGGATCCCACACTACGATCCATGCCCTTGGGTTTCAGAAAACTGTTCGTCAGAGCCTGTGCACTATCGTTCACCGCTACCAGGTAAGAAGCTACCTGCGGTCGGTTATCCAGGTCATTCACCTGTAGCGTGATTGTTACTTTTTCTCTAGTTGCATACCGGTTTTTATCAGCGGTCAGTTGCACCTGGCTTGTATTCGGTCTTATGTAAACGGAACGTTCACTTAACAGGTTTCTGTTTTCATCAAACAATACAAAATGGGCCACATTTCCCGGGAACCGATATTCGGGTATCACCAGTTCATAAGATCCTTTTCCTACCCCGGAAAAACAAAGACTATCGCCTGAGATGCCCAGCACATAAGTAAGCTTGTCTTTCCGGAAAATCGAGTCTTCCAGTAAAACACGGAGTTTACGGATACCATTATGATCGATAACGGCCAGTTGTGCACCAAACAGATTCACCGGAGGAACTGTGTAACGCAGTTCCGGTAACCCTGGTCGCTGCAAGTGCAGTTGGTAGCGTCGCCATGTCCAGCAGAAAAATCGGAACTTACCCAGTCCCCTGTTATCTGTCTGCCAGATGGCTGCTATCGAGTCCCTGTCATCTTTCACCAGACCTTTTACTGACACCGGATTTCCTGTTAGATCGGTCGTTTTTATGGCCAGTACCGTATTAGCCCCTCCTACCATGGTTCCCCCCTCCGGAAAAAATTGAACCAGCACAGAATCGCCTGAACCAACCCTCAGTGACGATTGACTTTGACCTGTTTCGGGATGTTTATCCGGCAATAAGGAATTGATCACATACAATACCTGCACCGCCATGGGCTGTTCCCGATCATGCAGACTTAGTTTGGTATAGGCCCGCAACCAGTAATGCCCCGAACCGATAGTATCGGGTAATACAAAACTGCCGTCGGTCGCAAAATCGGCTGCATTCAATAAGAAACGGTTACGTATACTGTCGCGCTCGTCTACCAGGTCTACATACAGTATATTACTGAGCCGGGAGGGTTTGTCGGAAACAGAATGGGTCACAAATGCCTTAAAATGCACCCGCTCTCCCAAGCGGTATACCAGTCTGCTGGTCTGCAGAAAAATCTTCTCACCCGAAAAATTACGCAGGGAACGAATGTATTGTCCTGCGAGTGAGTCAAGCTGCTGCAAGACATTATGCTGTGCTCCTGCCGGGATGAACAGGAACAATGCAATACCAACAACAATGACTTTAGAGAATCGCATGGTCAAAAACTGTTGTCTTTACCTACTGGTGCTGCCAGTAATCTACAACAGTCACCTTATCAATATGTGGTCCGGCAATATCGGTGAAGGCTTTGTGTGCGGGATGCACCAGATATGCATCGCGGTCCTTCGCTGAATAGAAACTCAGCAGGAAACAATGCGTAAGTCCCTGGTTCAGTTTTTCAGGGCTGTTGTTAACACCAAACTCAAAAGCTTTGATAAGGCTGATCTTGCCAGGCAGTTCCCGAAAAGCCTGTTCTATCTTCTTCACATCGGCTTGGGTGGACTGGTCTTTGAATTTGAACAATACCACATGACGCAATATGGCTTTTTCATTTTTGGTGGAAGCTGGCTGTGCCATAAGGGATGGAACAGAAGCGAAGAGGATACAGGTCAGCAAAACGATCTTTTTCATAAGGGTTTGTTTGTTTAAATCTACAACAATCTGCCCTTACCTGGTGTCACCGGGGTTCCTGCAGCAATTTTACTTCACTAACGGCACTGAACGTGTACCGATGCCCGGTCTTCACTTCCACGCATTCAAAGCGTTTCCGGCGAACCGGTCCCTTACGGAAAATCCGGCCATTGGTGGTCTGGAACAATGCCCCTTCGGGAACATCGATCACATGTAAGACACCTTCTTTTTTTACCGGGTTGTATTTGCGTAGTACCAGCAGCAGTTCTGTTTCGCCATTAGCTGTGGCAGAAGGATTGATAAGGGATCTTTCCAAGGCTTTTTCAATATCGGGCGGGAATATTTTCTGCTGTACAAAATCGGCCAGCAAACGGCTGTAATTGGCCTTCCACTCCTTACCATGCGGTTCCACCCGTGTTTTGTGCAGCTCATAGGTAAGCAGGTGTGCCAGTTCATGCAACAACGTGATAAGAAACTCATATTTGTTCAGGTCACCGTTTACGCTGATACGGTGGTTGCTGCCCCAACCGGCATGCCGGTAATCGCCCAGTACAGACTTGCGTTGTTTGCTGATGGTGAGATGCACTTTGTAATGATGGATATAAGCTACCACCTGGTCAAAACTACCTTCCGGCAAAAAGGCCGACAGGGCCTGCATGGGATGTTCGGATACAGACATTATGCTTTGGGCTTCATCCGTAAAGCAATACGAACTTCCAGGAATGTGTATACAAAATAGAGGCCCATTCCCACAAAAATGGCATTCGTGTTCTTATGAATCCCAGCCGCAAGCAGGTAGATCAATGTGATGGTGGCCAGTCCCATCAGTTTTACAAATGAGCCCAGCATTACCCCGAATATCATGGAAGTGGGTCTGGTGCCGGCAAGGCTCCTGCGTTGAAGCGACAGGTTGATCAATGCAAAAACAAACAGGAAAAAGTTAGCTCCGAGCACCACTTCCCAACTGATCTTCCAGGTGTCCAGCTGGTCTTTCAGCAGGAAACAGGCACCACCGATCAACAGGAACACCAATAAAAAAGGTACATACCAGAATTTCATCGCTTTCATATCATGGTTTCTTAAACAAATCCCTGACCAGTTTGATCAGCATTGCTATGAGAAAAAATAAAGGTAATACCCAAACAAACACCGGGCTCTGAAAATGGACTTTTTTATCGAGCCAGTTACCGCCATAGAGGGCCAGCAGCATCACTATCATCCACTGTGTGGCCAAACCGGCATATTGCATCAATGAATCGTTGGAAGAGGATTTCTTGGCAGCCATAACCAGCGGTTAATCGGTGGAAGCCTCAGCTCCCGGTAGGGCAACCGGGATCGTATCCAGCTGTGCAGGTGAATTACCCGACAGTACTTTTTTCACTCCATCCAGGTATTGTTCTTTGTATTTCAAGGCCTGCTCCAGCGAATCGGTACGAATCTTCAGCACCTGCAAAGCCGTCCTGCTTTCGCGCGTTCCATAACCGGGAATATAATATTTGATCGGCGAAAAAGCGATCAGTGCAATGGTAAGCCCCACCAGCAACACGAAAATAGTGCTGAGGCCGATGTATACACTCAAACGGGTCAGTCGGAAAGTCACCACTTCCTCATAGGTATCATCATTCATCACCACCAGCCGATAACTGTTACGGAGGCGCTTCAGGGTATTATTGATCTCTGGATTGTTCATTTCGTAAAATCCGGTTAAAGGTAACAATCAATCTGCTTTTCACCGCCCACAATTGAGAAATAACTGTATTTTTAAACACATTTTATGTACCTGACCCAGTTAAAAACATACGAACGGATATCGGTGTGGTTGGTGGCCTCCTGTCTGACCCTGTTCTCCTTACTGCTGAGCATCCCCGGCCATAGCCAGCCAGGATTTTCTTTTGAGATAAAAAAGCCGAAAATATACGAAAGCCGTACCCTTCCCTCAGAAAAAAGCGGCAACAAGAAATTCACAGTTCCCCGGCGTTTCTATAACAACCTGGTAAGCCGTTTCAACTATTATTTCAACGCAAATCATAAGTTGAATGAGGCACTGGAGACTGCCAAAGCCAGTCACCAGGACGACTACGCTCAATTGCTTTCCTTTTACAATTACAGTCTCGACGAGACTGCCAGGCAACAGATTGATTCCATCATCTACAAATGTACGGCCGGTATCCTGCTGCACGACCTGCGCAGCGACTGGGTGGACAAGCTATACCTGCTGATGGGGAAAGCCTACCTGTACCGGAAAGATTTCGACTCGGCCACACATGTGTTCCAATATATCAACTACGCCTTTTCTCCCAAAGACAACGGATACGATATCCCAATCGGCAGTAATGCCAGCAATACCAACGGGGTATTCACCATTGCCACACGTGAAAGTAAAAGTACCTGGAAAAAGATCGCCAGCTTCCCACCCAGCAGAAATGAAAGTTTTATCTGGCAGGTACGCACCTATATTGAGCAGGACCAGCTGGCCGAGGCTGCCGGTTTACTGGAACTGATACGCACCGATCCAAATTTCCCTGAAAGACTGAAAGCAGATTTCCACGAGATGATGGCCTATCTGTTATACAAACAGGAGAATTACGAAAAGGCTGCAGACCATTTACTGCAGGCGCTTGATAATGCAAGCAGCAAACAGGAAAAGGCACGTTGGGAATACCTGGCCGGTCAGTTATACCAGCTGGCCCGTAAAGAGACCAAAGCTATCCAGCTTTTTGAGAGAGCCATACAACATACAGTTGACCCTTTACTGGAAGTCTACGGCAGGATGAATATCGTAGCCATGGCCGCAGCCACAAGAGAGAACGCCATTCAGCAAAACCTGGATGAACTGCTGAAAATGGCAAAACGCGACAGGTACGAAAACAACCGCGACATCATTTATTTCGCAGCCGCACAACTGGAACTGAAAAGAAAAAACCATCCGGCAGCAGAAAAATTATTGCTGAACAGCATCCAATACAATACCGGCAACGCCCTACAACGTGAACTCAGTTTCCTGCTGTTGGGTGATATGAATTACCCGATCAAAAAATATGCGGCTTCACACAGGTATTACGACAGTATTCAAAGTTCACTGCTCAAACCAGAAGACAAACAACGCGTGGAAGAGCGGAAACCGGCACTGAAAACCATCAGTCAGAACGATGAGATCATTGAGCGGGAGGACAGTTTACTCAGACTGGCCAACCTGGCGCCTGAAGAGAGGGAATTGTTCCTGAAAAAACTGCTGAAAAAATTACGTAAAGAACGGGGCCTGAAAGACGCAGGTACAGATAATCTTTCTTTTGGCAGCCCGTTTGCTGATCCTGCCGGTCAGCAGGCCGATATCTTTGGCAGCAGCGGATCGGAATTCTATTTCCTGAACAGCTCCTTAAAAGCAAAAGGCCTGGTGGAATTCAGATCCAGATGGGGCAACCGGCCCAACATAGACAACTGGCGCAGGCAGACCGCTGTAAACAGTTCACTCAGCACCGTAACAACATCCGTGACTGCTGAAAAAACCGGGAAAGACAGTGTCCGTAGAACGGCCGATCAGGAACTCAGCCTTTCCGCCCTCAATAAAGACATTCCGCTAACGGCTGAGCAGCAGAGCCGTTCCAACCAGGCGGTAATCAACGCATTACTGTCCAATGCACTTACTTTCCAGAACCAGCTCGAAGATTATTCTTCGGCCGTAGATAGTTACGAAGAACTGCTTCGCCGTTTCCCGGAAAGCGCCGAAGTGGAAAAAGCCCTGTTCAACCTGGCCTATTGTTACCGGAAACTGGGCAAAACAGACAAGGCAGAATCTGCCATGGTCCAGTTAAAAAAAGCTTTCCCGGGAAGTCAGTTGGTAGAACAGATGAATACCGCCCTGCTCAATGCCGATAAAAAAACAGATCCTGCACAGAAACAGTACGAAGGCATTTACAGCATGTTTCTTTCGGGCAGGTTTGAAGAAGCCAGGGAAGCCAAACTGAAAGCCGATAAACAATTCGGCAAGAATTACTGGACACCACAGTTGCTTTATATCGAGTCCATCTATTACATCAAAAGGAAAGAGGACAGTGTGGCTATTAACCGCCTGGAGAATATAGTGGGTCTGTTCGGCGCTTCACCACTGGCCGAAAAAGCCACCACCATGATAGATGTGCTGAAACGGCGGTCACAGATAGAAGCCTACCTCACCAACCTGAAACTGGACTCAACAGATAACATGGCAACCAGACCCGTTGATCTGAATGCAGCCGCGCCCATCCTGGCCAATATCAACCGCAATAAAGACACGGTAATGGCAGCACCCAAACAGCTCAATGCCGCACCCAAACAACTGGTAGACCTGAGTGATACCAAAACCATTTCTACCGCCGCAGTGATCAAAAAAGACTCTGTGAAACAGGTGTCCCCAAAAGAACTGAAAAAGATCGATTTCGGGAATGCAGTGACCGCAGCGCCTACCCTGAATAAAACCTACAGCTTTAACGCATCCGATACCCAATATGTGGTTTTGATGTTGAATAATGTGGACCCCATTTTTGTATCAGAAAGCCGCAATGCCTTTAACCGGTATAACCAGGATACCTATGCAGAAAAACGGATAGAGGTCTACAACCGGCGCATCAACAACCAGTTCAATTTCCTGATGTTCGGTCCCTTTGCCAATGCAGGGGAAGCCATTAGCTATATCGACCGTACCCGTCCGCTGGCCAAAACCAGGATCATACCCTGGCTAACCACGGATAAGTACCGTTTCAGCATGATCAGCAATGCCAATATGGACCTGTTGATCAGCACCCAGGATATTGAAGGTTATCATACCTTCATGCACCAGGTGTTCCCGGATAAATTTTAACCATACAAATGATACCGGCTCCATAACTCTTATTTAGTTTTACAGCCATAACTTATATACTCATCTTAGCAGCTATGACGAAGTCAGTAAGCATTTTCTGGAAGATTTTTTTTGGCGGGTTTGCCGGTGTTATCCTTTTCCTTCTCATGCTCAACTGGGGCTGGATAGGTGACATGCCTTCCATCGACGATATTGAAAACCCTACTGCTTCACAGGCCAGCCAGGTGTTTGCCGATGATGGCACCCCAATGGGAAAATATTATATCGAGGACCGTGTGAATGTGCTGACACGTGACATCAGCAAACATGTGGTGAATGCGCTGGTGGCCACGGAAGACAAACGGTTTTATGAACACAGCGGTATCGACGGTTTTTCGCTGATGCGGGCTTTCCTGTACCTGGGTAGCGAAGGCGGCGCCAGCACCATTACCATGCAAACCGCCAAGAACCTTTTTACCGAGAACTGGAGTACCAAGAATTTCCTGTTGCGCAGCATCCAGAAGTTGAAAGAAGTGATCATTGCCATCAAA
Source organism: Sediminibacterium sp. FW305-C-269 (assembly GCF_058231045.1). Lineage (NCBI taxonomy): Bacteria > Pseudomonadati > Bacteroidota > Chitinophagia > Chitinophagales > Chitinophagaceae > Sediminibacterium > Sediminibacterium sp. FW305-C-269. The sequence goes on along the minus strand of NZ_JBIQXQ010000002.1, from coordinate 650,420 downwards.
CTCGAAAAGAACTTTACCAAAGAAGAGATCATCACATTATACCTGAATACGGTTGCCTTCGGCGATAATGTGTATGGCATCCGTAACGCATCCAATACTTTTTTCCAGAAAGAACCCGACAGGGTAAGTGTGGAAGAAGCAGCCGTACTGATTGGTATGATCAATGGTCCCGGTATCTATAACCCGAGAACCAATCCCCGCCGGGCCCTGGAAAGAAGGAACCTGGTACTGAACCGGATGGTGACCAAGGGCGACCTTTCCGTGGCGGAGGCCGAGGCCCTGAAAAGGAAACCCATCGACCTGAATTACCACAAATTGAACGAAAATAACGGCCTGGGGCCCTATTTCCGGATGATTCTGGGAGAAGAAATGAAAAAATGGTGCAAGGAGCACAAGAAAAGTAATGGCGACAGTTATAATCTGTACCGCGATGGCTTAAAGATCTATACCACCATCAACCCGCGCATGCAGTTATATGCAGAAGAAGCTGTGGCCAAACACATCAACTACATGCAGAAGCTGCTGAACAGTCAGGAGAACATAAAAAAAGGAACGATCTGGAAAGGATATGAGAACGTGATAGAAGCAGCAGCCAAACAAAGCGACCGCTGGCGCAACCTGAAAAAAGAAGGCATGGATGACGAGGATATCCGCAAAACATTTGACCAGAAAACACCGATGCGGGTATTTGCCTGGAACAATACCCGCGGAAAAGATACCGTGATGACCCCCATTGATTCCATCAAATACCACCGCCAGATGTTACAGGCGAGTTTTATGGTGATGAACCCACTGGATGGACAGATCAAAGCCTGGGTGGGCGGTATCGATTTCAAGACCTTTAAATTCGACCACGCCAATATCAACACCAAACGGCAGGTGGGATCAACCATGAAGCCCCTGTTGTATAGCCTGGCCATTGAAGAAGCCGGTTTTACTCCCAACACCACCGTATACGATCAGCAACAGAGTTTTGGCGGATATGGCATGGTGCCCGCTACTTCCAAAACCTGTACAGGCGCCAGTATGCCCATGGCGCTGGCACTGGCCAAATCAAGAAACTGTGCCACAGCTTATGTACTGAAGCAATTAGACAATAACGGTAATGAAGGGGCCAAAAGACTGATTGATTTCCTGCGTAAATGTGATTTTACTTCCAGCATACCTGCCTACCCTTCAATCGGAATCGGAGCCTGTGAACTCTCGTTGATAGAAATGATGCAGGGTTACAGCATGTTCCCTGGCCGCGGCTTTAATGCCAAACCCATGTACATCACCCGTATTGAAGACAGGAACGGCAATGTGCTGGCTACATTTACCCCACACCGCAAGGAAGTGATCAGCGATGTGACCGCTTATTCAGTGATCAAAATGATGCAGGGGGTTATGACCAACGGAACCGGCGCCGGTATCTGGGGCTATGATGTTCCGGGCGATATGGAGATTGCCGGCAAAACAGGAACCACCAACGATAACAGCGACGCCTGGTTCATGGGATATACTCCCCAATTCCTGGCGGGTGGCTGGGTGGGCTGCGACGACCGTTTTATCCGTTTCAATACCGAAAGCAAAAACGGTGAGGGCGGACGTGCCGCCATGCCCATCTGGGCCTATTTTATGGCAAAAGCCGCGGCAGACCCTAACTGTGGTATTGATACCAAACTCACTTTTATGAAACCCGAAGGCATTAACGATATCAATATCGATTATTCCAACGGAGGTGTACCTGTACTGGGGGGAGAAGCAGTAGACATGGGCACTGGCAACTCGGGCGATTACGAAGTACCCAAGGATATCAAAGTAGAAGATATCATTCCTGAATCGCAGTTAGAAGGCGGTAAACCACTGGTAAAACCAGCCACCATCCCAACTACGGATCCGAAAGAAAAAGATCCCAAAAAAGCAGGAGAAAAAAAACAAACACCACCAGCCATAACACCTAAAAAGCCTGCGGTATTGATGCCTCCTAAAAAAACAGGAACAGGCAGATAGTTTAGGGCTGTGTTACATGTTGCGTCCGTTCCAGTTAAAATTGAGCGAGAACTGGTGAAAAAGGTGGCTTTGGTAAAAACCAGTAGCATAACGGATATGTATTTTCCGTAAAAAAAATCCGGTACCCATCGTAAAGCCATTCAGTCCGCTGTTTAGCTGATAAGCGTTCAGGTCCTGCCGGCGCTGGAAGTTGAAACCGGCATCCAGTTCCAGTTTCTCATGCAGGAACACCTGCGCGGAGAATACAAGATGCGCGAATATTTTCTGCAGTGTATTTTTTCCGGTATATCCGACCTCTCCTTCCGAAGCCCGGAAACTGGTATCGTTATAATAGCTATTCAGCTGCTGCAAATGATGCGCCGTTACCGAAAATTGAAAAGGTGCATGCTCCAGCCTTTTGGTAATACCCAGTTGCAGGTCGAAAGGCAGCTCCTCCCTGCGGTTACTGCCATCATAGGTTTTCAATTGGGATCCCATATTTTTGGCTACCAGGCTCACCTGTAACCCGTTCAGGGTATCGTAATAACTCAACCCAAAATCAAATGCAAGGCCGGAAGACCGGTACTGACCATAGTTGGAATTGAGGTATTTCATTGTAAGCCCATACCAGAAACGTTCCTTGTACTGCCGGCTGGCCATGACCTGTAGCACGTAATCCACCGGGCGGAAACTACCCATAACGATTCCTGAAGCATCGGTTTGTGCAAGGGTTCCATAATCAAAATAATTGGTCCCCACTGCAATATTGGTACGGGCTTCCGGCAGGTGCCAGGCACTGGTGAGACTGTAATTACGGATACCGGCCAGAAAAGAGTTGAACGATGCACCCGCCTGCTGGTGCATTTTATCGCGGAGCAAAGCAGGATTTTGGAAGGCCATACCCACGTCGTTGCCAATCGTTGAAATATTATACCCACCCAGAGCAGATACCAGGGCGTTATTGGGTTGTAATACAAAATTGAATACGGCATTACCTCCCAGCGTTTGCGCCGGCAGCCATCCTGCAACGACCATTGCCAATAAAAGAAGGTAAAAACGCATCAGCTGAATTGTGTGTAAATCTAAGCCAAGAAGCCTGTATCCTGCAGGCAAAAAAATCCCCCACATAGTGGGGGATTCTATCCTTATAACCGGCACCATGAAGGAGCGCCGGGTCTTTTAACAAATTTTCCGACATTGGGTTGTGTTGATCCAGGCAATTTTATACCAGGGCCAGGTCTATCACCTGCTGCATTGTTTTGACGTAATGGAACTGAACACCTTTGATGAAGCTGCTTTCGATCTCATTTACATCCTTCTCATTCTGCCAGCAAAGGATGATCTCCTTCAGACCTGCCCTTTTTGCGGCCAGGATCTTTTCCTTGATGCCCCCTACCGGTAATACCTGGCCGCGGAGGGTGATCTCACCCGTCATTGCCAGGAAGGGTTTTACCTTTCTGCCGGTAAAGGCAGATGTAAGGGAAGTCAACATGGTAATACCCGCACTCGGTCCATCTTTGGGTACGGCACCTTCCGGTACGTGAATATGGATATTCCGCTTGGAGAAGATCTCCGGATCAACACCCAGTTTTTTAGCATTGGCTTGCAAGTAACTCAGGGCCGTAGTGGCGCTCTCTTTCATCACATTACCCAGGTTACCGGTCAATTTCAGCTCACCTTTTCCTTCACCCAGGATGGTTTCAATAAAGAGAATATCGCCCCCTACATAGGTCCAGGCAAGCCCTACTGCCACACCCGGCATATTGGCTGTTTTGTAGATTTCGTTGCTGTAACGCGATTGCCCCAGAATCTTCTCTACGTCCTGGACGGTAACCGTAGACTTTACCTTATCCTTCATAGCCAGTTCCTTGGCCTGGTAGCGCATGATGCTGGCCAGTTGCCTGTCCAGTTCCCGCACGCCGCTTTCGCGGGTGTATTGTTCGATGATCTTTTCGAGTACTTTATCGCTGATCTTAAAATTCACTTTACCCAATCCATGTGCTTCTTTCTGTTTGGGTAGCAGGTGGCGTTTGGCAATTTCTACCTTCTCTTCCACCGCATAACCACTCAGGTCAATGATCTCGAGCCTGTCGCGCAAAGCGGGTTGTATGTTCTGTAGGTTATTGGCCGTAGCAATGAACAGTACTTTGCTCAGGTCGTATTCCAGCTCCAGGTAATTATCATAAAAGGTATGGTTCTGCTCCGGATCCAGTACTTCCAGCAAAGCTGAAGAAGGATCGCCGCGCATATCACTGCCGATCTTATCGATCTCGTCAAGAATCATTACGGGATTGGACGATTTGCATTTTCGGATATTCTGGATGATCCGGCCCGGCATAGCACCGATATAGGTTTTCCGGTGACCCCGGATCTCGCTTTCATCATGCAGTCCGCCCAGGCTCACCCGAACATACTTACGTCCGATCGCATGTGCAATGGATCGTCCCAATGAGGTTTTACCAATCCCGGGAGGGCCCAGGAAACAAAGGATCGGGCTGCGCATATCCCCTTTCAGTTTCAGCACCGCCAGGTATTCCAGGATACGGCTTTTAATCTTACTCATACCATAATGGTCGGTATCCAGCACTTTTTGGGCATTCTTCAGGTCGTAGTTATCGGCAGTATAATCTTCCCAGGGCAGATCCAGCATCAGGTCAAGATGATTGTACACCACAGAATAATCAGGTGTGGTGGGATGCATCCTTTCCAGTTTCTCGATACCGCTTTTGAACAGGTTCTTCGCAGCTTCGGGCCATTTTTTACCCTCAGCTTTTTTCTTCATTTCATTGATCTCGCGTTCATTGGTATCACCGCCCAGTTCATCCTTGATGCTTTTCAACTGTTGCTGCAGAAAGTAATCTCGCTGTTGCTTGTCGATCTCGGTGCGTGTTTTATTGGTCACTTTATCCTTCAGCTCTGCAAACTGCAGTTCCCGCTGCAGGATAAAGATCAGACGCTCAGCCCGCAGGTGTACATCATTGATCTCGAGCAGCGCCTGTTTTTCTGTAAGGTCACTGTTCAGGTTACTGCTCACAAAATTGATCAGGAAGGCCGGGTTCTCAATATTCTTCAGGATAATGGAAGCTTCGGTAGGCAGGTTGGGCGATAACTGTATGATCTGCGTTGCCAGGTCCTTGATACTGCTGATATAAGCATCAAAATCCTCGTTGGCAGGTACTTCATCATCTGCCAATGCCAGAACAGAAGCCTTGAAATAAGGATCCTCACTGGTCATTTCCAGCAGTTCAAACCTTTTTTTGCCCTGTATGATGATGGTGGTGCCGCCATCCGGCATTTTAATCAGTTTTACGATCCTTGCCACCGTACCGATACTACACAGATCCTTGGGCTCGGGTTCCTCCACATTGGCATCTTTCTGGGCTACCACTCCGATCAGTTTATCCAGCTTATAGGCATCGTTCACAGCTTTGATGCTCTTGTCGCGACCCACCGTAATGGGTAATACCACTCCGGGAAACAGCACAGTGTTGCGCAATGGCAGAATAGGCAAACTGTCAGGGATCACCAGGTTCTTATCCTGCTCAGTCTCATTTTCATGGATCGGTATGATCGGCATGAAATCAGTATCCTCATCTGAACGGAAAAACAATTTTTCTTTCATTTTACTCATGGTTCAAGGGTCAAAATGTCACTCAGCCATTACAGCCTGCAATAATATCTATTGGTGAAAATAAAGTCAATATTGATGCCATTAGCCCCAAACCGGTGATTTTGGCACATCCGGGCAAAAAAAATCCTCCCGGAAACCGGGAGGACCTTCTTGCAAGAAGTAATATTCAGTAACCAAATACTTGAATTACGTATTACTTTTTAGTAGTATCAGCTGCAGCTTTAGTGGTGTCAGCAGCTACGGCAGTAGTGTCCATAGCAGCTTTAGCAGCAGTATCAACAGTAGTAGCGGCGCTATCAGTTGCTGCAGCTTTGTTTTCACCAGAGTTACAAGCAGCCATGAAGCCGGCTACTGCTAAGATTGCGAATACTTTTTTCATTGTACTTGTGTTTTTTGAGTTTTTAATGGCGGCAAAGATAGAGAACGGCTCGAATTCTGCAAATTTTAACACATATTTTTTATTTTTTTCTGAAAAATATCCTGACTGGTACCCCCCGGAAGTTAAATTTCTGTCTCAGCTGGTTTTCCAGGTAGTTTTTATAAGGTGTTTTGATATCATCCGGATAATTCGTAAAAAAGGCGAAGGAGGGCACCACAGTAGGTAGTTGGGTAACATATTTAATTTTTATTGAATTTCCTCTCACTACAGGTGCATGGTAGGCTGCTACGGCTGCCAGCATGGCTTCGTTCAGTTTAGCGGTAGGTACTTTACGCCGGCGGTTCTCATATACTTCCAAAGCCATTTCAATGGCTTTAAAAATGCGGGTCTTTTCCTTCACAGAGATGAACAGGATAGGAACATCATTGAACGGAGCCAGTTTCTGTTTCAGTACTTTTTCATAATCACGGGCGGTATTGGTTTCCTTAGCCACCAGATCCCACTTATTTACCAGTACCACCACCCCTTTACCCTTGCGAACAGCCAGGCTGAAAATACTGATATCCTGGGCGGTAATCCCTTTATCTGCATCCAGTACCAGTAAACACACATCAGCCTCGTCGATGGCTTTGATGGCCCTGATGATGGAATAAAACTCAAGGTCTTCCTTTTCCTTATTCTTTTTGCGGATACCGGCCGTATCGATCAGCATAAACTCTTTCTGGAAGAGGTTATAATGGGTATGAATGCTGTCGCGGGTAGTGCCGGAAATATCGCTCACAATGGTACGTTCCTGGCCAATCAGTGCATTTAGCAGGGAAGATTTTCCCACGTTGGGTTGACCGATGATGGCGAATTTGGGCAAATCGCTTTCTTTTTTAGCCTCTTCCACATCTTCCGCGGTGATGGGTTCAGTGATAGCATCCAGCAATTCACCGGTGCCACTGCCCGAGATGCTGCTGATGAAGAAATTGTTTTCAAAGCCCAATGAATAGAATTCTGTGGCTTCCAGTTCACGGGTTCCGTTATCGACTTTGTTCACCACTACATATACCGGCTTTTTGGTACGGCGCAGCATATCGGCCATGGCATCATCCAGGTCGGTAATGCCGGTAGCCACATCTACCATAAAAATGATAGCATCCGCTTCTTCCAGGGCAATACGCACCTGTTTGCGGATCTCGGTCTCAAAAATATCATCGCTCGCAGGCACAAAACCTCCGGTATCCACCAGATTGAACACTTTCCCATTCCAATCGGCCAGTCCATACTGCCTGTCGCGCGTAACCCCGCTCACATCATCCACAATCGCTTTCCGGTTCTCCAGGAAACGATTGAACAAAGTACTCTTCCCCACATTGGGCCTTCCCACAATTGCTACTGTATAACTCATACTTATTGTATTAAAATCAAAAAATGTATACCCCCATTTGAAATCAATTAGTAATTAATAATTACTAATTATTTATATCCGTATTCCTTCAACTGTTGCTCATTGTCTCTCCATTTCGGCCTCACTTTCACGAACAGTTCCAGGAATACTTTGTGTTGTATGAATGCCTCTATATCCTTTCTGGCCATGGTTCCGATCTGTTTGATCATGCTGCCCCTGTCGCCAATGATGATGGCTTTCTGTGTCTCTCGGTTAACGATGATATCTGCCTGGATCTTTACCAGTGACTCTTTTTCCTTGAATTCATTGACCATAACGGCTGTATGATAAGGGATCTCATCACCAAACAGCTGGTAGATCTTTTCACGGATCAGCTCACCCACAAAGAATTTCATGGGCAGGTCGCTCAGGTCGTCTTCGCTGTAGAACGGCATGCCTTCGGGCAACAGCGCCAGTATGGTATCCAGCAGTTTGTGCAGGTGTATCTTCTGCAGAGCAGAGATCTTAACCAGCTGTTTGCAATAAGATTTACCGGCAAAAAAAGCTTCCGCCAGGGCAATCTTGCCATTGGCCGCTTCATCGATCTTATTCAGCACAACAATCGCAGGCACTTTCAAACGCAGCGATTGGAAAATGGCATCCACTTCTTCCAGGTTCTCATTGGCATCTACCAGCAACAGGGCCAGGTCCGCATCTTCCAGGGCACTTTTTACGGAATCCATCATCCGCTCGTGCAGCTTGTATTTGGGATCGATGATACCGGGCGTATCTGAGAAGATCACCTGGTATTCGCCGGGTTTGTTCAGGAACGCCTTGATACGATGGCGCGTGGTTTGCACCTTGGGCGATACGATGGCCATTTTTTCACCGATCAATGCATTGAGCAGTGTGCTTTTACCCGCATTGGGGCGACCAAATATGTTAACGAATCCTGCTTTCATATGGTATGCACGGGAAAATCCGGTTAGTCCGGGACCCGAAAATTTGTTGATGATAATACCCTGAGAAATGAACGAGACGGCAAATCAGACATTCATGACAACATGAACTTCCTGCCAGTATGGTACCGATGTTACGGTATCTGTCATTCAGTATCCAGAGTAGCCTCCAGCCGAATAAAAAGCCTTTCCTGGCTTTTCATGAACGGGTGTGAACCCGTTGTTAAAATCAAAGGCCTCATGATGAGGCCTTTGATTTTTGTTGCGAGGGAAGGGATCGAACCTCCGACCTTCGGGTTATGAGCCCGACGAGCTACCGCTGCTCTACCTCGCGATTTAGGAGTGCAAAGGTAGGGGTGCGAACAGTAGCTACCAAATAAATATTCAATTAATCATCTGTTCTTTTCTTGATGGCAGCTCCCCCACTGCTGCTGATATCCCTGATCAGGCCGGTTCCCTTATAAAAGATGGTACTGCCGCCACTGGCTACTGCATTGAGCTCCTTATTCACCGTAATGCGGATATTGGATGCACCACTGGCATCCACTTTACAGTTATCGGAAACCAGCTCATACGCTTTGATCGTACAGGCTCCCGAAGCTTCCACCACCAGATCGGCGGTTTTTCCGGAAACCCTGATATTGGAAGCGCCACTGGCACCCAGACGGAGTTTATCTACCGCCACTTCCCCGCTGAAATCGCTGGCTCCCGACATTTCCATTTTCAGTTCGGGCTGGCGTATGGGATCGGTCGCCTTTACATTACAGGCTCCCGAAGCTTCCAGTTTGCACAGTTGCTTATAGGTAACATACGCTTTCATCTTATTATTGCCCCAGACCTTCCAGTTCAGTCCCTTGGCATCAAAATAGATATGCAGGGTACCGGAACGGTTTTCGGTGCGGATACGCGACCGGACCTCATCACTGCTGGCACTTACGGCCACCGCTTCGGTATGGCCCTGGGATATATACAGATCGATGGCTCCGGATACCTCAATGGCGTTGAAACCACTGATATTACGCACTTCGGCATTGGCATCCACAACCAGGTTCTTTTCGTTTTGCGCCCAGGACTGAGACAGGCCGAGCAGCATGTATAAGACGATACAGATTCTCTTCATCGGGGTATTTTTTCTTTGTAACGATGTTGCTCCAATAAAGTTACAGTTGCAGAAGATTTCCCGAATCCTTATTTTTGTGCCGGATCATTCCTCGGGGTGCTGTCAGTTATGTGTGCACGCATAACATGCCGGCTGAGATAATACCCGTTGAACCTGAACAGGGTAATTCCTGCGAAGGGAAGGCGTACACTTCTTTCGTACCTCTCCGTTAGCTATTCCCTGTTCCCATTATTAACTTTTTAAAGCAAAAAACATGAAAAAGTTTTTGGGAACAATGATGTTGGCTTTTATCACCTTCATCAGTGTTGCACAAACCGGTAAACGCCTGGTACAGGGCACCGTAACAGAAAACAATGCGCAAACGCCCGTTGCCGGGGCAACTGTAAGACTGGGCAACCGGCAAACCCTGACCAACGAAAAAGGCCAGTTCGTTTTTGACCGGACCGAAACCGGCCAGTTTGAACTGACCGTTAACAGCCTTGGGTTTTCCGTCTACAGTGAGTTCATCAAAGTGGCTGCTGCCGACCTCAATCTTTCCATTCACCTCACCACTACCAGCCTGTACTTGCAGCCCCTGGAAGTAAAATCGTTAAGGGCTTCAGACAGGGCGCCGTTCGCGAAAGCCAACCTGAGTAAAGAACAGATCAGCCGCAATAACCTGGGACAGGATATCCCGTTCCTGTTAGATCAGACACCTTCTGTTGTGATCAATTCCGACGCGGGCAATGGTGTGGGTTATACCGGCATCCGCATCCGCGGAAGTGATGCTACCCGGGTGAATGTGACCCTGAACGGCATCCCGTACAATGACGCAGAAAGTATGGGCACTTATTTTGTAGACCTGCCCGATTTTGCCTCATCCGTAAATAGCATACAGATTCAGCGGGGAGTAGGTACTTCCTCTAACGGCGCCGGCGCTTTTGGCGGTACCATTAACCTGGCCACCAACGAATACAATGAAAAAGCCTATAGCGAACTGAACAACAGCTTTGGCTCATTCAACACCTGGAAAAATACCCTGAAAGCCGGAACCGGACTGATAGATGGACATTTTACAGTGGATGCACGCCTCAGCCGTATCAGCAGCGACGGTTATATCCAGCGCGCTACGAGCGACCTGAAGTCTTTTTATGTGAGTACCGCCTATCTCACCAAAAAATCATCCCTGCGTCTGAATATTTTTTCAGGTAAAGAAAAAACATACCAGGCCTGGTACGGTGTGGCTGAAAGCTTGCTGAATACCGACCGTACCAATAACCCCGCCGGTACCGAAAAACCAGGAACACCTTACAATAACCAGACCGACAATTACACACAAACCCATTATCAGCTGTTTTTTAATCATTCCATCAACAACAACTGGTCGTTTAATACCGCTGCTTTTTTGACAAGAGGTAAAGGATATTATGAAGAATACAAAGCAGACCAGGCTTTTGCCAATTACGGATTACCCAATGTAGTGACCGGTGGAACCACCATTACCCAGACGGACCTGGTGAGACAACGCTGGTTGGATAACTATTTCTACGGCCAGATCTTCTCACTGCAATACAAAAACAGCAAAGAAGAATTGACCATTGGCGGCGGATGGACCCAATACGATGGCAAACACTATGGTACCCTACCCTGGCTACAGACCGGAACCGTTTCAGCAGATTACCGTTATTACCAATACCCCGCCACCAAAAAGGATTTGAACATCTATACCAAATGGCAACATCAACTGAGTACACACTGGGTTAGTTTTGCCGACCTGCAATATCGTCATGTAACGCACGATATGCAAGGTTTCGAGGGCAATCCGACCCTGTTCGTGAACAGGAGTTTCAACTTCCTGAATCCCAAAGCCGGCATCACCTATACCAACAATGGCTGGCAGGCGTTTTTCAGTTATGCCCTGGCACATAAAGAACCGAACAGGGACGATTTTCAGGCAGGTGTAAAAAGCCAGCCAAAAGCCGAAACCCTGCATGACCTGGAACTGGGTATCGAAAAAAGGAACAGCCGTTTTCATGCTGGCGCCAACGTGTACTACATGTATTACTATAACCAGCTGGTACTGACCGGACAGATCAACGATGTGGGCTCTTATACCCGTATCAATATTCCGCATAGTTACCGTCTGGGAGTAGAATTACAGGCAGGTGCCGTGCTGGCGCCATGGATCAATGTAGCTGCCAACCTCACTATCAGTAAAAATAAGATCGCTTCTTTTGTGGAATACATAGATAACTGGGATACCGGCGATCAAAATGCGGTAGTACACCGCCACACCAATATCTCCTTCTCGCCTGCTGTGGTAGGTGGCGCCACCATTAACCTGATTCCCGTTCGTTCTTTCGAACTCAGTTTGATCAGCAAATATGTAGGCAAACAGTATATGGACAACAGCCAGGCAGAAAACCGTAAACTGAACGCCTATTTTGTACAGAATGTACGCGCTTCTTATACGATCAAAAAGCTGCTGTTCAAGGAATGGAACCTGATTGGGCAGGTGAATAACCTGTTCAACAAGAAGTATGAGCCCAACGGATATACATACAGTTATATCTATAACAACACCTTATCTACCGATAATGGCTATTACCCGATGGCCGGAACGAATTATATGTTAGGGGTGAATATCAAACTCTGAGAACAGATGAAGCATGAACAAGGAACAGATGAATGATGAAGTAATGTCATTCATCGTTCCTTGTTTTTTTGAAATAATTATTTGGTGATTCTTTCCTGCCAGGCCAGCATACCTCCGGTTACGTTCACGAGGTTTCTGAAACCCATGGTTTCAAGGATAAGACAGGCCTGGCCACTACGGTTACCGCTGCGGCAGTATACGTAAACGGTATCTTCTTTCAGGTCATCGATCTCGTCAACCTGCATGGTCTGAACTTTACCTAACGGTAACAATAAACCGCCGATATTAAATTCGGAATGCTCGTGTGGTTCACGAACGTCCACCAGGTGTAAGGATTCACCTGCATCAATTTTTGCTTTCAGCTCTTCAACGGTAATGGTTTGCATGTGTTGGGTATTAAAGGGTTCTATGATGATTGTTAATGAGCGACAGTAGCGGTATCTTTAGACGGCGCTGTGGTTCCGATATACAGGTCGATCACCTGCCCCTGACGCATCTTATTGGGTATCCGTAAACCATCGGTGCCAATCGAATCGGTAAGTACATCCGGCATCTGCCTTACCACAAAGGAACCGGCAGAATCCTTGATAGGCCCCATGGCTACAATGGAACCAATATTAATGCTGAGGGTAGATAGGTAATTACGGGCTTCTTCCAATGTCATTCCCACAATATTCGGAACATCCATTTCTCCGCCGCCCATGCCACTGCCCAGTACAAAACTGATGACAGAACCGATCGGTATACGGGTACCCGGTTTGATGGTGGCACCATTGAACAACTGTTCCAGTACGGCATTACGAGCAATATCGGGTTTGTAACTGATCTCTCCCATTTTCAGTCCCAGGCTCTGCAGGTACATTTCCGCACTTTTTACAGAGAACCCGGCCAGGTTCGGCATTTCCACCTGCGGCGGTATGGTCCGGTTAATGGTCAGGTAAATAGTGCGGCCATGTTTTACCGTTGCATCTGCTTCGGGTGACTGGCGTATGACCGCCTGTTTGGCCACTGTATCAATATAGACCGAATCCTGTATCACCACATCAAACCCACGGTCTTCCAGTATCTTTTGTGCAGCAAGGGCATTCTGACCGGTAACCGAAGGCACTTTCTCATTCCTGCCATAACCTGTCAGCCAGGAGAGCGACGCAAAAAACAACAATACCAGTATCACAATGATACCCAGTCCGGCCAGCATATTCACCCAAAGCGGCTTCGATGTGATGTATTTATGTATGATACCCATATTGGAATTGTGGATTGGGAGAACAGAAATTTTAAGAAAGATAAGGGAATTCCAAAATTTCCGTTCCGGTTAACCGTGACGAAATCTAAAAATTAACGAAATGCCTGTTCGATTACTGCGGAATAAAAATCTTTCAGCGACCAGCCCATGGCCCGCACCTGCTGAGGTATCACACTGGCTTCGCTCTGGCCGGGTACGGTATTTACTTCCAGCATGTAAGGTTGTGAAGTGGCGGTATGATAAATAAAATCGATCCGCACCACCCCACGGCAATTCAGTACTTCGTATACCCGTTTGGCAGCGGTTTCCAACTGGGCTTTCATCCCTTCATCAATGAGGGCCGGCGTGGTTTCCTTACTTTTTCCCTGGTATTTGGCCTCAAAATCAAAGAACTCATTATGGGTCTCGATCTCTGTGATGGGCAACACCATGATCTCTCCTTTGTTTTTGAAAACCCCGATGGTGAATTCGCGGCCGCTGATGAACTCTTCTACCAGTACCTGGTCATCTTCCTGAAAAGCCTTAGCTAAAGCAGGTGCCAGTTCCGTGGCTTCATTCACTTTGCTCATGCCGATACTGCTTCCCCCGTTATTGGGTTTTACAAATACAGGGAGTGTTAACTGTGACAGTATGTCTTCGGGAGCGATGGGTGTATGTTTGAACAGGTGTAAGGATTTTGCCACATGAATACCACCAAAAGCAGCCACAGCAACGGTGTACCGCTTATTGAAGGTCAGTGCAGATGTGGCAGCATCGCAACTGGTGTAAGGCAATTTGAGCATGTCGAAATACCCCTGCAACTTCCCATCCTCACCGGGCGTACCGTGAATACAGAGCAATACAGCATCAAAATGAATGGTGGAACCGTTATCGGTAACAGAAAAATCATCCCGGTTCACTTTGGAACGCTCGCCATTCACAGGCTCATACCACCAGCCTTCGGGATTGATATCGATTCGGTATACATCGAACTTCTCTCTATCTACATGATTACCTACCGTAACAGCACTCTTATAACTGATCTGTGCTTCTCCACTTAATCCGCCTGTCACCAGGGCGATCCTTTTTTTCATATCAGGTTTTTGTGAAACAAATATAGGACGGATGGGGCAATGAGAGAATGAGAGAATGAGTGGATGAGTGAATGATAGAATGGGAATTATGGGAAGGGGAAACAAAAAGGTGAAGAAACGGCCTGTCTCTTCACCTCACGTTGACGGGAAATATCACCCGCCGTTACTGGTTGTTACCGATTGAAGGCAACAATTATTAATACTGCGATTAACAACTCTAAGATACACCAGCCACAAGCTTTTTGCAAGTTTTTGGTGTTAAAGTTTCGCACATGGGATGTGCATTAGATGTGCAATCTGCCTTTCTTTTCAAGCAGCGACTCTACGGTTTCGCGGTACATTTCATCCGGTACACAGCAATCTACCGGGCAAACAGCAGCGCACTGGGGTTCTTCATGAAAGCCCTGGCACTCGGTGCATTTGTTGGGTGTAATGTAATACGTGTCTACGCTGATCGGTGCAAAACGCTGATCAGTTGAAACGACTGTTCCGTCTAACAGGGTGAAATCGCCTTTTACAGTGGTTCCATCAGAGATAGACCATTCAACACCACCTTCATAAATAGCGTTGTTGGGACATTCGGGCTCGCAGGCTCCGCAGTTGATACACTCTTCTGTAATTTTGATAGCCATACAAAATGGGTTTGTTGAGTTAGTGATTCTACATTTGCATATCAAAAATACGGCTGATAAATGATTTTACAAGAACGAATTATATTACTGGACCGTTTGGGCCGGTATCTGCTGGACCCCTCGGAAGAATGGGAGGAAATAAAAGCCCGTGCCTACCTGGAAAACCAGTGGTTCATCCCTGAATTTATTAACCGGGCCACCGAAAATATCGCCCGGCAATTCCTGAACCCGTCATTTTTGCAGAACTGGGCAGCCAGTTACAGGGTGCCTGAAAAACAGGCCAGTCCTAAAAATATCGGCATCGTTATGGCCGGAAACATACCACTGGTGGGCTTTCACGATTTTCTCTGCGTTTTTATAAGTGGTCATGTGGCTACCATCAAAACCTCCTCTAAAGACGAGTTACTGATCAAACACCTGATAAAAAAGCTGTATGAGTGGGATGTGACCATCCAGGATGAAGTTTGTTTTGCGGAAAGACTGACCGGCTGCGATGCCTATATCGCCACCGGAAGTAACAATTCAGGCCGGTATTTTGACTACTATTTCGGTAAATACCCCCATATCATCCGCCGCAACCGCACTTCGGTGGCTGTACTGGACGGCACTGAAACCCCGGCAGAACTGGAAGCACTCTCGGAAGACATACAACTCTATTTTGGCCTGGGATGCCGGAATATTACCCAACTGTTCGTTCCCAAGGACTACGATTTTCTTCCCCTCCTGGATACACTCAGGCATTATGCCCATTTTATGGAATTCCATAAATACAAACATAATTACGATTACCACCTGGCCCTGCTGATCATGGGTAACAAATACTATATGAATAACGATACCGTGGTGATGACAGAGAACAGCTCTCCCTTCTCACCCGTGAGCCAGTTACATTACCAGTTTTACGAAAATACAGCGGAACTTGCCCGCAGTCTGGAAAACAATAACGATATCCAGTGTATCGTAGGCCATGGTTACCTGCCTTTTGGTAAGGCCCAGAGCCCCGGATTAACGGATTATGCTGACGGGGTTGATACAATGGCATTTCTGATGGAGCAGGGATCGTGAATGGCCACGTGAGTCGTGAGTAGTCAGTAGTGAGTGGGGAATATCTCAGGGTATGACTTCGTCAAGCCTGACGACTGACGACTCAGGATCCATCTACGAGGATTGCCGTAAAACATTTGTTAAATGGTGAAACCGGTGACCTGTCAATTAAACAGGTTCGTTTATTTGCTATCAGAAAGGCATAGAATTTGAACTATTAACCAAAAAAGAGCCGTAACATGAATATGAACCTCAAGAACATTGTAGCCGTAGTGGCCATCAGTGCCAGCACCGCTGTTATGAGTGTATGGGGCTATGGAAAATTTATGGAACACCAGACCGCAGGTATCCAGGAAGCTGGGAAACTGCCTGTAAATTATGCCGGTTTTTTTGGCAATAACAACGCCCCGGCCGGCAGTATCGATTTTACCCCGGCAGCCACTACCGCCACCCCTGCAGTAGTGCATATCAAAACAAAAACAAAAGCCAAGCAGGTAAGTAACTCTGCCCGTCAGCGTTTCTCCAACCCTTTCTCCGACCTGTTCGGGGATGATTTTGGCGATTTCTTTGGCGGAGGCCCCCGCATCATACCCGAGCAACGTGCCAGTGGCAGCGGTGTCATCATTACAGATGACGGATACATCGTTACCAATAACCACGTGGTGGATGGAGCCGACGACATCAACGTGACTTTATCCAATAAAAAAACCTATAAAGCAACCATCGTAGGCACCGACCCGAGCAGTGACCTGGCTGTGATCAAGGTCGAAGGCAAGGGCCTTCCCTACCTCGTATACGGAAACAGTGACGATACCAAACTGGGTCAATGGGTGCTGGCCATCGGCTACCCGCTTACCCTGGATGTAACGGTTACTGCGGGTATCGTGAGCGCTAAATCCAGGTCCATCGGTATCAACGACAGGCAAAGCAATACAGCCATCGAATCTTTTATACAGACCGATGCGGCCGTCAACCCCGGTAACAGCGGCGGTGCCCTGATCAATACCAATGGTGAACTGATCGGTATCAATTCCGCTATTGCTTCCCCAACCGGATCTTATGCGGGTTACTCTTACGCCATTCCGGTGAACATAGTGAAGAAGATCGTGACCGACATTGTAAAATTTGGTGCAGTGCAGCGTGCATTCATTGGTATCCAGTATCCGAAAGAGAACCTGACCGATGAGCAGAAAAAAGAACTGGGCACGGGTTACAAAGAAGGCGAAGGCGTTTACGTGACCGATGTGCCCTCTGATGGCGCTGCAGCAGCTGCCGGTATCAAGAAAGGGGATGTGGTGACCAAGATCAACGGTAAGGAAGTGACTACCGGTCCTGAACTGCAGGAGCAGGTTACCCGTTATAAACCCGGCGATAAAATTTCACTCACTTACCTGCGTGGTGGGAAAGAAAATACCGTATCACTGACCCTGAAGAATAAGGCCGGTACAACCGATATCGTAAAAACAACTGGTATATTGGAAAAACTGGGAGCCGAACTGGTAGCTATCGACAGCAAAACAGCGGCTGCCAACCAGATCAATGGTGGCGTGCTGGTGAAAAAGATCGGTGATGGCCTATTGAAGAAAACAAGGATGCAGGAAGGGTTTATTATCACCAGTGTGAATGACCAGGAGATCAAGAGCGTAAATGAGCTGGACAAAATCCTCTCTATCAATAAAGGAAGAAAAGTGAAGATCGAAGGAGTTTATCCCGGATTTGAAAGCACTTATCCGTATCCGTTGGATCTGAGTGATGTGGATTAGGATCAATGAGTGAATGAGTGAATGTTTTTTTAGGCGGCGGTTTCTGGGAGACCGCCGCTTTATTTTTGTGGGCAGGTCAACTTATCTTTTCGTATACAAAGTATTCGCCGGACTGCAGTTCAAAATTCTCTGATCCGGTAAAGTAGAATTCCAGGCCGGTGAAAATATTTCTGAATTTGCCGGTGAGCCATTCATGCTGCACAGACACCTGTAAACGATCCTGGTTAGATACGTTGAGCAAAACAAGCACCGCCGCTTCATTTCTGCGACGCAGGAAGGCCATCAGTTGGTCATCATGTGCCGACGGGAGGATACAAGTTTCACCTTCCTGAACAGCCGGGTTGGTTTTATGCAGGTGTAAGAGTTCGCGGTAAAAATCTTCCAGTTGCAGCGGGTGTTTCCACTCAAACAGGTCTTTGTGAAAGAATTCTATCCGCTTGGTATTGGGGCTTTCCTGTCCGCTATAGATCAGTGGCATACCCCGCTCCCAGGTAGCGGTAAATACGGCCCAGGCTTTGGCCGCTTTACCATATTTCTCATACTCGGTCCCATTCCAGCTGTTCTCATCATGATTGGTGGTGAAGAACAGTTTTCGTGCGCCTTCCGGATATTGCGTATACGCATGTAATACTTCGCGAACATCGTGCAAACTGGCTTCTCCTCTTGCCTGTTTGCCGGTAGCATGCATCCAGCTCCAGGCGTAGCTAACATCAAATACATCATGGTAGCTTGTCTCTTCGCATTCTGCCAGCCAGAACAGAGGTTTAATGGCATCGCAGGCAGTTCTGGCTTCTCTCCAGAAATCCAAACTGACCAAGTGTGCCATATCACAACGGAAACCATCGATATTACATTCGTCCACCCAGTACTTCATGGCTTCGATCATGGCTTCACGCATGGCACTGTTGGTATAGTCAAGGTCGATGACATCCTTCCATCCGTTTCGTTCTGTAAAACCACCCTGCATATCTTTTACGTACCATTCGGGATGAGAAACGGTCCATTCATGATCCCATCCGGTATGATTGGCCACCCAGTCGATGATTACCTTAAAACCCAACAGGTGGGCTTCCCGAACAAGGTGTTTGAAATCGGTCAGGTCGCCAAATTCGGGACTCACACGCATATAACTGCTGCAGGCATAATAACTGCCCAGGCTACCCAGCCGCTCTTTTTCACTGATGGGTGTGATGGGCATGAGCCAGAGGATATCCACCCCCATTGCACGCAGTCGAGGCAAATGATTGCTGAAGGCCATAAAATTACCCTCCACGGTGTACTGTCGGATATTGACCTCGTATATATTGGCAGTTTTTGCCCAGTCTACTGTTGAAAACTTTTTACGCATAACGGATTAGTCTGCTTACAAAGAAATAGTTTTATGCCCACAAGCACATGAGCGAGCAACCAAAACTGGAAAGAAAGATAAGCCTTTTACAGGCTACGGCCATTAACATGACCGATATGGTGGGCATTGGCCCATTCGTGGTATTAAGCGTGGTGGCAGAAACACTGAAAGGTCCCTGGTTCTTATATGCCTGGATCGCGGGGGCCATTCTCTCATTCATTGATGCCATGATCTGGAGCCAGCTGGGTGCTACCTATCCGCTGGCCGGAGGTAGTTACAACTTCTTAAAAGAGGGCTACGGACCCAAGTGGGGCAAGCTGATGAGTTTCCTGTTTGTGTGGCAGACCATGATACAGGCCCCCCTGGTAATCGCTTCGGCTGCCATCGGATTTGCGCAGTATGCAGGGTATATCACCCATCTTGAAGAATGGCAAAGCAAATGTGTCAGTGGAGGATTGGTGATACTGATCGTGGCAATGCTGTACCGAAAAATAGAAGCCATTGGTAAAATCAGCGTGCTGTTATGGGTCGGTGTGCTGATCACTTTGTCCTGGATCATCGGAGGGGGACTGTTTCACGGACATTTTCTCGAACCGGTTCAACAGATCAATAACGGTTTACAGGTAGATCATGCTTTTGCTGCCGCTCTGGGTTTTGCCAGTGTAAAATCCGTATACAGTTACCTCGGATATTACAATGTATGCCATCTGGGTGGAGAGATCGTGCAACCCCAAAAAAACATCCCGCGAAGTATGTTCATCTCCATAGCCGGGATCGCAGTGCTGTATCTCATGATGAATATCAGCGTAGCTTCCGTGTTGCCCCTTGAACAGATCCAGAAAAGCAAGTTCGTGGTGAGTGAGTTTGTACAACACCTGTCGGGATCCACTTCCGCCACCATCGCCACCATCCTGATCCTCTGGGTAGCATTCGCTTCTGTGTTTTCGGCCACTTTGGGTTACAGCCGCATTCCCTTTGCAGCCGCCAGCGACGGAGCTTTTTTCAAGATCTTTGCCAGACTGCATCCTAGCAAACATTTTCCGCACATCTCTCTCCTATTCCTCGGCGGCATTGCATTTGTATTCAGTCTCCTGTTCAAACTGAAAGACGTGATCGACGCCATTCTCGCCATGCGGATACTGATACAGTTCATAGGACAGGGTATCGGACTGATGTGGCTGGTAAAACGGAAAGGCCGGTCGCATTTTGCCTGGCGAATGCCCTTCTACCCCCTGCCTGTAATATTGGCGATACTGATCTGGGGGTATATCTTTTTCTCTACCGGGCATAAGATGATGATGGGCGGAGTAACGGTGATCGGGTTGGGAGTGATCGCCTACCTGATCAAGTCATACAACAACAGGGAATGGCCGTGGAGGAGTAATTAGTAGTTAGTAATTGATCTGCTGTTCCACTATCATCAGTCGTAGTGATCCGATGGTAAGAGAACCGCAGTATTACAAAAAGAAATGAGTACTACCTGCTAACTGCCAATTGCTTTTTCATAAAGAGCTGCAGCAATAAAGCCAGTAATACCACCGCTACGGCACCCACCACATTGAGCCAGAGGAAACCAAGGCCGATCACATTGTATTTGTCCAGAAGGAAAAAAGTGATGACCACCAGCTCGCCGATGACCGCAGCGATAAAAACGGCATTACCGCCTACTTTTTTACAGTAGAACGCAACCAGGAAAATACCGAGTATCACACCATAGAAAAGTGATCCCAGCACATTCACCGCCTCAATCAGGCTCCCCATACCGGTGGCGAATTCAGCAGTGATGATGCAGAAAATCCCCCAACCTAACGTATAATATTTGGACAGTTTGTATTCATCAGCACATTTTATTGCATCGCTACTGTCGTAAGCAGAGCCACGAAAACGGACATGGAAATCGATCATGGTGCAGGAAGCCAGTGAGTTGAGTGCTGCTGCAATAGACCCCCAGGCAGCCAGGAAAATGATGGCAATGAGAAGGCCCACGATACCTTTGGGCAGGAAATCGACCACAAACCTGAGAAAGATATAATTGGTATCGCTGGTATCATCAGCCGGCAGGGCCTTCTTCAGGACAGTCTTATATTCTTTCTGAATGGCGGAAAGTTTCGCAGATCCTTCGCGAAGGCTGTCCTTATAATTTTCTTTTTTATCAATCACATAATTCCTGCTCAGCTTTTGCTGTACCAGTTGCTGTTCGTTGAATTTTTTTTCTATACCTGCCAGCGAATCTTTGTAACCGGTGGTCATAGCTTTTTCAGCAACTGCCTTATTGAAAAATACCGGCGAAGAATTGAACTGATAAAATGTAAACAGCATGGCGCCCAATAACAGGATCAGGAACTGCATCGGAACCTTCACCAGGCCATTCATAAGTAACCCAATACGACTTTCGGTATTGCCCTTGGCGGTAAGATAACGGCCCACCTGCGACTGGTCGGTACCAAAATAGGACAGCGCCAGAAAAAAACCTCCGATTACACCACTGATGATATTGTACCGGTCCTTCCAATCAAATCCTTCCGAAGAGATCCCGGTTGTGATCACATTCAACTTACCGGAGGCACCACTTACTTTCAATGCATCCGTGAACCCAACCCCTTCCGGCAGATAATGAACAATACAATAGCCCGCCACGAACATGCCCGCGAAAATGATGAGCAGTTGTAACTGCTGGGTATACGCCACCGCTTTGGCCCCGCCACTGACGGTATAGATGATGAGCAGGCCCCCCATCACTATATTGGTCCAGAAAATATCCCAGCCCAGTAAGGATGACAGGATAATGGAAGGCGCATAAATACTGATACCGGTTGACAAGCCTCTCGACAACAGGAAGAGGAAGGAAGTGAAGGTTCTTGTCTTCAGGTCAAACCTTTGCTCCAGGAACTCGTACGCCGTGAACACTTTTACCTTATGGAACAGGGGTACGAACGTGATACAAAGTATCACCATGGCGATCGGTAATCCGAAATAATATTGCACAAAACGCATCCCATCCGTAAATGCCTGTCCGGGTGCAGAAAGGAAGGTAATGGCGCTGGCCTGTGTTCCCATGATGCTTAACAGCACCAGGTACCAGGGCATGCTCCTGTCGCTCAGGAAATAGCCTTCCAGGTTCTTGGCTGTCCGGCTTTTATACAAGCCATAGGCAATGATGGCTGTGAGTGTGATCCCCAGTACTATCCAGTCAAGTTGGCTCATGAAAAGAATTTAGTAAACCAGGCAAAAAAAATGATCAGCAACGCCAGTACCACCAATACAAAAAAGTACCAGCAACGCCAGGAGGAAAAAACGGGTATCTTGTCTTTATGGGTCATAGTATTGACATGAATGCTTTACAAAAACAACTCATTTTTTGGTGCTGCTGCTAAGGATCCCTCCCGCCAGCATGCCAAGCATTAGTCCAACAATCAGGCCGATCTTTACATTTTTGAGGAACAAGCCGATGCCCAACCCCAATAATATCAATGTTACAAATCCGATTCTTTTCCTGGGCTGCATGGTTATGGATTTTTAGGTAATGCGATCAGGTTGGCCAGCAAACGGTATGCACCGGGTACACCTGCCGGTAACTGCCGGAACAACACAAGACTAACATACGCAAAATTACCTTTCCCGTAGGGTGTTATGGCCAGGCTTCCGTTGCTTTGTTTTTCGCCGGTATCATGCATGGCCAGCGGCATCACATAATGCGGGTCGGCCTGATCAACCTGGTAAGTGCTGCGCTCCTGAACCCAGCCTTCAAAATCCTTCTCCGTGATCTTGTTGGGGTAATTCAACACCGGGTGTTCGGGCAGCAGAAAACTTACCTGGGCATCTTCTTCCGTTACGCGTGAACCCGAACTGATCGAAAAAGGATATGGCCCCAGTTTGATCCGCTTATTGCCGACCGTATTACTTTTCACGTATTGTGCAATGAGATTGCCGCCGTTCTCTACATACTTGCTCAGCACCTCATTCTTATTGGTAAGGAATTCATAGATATTGCCGGCCCGTATACCCAATATCACTGCATCGAACTGGGCAAGCTGCTCTATCGAGAGATTTTCTTCGGAAAGTATCTTTACTTCATACCCCAACTGCTCCAGTGCCTGAGCCACTTTATCACCGGCACCTACTATATATCCCACTTTCTTACCGACCGTCTTGATGTTCAAGTTCAAGAGGTTGGCTTTTGCAGGAGCGAAGTAAGTGATGGTGGGAATATGGTCATAGGAGATCACCCGGGTGCTCCCATTCAACACTTGGGCCTTAGCAGGAACCAACGTGAGTTCTTCTTTCTGATTCTGTAATTTGTCCACTGGCGTAAATACAGATACCATCTCTTTGTTGGCCCCGGATCCTTGTCCGTTCATCACCAAAGGTTCCTGTTTAAAGAGTTGGGCCCTGGTTATGTCAGCCTCTAACTGTGCGGTTTGTGGAATATTCTGTTTTATCTGAACGGCCACTTTTACAGGAGAGCCATTCAACGAAACAAAATTCTCTTTGGTAAAGTTGGCTTCCACGGCGGGCAGTATTACCAGTGGCTGATACAATTCGCCCTTGGCAGGATCCACCACTTTGTATTGTACGGGGCGCCTGATCACAAAATCCTCCCCTTCGATCTCCACTGTATAAACGGCTTCATAAGCAGGATCGTTCTCGGCTTTTCCGATCAGCAACTGATCCCGTACATCAAATATGCCCTCAGCTTTGGGATATTCCAGCCAATACGGTTGCGATATCTTTTTATCGGGCGATACCCGATACATTTTATTGATCGTTACATTGTTATTCAATGTCAGAGGCAGGTTTACCGTGGTGTCAAACTTTTCCAGCACTACCTGTTTCAGACTGGCATTCACCTCCCTCCTTTTATTTAGGAAAAAACTGATGTTCAGCAGATCCCCCTGTACAACGGTCTCCTGCGCAGTAGTCGCTTCGGTGAACAGCGCCGAACAGGCTTCGATGAGCGCTTGTGTCTCTTCCAGTTTTTTATCGCGCCAGTTACCTGCAGGTAATTTTTTTATGGTACGGTATAACTGCACCAGTGCCGGAACAGAAGCTTCCGGTTTCTCGAACTGGTATTGGGCAAGGATCGTATTGACCTGGGCCTCCACCTGCTCCCCACCCGGGATCCTTCTCCAACCGGTAATGATGCCATCCATTAGATCATTTTTGGGGGCGTCGCCACCGAGGGTCTGGAAGAATTCATATACCTGTCCTCTCCTGCGTGGCCTTCCCTCACCCTGGCTCTTGTGCATGGTACGGGCTTCACCGCCGAGTTCGCCGTAACTCTTACCCAACAAAGCATTGTATCCTCCCACATCCATTTTAAACTGGTCGTTGGAAGTGGTATTGTTCCCGCCAAAATTGAAGGTATTCCAGAGTATCCGTTTGGCCTGCCAGGGCTTTACCCCATACTGGAACTGTTCCGGAAAACGTTTGGGATCTGCTGCAGCGGTATAGGCTTCCTGCGCAATGATCGAGGAAGCTGCATGATGTCCATGCCCTGCTCTTGCATCGCCGGGGAAACGTGTAATGATGATATCAGGTTGAAACCTGCGGATCATCCAGACCACATCGCTCAATACCTTTTCCTTGTTCCAGATACGCAACGCTTCCTCCGCACTTTTACTGAACCCGAATTCATAGGCACGGCTGAAATACTGCTCTGCCCCATCGATCCTTCTGGCAGCCAGTAATTCCTGTGTGCGTATCAATCCCAATTCTATGCCCTGTTCGCTGCCGATCAGGTTCTGACCGCCATCACCCCTGGTCAGACTCAGGTATCCTGTCCGATACAGTTTTTCTTTAGCCAGATACGGCAAAAAACCATTGTTCTCATCATCCGGATGAGCAGCTACATACAATACACTGCCCAATACATTCAGTTTTTTCAACTGCAGGTAGATATCGGTACTGCTGTTTGTTACCGGCGTCTGCGAATACGCGTCGGCACCGGACATCCAGCACATCGCAAAAAGAATCCAAAATGCTTTTGTTTGAAAGCGCATGAAACCAGAATTTAAATGTTTTCGAAGATAGTCTTAGTTGTGTAATTGATTCAGCCGTTTAACAAAAAAGTCAGGTCCGGGGACCTGACTTTTCACAAAACGATACGCTTTTATTGTCCTACCAGAAAAACCGCATTACAGATCAATAACTTTCCGTTCTCCCAGAAGTTCCGGAAAAGCGGGTTCTCGGCAAAATAGATCACGTTACCGCTACCCATATCCTGTACACCAAACACCACACCGTCTTTCAGTTTCGGCTTCAGTTTGCTGCCGGCAAAACCGGTCACATAGGCATCTTTTTTCATCACTCCCACATTCCAGCCTTCTTTCATGAATTCAAACATATTACCGTCCTGCTTCAGGGTAAAATAATGATCCGGATACCCAAAACCCAGCGGATGGGTATTGTCCAGCTCCAGTTTATAAATAGCCCCGGGTATGGAATTGGTCAGGTACTGGCTTTCTCTGTCTGCATATTTTTTCACATGGGCATATTCCCCCTTCTCCTCTGTTTTATCGTCTTTCAGTTTGATACCCCAATCTGAGGCGGACAGTATGGAAACTGCATTATCCAAAGCGATGAGTTTACCACCGTTGCGGACAAAATCCTTCAGCTTATCTGCTACGGATTTATCATTGAGAACCCGGTAATTACCATCTGGCATGATGAGCACCTGGTAATTACGGATATTGATCCGGGCTAGGTCCGCAGCATTGAGTAAGGTAATGGGATATTCCAGTTGCTTTTCAAAGAAATGCCATACCTCCCCGGCACTGCCGGATGCTGTCTGATCACCAGTAAGCATGGCCACTTGTAAGGCACTGTTGATGATCTTGACATCCGGAGAACCAAAATCAGCACCTTTATCCATGAATCCTGTCTCTACTGCCACCGGTTGCAGGTTAAATAGTTTGCAGGCTTCGTTAGCCACTTCATTCCAGTTTGCGGGATTACTGGTTTTCAGGATGATCAAAGTACCGCGATCAAAATTTCGTCCCTGATAGGTAAACGGTTTTTCGGCAAAGCGGACTTTCACGCCATTCTTCAGCATATATGCCATTGCCTTAGCAGCATTGAGCGACTGGTATGGGATCAGTACTCCGTAAGAAGACCTGGCTTCATGCAGTGCAGCCACCAGTTTTACCGCATTGGTCAGTTCCAGTTTTTCTTTGACTGCATATCCTTTAACACCGTAAGCATACGGTACACTCCAGGCAGTAATATCGTAAGTGTTGGAATCTGTAACAACCGTTCTGGGCTCCAGCAATACTTTCGCCATGGCAGACCTTGGTTGAAAAGCGCTTACAGCCACATGATAGCCTTCATCTGCATATGCATCATCCTTGCCGTTAGTATAGTTATATCCACGGAAATTTTTATTGGTCAGGGAACCATGCGCGATCCCATTCTGATCCAGCAATTTTATCACCGCTTTGATCTTGTTCTCATCCCTGGAAGTCATCACATAGGTTTTGTATTCACCAACCTTACCTGCCTGTCCGTCGTCGAAATATTTCCTGAACTCATCCACCAATTTCTGGCGGTTCTGCGAAGCGGTTTCAATAGTAGACAATCCCGTTGTATAATGGTGTGTGGCACGGTCCAGCAGGGTGAGTGTATCCCCGTCTTCGTTGATGATGCCCAGTCCACCACGCGGACCGCCACCCTGTTCAAAAGTCATACCGATGGCGCCGTTGTAAATGGGATAGGTATCTCCGTAAGAAGGATACAGCAGATCGAATCTTTCCTTGGTGAAGAACAACCAGCCATTACGATCGAAATACCTGGCATTGTTCTTACCGATCAATACCTGGAAGTCTTTCTGCCAGGGAGTGATCACTTCATGCAGCGGGTCAGCTGCGGGAGCAAAATAATAAGGCTCGTTGATCCCCTGTTCATGAAAATCAACGTGCACCTGCGGCATCCACTGGTTGTATTTTTTGATGCGTTGCTGGCTCTCCACCTGTGTTTGCCAGGCCCAGTCCCTGTTCAGGTCAAAATTATAATGGTTGGTCCTTCCTCCAGGCCAGGGTTCAGCATGCTCACGGGCTGCAGGGTCTGGATTAAAACGGGTTCCCACCATACCGTTGAACCAGTTCACATACCTGTCTCGTCCATCAGGGTTGATGCAGGGATCCATGATCACCACGGTATTTTTCAGCCACTCCTTGGTCTGCGCATTACCCGGATCCACGAGCGACCAAAGGGTAAGCATAGCCGCTTCCGAAGAGGAAGTTTCATTACCATGTACGTTATAACTCAGCCAGACGATCGCAGGTGCATTTTCCGTAGCCCCTTTGTTTGCGGCAAGCCCCGCCAAACCCAGGTTATTTGTTCTGATCGATTCCAGTTTCTGCAGGTTCTCCGGCGATGCGATATATGCTACGATCAATTCTCTGCCTTCATTGGTCTCACCGTATTTTTCAATCTTTACCATATCCGGTCTGGCCTGCGCCACGGAACGGAAATAGTCAACCACTTTATGATGACGGGTATAGCGGGTACCGATCTTATAACCCATGTACTGTTCTGGACTTTGCAAACCCTGTGCAAAAACAATATCGGCCAGCAACAGGAGTGCAAAAACGGATAATAATCTCTTCATATAGGTAATAAATAATCAGTGAATGTAGGCAAGAAAAAAAGCCAGCGGACATTATCCCCGAGTTTTTTTTACACAGCTATGCCAAGAGGCTTTGAGGTGTTCCAAAAAGCAGTAATTTTCTGCCATGAGAAAAGCAATCATCTGTATACTGGCATTGGGAAGCCAGTTTTCCCTGGATGCACAGTCCGTCCGCTCCATCGTAGGTCCCGGCAAAGCCATTAATCCCTATCAATACCATATCGTCAAGAAGAATGATTTCAGCAAAGCGGCTGTCAGCAGTGCCCACCCACTAGCCAGCCTGGTTGGTGCAGCTATGATGAAGAAGGGAGGAAATGCCTTTGATGCGGCCATTGCCACACAGCTGGCGCTGGCCGTGGTATACCCGGGCGCGGGCAATATTGGTGGCGGAGGATTTTTGCTGGGCAGGAAAAACAATGGCGAACTGATCGGTATCGACTACCGCGAAGCGGCCCCTGAAAAAGCTCACCGCGATATGTACCTGGATAAAAACGGGAATGTACAATTGAACTTATCGCAAAGCGGCCACCTGGCTTCAGGTATTCCCGGAACCATTGCCGGATTGTTTGCTACTATGCCTTATGCCAAACTTCCTTTCAGAGAGCTGATACAGCCTGCGATAGACCTGGCTGAAAAAGGATTCTCCATCACCGAAAGGGAAGCCAGCAGCCTGAACAGCACCCGCGAAAGTTTTCTCAAATTCAGCACCCGACCCACTGCTTTCGTAAAAGAAAGCAAATGGAAAGCAGGTGACACACTGGTGCAGAAAGAACTGGCCGCCACATTACGCAGGGTGCAGAAGGATGGGGTTGCCGGGTTTTATACCGGGGAGACCGCCAAACTGATCGTAGAAGAGATGCAGCGTGGCAATGGCATCATCACACTGGATGACCTGAAAAACTATACGGCCAAACTGCGCAATCCTCTGGAATTCACTTACCGTGGTCACGAGATCATCAGTTTCGCCCCACCCAGCAGTGGCGGTATCCTGATTGCACAGATGCTGAAAATGATCGAGAAATTTCCCGTAGGCAGCTATGGTTTTCAAACGGCGAAATCAGTGCAACTGATGGTAGAAGCTGAACGCCGCGCTTATGCTGACCGTGCGGAATTTATGGGAGACCCTGATTTTTACAATGTCCCCGTAAAGACCTTGACCAGCGAAGAATATGCCCAGCAACGCATGAGCGATTATACTCCTGATAAAGCAGGCAGCAGCTCCACAGTAAAAGCGGGACAGATTAAGGAAAGCGAACAGACCACTCACCTGAGCGTGATGGATGCAGCCGGTAATATGGTGGCGGTCACCACAACCTTAAATGGCGGTTATGGCAGCAGAACGGTGGTAGGCGGTGCCGGATTCCTGCTGAATAATGAAATGGATGATTTCAGCGTGAAACCCGGGGTTCCCAACATGTATGGTGCGGTGGGCGGTGAAGCCAATGCCATTGTTCCCGGGAAAAGAATGTTAAGCTCCATGACTCCTACCCTGTTACTGAAAAATAACAAACCCTTCGTAGTTGTAGGAACCCCTGGAGGAACCACCATCCCCACTTCGGTCTACCAGGCCATTGTGAACCTGGTAGATTTTAACATGAATGCGGATGATGCCATCAATAAACCCAAATTCCACCACCAATGGCTACCGGATGAAGTGATGATCGAAAAGGATTTCAATGCCGAGACCAAAAAACAATTGCAGTCAATGGGTTATAAGGTAACAGAACGAGGCGCCATCGGCCGAACCGAAGCCATCCGCGTTTTGAGCAATGGTAAAAAAGAAACCGTTGCGGATAAGAGAGGAGACGATTCTGTGGCGGGTTTTGCACCCTGATAAAACAACCTATCATGTCATTTGAAGCAGGATTTCTGAAAGACGCCATCAAGCGGTTCAGGTATTACAAGGAATTGGGAGATAAAACATTCGACCAGTTAACGGAGGCCGATATGTTCTTTCAACCCTCCGGTGAAAGCAATAGTATTGCCGTCATCATACAACACTTGTACGGCAACATGCTGAGCCGCTGGACCAACCTGTTGACCGAAGATGGTGAAAAGGAATGGCGCAGGCGTGATGCGGAATTTGAGGTAGCACCCTGCAGTAAACAGGATCTGCTTTCTTTCTGGGAAGAGGGCTGGAAATGCCTTTTCAACAGTTTGGAAAAACTGCAACCGGAAGACCTGACAAAAACCATCACCATAAGAACGGAACCCTTATCGGTATATGATGCCATACTACGGCAGCTAGCCCACTACCCTTATCATGTTGGACAGATCGTTTATTTGGGAAAAATGATCCGGAACAGCCAGTGGACCTCACTCAGCATCCCCAAAGGAAACAGTGCCCAGTACCTTGATTCTGTCAAAGCCACCCAAAGCCAACAACCCTGACCCAACTTCATTTTTAATTTTGAATTTTTAATTTTCAATTACTCCCATGCCTCCATTTGCCGTTGCCTTCGACCTTGACGGGACACTCATTGATAACAACCAGTTCCACTTCATCACCTGGCAGGAATTTTACCGGAAGAGAAACCGGGAGCTAAGCCTTGAAGAATATAAAACCCACTTCAACGGACGGACCATGACGGATTGTGTGAAATACGTATTTCAGCAACCGGATATGTCCGCAGAAGAGATCGAAAAATATACGAATGAGAAAGAAAGCCTGTACCGGGAGATCTATGCGGCACATATAAAACCCATACCCGGGTTACTGCCATTTCTGGAGTTGCTGCACCAGCAGAATATTCCGATGGTGATTGCTACTTCCGGTATACAGGACAATATAGATTTTCTCTTTGCACATATACATATCCAGCACTATTTCAAAAGGGTAATCAAGGGTAGCGATATCACGCATGGAAAACCACATCCTGAAATGTACCAGCTTGCCGCAAAGGAACTGGGCCTGCCTGCTGAAAAATGCATCGCTTTTGAAGATGCCACAGTGGGCATTGCTTCTGCCGGTGGCGCAGGCATGAAAGTGGTAGCACTCACCACCACACATACCCCAGAAGAACTTGGTAACGCGGATTGGGTTATCAAAGACTATGAAGGAATAAAGATGCAGGACCTGTTACAATTGATCAACCAGTAATGTTTATAATTTGCTGATACATTCAGCAAGACTATCTTTCCAGCTTCTAAGGGATACGCCAAAGTCCCTGACAATCTTTTGCGTATCCATAGCAGAATAGGCAGGCCGTTTGGCCGGTGTCGGATACGCTGTTGTAGGAATCGGCAGCAACTGACAATGCAGGTCCGCGATCTGCTGAATGGCAGTGGCGAAATCGAACCAGGAGATCACACCTTCATTGCTGTAATGGTACACACCATAATGCCGGTTGCCTTTGGCCAGTTCTCCAATCACCTGTAATAACGCCGCAGCCAGGTCTGCAGCATAGGTAGGTGACCCCACCTGGTCACTCACTATTTTCAATTCGCTCCTGTCTTTCATTAAGCGGAGCATCGTTTTTACAAAATTGTTGCCGTGAACACTATACACCCAGGAAGTGCGGATAATGATGGTTTGGGGATTATTGGCCAATGCAAGATGCTCACCTGTTAATTTGGTGTACCCGTAATAATTCACGGGATCTGTAGGATGGTCCGTAGAATAAGGTTCTGTGCCTTTTCCATCAAATACGTAGTCGGTGGAGAGCGTAATAAAAACACAATCTTTCCTGGCACATTCTGCAGCCAGCAGTCCTACTGAAGAGGCGTTGACGGTATAGGCAAAATCCTGCTCGGTCTCTGCCTTATCCACAGCCGTATAGGCAGCACAGTTGATGACATAGTCAGGATGATGTTTTTGGAAGAATGTGTGTATCAGGTCCGGGTCGCTCAGGTCCAGTTCTTCTCTGCCGGTGAACAGGAAATCGTATTCCATCGGCTGCTGGCTGACCAATTGCTGCAATTCCCATCCCAATTGCCCGTTTTTTCCCGTAACAACAACCAGTGGTTTTGCCATAACAGCTATTTATTTTTTCAGTGAAACAAATTCTTTCGGTTGTCTGGACCATTCTTCCTCAGGAAGTGACTTGAAGTATTCATACGTACGCTTCAGTCCCTCGGCCCGGTCGATCACAGGCTCCCATCCCAGTATTTCTCTTGCTTTTGTGATATCCGGCCTGCGTTGTTTCGGATCATCCACCGGTAAAGGTTTGTACACAATTTTTACAGAAGAGCCCGTCAGTTTCAATACTTCCTCTGCAAAATCCTTCAAGGATATTTCGTTGGGATTGCCCACATTCACCGGCATGCTGTAATCACTCATCAATAAACGATAGATCCCTTCCACCAGGTCGTCCACATAACAGAAAGAACGGGTCTGGCTGCCATCTCCGAATACGGTCAGGTCTTCTCCACGTAAAGCCTGCCCTATAAAAGCAGGTAAGGCGCGACCGTCGTTCAGCCGCATCCTGGGGCCATAGGTATTGAATATGCGTATGATCCTTGTCTCCACACCATGAAAGGTATAATAAGCCCGGGTGATGGATTCCATGAAACGTTTGGCTTCATCATACACGCCGCGGGGGCCTACAGGATTTACATTGCCCCAGTATTCTTCCGTTTGCGGATGCACCAGCGGATCGCCATATACTTCACTGGTGGAAGCCACCAGGATACGTGCTTTTTTCTCTTTGGCCAGTCCCAGACAGTTATGCGTACCCAATGCTCCTACTTTCAATGTCTGGATCGGTATTTTCAGGTAATCGATCGGGCTGGCGGGTGATGCAAAATGAAGGATATAATCCAGTTCACCGGACACATGGATGAACTTGGTCACATCATGGTGATAAAACTCAAAATTATCCAGCGGAAACAGGTGTTCGATATTCCGGATATCACCGGTGATCAGGTTATCCATCCCGATGACATGATAACCTTCTTTGATAAAACGATCGCAAAGATGCGAGCCCAGGAAACCGGCAGCACCGGTGATCAGTATTCGTTTCTGTGACATATTATTTGGCACTGGGGCGACCAATACTTTCGTAATGATAACCAAGTTCAGAAATATATTTTACATCAAACAGGTTACGTCCGTCAAAGATCACTTTGTTCTTCAGCGAATGGTTGATCATGTCAAAGTCAGGTGTGCGGAATTCGCTCCACTCCGTGGCAATGATCAATGCATCGGCATCTTTCAACGCGGCATATTGTCCTTCTGCATAAGTCACCTTATCGCCTAATAAAGCCTTTACATTATTCATGGCTTCCGGATCAAATACCGAAAGGGTTGCCCCTTCGGCAAGCAGGGCATCGATCAGGTACAATGCCGGCGCTTCGCGGATATCATCTGTGTTGGGCTTGAAAGAAAGTCCCCACAACGCAAAATGCCTGCCTTTCAGATCTCCTTTGAAACAGGCTTTGATCCGCGGCATCAGATGCAATTTCTGCAGGTCATTAACACGTTCAACAGCTTTCAGTATCTTAAAATCATAATCCGCTTCTTCCGCAGAAGTGATCAGTGCCTGCACATCTTTGGGAAAACAACTTCCCCCGTACCCGATACCCGGGAACAGAAAACGTTTGCCAATACGGTCATCACTGCCGATGCCTCTTCGTACCATATCCACATCCGCTCCCAGTCTTTCACACAATTGTGCGATCTCGTTCATGAAAGAGATCTTGGTAGCCAGGAAGGAATTGGCGGCATATTTGGTGAGTTCGGCAGATTTTTCATCCATAAAGATGACCGGGTTACCCTGACGCACAAAAGGGGCATACAGATCGCTCATCACTTTTCTGGCCCTTTCTGAAACAGTGCCCACTACTACCCTGTCGGGTTTCATGAAATCATCCACAGCAACCCCCTCGCGCAGGAATTCGGGATTACTCACCACATCAAATTCGCCTTTATAATTTGCCGCAATAGCCGCCTGTACCTTTTCCGCAGTACCTACCGGCACTGTACTCTTGTCTACGATCACTTTGTAATCGGTGAGCAGTTTTCCCAGTTCGGTAGCAACGCCCAGCACGTATCGCAGGTCTGCGGCACCACCTTCGCCGGGTGGCGTGGGAAGCGCAAGAAATACGATCTCTGCATCCTTAACACCTTCTGCCAGCTTGGTGGTGAATTTCAACCTGCTCTCTTTCAGGTTACGAAGAAATATTTTTTCAAGCCCCGGCTCATAGATCGTGATCTCGCCCCTGCCCAATTTTTCTACTTTCTGCTGATCTATATCGATGCAGGTTACTTTATTACCCGTTTCTGCGAAACAGGTTCCGGTAACCAGTCCAACATACCCTGTTCCTACCACTGCAATCTTCATGTTTACTGATTTACGTATTTCAATACATGACCAGTTATATAGGCCAGTTGTTCTTCATCCATTTCCGTATGAACCGGCAAAGAGATTACCCGTTCTGTTAACCAATCGGTGGTTTCCATATTCTGCGGTGCCAGTTTAAGCGAACCGAACATTTTCTGCCTGTGTCCGGGAACCGGGTAGTAGATCATGGATGGTATCTTCTGTTCAGCAAGATAGGTGCTTAAGCCATCCCTGTCTACATCATTCAGTACGAGTGTATATTGATGGTACACATGATCGCTATAGGAAGCCACAAACGGCGTAGTGATCTTTTCATTACCGGCAAACGCCTGGTTATAAAAAGCGGCTACCTGTTTTCTTGCCTGGTTATATTCGTCCAGTCGGGTCAGTTTGATACCCAATATGGCCGCCTGTATGGCATCCAGGCGGGAGTTACAGCCCACCAGTTCATGGTAATACCTTTTTTCCTGTCCATGATTGGCAATCATTTTCAGCTTATGTGCCAGGGCATCATCATTGGTGAAAATAGCGCCACCATCTCCAAAAGCGCCCAGGTTCTTACTGGGATAAAATGAAGTGGCCCCGATTGTTCCGATACTTCCTGTTTTGGCAACTTTTCCATCTGCAAAACGGTAATCGCAGCCAATGGCCTGCGCATTGTCTTCTATCACATACAGGTTATACTCTTTGGCGATCGCCATGATCTCTTCCATTGGCGCCGAATGTCCATAGAGGTGAACCGGTACAATGGCTTTGGTCCTGGGTGTGATGGCTTTGCGCAATGCAGCGGGATCCATACAAAAAGTACGTGGATCCACTTCCACAAAAACAGGTTTGAGTTTCAGCAGCGCCACCACTTCCGTAGTAGCAATATAGGTAAACGAAGGGGTGATCACTTCATCGCCGGGTTGCAGGTCAAGGGCCATCATGCCAATCTGCAGCGCATCCGTACCATTGGCGCAGGGAATGGTGTGTGTAACACCTACGTACTGCCCCAGGGCCGCCGCAAAATCCTGAACCGGTTTTCCACCAATGTATACCGCACTATCCAGCACTGCCTGAATAGCCGCATCCACTTCGGGCTTTATTTTCAGGTACTGGGTCTTTGTATCCACCATTTGTATTGGCCGCATAGTTCTTTGAATTTAGCAGCGGCAAAATTACTGCAAAAGGCTCATATACCGCCGAATCCTCATATAAAAGCACCCGGTCATACAAGCTGTTTTATTTGTTTCTTTGCAGTATAACCTTTGCTGATGCTGATCTACCGTTTATTCGTATGGCTGTATCCCCTTATTGCCCGTATCATTGGTCTCGGCAATGCCAAAGCCCGGTTATGGGTCTCCGGCAGGAAAAAATTGTTCGAAAAGCTGAGTTCCGCATTTTATAAGAACCCCCACCCGGTGATCTGGATCCATTGTTCTTCACTGGGCGAGTTCGAACAGGGACTGCCCGTATTGGAGGGAATAAAAACATCCTATCCAGGTCATAAGATACTGCTCACATTTTTTTCGCCTTCGGGTTATGAGATCCGGAAGAACTACCAGGGAGCAGACCATATTTTTTACCTGCCGATGGATTCTCCCAAAAATGCAGACCGTTTCCTGGATATCGTTCAACCTTCACTGGTGGTCTTTATCAAATATGAATTCTGGTATTATTACCTGAAAGAGATCCGCGACAGGGAAATACCGCTGCTGCTGGTATCAGGCATCTTTCGTGAGGAACAGCCTTTTTTCAAGTGGTATGGCTACCTGCACCGAAAAATGCTGGCTGCCTTTACCTGTCTGCTGGTGCAGAACGCCGCTTCAGCCAGTCTGTTGAACGCAATTGGTCTGCAGGAGAAAGTGCTGATCAGTGGTGATACACGTTTTGATCGTGTCATCACCATCAGGAACAGGTTTGAGGCAATCCCACTGATCGGGCAGTTCTGCGAGGGGCACCCTACTATTGTGGCAGGCAGCACCTGGACAGAAGACGACGAGGAACTGGATCATTTTGCCAATACCCATCCCGAAACCCGCTGGATCATTGCACCACATGCCATTGAATCGGAAAGACTGGAAGAATGCCTCCGGCTGTATAAACACGCCATGTTATTCTCAGATTACAGGAATGCCATTGAAAAAGGTAAATTCATCTCAGACAATATCAATGTGCTGATCATTGATAATATGGGTATGCTGAGCCGCTTATACCATTATGCAACGATCGGATATATCGGCGGGGGTTTCGGTGACGATGGCATACACAATATCCTGGAAGCTGCGGTGTACCGGATCCCCGTGATCTTCGGACCGGTTTACGATAAATATGCGGAAGCGGAAGAAATGATTGACTGCGGAGGCGCTTTTGTCATTGAAGATGCGCTGGAGCTGGAAGAACAGTTGCAGCAGTTATTACAACAAAAAGACATATACCACAAAGCGGCATCAGCAGCCGGCGATTATGTACAGTCAAAAGCGGGTGCTACAGAAAAGGTTTTGGGCTATATTCAGGAAAACCGTCTCTTGACCAGTTGATCGAAGATCTTCACTGCTTCACTGTTATCGGGCCAGCTCAGTTTTACTTTCAATTCGCGCTGGATCCAATATTGTGCTTCCGGGTAAATGCTGAAGCTGTTGATGGTTTTCAGGCTCCGTTCATACATATTCTCGTCACCCCTGAACAAATCATTTACAAACAGGAAACGGTCATTGATGCCGATGGCTTTTTTCAGATCACGTATCGGTGCGCCCTGCAATACCGCAGCTACTTCCACTTTTTCTTCTTTCAGCTTCTCATTCAGGCTCTCTTTTGGGGTAGCCAGTAAGGTATTGAATTCAAACAACTGTTTTTTGGGCACTTGCGCTGCTGGGACTTCAACCTGAACAGGCTGCACCTGGTGCGCCAGCGTTGGAATGTCCGTGGGTGTTTCGAACAACCAGTTGGAAACAGGGGCTTCTTTTTCCGGCTCTGGCGCTGTAGTATGGGCATGGGTAGCTACCGAAGGCAACACAACGGAAACCTTGCTTTTCACCGATTGGGCAGACTGGTTGGCCTGTAACTCGGCCAGGAGCATCTGCGCCGTCACCGCCAGTTTGTCGGCATCAGCCTGCTGCTCAAATTGTTCCTTCAGTTTGTTGATCAACGTGCCCACTCTTTCCATCGGATGTAATACATTTGGGGGTTACCAAAACTTGGGATGTCTAAAGTTACAAACGTTTTCCTGTTTAATTTATTTTACGGATGTTTATTGAACCGAATTTATCAGGCGAGAGAAGAGGATGGATCGAAGTGATTTGCGGAAGTATGTTCAGCGGCAAGACCGAAGAACTGATCCGCAGGCTGAAAAGGGCCAAGATCGCCAACCTGAAAGTAGAGATCTTCAAACCTGCCATCGATGTGCGTTACGATGAGACCAATGTGGTCAGTCACGACGCCAATGCCATACAATCTACCCCTATCGACAATTCCCAAACCATCCTGTTGCTGTCCGAAGGCGTAGACGTAGTGGGCATCGATGAGGCCCAATTTTTTGACGATGAGATCTGTAACGTATGTGAGACCCTGGCACTCAGGGGCGTACGCGTCATAGTGGCTGGCCTCGATATGGATTACCTGGGGAAACCCTTTGGCCAGATGCCCTACCTGTTGTCGATTGCCGATTATATCACCAAACTGCACGCCATCTGCATGCAGTGTGGCAATATTGCCAATGTTTCTTACCGCAAAACTGCCCAGGAAGGACAGGTATTGCTCGGCGAAAAAGAAACTTACGAACCCAGATGCCGCAAATGTGCCCATGAAAGCTAACCAACGCATATTGGCATTGATGCAGAAGGATCTGCTGCTGGAAGCCCGTCAGCAATATACCCTGTATGGCATCCTGTTGTACCTGGCTTCTACCATATTTGTGGTGTACCTGTCGATGGACCAGCCCGAAGAGAAAGTATGGAACGGACTGTTCTGGGTGATCCAGCTGTTTGTGTGCATCAATGCCGTGGCCAAAAGTTTTCTTCAGGAGAACCGGGGGCGTATGCTCTATTTCTACTCCATAGCAGGTGCCAGGGATTTTGTACTGTCCAAACTCCTGTTCAACGCATTGCTGATGATCGTGATGAGCCTGCTGAGTCTGGGCGTATTTACGGTGTTATTGGGCAATCCACTGGAGAATGGACTCACATTTTTATTCATCACCTGCCTGGGCGGCGTAAGCCTGAGCCTGGTATTTACTTTTCTGGCAGCTATTGCCGCCAAAGCACAGCAACAGGCGGCATTGATGGCGATCATGGGTTTCCCCATCATCATTCCCCAGTTGCTTTTGTTGATGAAGATCTCTTCTACCGCTTTTGCCTCTGTAATCCAGGGAGGCTGGTGGCAAATGGTGGGATTGCTGGCCGGGCTCGACCTGATGGTCATTGCCCTGGCCGTGATACTTTTCCCTTTTCTCTGGAGA
Source organism: Sediminibacterium sp. FW305-C-269 (assembly GCF_058231045.1). NCBI lineage: Bacteria > Pseudomonadati > Bacteroidota > Chitinophagia > Chitinophagales > Chitinophagaceae > Sediminibacterium > Sediminibacterium sp. FW305-C-269. The sequence continues at coordinate 611,905 of NZ_JBIQXQ010000002.1, read as the reverse complement.
GATTAGAAACGCAGGTGCCTTACGGTCAACCCGTTGTTGATCAGCTGCTTCAATGAATCGATACCAATCTTCAAGTGGTTCTCTACGAACTGCGAAGTAACTTTCTGATCGCTGGCTTCCGTTTTTACCCCTTCCGGCACCATGGGCTGGTCGCTCACCAATAACAGGGCCCCGGTGGGGATCTTATTGTAGAACCCTACCGTAAAGATGGTAGCGGTTTCCATATCAATGGCATAAGCCCTTAACTTGGTAAGATAGTCTTTAAATTCCTCATCATGCTCCCATACCCTTCGGTTGGTGGTGTATACGGTACCGGTCCAGTAATCCACCTGGTAATCACGTATGGTGGTGGAGATAGCTTTCTGCAGGGCAAATGCCGGCATGGCCGGAACTTCCGGCGGGAAATAGTCGTTGGAAGTACCCTCTCCCCTGATGGCAGCAATGGGCAATATCAGGTCTCCGATCTTATTACGTTTCTTTAGTCCCCCGCATTTACCCAGGAACAATACTGCTTCCGGCTGTATGGCGGTGAGCAGGTCCATCACGGTGGCTGCACCCGGACTGCCCATCCCGAAGTTGATGATGGTAATACCGTTGGCTGTGGCACATTGCATGGGTCTGCCCGCACCTACCACTTCTACCTTATTCCACTCAGCAAACATGGTAACATAATTGCTGAAATTGGTGAGCAACACATACTTTCCAAAATTCTCCAACTGCTCGCCCGTATACCTGGGCAGCCAGTTATTGACGATCTCTTCTTTTGTTTTCATAATCCCTACTTTTAACAGATACCCAATGGTATCTTTGAACAAGATAATTGGCTAAAATACAGAATTTCGCTGCTTTAAACAAACCGCATGCTCTCTATCAGGTACCCGAAACACGAATTCCGCTTTAAACAGGAAGCTGATAAGGAGTGGATATTCGACGAATTCAGGAAACAATGGGTACGCCTGACGCCCGAAGAATGGGTACGGCAGAACATGCTGCAATACCTGGCTAAGACCCTTCAATATCCCGCATCGCTCATAGCTGTAGAAAAAGAGATCATATTGGGAGAACTCAAAAAACGATTCGACATCCTGGTATACCGCAATGCAACGCCGTGGATGATCATCGAGTGCAAGGAAATGAATGTCCCCCTAAGCGAAGCCGTGCTCAAACAGGTCCTTAATTACAATATCAGTATCCAGGCCAGTTACCTCATCATCACCAACGGAACCGATACAGCGGGTTTTGCATTGAACCATGGCAAAGCGGAACCCCTCACCCACTTCCCTGAATTCTCCTGAACAGACGGTTCGCAGATTTCGGATAACAACTTTATTTCCCGAACATAAAAAGCCGCTGCATCTGCAACGGCTTTTCCAGTGATCAGAACCCATCAGAAGGAAGATTCATCATTCTTCTGTTCCCTGATCGATATTCATCTGTTCTTATGGGAAGATACCCAGTTCAGCATAAGTGGTACCTACTTTATTGATGGCACATACATATGCTGCGGTGCGCATATCCGGAATATCAGGGTTGCTTTTCCAGATATCCATGATCTCGCGGGTAGCACCGATCATGGTCTCTTCCAGACCACTATGTACCAGATCAATCTCATCTGCGCCATGCATGATCAGGTTACGCTCTTGGGAGTCCACTTTTTTGGCAGTCAGGTTTTCCATCTGTTCCAATATCCTGCCATTCATGTTCTCGGTGAATCGCTTTTCCATCCTTCCGTAACGGACATGGCTCAGGTTCTTTAACCATTCAAAATAAGATACGGTTACACCACCCGCATTCAGATACATATCAGGCACAACCAGGATACCCTTTTTAACAAACACTTCATCTGCCTCGGGGGTCAACGGACCGTTTGCTGCCTCACCAATTATTTTGGCTTTCACCCTCTCTGCATTGCTGCTGTTGATTACGTTCTCCAGGGCTGCAGGGATCAGTACATCACATTCCAGTTCCAATGCATCGCCACTCTTTTCCAGGTTGGTGGCACCGGGGAAATTCAGGATGGAACCCGTTGCTTTCCTATGTTGGAACACTTCTTCTTCATTCAGACCATCTGCTTTGAAAATCGCACCTTCGTATTCAGCGATGGCCACCACTTTGGCTCCATGCTCGCGGAAGAATTTGGCACAGTGGTAACCCACATTACCCAGTCCCTGCACGATCACTCTTTTGTCTTCCACACCTACGGTCATTCCCAGTTTCTGCATCACATCGGGCATATTCAACACTTCGCGGATACCATAAAACACACCCAGGCCGGTAGCTTCCTTACGTCCGCGTACACCGCCCTGTGTGATCGGTTTACCGGTAACACAACCGGCAGCGTCGATCTCACCGGGTTTCAGTGACTGATAAGTATCTACGATCCAGGCCATTTCTCTTTCGCCGGTTCCGTAATCGGGTGCAGGTACATCAATACCTGGTCCGATAAAGTTCTTCTTCACCAGTTCACTGGTATAACGGCGGGTGATCTTTTCCAGCTCATACACGCTGTGTTTTCTCGGATTGATCTTGATGCCGCCTTTGGCTCCACCAAACGGCACATTCACAATGGCACATTTGTAGGTCATCAGTGAGGCCAGTGCCATCACTTCATCCTGGTTCACTTCTTCGCTGAAGCGGATACCACCTTTACAAGGCGATTTGTGCTGCGAGTGCTGCACACGGTACGCCTCAATCACTTCAATACTTCCATCATCCATCTTAACTGGGAAACGCATGCTGTATACACTGTTACAGGCTTTGATCTGTTCCAGTAATCCCTTCTCCCACTTGGTAAACTTGGTAGCTTTATCAAAGCTTTTCTCAACGCTTTGAAAGAAGCTATACGCTTGTTGACTTGACATGAGTAATCGTTTTAGTTTAAACTTTATATGTATTGCGGTTGCCCGCCTGTAGACTTGTTGCGTGAGTGGTGAGTGGTGAGTAAGGACAAGTACTCACTACTCACTACTTACTACTCACCACTCACGAATTCTTCTCCAGCCTGGTGATCTTCCGGTCAAGGCTGAACACGTAGGCAAACAATCCCAGTAATATGGTCACCACAACGGCCACCACCACATAAATTCTTCCGTTACTGCGCATCAGTCCTGCATTGTCTGCTGTAGCCACCACTTCCTGTGCCTGCACTGCCGTATTCATTGCGAGTAACAGTAACAGCGCCATCATTTTTACCAGTTTATTCATTGGTTCAATCTTTTATGGTTAATCATTTGCACTCGGATACGTAAGGTGGTGATCCATACACTCAATAATGTCCAGCCAATAAAAGCCGGGTACATAACACTGCGCATCGAATTGCTGGTATCTTTCGGGTTGAGACCCGGGTTACCTTCACTGCCCAATCCGCCCGGATGCAGGCTTTCCGCCAGTCTTGGCAGGATCCAGATGGTTGGAAACAACATGAAAAAAGCGAAAATATTGTATACCGATCCGATCCTTGCCTGCTTCTCCTCATCCTGCAGACTTCCTTTCAAAACAAAATACGCGAAGTAGATGAGCAGGGCAATGGCGGTTCCATTCTGTTTGGCATCGCCGCTCCAGGCTTTACCCCATTGATAGTTGGCCCAGATCATACCGGTTACCAGACCCAGGATACCCAATACAGTACCGGTACGGGCATATTCAGTTGAATAGATCTCGTCTGTTGCCCGCTGGTAACGCAGGTAACGGATGGCATATACCACGGAAACGGTGAAACATACCATCATCGCGATCCACATAGGGACATGGAAAAACAGGTTGCGGATGGTTTCTTTCAGCGGAACACCGGGAGGAGAAGGCACTTCAACCAGGAAGCCGTAAGAGCAGGTATATAACAGTAAAACAAAACTTGCTATTTTCCACCAGGATTTTCGAATCATGAGCTGATTTTTACTGAAAGCCTTTCACAATTTTCAAAACTAACAATTGTGAGCGCAAAAATAGGTGAAAGGGCGTCAATAATGGTAGTGTTTGTGTAAAAAATACCTAATGATTTGTGAATTACGGATCGGTGATTTTTGATGCTCCGGATTACAGAATTTCGAAGTTATCTTTACCCATGTCTCTGCCCTTGTTACACATCAAAAACCTGAGCATCCATTTTGTCACAGATGGTGCTCGCACACAAGCATTAAAGAATATCAACATATCTGTTTCACGTGGCGAACTGCTTGCCATTGTAGGCGAATCAGGTTCGGGTAAATCCGTGACCTCTTTATCCATTCTGCAGCTGTTACCAACGCCTCCAGCCGAATATGTTTCGGGAGAGATCCTGCTGAACTGCGATGAGAACACCATTGACCTGCTTCAGTTACCACGCGAGCAGTTATCCGCCATACGCGGCAACCGTGTGGCCATGATCTTCCAGGAACCCATGACCTCGCTGAACCCCGTGCTTACCTGTGGGTTTCAGGTGCGGGAAGCCATCCTGCAACACAAAGTGATCAGTACTGAGGAAGCTACCCGCCAGACCATCGCCCTGTTCGAAAAAGTGCAACTGCCCGATCCTGCAGGTATGTACCACCGTTATCCGCACCAGTTAAGCGGCGGACAAAAACAACGCGTCATGATTGCCATGGCCATGAGTTGCGAACCCGACCTGCTGATCTGTGATGAACCTACCACGGCACTGGACGTGACCGTACAAAAGAATATCCTGCAACTGATCCGTGAACTGCAGCTGCAGAACCAGATGGGCGTGATCTTCATTACGCATGATCTGGGTGTGGTGGCCGATATTGCTGATCGGGTAGCCGTCATGTACAAAGGCGTGATCGTAGAACAGGATATGGCCGATACCATTTTCAAATATCCCAAACACCCTTATACCAAGGCCCTGCTCGCCTGTCGCCCCATGCTACACCCCAAAGGCGAGCGTTTGCCGGTGGTCAGCGATTTCATGGAAGTGGATGCCGAAGGCAATATCCAGGAAAAAAACGGTGCGAAGGTAACAGCGCAGGAACCGATAACACCCCCCTCTCCACAAACTGCCACCACATCACTGCTTGCTGTACAAAACCTCAAAGTCTGGTTCCCCGCAAAAAAAACATTCCTGGGAAAAACAACTGCCTACACCAAAGCTGTTGACGATGTGAGTTTTGACCTCTACGAAGGTGAAACACTTGGCCTGGTAGGCGAATCAGGTTGTGGCAAAAGCACTTTGGGAAGGGCCCTGCTCAGGCTGATCGATGTCACAGAAGGATCCATCCACTATAAGAACACCGACCTGCTCACAGCCAGCAGCTCGCAGCTCAAAGCCCTGCGCAAGGATATGCAGATCATTTTCCAGGATCCTTATTCCTCACTCAATCCCCGTATCAGCATCGGTGAAGCCATTGCGGAACCTTTGCTGGTACATGGTCTGCTTACCAATGGCCGGCAGCGGAAAGAGAAAGTGCTGGACCTGCTGGAAAAAGTAAATCTTCGCCCGGAACATTATCACCGTTACCCGCATGAATTCAGTGGTGGCCAGCGGCAGCGGATCGTGATCGCAAGGGCACTGGCATTACAGCCCTCTTTTATCATCTGCGATGAAAGCGTTTCCGCACTGGACGTAAGCGTGCAGGCACAGGTGCTGAACCTGCTGAACGACCTGAAACAGGAATTCGGGTTCACAGCCATTTTCATTTCGCATGACCTGTCCGTGGTACGTTATATCAGCGACAGGATCCTGGTGATGAATAAGGGAAAGATTGAAGAAATGGGCCTGGCTGAACAGGTGTACAATTCTCCACAAAGCACTTATACACAAAGGCTTATATCTTCCATTCCGGGTATCGGTCGATAAGATATGCACAGATCGAGAACCGGAATTTGGCACAAATTGGCATATTCCTTATCTTATGTTACCTTTGCAAACTTCTGAAATTCATGCCGTAACATGAAGTGAGTGCCCCCTGCCAAGCCCGGCGGGACAACAAACTGATTGTGGCTATCATCTTAAAACAGGATTAGACACATGAAATTATCGCAATTCAAGTTTGACCTTCCCCTGAACCTGATCGCACAGAACCCGACCAAAAAAAGAGAAGACAGCCGTATGATGGTTGTTGACCGTAAGAGCGGGCATATGGAGAACAGGCATTTCCGCGACATCTTAGAGTATTTCGACGACAAGGATGTATTTGTAGTAAACAACACCAAGGTATTCCCTGCCAGGATGTATGGCCGCAAGGAGAAGACCGGCGCCAAGATCGAAGTGTTCCTGCTTCGTGAACTGAATAAACCCAACCGTTTGTGGGATGTGATTGTTGATCCCGCAAGAAAGATACGTGTAGGCAACAAACTGTATTTCGGCGAGAATGAAGAGCTGGTTGCCGAAGTGATCGACAATACTACCAGTCGTGGCCGTACCATCCGTTTCCTGTGGGACGACGATGACGAGAGCTTCAAAAAAATGCTGGAACACCTGGGAGAAACCCCGCTGCCCAAATACATCAAGCGCAAGCCGGATGAAGAAGACAAAGAGCGTTACCAGACCGTTTATGCCAAATACGAAGGTGCCGTTGCCGCGCCCACTGCCGGTCTGCACTTCAGCAAGGAACTGATCAAACGTTGTGAAATCCTGGGTATCCGTTTTGCAGAAGTGACCCTGCACACAGGACTGGGCACTTTCCGACCGATTGAAGTAGAGGACCTCAGCAAACACAAGATGGATGCTGAATACTATTCCATCAACGAACAGGCCTGTGCCATTGTGAACAAAGCCAAAGAAACCGGCCACCGCATCTGCTCTATCGGAACCACTACCATGCGTGCCATGGAAAGCAGTTTCACCGCACAGAAATTGCTGAAGCCCAGCGAGGGTTGGACGAATCACTTTATCCACCCGCCTTACAAATTCAATGTGGCGGATAGCCTGGTCACCAATTTCCATTTACCCAAGACCAGCCTGCTGATCATGACCTGTGCTTTTGCGGGTTATGACCTGGCCATGGAAGCCTATAAAAAAGCGATCAAAGACAAATACCGTTTCTTCAGTTATGGTGATGCATTACTGATCATCTGACGATGGAAGGAGTTCAATAAAAAAGGCCGGTATGCATACCGGCCTTTTTTTATGATCGGTGTGATCGGCTCGCAAAGACGCAAAGGCGCGGCTTTTTATTTTTTGGTGGCGGGCCAATATTCATTCGGCAAAAGGTTGGCGATCTTTTCAGACCAGGCCCAATAACCTGAAGTGATCAGGTCGGTACCTTCAAAATAATTACCGGATGCCAATACCATGATGGGGTTCAGACTGGTACGCACCAGCTCAGAGGTAAGCGGGATACTGAAGACCCCACGTGGCAGCATCTTCTGGTATTCAGGCGGGGTTTTCTTTTGCGTGTAAACCACCTGCAGGTAATCGGGGAACTCAAGTCCTACGGTAGCACTATCCAGGGCATAGGCAATACTATCCCCCGTAAGGATTTTGTTGATCAGTACATTCATCGATTCCGGTTCATTCATCACTTTACGGTAATAGGCGGCTGAATCACGGCGGAGGCCAGGTAATTGTCCGTCCACCATCACAGTACCGTTAATGGCTGCATTCACCGCCTGCGTGCGGTAGAGGGCCTTTACGCGTTTCTTCTCTGCATCCGCGATCTTGATCAGCCTGCGTACCTCAAAATGCTGTTCCACCAGTTGATTCCGGTAGAGGCTACGCATAAAGTGCATGACCGATCCAAAATAAGCGTCTTCCCGGTTGGCTGCCCATCGCTTCAGCCGGCCCGAACGTTTACTCTCCATCTCTTCGAACAGGGGATATCCCTGGTACAGGAAGATCCGGCTACCAAAATCGTATTCAAAACGGGTAAGGTCATATTTGAGCACATACCCCAGTGCATGGTTCTCTATCACCAGCCTGTCGGTGGCAATCACTTCCAGTTTGTTCTTCTTTTTGCTGAATCGGAATTTGATCACATCCCTGTTCAGCAGTTTGCAATCACGGGCAAAAGCCGATGTACCGATAAAATTCTCCAGGAAAAAATTACCCCATCGTTCCCAGCCATTTTTATCAAAAGGCTCAACGATCACTTCCTGCAATTCATTCACTTTGGGCTGTAATAGTATGGTCAGCTGTTTGGGCAACTGCGCTGAAGAGACCGTGATCACCTGTGTTGTGTACCCCACACAGGACACCACCAGATCATACCTGCCCGCAGGAAAATTACGGATCAGGAAATACCCTTTCTCATCCGTGACCGTTCCGATGGAACTGTTGCTGATATAGACGTTGGCAGATGCCACAGGCTGTCTGTTATCTGCACTCAATACCTGTCCGCCCAGGTCAGCCTGCGCATGCGTTTCCATCCAGGCGAAGCAACCGAGACACAACAACAACCAGCACCGCATCATAACTATAAATTTAGTTATACAATGGTACGGGTTTTTCGGCATAAAAAAACCGCTGAATCGTATCAGCGGTTTTGAAAAATTATCTTTTGGCTTAGCGGAACAGGTTAGCCCCATCCTCTTTCAGCTGCAGGTAACGGTTACGTCCAAAGCTAAGATAATATAGGTAATACAAGAGGAAGGGCACCAATACCGCCAGTTGCAGGTAGGTGAACTCTTCCGGAACTTTCAGCTGCAGGTATTTGATCACCGGGCCCGAAAGCAGCACCAATATCATAAGGGTTGTGAACAGGCTGTAATATTTCATACCGGAGCCTACCTGCACAAAACGGGTCTCCCCTTCCTGCACCGTCAGTTCCAACTCGGTACTGCTGCACCAGTCGATCTTGCACTGGAGTTTGTGTGTGCCAGGTTCCACCGGGAAGGCTTCAGAACCGCCATCGGCGATGGTTCCGGCTTCTTTCCCATCGATCCATACCTTGAAACCCCGTGCACGGTTTCGCCATTCATTCTTCCGGTTGAGGATGATCCTGGTTGCCATAAGCAAATTATAGACCGAACAATCCCTTGTTCAGCAATTGTAAGGTTTTGGTTTTATAGGTACTGGGAACAAGCAGTGAAATGTTATGCGGGCTGCCACCGTAACTTACCATAGTAACGGGGATCTCGCTTACTGCTGAGAAAAGTTTGTGCAGCACATCATCTGTTTTCGCGATCTCATTACCCACAATGGATACGATGCTCTGCTGTTCTTCCACTTCCACGGTACCAAAGGGTTCCAGTTCGCGAACAATCTGCAGCAGGTAGATATCCGAATCGATGGTCACAGATACCGCCACTTCTGAGGTAGTGATCATATCGATGGAAGTATGGTATTTCTCAAATACCTCAAACACTTTACGCAGGAAACCATAAGCCAGCAACATGCGGCTGCTCTTGATCTTGATGGCGATGATGCCATCTTTTGCCGCTACGGCTTTGACACCCACGCTGCCTGCTTCCTTGGTGATCACGGTTCCGGGTGCATCGGGTTCCATGGTGTTCAACAGCTTCACGGGAACATTCTCCTGCTGTGCGGGCCAGATGCAGGTCGGGTGCAGTATCTTGGCACCGAAATAAGCCAGCTCCGCCGCTTCATCAAAACTCAGTTGTTTGATGGCGATGGTCTTTTCCACGATACGCGGATCATTGTTGTGCATGCCATCGATATCAGTCCAGATCTCACAAACGGTTCCATGTACTGCAGCAGCCACCAGCGATGCCGTGTAATCACTACCACCTCGTTTCAGGTTATCCACTTCGCCTTTTGCATTACGGCAGATATATCCCTGTGTAATAAACAGTTGCTTATCCTTATGCTCCTGCAGCAAATGGGTCAGTTTGGTTCTGATCGCCGGCAGTTGGGGTTCTTCATTCGCATCGATAGACATGAACTCCAGCGCAGGCAACAACAGGTGATCGATACCCTGCTCTTCCAGATAAGCGCTAAAGAGTTTGGTACTCATCAGTTCACCCTGTGCAAGGATATCTTTGTTCAGCGCTTCACTGAATGAGATGCGCAATATGATATTCAGGAATTCAAAATGTTCTGTAACGACCGCATTTGCTTTTGCTCTGGTGTCCTCTTGCTTCAACAGGTCCAGTACAAAACTCCTGTAATGTGCTTCCAGTTTATCGATCTGCTGTTTGGCAAGGGTACGGTCGCTATGCGACAGGCTGGTACTGATCTCTACCAGTGCATTGGTGGTTCCACTCAGTGCACTGAGCACTACAATCTTGGGTTCTGCATCTTTGGTGATGAGCTGCGATACCTGGTGCATACGTTCCGGCTTACCAACACTGGTGCCGCCAAACTTCATTACTTTCATGTGGTTCCTTCGGGATTTTACTTTTAAAAAATGTAATACAAATGTACAGCCTCACAGGAAATGCGGGCGCATGATTTTGTGAACAGCCGTTAGCTTATATTAGGGGGATACCCAAAAAATTCCAGTAACAATGTGCAGGTAACTGCATCCGTTGCACTACCAGGTAAGCGAGAAACGTTTGGCCAGCTGCTCCAGCTCTGTAACCACGCTATCCACCAGGGGTATACCTTCCTTCATCCGGATGGCTTCCATCTCTCTTTCCGGATCACCGGGGATCAATACTTTTTCATGGCCCTCCGCAGGACGTGCCAAACGGAAACGCGCGATCCAGTTATCCATATGCTGTTTGAATTCCTCTGCGGGACGGAACGCATCTACCCGCATGGCGCCAAAGAAATGACCCAATCCCTCACCCGGCATATGCTCCGGCATGGGAACATAGGCAGGAAATGGGGGCGCCCACGGACCATAGGAAGCACCACTCAACACCGCTGAGAAAATATCAACGATACTGCCCAGGGCATACCCTTTGTGACTGCCATGATCACGGTCACTACCCAATGGTAATAACGCCCCTTGTTTCTTTAAGATATTGGCATCGGTAGAAGGATGTCCCTGCTGGTCCTGCACCCAACCCAATGGGGCATCTGCCTGTTTCCTTTGTAATATTTCCAGTTTACCATTGGCAGCGGTGGTCGTAGCAAAATCAGCTACAAAGGGAGGCTGTTCACCTGCCGGAATAGCCACTGCAATCGGATTGGTGCCCAGCATCCGCTCCACCGAAAAAGTGGGCGCCACCAGGGCACTGGCATTGGTCATGGCCATACCGATCATATCCTGTTCCAGCGCCATCATGGCATGGTGGCCGGCAATACCAAAATGATTGCTGTTACGCACGCTTACCCAACCGGTACCCGCAACTTTGGCTTTATCAATAGCCACCTGCATTGCAAAAGGTGCCACTACCAGTCCAAGTCCCGCATCCCCATCCACCACTGCAGTGGAAGGCGTTTCATGAACGATGCGGATAGTCGGGGTCGCATGCACGCGCCCGGCTTCCCACAAACGAACATATCCGCTTAACCTTGCCACACCATGGCTGTCGATGCCACGGATATCGGCAGCGATCAGACCGCGGGTAGCCATAGCGGCATGTTCTTCAGAACAGCCCATGCTTTTGAATACGTCATAAGTGAACCGGTATAAACGATCGTAGGAATACATACAGTGGAACTAAACTTTTCAAAATAAAAGGGTTCAGACAACCCCATCGGTTGCCGAAGATACATTCTTTACCACTAACTGCTGCCTGCAGCAGCAGTCGCTCGGCTCCGCCGAGTGACCCCTATCCCCCGGCCTCAGGCCGCAAAATTATTGATTGATTCTATTCTTCATTAGTTCATTCATATATCCATCACAACAAGCGGCGATCTTGGATTGGCACTGCTATACCACCAATGCCATGGTTCTGTCACCCATCCGGCCCGAACAGGATTCATATGAACATAATCGATCTTCTGCCTTAACACTTTACCATTAAAACAATCGATCGGATGATTGGTCTTTTGCCAGAACATATGCTCCGCATTCTGCTTCTGAAACCTGGCATGGTATTGAAAAACCACTTTCATCCAATCTCTTCTGCTCTCTGTATCTCCTTCATAGATCATCGCAAGCATCTGTTTGGCGGTGTAACTTTTAAAATCCCTTAATAGATGATTCAACCTGCCTTCTTTTTGCCCGGCCACCCAATGCATATGATGGTTCATGATCACATAGGCATATAATTCCAGTCCCTTGTGCTGTTGACAGTAGGCTATATTTTTTATGATTTCTTCGCAATACTGTTTCCGGGTAAATACATCTACCCATCCAACAACGGTGAGGGTGAGGAAGAAAACGGCATCGTAATTGGCTTTGCGGAGTTCACTCATGATAGAGGCCTTGGCGGAAGCTTTAGTTGGGATTTTGGCTATCGCTTTGGCTGGAAGCCAAGGTATAACAGTCACTCGGCAGAGCCGAGCGACTGAGGCATGTATTAATACTACGTATTTATACCTGGTCGGTATTTATTTCAAAGCCGCGCAGAAAGTCCCATCCAGGCAAACATCTTTGTCGAAACTGCCAAACAGATAATCGAGATAGATCGCAGCTTCTTTCCTGGTCAAGGGAGCCTGGTTGCTTTTTTTCACCAGCTGAAAGGATTTCAGGTTTGTGAGCATATCGCGGAGTTTAGCATCTTCCGCATCGGTTATCACCGTATTGGCCTGTTTCAGATGCTGGTGCAGTTTCAGCAGCTGCGCCAGGTTCACATAGGGAGTTTTATGGGCTTCCTTATACCCTTCCAGTTCGTACAGTCTGGTAAAGCCATCCATCATTTCACTGGTCAGCATCAGGCTATCCGGGTAGAAATAGGTCTTGTTGGCCCAGTCAATACTTTTGCCAACCCCTTTGATCAGTCCCTTCAAACCCACCCATTGAATGACCGGCCAGGCCGGATCATCAACGCGTACATCCACAAAAGGCATGAGGTAACATTTGTTCTGCAAGAGCTCCTGCTGTATTTCCCTTATGCGGATACCGCTGGCGAACTGTTTTTCCTTTCCTAACGCTTTTTTGGCAGCCATTACTCCCGCTGCCTGGCCGGTCAGTAACACCACCGGCTGCAAACGGGTGGTGCCATTGGCGATATTACTTACTGAAATACCCTTCTCACAAACGATCAATCCTTCCACCCCTTTCGGCAACAATGCACCCAGCGGGATATTGAAGGAGGACACTTTGGGAAAAGGTATGGGAGGCACTTTGCCGGGATACTGGGCATGGTGATGGTCTACCGGGTAATCACCTACCGCAATCCCGGTTCTGTATAAAGTATAGTCGTAGGGCGACCGGATATGATCGATGTTCAATCTAACTTCTCCCCTGACCCTTCTTCCTTCGCGGTTGTAGGGAACCAATGCCAAACCTTTATCCATCTCATCTTCTGCCAGGCCAATATGTGCCTGTTTCAATTCGGTTTGCAGAAAATACAGGAAACCCAGCGTGATATTCTTCGCTTTTGCATATTCCTTTTCCCTATCCATCGGTTTCATTTCCACCACATCCAGGTAAGCATCGTTACCGTGTGCCGGCCAGTTCAGCATGTATTTGTCAGGAGCGCCTTTCGACACCCGCAGTTTTCCATAATCCAGTACTTTCTGCGTGTTCAGTGCATACGGTTGACCCGTACAGGGTGCCTCACTGGTACTGCAGTAATACCTGGCAGCATCGTATCCCGGCGGAGCCGGTATGGTTTTGTCAGCTCCCTTACCAAAATCTTTGAGGGTAGCGGCCCAGGTAAGGTCCTGTATCACATTGCTTTTCCCCGGTGCGATCCGCTCCCCGCTTTGTATACTGTCTTCTGTTCCCAGGTCATACGCCACACCGGCATCTGCAAACACATCGCCCAGGTCTGTGGCATCTACCGTAACGCTTGCCGTCACTTCCAGTTTCTCTCCCTTGCTGTTTACAAAAAAAGCTCCGGTCACTTTATTACCCCGCTTCAGTACCTTATCAAAATACCAGCCGTATACTAACTGCAGGTTAGGTTCATGACCGGCCATGGCTTTAAAGATGCTGTCGCCCACATGCGGTTCAAAACAGGTCTCACTCACCCATCCGGCAAACAGGTTATTGGTCCGGTAATGTTGGTATAAAGACTGCCGGAATTCCTCCCAGATACCGCTGCGCAATTCATGGTTACCATCTGTGCAACTGACGCCCGCAGCGGTCAGCATACCTCCCAGCCAATGAGTCTGCTCCACGATCAGTGTTTTGGCGCCACTGCGGGCACTTTGTATGCCGGCGGCAGTGCCACCCGTGGTTCCGCCCACCACCAATACCTGCACATTCATTTTTGTGGTCTGCGCCACCAATGATAACAGTATCATGAACAGTCCGGATAGAACAAGCACCAGTTTTTTCATATGCTCAAATGATTCCCTAAGATAAAATAAAAAGGAGATGCGCGTTGACACATCTCCTTTTCAAGTTCATCGGATCCGTTCTTAGAACGGCAGGTCATCCAACGGCTCTGTAATATCAGAAGCGGCAGGTGCAGAACTTGCTGGCTGCGAATAAGAAGCTGCCGGCGGTTGCTGGTAACTGCCTGATCCGCCACCTTCATTAGGACGGCTGCCCAGTAACTGCACGCTTAGAATGCGCAGGGTTAAAGTAGCACCCTGGCGACCATCCTGCGTGGTGTAGGTACGCACATCAGGCTGCCCTTCCACATATACCTGTGTCCCTTTTTTCAGATAAGGGGCTACGGCAGTCCTGTCGGTCCAGTAAGCACAGTCCACCCAAGTGGTCCTGTCTTTCTGGTTACCCTGAGCATCTTTATATCTTTCTGTATGGGCGACGGTGAAGTTGATCACATTTTTTCCGTTCACATTGTTCACAATGGCATCCTTTCCAAGGTTGCCGATTACCTGAAGCTTTATCATAACATCATATTTTTTTAAATATCGGGAGAATGAAATTAAGGGAAAAGCGTATTTACCGCATAATCCAATTCTTTTTCACTGTATAACTTGGGAGTAACTGCCCCCCAGCAAACCAGAGAACCAGCTGGTATTACTATCTAATAACCACTGTTTTAGATCGAGGCGCCCATTTTTTTCCGCTTTCGAAATACCGCCGGCCCCGGATTGGCCGGTTCTTACCGATACTTGTTTTAAATTTGCAGATTCACGCTTTCCCGCTCTGCGGGATGAAAAACACAGCATATGAGCCGGAAAGGAAAGGTTTTAGTGGCAATGAGCGGCGGTATCGACAGTACCGTAGTGGCCCTTATGTTGCATAACGAAGGGTACGAAGTGGTGGGCATCACCATGAAAACATGGGATTATGCCAGCAGTGGCACCAGCAGCAAGGAAACGGGCTGCTGTAATATCGATTCATTCAACGATGCCAGGCAGGCGGCCGTTCACCACGGTTTCCCGCATTTTATCCTGGACATACGCGAAGAGTTCGGCGATTTTGTGATCGAGAATTTCGTGGACGAATACCTGGCAGGCCGTACTCCCAATCCCTGCGTCATGTGCAACACGCATATCAAATGGCGCGCACTGCTGAAAAGGGCCGATGCACTGGAATGCGAGTTCATCGCCACAGGACATTACGGAATGATACGCCAGCACGACAATGGCCGTTACGTGATCAGCAAAGGACTCGATGAGACCAAGGACCAGAGTTATGTGCTTTGGGGACTGGACCAGCAACTGCTGAGCCGCACCCTGCTGCCATTGGGAGGTTACCGGAAATCGGAGATCCGCCAGATGGCCGTGGACCTGGGTTATCCCGAACTGGCCAAGAAGAGTGAGAGCTACGAGATCTGTTTTGTGCCTGATAACGACTACCGTGGTTTCTTAAAGAACCGCGTGGAAGGATTGGAAGAAAGAGTGAACGGAGGTTGGTTCATAGACAAGACCGGTAAAAAACTGGGCAAACACAAAGGATATCCCTTTTATACCATCGGGCAACGCAAGGGACTTGAAATAGCCATGGGCCACCCGGTATATGTTACGGCCATCAACCCGGAGAACAATACCGTGGTACTGGGCGATGAAAAGGACCTGGAGCAGAACGACATGCTCATCGGCAAGATCAACTGGATCAAATACGATGGCATCAACGATGGTATGGAAGCCATTACCAAGATCCGTTACAAAGACAAAGGAGCCCTCAGCAACCTATACACTGCCGATAACGGTATCCGCGCACGTTTCTACGAGAACGTCAAAGGCATCGCACCGGGACAAAGTGCTGTATTTTATGAAGGTAATGATGTGATAGGCGGAGGCATTATTCAGCGTGGGGAACTTGTGGGATAGGGGTTAGTTAAATTGGTTTAAATAGTTAAAAGGGTTAAAATGGTTAAAAGGGGTTAGAGAGAATGGTAAACCATTGATCAAGTTTAACTGCTTTAACCATTTTAACCACTTTAACCTCCTTTAACCCCTCCTCAACAAAGCTGCAAACATAGAATCCGCCTTCCGGTCGTACCCTTTCAGCAATTCCATTTTCACGAGTTCAAACCCACCCTGTTGCAGGATGAACTGCACCTGTTCCTCATTCTCCTGTTTGAATACGGAGCAGGTAATGTACAGGAGGTAGCCGCCCTTTGCTACCTGTGGCAGCACATTGGCAATGATCTTTTGCTGCAGATCTGCGTAAGCTGTGATCTTTTCCCGGGTGAAGAAAAACAATTGTTCAGGTGTACGTCCCCAGGTACCACTGCCACTGCAAGGCGCATCGCAGAGAACCATGTGGTAAGGTGCGTGATAGGCAGTGAAAGGCGACTGAGCAAGGTCTGCGGTAAAAGATCGGTAATGTTTGATGCCTGCCCGATTGAATCTCTCTTTGAGATTCCTGAGAATGCTCGGGCGGATATCTGATACGGTCAATTCAATACCGGGCAATACATCACAGGCCAACAAAGATTTTCCGCCGCTGGCGGCGCAGCAGTCCCAGACGGTTGTTTTCGTGAGTGGGGAGTGGTGAGTGGTAAGAGAGAGAAAGCGGGCCACTTGTTGGGAACTGTAGTCCTGTATCACTACCTCCTTATCTATATCCAGCACTGAATCAACTTTGGTGGTATTGGCCAAAGCAAGACAAGTATCCGTCATTTGCGAAAAAACGATCTGCTGTTCCCGCAGTTTGGCCAGCACCTGTTTTTCTTTCCCGGGACGGATCCGCAGGAACAGGTCCGGCTGGATGAAATGAGAAAGGATGAAAGCTTCCTGATCAATCCCTTCACTCAACGCTTCTGTCCAGGGAAAGATCGAAGCTGCTGAGAACGCCGGGTATTTCTGTTGTAACCAGTGTATCTTTTCCGGTATCGGAATAGCCCATACAGCCAGCCAGTCCTCTTCGAACAGGAAGGCCCAGTCCCCTGCCGTTTCATTACAGAGAAAGATGGCTATTTTCAGTCGCTCCGCTGTCTCCAGTTCTTTTACTGCATGACCCAGCCGGTAGTAACCATAACAGAGATGGGAGATCAGTTTCCGGTCTCGCGAGCCGTGTTTCTTGTGTTCTGCAAAATATTTCTTCAGGAAATGTACAAGGGGAACCGATCCGTCATATGCACGGATAAGCGATACTGCCGTATTGAAATAAGATTGGTAGCGCATGGGTCCCCTATCGCAGCTGATTAAAAAAGCCTGTTACCAACCGGCAACAGGCTCAAATATAAGTGATGCATTCTTAACGGTATTCTCAGCGGTTCCGTTTTATACTTGCAACAGGGTCTTAACGGGATCCTTGCCCATCAATAACAGTTCGGGGTTCTCAAGCAGTTCTTTCACACGCACCAGGAAGCTCACACTCTCTTTTCCGTCGATGATGCGGTGGTCGTAACTCAGCGCCAGATACATCATCGGGCGTATCACCACCTGGCCATTGATGGCCATCGGGCGGTCCTGTATCTTATGCATACCCAGTATGGCGCTCTGTGGGATATTGATGATCGGTGTGCTCATCAAACTGCCGAACACACCCCCATTGGTGATGGTGAATGTACCGCCCTGCAGTTCTTCTGCGGTCAGTTTGCTATCCCTGGCTTTGCCCGCCAGTTCCACTACTTTCTTTTCAATATCGGCCATACCCAGACTTTCCACATTACGCATTACCGGAACAGTGAGTCCGCGTGGAGTGCTCACTGCAATGCTGATATCGGCATAATCGTGGTAAATGATATGATCGCCGTCGATGTATGCATTCACAGAAGGCCACTCGCCCAGGGCAATGGCACAGGCTTTGGCAAAAAAGCTCATGAAGCCCAGGTTCACACCGTGTTGCTCCTTGAATTTATCCTTGTATTGTTTACGTACTTCCATGATACGTGTCATGTCCACTTCGTTGAACGTGGTGAGCATGGCCGTGGTATTCTTGGATTCCACCAGCCTGCGGCTGATGGTCCTGCGCAGGTTACTCATTTTTTCCTGGCGCACTACGCGGGTGAACAGTTCGTTACCGGCAAATGCTTTTTTACCGGGGTTATTCAACGCATCCAGCACATCATGTTTCAGGATCTTGCCACCGGTACCGGAAGGTTTGATGGAAGCAGGGTCCACTTTTTTATCGGCAATGATCGCAGAAGCTACAGGTGTGGCTTTGATATCATTGGGTACTGAAGTGACCGGTGCCTGGTTGCTTACCGGTTTCTGCTCGGCAGCTACCGGTGCCGTTTCCCTGGCAGGCGCTCCTTCCGGTTTGGCAGCCGTCTCATCGATCTGTGCCAATACATCACCAATATGCAGCGTATCACCCTCTTTGGCGAGGGTTTGGAGGATACCGGCTTTTTCAGCATTCACCTCAAAAGTAGCTTTCTCACTTTCCAGTTCGGCGATCACTTCGTCGCGTTCAACCCATTCGCCGGGTTGTTTGGTCCACTTCAACAGGGTCACTTCGCTGATGGATTCACCGATGGTGGGTACTTTGATATCGATCATAAAAAATTATTTCAGTTTGTGGTTGGTTGTATGGTCTATCGTTAAATCGAAAATGCTGTTTCAATGATCTCTGCCTGTTCCTGTACATGTACTTTGTGATAACCCGTTGCGGTGGATGCACTCGCATTCCGGCTGATCACACCAAAGTTGATCGACTTCAGGTTCATCTGCAGGAATGAGGCAGCTCCCATATTCAGCGGTTCTTCCTGTACCCAGAACCAGGTGGCTTTGCTGTATTTCCTGTACAACAGGTCAAGTTGTTTCTGTGGCAGCGGATAGATCTGCTCCAGTCGTATGATCGCAATATCCCGGCGGTTCTCTTTCTGCTGGCGTTCGGCCAGTTCAAAATATAATTTACCGGTGCAAAGCAATACTTTTTTTACCTCAGCAGCATCCGTTACAAAACTGTCATCGATCAGTTCTCTGAATCCGCCTTTGGTGAATTCGCTGATATGGCTGTATGTAACCGGGTTACGCAGGTTGGCCTTGGGTGAGAAGTTAATCAGCGGCTTGCGGAAACTCCAGGCCAGCTGGCGTCTCAGCGAATGGAACAGGTTGGCGGCAGAAGTGATATTAGTGATCACGATATTCAGCTCGGCACACATCTGTAAGAACCGCTCCATTCTGGCACTGCTGTGTTCTGGTCCCTGCCCTTCGTAGCCATGCGGCAGTAACATGACCATACCATTCTGGCGCTGCCATTTCTGTTCGCCTGCTGCAATGAACTGGTCGATCATGGTCTGTGCGCCATTTGAGAAATCTCCGAACTGCGCTTCCCAGATCACCAATGCGTTGGGATTGGCCAGGGCATACCCATATTCAAATCCCAGTACCCCGTATTCACTCAGTAATGAATTGTAGATCCTGAATTTCTCCTGGTTCTCACGGAAGTGGTTCAGGCGGTTGTAGCCTTTGTTGGTGTTCTCATCCCGCAGAATGGCATGTCTGTGACTGAAAGTTCCGCGCTGCACATCCTGTCCGCTCATCCGCACGATATTACCTTCCAGCAGGATCGAGCCATAGGCCATCAGCTCTGCCGTAGCCCAGTCTATCTTCTGTTCCGCTTCCAGCACTTTGATCTTGTCCTGCAATAATTTCTCCACTTTCTTCAATGGCTGAAAACCTTCGGGCCATTTCATCAGGCTATGGAACATGCTATAAGCATCTTCTTCACTGATCGCCGTATTGGGTGATGCATCAAAATCTTCCGGTCTGGCTTTTCGAAGACTTTTCCAGGCCAGTTCCGGTTGCTGGTAATGGTAAGGTAGGGGATTCTGTTTTACTTCATCCAGTCGCTCCTGCAGGTCGGCCCAGAATTTCTTCTCCATTTCTTTGGCCAGTTCCCTTGCATCCGCTTCGCCGTTCTCAATCAGGTATTGTGTATAGCTCTCTCTCGGGTTCTGGTGTTTATCGATCAGGGCATACAGCTGCGGCTGGGTATATTTCGGGTCATCACCTTCGTTATGGCCATGTCTGCGGTAGCAAACCATATCGATGAAAATATCACTGTTAAATTTCTCGCGGTAACGGGTAGCGATCTCGGCACATTTCACTACAGCTTCTGCATCATCGCCATTCACGTGTAATACCGGGGCCTGCACCATGGCTGCAACTGAAGTACAATAAGCAGCAGAACGGGCATCGTCGAAATCGGTGGTGAAACCGATCTGGTTATTGATCACAAAATGAATCGTCCCCCCTGTATAATATCCTCGCAGGTTACTCATCTGCAATACCTCATACACAATGCCCTGCCCGGCTACGGAGGCATCCCCGTGGATCAGGATCGGTAAGATCTTATCAAAATCGCTATGGTACAACACATCGGCCTTGGCCCTCGAAAAACCGATCACCACCGGGTCCACCGCTTCCAGGTGCGATGGGTTGGGCATCAGTTTCAGGTGCATGGTCTTATTATCGGCCGTCTGCACTTCACTTCCATAACCCATATGGTATTTTACATCACCGCTACCCATGGTCTGGTCCATGGTGGCCGTTCCCTCAAATTCACTGAATATCTGTTCATAGGTTTTACCCATGATATTGGCCAGTATGTTCAGCCTGCCCCTGTGTGCCATACCGATCACCACTTCCTGTACATCGTTATTGGCCGCTACATTGATGATGGCATCCAGTGCCGCGATCGTAGTCTCCCCGCCTTCCAGCGAAAAACGTTTCTGACCGATATATTTCGTGTGCAGGAATTTCTCGAACATCACACCCTGGTTCAGTTTCTCCAGGATCCTTCTTTTTTGTGCCAGCGGAATGGGTCTGGCAAATTCTTTCTCCATTTCATTCGTCAACCAGTCAATTTTTTCCTGGTCGCCGATGTATTTGAATTCGATACCCACATGATTGGCATACACCTGCTCCAGATGAGCCAGGATAGTTCGTAAAGTGGTGGCACCCAGTCCCAGCAGGTTTCCCGCCTGGAATACCGCATCCATATCCGCATCCGTCAGTCCGAAGAATGATAGTTCCAGGTTGGCGCCCCTGTCTTTCCGGGGCCTGATGGGATTGGTCCTGGCCAGCAAATGGCCTTTGTTCCGATACCCCAGTATCAGCCGGTACACCCTGAGTTCGCGCATCCAGTCGATACCGGAATCTCCGGTTGCCGGTACAGTGCTTGCTGCCGATGTTCCTCCCAAACCATGATTGACCGCAAAATCGAAGCCCTCGAAGAACTTTTTCAGGTCGGGATCTACACTGGCCGGGTCCTTCACAAAGTCCTGATACAGGTTTTCTATATACGCAGGGTGAGAATTCGTAATGTATGAGAAGTCTTTCATTGTGAGATTTTGTGCTGCTTTGATCGAATGGGGAGCAAATATCGGTCATTGGGGGCAGAAAAAAAGCCTAAAATGGCGTTTGATACGGAAAAGACCGGAACTCGAAATAGCCCAAAACAAGGTTGGATTTACGGCTGCCGGCAAACCGGTCCGGATCGCCGGAACTGACCGGGTTTTGGGTGTGAAAAGCTGGTTTTCAGTGTTTTCTATATTTTTTGGATATATTTTGGATATAAATTTCCAAAATTGCTTTCCAGGTATTACCTTTGCCGTCCTGAAAAAAACAATACATGGCAAATCATTCAGCTACCAAGAAAGATGTGAGACAAGCTACCAAGCGTCGCGATAGTAACCGTTACTACGGAAAAACAACCCGTAATGCGATCCGCGACCTGAAAGCAACCGCCGAGAAGAAGGCTTACGAAGAAAGCTTACCCAACGTGGTTTCCATGATCGACAAGCTGGCTAAGCGTGGCATCATTCACAAGAACAAAGCTGCCAACCTGAAAAGCAAACTGACAAAAAAAGCGGCTGCGATCGCTTAATCCTTGAATATCTTTTTGAAAAGAGCCACCCGTACCAAGCGGATGGCTTTTTTTATGTCCCTACCCTGTTACCGCCGAAGCCTTACGCAGGATCACGGTAAAACGGTTCTGGTCGTTGGAGATGGGTGAATAGGTCACCGTACCCTTGTGGATGGCGATGAAACGGTATACAATGGAGAGACCCAGACCGTATCCCTTTGTGGTAAGTGCATTACTTCCCCGGAAAAAGGGCACCATGATGCTTTCTTTCTCATCCACCGGTAACTGTGTGCCGGAATTATCGAGATGAATGAACACAGATTCACCACTGGAGTCAATGGTAATGATCACTTTCTGGTCAACAGAATAGGTATAGGCATTCTTGATCAGGTTGGTGAATGCCGATTTCAGCAGCGACTCATTGCCCCGCACCATGAAATCATCATCGTTCTCCGGCACGTTGGCAAAAATGACCTCCACCACCAGGTTGGGTAACATTTTCTTGCAGCTGCTCACGGTCTCATACAGCAGTTCATCAATCCGCAGGCGGGGCCAGTCTTCCTCAAAATCCATCTGTTCGAACTGCGAGATCAGTAACAGCGAGTTGGTGAGTTCGATCAGTTCCTGCTGCTCTTCCTTGAGCGATAACAGGGTCTCTTTATAACCGGCCGGCGACAGCTCTTTCGAAAGCGCCGATTCCGTCTCTGATAACATGATGGCCAGCGGTGTTCTCAATTCATGCGAAGCATGGTATACAAAGTTCTTCTGAAACTCGAAGGATTTATTCAGCCTTTCCAGCATGGCATTGAAATTCCGGGCTATCTCATTGATCTCATCATTGGCAGACGTTTCAGCAACCCGTTCTGTCAGGTTCTGCACCGTGGTCTTCGTCATCTGGTTGGCCAGGTCCTTCAGTGGTTTTACGGCCTGCCGTACAAACAGGAAGGAGATCAGTATAGACAAAGCCATGGCGCCAAAGAATACGATCACCAGGATCAGGCGTAGAAAACCGATCCTGGCAAAACCCTGTTTATCAAAACCGGATACGAATACATAGGAATTCGTTTCCGGCATGAACATGGCCACCTGCTGGTTCCTCGCATGATCCATGCTGCGGATCTCTTTCTCCTTCTGTATCCGCAACAAAGGATACGCCAGCGGTGGTATGTGAATGGTATCCGGGAACCGGAATATGGGAGCGCCGGCCGAATCAAGTATGAATACCTGCTCATAGAACAGGGCCTTGTCGTGGATCTCCTTGATGAGCTTGTACGCTACATGGCGGTCCTCTTTTTTGATATCGGTGAAGATATTATACACTTCCATGCCCTCTTTGGCCACACGCTTGTAATAATCATCCTCACGCGATTGGTAAAAAAGAACATAGATGGCAATACAGGAAACCAACAGGATCACCGAAACAAAGAAAGTGAACAGCAGGGCAAAGCGCAGTTTCAGGTTCATTGCCGGCGGGTTTATTTGATATAATACCCGAAGCCCGGTTTGGTATGGATCAGCTTATGGGCAAACGGTTTATCGATCTTATTGCGCAGGAAACTGATATACACTTCAATGGTATTGGTGCCGGTATCAAAACTGAGGTCCCATACCTTTTCCAGGATCTCCTGTTTCGAGATCACGCGGTCGCGGTTCCTGGCCAGCAAAGTAAGGAGGGTGAATTCCTTGGCCGTAAGCGGTATGTTCACACCGGCCCTGGTCACGGTCTTGTTCAGGAAATTGATCTCCATATCTTCCACGAAGAGCTTATCCTTTTGCGCCGGCAGTTCTGATCGCTTCAGAAATACTTTTACGCGGGCAAAGAGCTCAACAAAATGAAAAGGTTTTACGATATAGTCATCGGCGCCGATATTGAACGCTTCCACCTTATCATGTATCTCACCCGCAGCACTGAGCATGATGATCGGCACTTTCTTGTTCTGTTCGCGGAATTCACGGCACAACACAAAACCATTCTTATAAGGCAGATTGATATCCAGCAGCACCAATGCATACGCATGCTGGTTGAAGAGTTTGGAAGCTTCCAGTCCATCTGCAGCAATATCCGTATCGTATCCGTTCGCATTCAGCTCTTCCCGGATAATCTTGCTCAACTTCGCTTCATCCTCAACTAATAAAATTCTATGTTTTACAACCATGCAGCAGTTAGATTACTGCTCAAAATAAACAAAAATGCTGTTCGTTGTACCATTTATCTGGTAACCAGTTGATACAGCAGCGGGTATCGCTTTATTATTCCATCTTCTTCACTTCGCCACTGCCAGCCACCTGTTGTTTGATGGTGGGCGCTCCTTTGTAAAACACAGATCCTACACCCGCAATATTGACATCCAGCGTAGCTGCAGCAAACAGTTTGACATTACCGCTGCCGGCGATCTTCACCACTGCATTCTCCGATTTCAGTTCGTCTGCATTGTAATCTCCCACACCACTGATGCGGATCCGCTGGTCGCGGGTTTCGCCGCTCATGGTCATGGAACCGCTGCCGGCGATCTCGGCTTCGATGCTTGGGGTGTTCACGTCCAGTTTGATATCACCGGAACCGGCGATCTTCAGGGTCAGCTTATCACCACCCGTGAATTTATTCTTGCCGATGATGTTACCGCTGCCCGCAAGCTGCAGCTGTTCCATCTTCGCAGTGGTGATGTATACTTTGATGGGGTTATCTGTAGAAATGCTGTAATGTTCCTTCGTTTTGATCAGCAGGAACCCATCTTCCTCACGGGTCAGGATCACAGGCAGGATATTCTCATCCGCTTCCACTTTTACGGAGGTAGCGGGCCCCTGCGTGATTTCCACATCAAAACTGCCCGCCAGTTTGATCCTTTCTGCACGACTTACCGAACGTTCCTGCGTGGTGAGGCGTCCATTACCCACCACCCGTTTATAGCCGAACCAACGGCAGGAACTGAGCGTCAGCATTATCACAGTAAGAAAAAGAAGAATGTGTTTCATAAGGTTGGTTTTGGAACGGTAAATTAAACAAAAGCCTGCTTACCCGGATGCCCTTTATCCCCATTTGCAACCGTACAACCGGGTTCCTGCCTTAAAAAATTCTGTTACCTTCGCAGGCATGACAGAAAAAATACTCATTCTCGATTTTGGAAGCCAATTCACCCAGTTGATCGCCCGGGCCGTACGTGAGGCCAATGTGTTCTGCGAGATCATTCCTTACCAGAAATCTTTCACCATTGAACCCGGTCTGAAAGGGATCATCCTGAGCGGGTCCCCTTTCAGCGTGAACGAAGAAAAAGCGCCTTCTGTGGATGTGGCGGCTTTTATACAGCAGGTGCCGGTACTGGGTGTCTGCTACGGTGCACAGCTCACCGCCAAACTCTTCGGCGGAAGGGTGGACAAATCCAATAAAAGAGAATATGGACGTGCCAAACTGCATATCCAAAAAGAGGATATTTTATTCAAAGGGGTGGCCGAACAATCACAGGTATGGATGAGCCACAGCGACTCCATCACCCAGTTACCCGAAGGTTTCGAGATCCTGGCCACCACCGAAAGCATACCGGTGGCCGGCTTCCGCAAGACCGGCAGCGATACCAAAGCTTTATATGGTATCCAGTTCCACCCGGAAGTATACCATTCCGTAGAAGGCAAAAAGATCATCAATAATTTCCTGGTACATACCTGTGGTTGCCAACAGGACTGGACACCCGCTTCATTCGTACACGAGACCGTGGAAGCACTGAAACAACAGATCGGCGACAGTCATGTGATCATGGCACTGAGCGGCGGGGTCGACAGTACCGTTGCCGCCACCCTCATCAGCAGGGCCATCGGCGACAGGCTTCATGGCATTTTCGTAGACAATGGCGTACTGCGTAAGAACGAGTTCCAGCAGGTACTGGACACTTACCATACCATTGGCCTGAACGTGACCGGCATCGATGCCCGGAAATTGTTCTACGATGCCTTCAAAGGCAAGACCGACCCGGAACAGAAAAGGAAAGTGATCGGTGGACTGTTCATTGATGTGTTCCATGAAGAATCGAAAAAAGTGGAAGGTGTGAAGTTTCTCGGACAGGGAACCATTTACCCCGATGTGATCGAGAGCGTAAGCGTACACGGACCTTCACAGACCATCAAGTCGCACCATAATGTGGGCGGATTGCCCGATATCATGCACCTGGACCTGGTGGAGCCCCTGCGTTTCCTGTTCAAGGATGAAGTGCGCAAAGTGGGACTGGAACTGGGCATCCCCGCAGATATGATCAACCGCCACCCATTCCCAGGCCCAGGGCTCGCCATCCGTATCCTGGGTGAAGTGACCGAGGAGAAAGTGGCTTTGTTACAGGCAGCAGATGATATTTATATCAGGGGGCTCAAAGAATTCAATCTCTACAATTCCGTATGGCAGGCAGGTACCATCCTCTTACCCGTAAAAAGTGTGGGTGTGATGGGCGATGAAAGGACCTACGAATTCACCGTGGCCCTGCGCGCCGTAACATCGGTGGATGGCATGACGGCAGACTGGGCACATCTGCCTTATGAATTCCTTGCACATATTTCGAACGAGATCATCAATAATGTTCGGGGCATCAACCGCGTGGTATACGATATCAGCAGCAAACCACCGGCAACCATCGAGTGGGAATAGACCGCTGCACAAACTGTTTGTATGCGATACCTGAAACAGGTCATACTGTTGGTCATTTGTCTCTGGTCCCTGTTGCACACAAGGGCCCAGGACAGTCTTGCCAGGCCGGTGAAAGTAGCCGTCTTCGCACCACTGTATATTGATTCGGCCTTTGCAGGAGAGAATTATAAACTGGGCAAGAGCAACCTTCCCAAATACCTGCTGCCGGGACTTGATTTTTACAATGGCGTCATGCTGGCCATCGATTCACTGAATGCCGAAAGAACGGTAGCAGAAGTGCAGATCTATGACACGAAAAACCCCAACAGCTCACTCGAAGAGCTACTGGCACAGCCCGCATTACAGGATGTATCGCTGCTGATCGCTTCCTTCAATAACCGCAATGAGATCAGGCCCCTGGCAGATTTTGCGCAGAAGAAGAACATCCTGCTCATCTCATCCACCTATCCCAATGATGGCGGCATTACGGATAATCCGAATTTTGTATTGCTCAATCCCACGCTCACTGCGCATATTGAAGCCGTATATAAATACGTACATCGGACCTACCCACTTGATAATGTGATCCTGTTCAGAAGAAAAGGCAATGTGGAAGACCTGATACAGAACATCATCGGCAACCTGAACAAACAGACCCGCGGAGTTCCCGTAAAATTAAAGGCCGTAGAACTGACCGATAGTTTCAGCGTGCAACAGGTGACCGCTTACCTCGACAGCACCAAGCGCAACGTGGTGATCTGCGGCACACTGAACGAGACCTTCGGTTTGAATCTATCCCGGGCACTGAGCAGTTCCAAAGCTTATACAACAGCCGTGATCGGTATGCCCACCTGGGATGCCTTGCGCGATATCGGCAATGGCATCGATATGGTGTATACCACCCCTTACAACTATTCCCGCCAGGACAAACTCAGCATGCAACTCAGCGAGAGATACAAAGCCCGGTATGCGGGCCGCGCCAGCGATATGGTATTCAAAGGATTTGAATCGCTTTATCGTTTCACCAAACTGTTGTTGAAATATGGTGAGGGACTGAAGGATCATTTATCCGACAAGGAATACAAGGTCTTCAACGATTTCGACATACAACCCGTGAGCTCCGGCAAAGAGACCCCGTCCACAGAATACCTGGAGAACAAGAAACTCTACCTGATCCGCAAAATAGACGGCAAACTGAAATCGGTGAATTGAGTCAACCAATCCCTGCAGCAGCTGTTGTAACAGGTATGTGTGCCTCCAAAGCCAATAAGTCTTACCTGCCCACCCGTCTATGCAAGACCTGCGGGCGCCCTTTCAGCTGGCGAAAGAAATGGGCCCATAACTGGGAGCAGGTACAGTATTGCAGCGACCGCAGCCGGATGCAGAAAAAACAGAAAAGCAGCGCCTGAGCAACCCCTGCTGCAACAGAATCCTGTAAATTGTAGCCTGCATCACTACGGGCATTACCACATGAAACTCCAGCAAAGCAAAGGATACCAGATCATCGACCAATGGCTTACGGGCAAGGGTTTCCATGCGTTCGCTTTCCAGGAGCAGGCCTGGCAGCAGATCTTTCAGGGTGAAAGCGGCCTGGTAAATGCACCTACCGGATGTGGTAAGACCTATTCTGTATTCCTGGCTTCGCTGATACAGTTCATCAACGAGCATCCGGACCGCTACCTTACCCAAAAGAACAATGGGTTACAACTGCTGTGGATCACCCCCCTGCGGGCATTGGCCAAAGATATCGGCCGCGCCATGGAAGAAGTGATCAGTGAACTGGGTATGCAATGGCGGGTGGGCATCCGTAACGGCGATACGGATACGGCCGAGAGAAGCCGGCAGAAAAAGAACATGCCCGAAGTGCTCATCATCACCCCCGAAAGTCTGCACTTGTTACTGGCGCAGAAACAATATCCCGACTTATTCGCCTCCCTGCGCATCATTGCTGTAGATGAATGGCATGAATTACTGGGCAGCAAACGCGGCGTACAGGTAGAGCTGGCCATCAGCCGCATCGTGAACTGTCAACGTTCGCAAGAAACACCCGGCAAAACAGCTGTCAGCGTATGGGGTATCAGCGCCACCATCGGTAATTTACCGGAAGCCAAAGATGTATTGCTGGCTCCCTTGCAAAAAGAAGGTGTCATCATCCGTGCGCAGGTGAACAAAGAGATCATAGTAGAATCCATCCTGCCCGATGAGATCGAGAAATATCCCTGGGCCGGTCACCTCGGTATCAAACTGGCCGAGAAGCTGGTTCCCATCATCGAACGGAATAGGACCACACTCATCTTCATCAACACAAGGGGTATGAGTGAGACCTGGTACCAGACCCTGCTGACCGTTGCCCCGCAACTGGCCGGAGCCATCGCCCTGCACCATGGAAGTATTGAGCAGGAACTCCGGTTATGGGTGGAAGACGCTTTGCACACCGAGAAGCTGAAAGCCGTGGTCTGCACTTCCAGTCTCGACCTTGGTGTGGATTTCAGGCCGGTGGATGCAGTGGTACAGGTAGGTTCACCCAAGGGCATCGCGCGTTTCCTGCAACGTGCCGGAAGGAGCGGCCACAGACCCGGCGAACAGAGCAGGATCTATTTCCTGCCCACCCATTCACTGGAACTGCTGGAAGTGGCCGCATTGAAAACAGCCATCAGGGAAATGGCCATCGAAAGCCGCGAACCCCTGCTGCTCTGTTTTGACGTATTGCTGCAATGGCTCTGCACACTGGCCATCGGCGAAGGTTTTGAACAGGCGGCACTGTACAGGGAGATCAAAAGCACCCATTGTTTTGCAGACATCACCGAAACCGAATGGCAGGACATCCTCCTGCACCTGACCATCGGCGGCAAAGCCCTGCAGCAATACGATGAATATAAAAAAGTGGAAATAGAGGATGGCCGTTACGTGATCAGGAACCGCCGCATTGCCATGCGGCACCGCATGCATATCGGCACCATCGTCAGCGATGCCATGCTGAAAGTGAAACTGATGAAGGGCGGGTATATCGGTGTCATCGAAGAATGGTTCATCAGCCGCCTGGAACCCGGAGACGTGTTCACGCTGGCCGGGCGCAACCTGGAACTGGTGATGATCAGGGAAATGGATGTACTGGTACGCGTTTCCCGTTCAAAAAAATCCATCGTACCCTCCTGGATGGGCGGGCGCATGAGCCTGACCGCCAACCTGGGACAGATCCTGCGCCAGACCTTCGACAAAGCCCTGCACGATGAGGACGAGATAGAACTGCAAAGCCTGCATGGACTGTTTGAACTGCAGCAGGAACTCTCGCATATCCCAAGACATGATGAATTACTGATCGAACAGATAGAGGACAAAAATGGTTTTCACCTGTTGGTCTATCCCTTTGAGGGCCGGCAGGTGCATGAGGCCCTCAGCGCCATACTGGCTTACCGCATTGGTCAATCCCTGCCCATCACGTTCTCCATCTCGATGAATGATTACGGGTTTGAGTTGCTGAGTGACCAGCCAGTACCCGTTGACGACAGCAATGTGCGTGAACTATTCTCTACCGATCACCTGCTTGCCGATATCCAGAAAAGCATCAACAGTACCGAGATGGCCAGGCGAAAATTCCGGGATATTGCTGTGATCGGCGGGCTCATCTTCCAGGGCATGCCGGGAGAGCGTAAAAAAGCCAGGCACCTGCAATCATCTGCCTCCCTGCTGTTCAAAGTGTTTGAAGAATACGAGCCCAACAATATCCTGCTGAAACAGGCCTACCAGGAAGTACTGATGCAGCAGATGGATGAAGTGAGACTGCGTATGGCCATGCAGCGGATCCATGATCACAGCAACATCGTGCTCCGGTTCCCGAAACAGCTGACGCCACTCTCCTTCCCGATCATCGTGGATGGACTGAACCGGAACCACTATTCATCCGAGAAACTGGAAGACAGGGTCCGCAAAATGCAGGCACAACTGGAAAAATGAACAGCACCCGTCATCCTACACACATGCGGCACCCTTTGCAAGAGCCTAGCCTTTATCTTTGCGCACCATGACGGCCCCTGTGTTACATACTGTCCGCAACAACCGGTTCTGGTTATCTCCCCAACGCTGTATCTTTTGGGAAGAGGAACAGGCATTGATCCTGTCCGACCTGCACTTCGGCAAGACGGGGCATTTTCGCAAACATGGTATTGCTGTGCCACAGCAGGTGTACCGGGAAGACCTGCAGCGGCTGGTAGACCAGATCGGCCATTTCAAACCCAGCAAGATCATTGCCGTGGGCGACCTGTTTCACAGTGTTGCCAACAAAGAGATGGACTGGTTCCTAAAATGGCGACAGGACTTGGGCCCCATCGATCTCATCCTGGTAAAAGGTAATCACGATATCCTGTCAGAAAACTGGTATACAGATGCAGCCATCTCCGTTGTTACCGGAACCTATTCCATAGGCGGTTTCGGTTTTGTACACGATCCGGAAGAAGTTGCGGATCAGAACGATCAGTATATTTTTTCGGGACACCTGCATCCCGGCATACATATCAACGGGCTGGGCAAACAAAGCCTCCAGTTCCCCTGTTTCTATTTCGGAAAAAACAGCGCGATCCTTCCCGCATTCAGTAAGTTCAGCGGGCTGGCCATCGTGAAAAAGAAAAAAACGGATACCATTTACGCCATTGTGAACCAGACATTAGTTCCTGTTACATGATCAGTATTGCCTACGACCCTATATACGCACACCCGCTTCCGGAAGGTCATCGTTTTCCGATGCTGAAATATGAATTGATACCGGAGCAGTTATTGCACGAAGGAAGTATCGAACAGGAACAGTTATTCTCTCCACAAGCCTGTTCAGATGAGATCCTGCTGCTGACACATGACCGGGAATATATCAACAAACTGGAGCAGCAAACACTGAGCGCTTCCGAGCAGCGCAAGATCGGATTTCCGCAATCGCCCTTACTGACCAAACGTGAACGCATCATTACACAGGGAACCATTGACTGCTGTTACCGGGCCATGCGGTCGGGCTGCGCGCTGAATGTGGCAGGTGGTACCCACCACGCATTCAGGGACCGTGGCGAAGGTTTCTGTTTGCTGAACGATATGGCCGTGGCCGCCAATTATCTACTGCAACAACAAGTGGTCAAACAGGTACTCATCATTGACCTGGATGTACACCAGGGCAATGGTACGGCCAGCATTTTTGAAAACGAATCCAGGGTATTCACGTTCAGTATGCATGGCGGACATAATTATCCCTTTCACAAAGAACGATCCGACCTGGACATCCCTTTGCCCGATGGTACCGATGAAGCTACCTATCTCAGCATATTGACCGAGACCCTACCCAAACTGATCGATGAAGTGAGACCCGATCTCGCTTTTTACCTGTCCGGCGTTGACATACTGGATACCGATAAATTCGGCAAACTGAAAGTGAGCCTGGCCGGCTGTAAACAACGCGATGCTTTTGTATTCGAAACACTGCACCAACACGGCATCCCCGTTACGGTTGCCATGGGCGGCGGTTACTCACCCGATGTACGGACCATCGTGGAAGCTCACTGCAATACGTTCCGGTTGGCGAAAGATATTTTCGGTTAAGTTGACTATGTCTTGGGTTTCTTCTGCTGCAGGCTAAGATAGTCCAGGTAATAGATCAGCCTCACGGTGAGTTCATTGCCATGCGGTTGCTGGAACACCTGTCCCAGGTTACCCAGGTAACTTTTGTAGTTCATACCATTGATCGGGAAATCGGTACCCAGCCAGTTCTTATAACCGATGATGAGTTTGCTGCCGTATTTGAAATCCCAGGTATAGAACATATCCAGGTTAAAGGCATTGAAGTTCTGGTCCTGGCCGTTCACGAACGCATGAGGCAACAGGTCGCCGTTGGCATCCACGTTAAAGAATTGGGTATACGTCACTTTGCTCCAGTAATGTCTGGCCCGCATGGATACATTCATGCGCGGAGAAAAATTATAGATCGCATTCACAATGGAAGTCAGGCTCTTCATCTCACGCCTGCCCGCGATCGGTTCACCGGAAGCCTCTCTGAATGCGAACCCATAGTTACCCCGATCACTTACACCGGATATATCCAGGTCCAGGCTGAAATGTTCATCGAACCGGTAACGTGGACCGATCTGCCAGGTAAAATACGGGTCCTGTGGCAAGGGCGATTCTGCAAAACCCAGCTGGTAACGCATAAAAAAACGTTTGCGGCTATCGCTGCTGCCGTTGGCGCCAATATACCAGTAAGGCGTTTTTTTCATGACCCTGCCGGGGGTGCGCAGTTCAAAGAAGTCGCGCTGCCATACGGGCTGCCAGTTAGCGTTGAACGTGATGTCCCAGAAATTCTTGAAGAAATAAAAAGCTTTTCCCTGCAACACATAGTTCGAGAACCGGAACGGTTTGAACAGGTATACCGGTAAGACGCTGAGGCTGTAATTATAACTCAGGAAATGTTGGGTGGGCGTGAAACTGTTATAACTGATCCTGCCCACAGCAGAGACCTCATTGGGCGAACGCAGGATGCCCAGGTCGTTGGGATCATACCGTTCCGACTTGATGCTGTTGGATACCAGGTACTGCAGTTTGCCGCTCACTTTACCATAACTGATGGCGCTGCTGAAGCCGGTATATTTTTCTACACCCGCTATCTGGCTGAATTTACCCGACCAGGCAAAATTGTGTCGGTTACCTGCATCGAACAGGTTCACATCCACACCGGATACGTTCGCATTCCTTCTGCCGCCGCTGCGCCATACGTTCGTATTGGTGAACGTGAGCGATGAACGGTTGGGCAAAGCCTGGTCAAGCACCAGGATATTGTAATTGGTCAGGGGCTCTGTTTCAATGGTGGTGGTTGCTTTGGTGGTCCTGTCCTCGATCACGGCATGAATGGGCGAACCAATGGCGTTGAACACACCGATGCCCAGTTTCTTCTTGGTACGTCCCGAGAATTTGGAAGCATTGATCAGCTGTGTAACACCCGGGTTGGAAACGATCTCCAGGTTGGGATCGCTGTTCACCATATTTCTCACGGCAGCATACCCCGCTGGTGTGCCACCTACCCTCCTGGAATAGAACAGGCCCGCTTTGTTGAACAGTTCGATGCCTTCGGTGAAGAAAGGACGGTTCTCCTGGAACTGCACTTCATAAGGTGTCAGGTTCAGCACCACATTATCAGACACCACCTGTCCGAAATCGGGGATCACCGTGGCATCCAGTGTAAAACTCTCGTTAATGCCGTATTTTACGTCCATACCCCCATTGCGCAGGAAATCTGTTTTCCTGGAACCGTTGGCATAAGGCACCGTTCTGAAACCCGAAGTGATATACGGCAGAAATGACAAACGCAAAGGCGGTGTGATATGGTCCACACCCGTCAATGCACCGAACTGGTTCACAAAACCTCCCTGTGCGGGATCCACTTTGTTCCAGAATACACTCTCATTGGTGCGGCGCATATACCGCTGGAAATTGATACCCCAGTCCTGCACTTCTTTTCTCGCAAAACGCAGGGCTGAATAAGGGATCTTCATTTCTACCGACCAGCCGTCTTTCTGGTGTTTTACACTGCTTTCCCAAACAGCGTCCCAGCTGTAATCGGTGGGCAGGCCGAACTGCGAGACCATGCTGGCCACCAGTCTGCCATCAGACTGCACATTACGGGAGGTCACCAGGAACTGGAAACCGTTCTGGTCATCGTTATAGGTATCAAAGAATACGCTGAAATAATCCACATCCTTGCGTTGTTCCCCATCGCGTGAGGTGAGCTGTTTGCGGATCTTGGGCATCACATCGAACAGGTAGGCGCCAACATATACGGCCTGGTCATCGTACAGCACGTATACATGGGTGTTCTGTGAGGCGGGTTCTCCAAAATGGGGCATATTGGAAACAAATCCTTCGGCACGCTGGGCCTGGCTCCAGACCTTTTCGTCCAGCAGGCCATCGATCTTGACAGGCGACTGTATGCGCAGGGCAGACAGTTTCTTTTCCTGTGCAGAAACAATGGCAGTAATGGCAATGGCAATAATCGTGAGTATGTTTCTCATGCTTTGTAAGGTGGCGCAAAAGTAAGGATTGCAGTAGCTGTGTCTGCGAAAAATATATGAGTGGAAAAAACAAAGCAGCTTTGTTCAAGCTGCTTTGTGAATATGACAAAAGAACCTTATCCGTTCCTTAATTCAGTTTCTTTTTCAGGCTGCTCACCTGTTCCTGCAGGTTGTTCACCATACCTGCCAGCTGGTTCACGTCCCAACGCGGACCGGTATTGGCTTTCTGCATGATGTAAACAGCTTTCCATACTTCCAGCACGTCTTCGGCGCTGACATGGTAGGGCTCGTATTGCGGGTTATCGCTGATCAGGGTGATCTTGTTCTTGAGGCGGTTGTTCTTCATGATGCGCTTATATACCACACCTTCGTTCTTAGACAGTACCACATAGGTATTGCTGTTCTTCACATCTTCCAGGTCATCCACTTTTTCGCCCACGATCACGCTGCCGCTGGGGGTAGGTAACATACTGTCACCCACGATCTCAAAAGCGCGGTACTGACCGGGCCCCAGCATGGGAAGGGTGAAAGTGTTCAGTTCATCCACAAATTCAGGATCGCCATAACCGGCCAGGTAACCGGCGGCAGCTTTTACCGGCACAAAGCGGATCTCGGCCACTTCGTTCACCATTTTCAGCTGCCTTCTTTTTTCCAGGTAACTGAGCGCTTTGGGGGCCGAGAGGTCCTTGAACAGGAAATCCTCCAGGCTCAGTTTGAACGTGCTGCAGATCTGTTCCATCACTTCCAGTCGGGGTTCCGCACGTTCCTCTTCATATGCACCCACCAATGACCGTTTGATCTTGAGTTTGTTGGCAAATTCTTCCTGTGTCCAGCCGCGCAGCTTGCGCAGGTAACGGAGATTTTTTCCGGCGTATGACATAGCTAACTGATTTAGTTAGCAATTTACTAATATTTTTAGCTAACTGCCAAATTTATTTTTTCATACCCCCTGTTCCAGCTGTTCATCCAGCCCTGAGCAACACAGATGCATGCTCCTAAGTAAAGCCAAAAAAACAGAACCGCCCCACACAAAGATCGTCACAGAAACCCCTCTTTGCCATTACCCACAACCTCCGTAATTTGTTTTCGCAGACAACCGAAACTGCCCTCACCCAACAACCACGCACTTTATGAAGTATTATTTATGCATCCTCCTGGCGCTCCTGCCCTGCGGCTGCCTCCTGGCACAGGATGACAGCCTGATGGTCCGCATAGCGGAAATAGAGATCCATCCGGATCAGCTAGCCCGGTATACGGCCATCCTGAAAGAAGAGGCCAGGGCATCGATAGAACGGGAACCCGGAGTGATCACCATATTCCCCATGTTCCAGAAGGACCATCCCAACCAGGTGAGGATCCTGGAAATATATGCCAGCCGCAAAGCCTATGAGTCGCATCTGCGGTC
The DNA here is from genome assembly GCF_058231045.1 of Sediminibacterium sp. FW305-C-269. NCBI lineage: Bacteria > Pseudomonadati > Bacteroidota > Chitinophagia > Chitinophagales > Chitinophagaceae > Sediminibacterium > Sediminibacterium sp. FW305-C-269. The sequence goes on along the minus strand of NZ_JBIQXQ010000002.1, from coordinate 575,842 downwards.
GCCCCATTTCCTGACATACAAGACCAGCACCCAGTCCATGGTAGCTTCGCTGAAACTGCTAGATATGCAGGCAATGGATGCCGCAACAATGCCCGCCTTGTTCCGAAAGTTCGCGGATAGAAAGGAATAAGGTCCCCACTCACCCGTTTGCCCTTTTTTTTAGGCAAACCAAAGCTCTTACTGTACTTTCCTCCTCCAAAACAAACGGTTCATGAAAAAATTTCTCCTTGTTACCCTGCTTTTGACTGCCACCGGTGTATTTGCACAGTCGCAGCAGAGTTGGTCAGACGATCTGCTGATCACCCCCGAGCGTTCCAACTTCGACAAAACATCCACCTATGGCGATGTGATGAATTTTCTCAATGCCATCAAAAGCAAAAGTCCCTATATACAACTGACCACCATCGGCAAAAGTCCCATGGGGAAAGAGATCCCAATGGCCATCCTGGCCAACCCGGCCGTGAGTACGCCCGAACAGGCCAAAGCTTCCGGTAAGGCGGTGATCTATGTACAGGGCAATATCCATGGCGGCGAAGTGGAAGGCAAGGAAGTGGTGATGATGCTGATGCGCGATATCCTGCTTGGCAACAAGACACAGTTACTGCAAAACCAGGTCATTCTGTTCCTGCCGATCTATAACACGGATGGAAATGATAAAATGGCCCCGGGTCTGCGTCCCAGCCAGGAAAACAGCCCGCTGGAAACCGGCGTACGCGAGAACGGCCAGGGACTTGACCTGAACCGCGACGGTATCAAGATGGAAGCCCCCGAAACACAGGCACTGATCCAGAACGTGATCAATGCCTGGGACCCGCAACTGAGTGTGGACCTGCACACCACCAATGGTACCTGGCACGGGTATTCGCTTACCTGGGCACCCAGTTATCTCTATGCAGGTGAGCCCGCCACATACCGGTATACCAATGATGTGATGTTACCTGCCATCACCAGAAATGTGAAAGAGAAAAATGGGCTGTACTTTGGCCCCTTCGGCGATTTCAATGTGCGCGATGGCTGGCCGGTGAAAAATTTCTATACCTATAACCACCATCCCCGTTACCTCATCAACCAGTTCGGACTGCGCAACCGCATGGGCATCTTAAGTGAGTCGTTTGCGCATGAGCGTTTTTTCCAGCGCATCTATAGCACTTACACTTTCGTGACCGAAATACTGGAACATACCAACCAGCACGCCCAAGAGATCATACAGACCAACCATGACGCAGAACAGGCCGCTATCCGGAACGTACTGGAGAACGCAGGCAAAGTGAACAAGGGCGTACGTTTTAAAATGGTACCGACCGAACAACCGCTGAAAGGATTCCGCTCTTATGAGTACACCAGCTTTACCAGACCCGATGGCAGCAGGTCATGGGTGAAGAAGGGGAATATCGTTACCTACGACAATGTGAACTATTACGGTGCCTTCAAAGATACCGTGCAGAGCCTGCTGCCCCGTGGCTATATCATACCCGCAGAACAGGCGGCCATTGCAGAACACCTGGTGAAACAGGGCGCAAAACTGGAGAAGATAGAAAAAGCGGAAAAGATCAGCGTGGATGTGTTCGTGGTGGAAAGATACACCCGCGCACAGCGCAAGTTCGAGGGACACCTGATGGCTTCTGCCGAAGGACATTTTGAGCGGATCACCAAGACCCTGAAAAAAGGAGATTACAAAGTGGATATGGCACAACCGCTCACCAACCTCATCTTTTATACACTGGAACCCCAATCGGACGACGGGCTGCTGAACTGGAACTTCTTCGACAATTACCTGGACCAGAACGGCGTTGCCACCCAACCGGTGGAGTACCCGGTGTATAAATATTACAGCTGGCCTGCAACAGAAAAAGTGAAAGAGGCAAAGAAATAAATTTTGTGTGCAGAACGGGATGGCTCGGTAAAGATGACGTTGATTTTACCGTGCATTCCCGGCACGCAACCATCTTAATCGTATCTTGCAGCCATGGCAAAAGTGAAAAAGACAAAGAAAAAACAGCCGGTGATCCTGATCACCAATGATGATGGCGTAACCGCACCGGGCATACGCGCCCTGGTGGAAGCGGTAAAAGGACTGGGTAAAGTGATCGTAGTGGCGCCCGATAAACCACAGAGTGGTATGGGACACGCCATCACCATTGGCAACCCATTGCGTCTGCAGAAAGTGAATGTGTTTGAAAATGAGAATGTAGAAGCCTGGGCCTGCAGCGGTACACCGGTGGACTGTGTAAAACTGGCGGTCGATAAAGTGATCCACAGCAAACCCGATATCTGTTTGAGCGGTATCAACCATGGCGCCAATCACTCCATCAATGTGATCTATTCAGGAACCATGTCTGCCGCACTGGAAGCCGCCATTGAAAGTATTCCCAGCATCGGGTTCAGTCTGCTCGACCTGAGCATTGAAGCAGATTTCACCGCAGCGAAAAAATATGCCAGGATCCTGGTGGAACATGTACTGAACAGCGAGCCGCACGACAAACACCTCTGCCTGAACGTGAACATCCCCAAGGGCGAAGAAAAGATGATCAAGGGTATCAAGATAGCCCGCCAGGCCTACGCCAAATACGAGGAGGAGTTCGATGAAAGAAAGGACCCGCACGGCAAAAGATACTACTGGCTCACCGGTGAGTTCATCAACTTCGACAAGGGTAAGGACACAGATGTATGGGCGTTGGAGAACAATTTCGTGAGTGTGGTGCCTGTCCAGTTCGACCTGACCAACAATGAACTGAAAAAGAAACTTGAAAAATCCTGGAAATTTTGATTCTGAGTAAAGACAACCGGAAACTTGGCCTGGTGCTGGGTTTCCTTTCTCCACTGGTGGGTTTCACCGCTTATTACCTGGCCCGTTTCCGCATCTTCTCGGTGCAGGAATTCTGGCAGGTACTGATGATGCAGAAATCCCTGTTATCGGGCATCATCAGCCTGGCGCTGATCGTGAATGCGGTGGTGTTCACGCTGTACATCAACCAACGAAAGGACAAGACCGCTACGGGCATCTTCATTGCCACCTGTATCTATGCAATAGTGGCTTTGGCGTTCAAATGGTTCTTCTGAACCTGATCATTTACTGCCGGTAGGTAAAGCAGTACCGTTCACCTGTGCTTCCAGCGAAACACGGTATCTTTTTACGGCGCGGGCAATGGCTTCAGCGGTCTGCTGCTGCCCATCTTCACTGGTGATGAGTTCTTCCTCTTCCGGATGTGATAAGAAACCCACTTCTATCAGGATGGCCGGCATGGCCACGGCCTGTAATACCCAGATCCCTTTTTCATCCCGCTGTTTGGCGCCGCGGCTTACCCGTCCGGAACGTACAAATTCCTCTTCCACCGTTTCAGCCAGTTTGCGGCTGCGGTTGGCATATTCCTGTGTACGCATGGAGTTGATCATCTTCATGGCAGGATTGTTATCAAAACCATCCACCACCAGCACCGCGGTATCCGAGAAATTGTTCTCCATCAGGGCTTCTTCCTTGTCCTTGGTCTTGCCCACCCCCCAGATATAGGTCTCGGTTCCCATAGCGGGGTTCGGCGTGTACCAGGTGCGGTATTCCGGGATCTTCTTTTTGATCTTCTTGCCCTTGCGTTTAATGGTCTTGGTGGTATAACCCGTGATCTCGGTATGCCGTATGGGCGCTACATCATTACAATGGATGGAAATGAACAGGTCGCCCTTGGCGGCATTGGCCTTATTGGCCTTTACAATGGGGCTATTGAATTCATCAGTGGTACGGGTCATGATCACTTCCACATCGGGCATCTGGCTGGTGATCACATCGCGCAGTTTGAGACCGATGGCCAGGGCCACATCTTTCTCTTCCATCTTTTTACCCGATGCACCATAGAACTTACCCGCAATGGCAGAGGGACCACCATGGCCCGGATCGATCACGATCCGCTTCAGCGGGTGCTTCATGGTCTTGCCCTTATCGGCCTGTGCGTTGGCAGGCTGTGATACCAGCAAAAAAAGGAGCCATATGAGAGAAAAAAAAGGTCTTGTTTTCATCGGGGGTCGACTGTTATTGAATAACGAACGAAACAGCTTTTTAGTATCCCCAAATATAAAAAACCGACCCCTATCCGGGAGCCGGTCCTAAGCAGGTTTCAGAAAGTTTTACTTTCTGTTAAGGTTTATCTTTTTACGGATCCGTTATTTCTTCACTACCAGCGTGATCGCCTGCCGGTGCCGGTACAATACCGGCTGCCCGTTCTGCCTGGCAGGTATCCACCTGGGACCATTCTTAATGAGGCGAATGGCTTCTTCCACCGTTCTGTAACCGGGATTGTTCTCTGCCGTAACATTGCTCACGTTGCCATCTTCCCCTATCAGAAAGGATACTTGTACAGTATAGGTTCCAGGCGGTGTTCCGTTCTTTGCCAGATCGCTACGTTGGTTGCGCGCCAGGTATTTTTGAAAAGTTGCCTGTCCACCGCGAAATGCAGGAAGGTTCTCCACTTCCGTAAAGATCTTGTATCCTTTGTACACAGGTCTTGCCACCAGTTCTGTTTTCACCGCAAAGGGTCTTTTGGTAACGATCTCCACTACCCCATTGCGGGCCTCATCCCCATACCTGCTGATCGAGGCCGAATCCTTGCGCACATTAACGGTAGCGATCTCATCCGGTTGCACGGCAGCCAACGATCCCTTCACACCATCCACCAGGATCAGCACATCTTTGGGCAGGCTGTCGGTATGCGGGCGAACGGTGACACTGGTCACACCCAATTTGCGACTGTTGATCTTTGCAGGAGAGAAGTTGGCGGAAAAATTATTGACTGACACTATGCCAGAAGCATTCGTTGCTTCCTTTACAGTCACTGTTTTACTGGTGAGCAGGATCACACCGTTCCTGCCTTCTTCGCCATACAATGCGGTGGCTGATTCGTTCTTCAGAACATTCACCGACTGTATTTGTGCCGGGTTGATGCTGGCAATGGAATCATAAACGATCTTTCTGCCATCCAGAACCACCAATGGTTGCGGCAGTTTGGTTGGCTGGGTAGGGATCAGCACCACTCCGTTCTTTGCAGTAGCTAAATTTTTTCTCTCTGAACCTTTTAAGCTATCAGCTTTCACAATAACCGTGTCGATATAGGTTCTTTTGCTTTTGACCAGGTATTCATTTATCCCGTTCAAAATAGACACTGCTATTTCTTTACGGGAGCTTATCGTCTGCAACTTGGCAAGACCAACAGGATTACTCATCAAATCGGCTTCGATCACAACAGATGGACTATTCAATTGATTCAATAGATGACCTGTTGCAGTGCTGGATCGAATCCCGATAATGGGAGATTTCAGCGGGGCCATCGCAAAAGCGATCTCACTGGCCAATATCCGGCTTAACAGCGATTGTTCGGGTACAGCATCAGGAATATAAAATCTGATACCCCCAGGGAAGTTGGAAGTTTGGGTTGCGGACTTTGGCTTTATGGCAATAGCATCATTTGCATGCAACAACAGGACCAGGTCAGGATTGTATTTATTGGTCAATTCAGCCGCCTGCTTAAAGGGCATGGTCTTATCAGTTTCACGGGTCAGGATGACACGGATCTGATCATTCCCATTCATTTCTTTGATCGTTTTTGCCAATGCCAGCGTCAGTTCGGATTCCTTGGTGCCATCCGCGGCTACTACCCCTGTGTTTTCTCCTCCATGCCCCGGAATAAGCACAACAGTATACGTGCGATCAAGCACCGCAACATTGGACACATTGATATTTGTTTGTGCCTGACTGCCCGCTACAACATCCACCATATTCTCCATCACCGTAGCAACCGACAAGGGGCCTTTGGCCCTTTGTCCCGGACTTCGGAACGCGAACAGTAATACCAGCACCGCCAGCATGGGCAGTACCACTAACCGGCGCAGGTAACTGAATCTCGGGTTACGGTCATTGGTCAGCATCTGTAATCTTCTTTTGATGGGCGAGAAAAAGAAAGGGTTGGCCAGATCAAAGCGTTGTTGCGGATAGGCCGCCGTGAGCAGCATCTGTGCCAGTGCAGCAGTATCGCCATCGCCCACCGCTTTTTTATCGGCAATGAACTCATGGATCATTTCCATCTCTTTCTTCAGCAGCCAGAAGAAGGGATTGAACCAACCAGCCACCAGTACCAGTTGCAGGATCAACTTATCCAGTGAATGTTTCTGTTGCACATGCGTCAGTTCATGTTGCAGTATCTGTTTGCCGGCCTCACTGCGCAGGTCTATCTCTTCGTTCCAGAAAATATACCGGAAAAAGGAAAAGGGTGTGCCCGGTGCCTGTGTCAATATCAGGTACACATCGCCCACGTTCTTGCAGGAATGTTGTTTCAATAAACGATACAGGCGGATGAACGAGTTCACCAGTCCCGCCAGCAGCACCGATGCCACCACCAGGTACAGGATACAGGCGGCCATATCCCAGTTCCACTGGAAACCGCTGCGGGTAACGGCCGCTTCTATACGGGTATTGTTATCCGCCACCACAGAGAGCAGCTGCAGCACCTGCAGGTCATCTGTTACGGATGGGCGCTGCCACTGGATCTTCACCAGGGGCACCACCCACGACAACAGGGCCAGGGCCAGCAGGTAGAACCGGTTGTAATGGTGAAAACGCTTGTTGCGCAACACCAGCCAGTAATACCCCATCATGATGCCGCTGCAGAGTATCACCTGAACAAAGTAATAGGCGGTTGTGAACATCTGTCTATTTTTTGGCTTGTTTGTGTTTGATCTGTTGCAACAGCAGCTCTAGTTCTTTCACACTCAGGTTCTTCTGTTTCACCATAAAGGATACCGCATCCGTGAACGACCCTTCAAAATAACCGTTCACCAGCGTGCGCATGCTGCTGGAGGAATATTCCTCTTTCGATACCAGCGGGTAATACTGGTGCACCCTGCCCACAGGAGTAATGCCCACAAACCCTTTCTCTACGAGGATCTTCAAAATAGTGGCCACCGTATTCGAATGCGGCCGCGGTTCAGGCTGTGCCTCTACAATGTCTTTCAGGAAAGCTTCTTCCAGTTTCCAGATCGTCTGCATGATCTGCTCTTCTGCCTTGGTCAACGGTTTCATGGGGAGATTTTTTACATTTCAAATATAATAACTAAGTAATTAGTTTAACAACTATTTTCATAGTTAATAAATAAACATATCTAACGAGTTGTGCTATTAACCTCTTACTATGATCGGAGCCCCTCTGCGCAAACTCTGCCCCTCCTGTTCTCTGCGGTGAAAAAAAACCTCACAAAAAGGCCGGTCGCTATTGTTCGGGATGTTATTCACCGCAGAGAACAGGAGAACGGGGAGTTTGCGCAGAGGTTTTCATAATACAACACGTAATTGCCTACTTAGTTATTCCCCGTCCCATTCGAATTCGGTATTTTGCAGCCTCACCAATTTCCCTGCGGGAGATCAGGCATGAAGTATTACATCATTTCCGGCGAAGCCAGCGGCGACCTGCACGGCAGCAACCTGGTAAAACAGCTGTACCAGCTGGATGCCGGGGCAACTATCCGTTGCTGGGGCGGCGACCTGATGCAGGCCGCCGGGGCCACACTGGTGAAACATTACCGCGACCTGGCATTCATGGGTTTTGCCGAAGTGGTGAAGAACCTGCCCACCATCCTGCAGAATATCCGTTTCTGCAAACAGGATATCCTGTCCTTCCAGCCCGACACGCTGGTACTGATCGATTATCCCGGTTTCAACCTCCGCATAGCCGAATGGGCCAAACAGCAGGGGTTCAAAGTGATCTATTATATCTCCCCCCAGGTATGGGCCTGGAAGGCCAACCGCGTGAAGAAGATGAAACAGTGCATCGACAAAATGCTCTGCATCCTCCCCTTCGAAAAGAACTATTACCACGACACCTGGAACTGGAACGTGGACTATGTAGGACACCCCCTCGTAGAAGTCATCGAAGCCAAACGCGCAGAACCCACCCCCGCACCTCTGAACCTAAACAACACCCAAAACTCCCCACTCACCACTGACGACTCACGTCTGCCGACTCACAACTCAGGTCTCATCGCCCTCCTCCCCGGCAGCCGCAAACAGGAGATCCATAAAAAGCTGCCCATCATGCTGCAGGTGGCCAGGTCCTTTCCGCAATACCGTTTTGTGGTGGCCCAGGCACCCGGACTGGACGATGCTTTCTATGCCCCCTTCCTGGCAGCATACCAGAACGTGTCGGCCGTGCGCAACCAGACCTACGACCTGCTGCTGCAGTCCAGGGCCGCACTGGTGACCAGTGGTACCGCCACCCTGGAGACCGCCTTGTTCGGCGTACCCGAAGTGGTGTGTTACAAAGGAAGTAATATCAGTTACCAGATCGCCAAAAGACTGATCAAGATCAAATACATCTCGCTGGTGAACCTGATCATGGACAAACCGGTGGTCACAGAACTGATACAGAACGAACTGACCCCGGAAAACCTGGTACAAGAACTGGACAGCCTGTTGCATGATGCAAAAAGGCAAACACAGTTACAGCAAGACTACCACGCCCTCAAGGAATTGTTATCCGCCGGCGGACACGCTTCCGCCCAGGCAGCCCGCATCATCGTGGACTTTATCCGTAAATAGAACTTATTTCAGCAACGGCAGGATCACCAGCTTGAACAGGATGACCAGCACCGCGATCAGGAACATGATCAGCGAGATGCGGTTCATGCCATGCATGTATTTCATCCACTGCGTGCGGGGTTCATTGGGATCCCTTTTTTTGATGTAGAGGTATTCAGCGATTTGTTTCCAGATGCCCATGAGATGAGAGTTTATGGATTGATGCGTTCCTGGGTGCTTCACAGCTTCCCGGCACTAAAGATAACAACAGTCTACCTAATACTAAGGTATTGTGCTATTAAAACCTCTGCGAAAACTCTGCCTCTCCTGTTCTCTGCGGTGAAAAAAAACCTTACAAAAAGGCCGGTCGCTATTGTTCGGGATGTTATTCACCGCAGAGAACGTGAGAACGGGGAGTTTGCGCAGAGGGTCTCCGATCATCGTAAAGGGTCAACAGAAGCAGGCCTTACTGACGGATCAAACTTATTGTAGTTACATTTGTTTCACTCCAAAACCACTGACATGCTCATTCGTTTGCTGTTATCTCTTTGCTGTTCCTTTACCCTGCTCGGCTCCTATGCGCAGTTCGAACCTGCCAGGATCGATATCGTTCGCGACAACTGGGGCGTTCCGCATATCTTCGGAAAAACGGACCCTGATGTGGCCTATGGACTGGCCTGGGCACAGGCAGAGGATGATTTTGCCACCATCCAGCAATCACTGATGGCCGGTAAAGGAATGCTGGCCCGTTACCAGGGAAAAAAAGGAGCACAGATCGATTATATCATTCACCTGTTGCGCATACCGGAACTGGTGGAGGAAAGATATGAGTCGGACCTGAGTCCCGATTTCAAGAAATTGCTCGAGGGCTATTGTGCAGGTCTGAATGCCTTCGCAGCATCACACCCGAAAGAGATCCTGCTGAAGCACCTGTTCCCGGTCACCCCCAAGGACATGATCCGGTACTCTGTACTGCAGCTATGTGTGCTCTCAGGCGCCGATAAGGCACTAGCCTCCATCTTTAACGGCAAAGTACCCTTACTGGAGAATTTTAAAACAGCCGGCAGCAATGCCTTCGCATTCAACAGTCGCAAAACCACCGACGGACAGGTATACCTCGACATCAACGCACACCAGCCTTTGGAAGGGCCTGTGGCATTTTATGAGGCCCACCTGAACAGTGAAGAGGGATGGAATATCCTTGGCGCCAATTTTCCGGGAGCGCCCTGCATCCTGCATGGGGTAAATGAATACCTTGGATGGGCGCATACGGTGAACGACCCGGACAAACTGGACATCTACCAACTGGAGATCAATCCCGCCAATAAACTCGAATACAGGCTGGATGGCAAATGGGAACAACTGGAAGAGAAAAAAGTGCCCCTGAAAGTAAAACTCGGTGGCATCACGGTAAAGGTCAACAGGAAAGCCTACTGGAGCAAATACGGCCCCACCCTGATCACCGATCGCGGAACCTTCTCCATACGCATGCCGGCACAGATGGATATCCGTGGACTGGAACAATGGTACCGTTTCAACAAGGCCAGAAATTTCACAGAATTCAAAACTGCCCTGAACATGCTGGCCATACCGGGTTATAACATCGTGTATGCCGACAGATACGATACCATCTATTACCTGAGCAATGGCCGTATCCCCGTTCGCGATCCCAGGTACAACTGGAAGGGCACGCTGCCGGGTAATACCAGCAGCACTTTGTGGACCAGCCTGCATCCGCTGAAGGACCTGCCGCAGGTACTGCAACCCGGCAGCGGTTTCGTGTTCAACACCAACCATTCCCCCTTTCACTCCACCGAAGGTGCCGACAACCCGGTGATCAAAGACATCACCATGGGATATGAGACACTGGAGAACAACCGCAGCAAACGTTTTTCTGAGATGTTGGCCCGGTATGATAAAATATCCTATGAGCAATTCAGGAACATCAAATTTGACCGGCACTATCCCGCGCAATTCGCTTTCCCGACCGGTATCGATTCTTTGTTCCTGTTACAGGCAAGTGCCTACCCAGACATTGCAGAACTCATTGTTCAGCTGCAGCAATGGGATAAGAATGCCAATGCAGAAAGTGTGGGTGCCGGAACCTTCTTCCTGGTATACCATACCATCGTTGGATCACCCAAACTCTATAACAGGAACAGTATACTTACTTCTCAACAATGTGTTGCGGTCCTGCGCAGCGTGAAAGCGGAGATGCTGAAGAATTTTGGCCGCACCGATCTGCAGTTGGGCGATATACAGAAACTGGTACGGGGCGATCAGGAACTGCCACTGCCCGGCCTGCCCGATGTGCTGGCCCCCATGTATTCTGTACCCTACAAGAACGGGTTGTGGAAAGGCACACAGGGCGATGCCTACATAGAACTGGTACGTTTTACCAGCAATGGCCCTGTGATCGAATCGCTCAATACCTATGGGGCATCCAGCCGGAAAGAGTCACCCCATTATACGGACCAGATGGAGATGTATGTGAAACAGCAGACCAAGACCATGACCCTGAACAAGCAGGAGGTCTACCGGACGGCCAAAAGGATCTACCATCCCATGTGATGCATTCATTCGCCGGCAACATCCACCAGCCAGTCCTTCAGGAACCGGCTGATCTGTGCGGTCTCGATGATGAAACCATCATGCCCATAGGCTGAATCGATCTCAAAGAAATGTGTGTTGGGAATATGATCGGCCATGAACTGTTGTTCATCCAGCGGACAAAGGATATCGCTCCGGATACCAATGATCAATGTGGGCTGGGTGATCGATCGCAGTACCTTGATCAGGTCGCCGCCCCTGCCCCTGCCCAGGTGGTGACTGTCCATGGCTTTGGTGAGCAGCCAGTAGCTGTAGGCATTGAAACGTTTCACCAGTTTATCGCCCTGGTAATTGATATAGGAAGAGGCTTTGAAATCGTCGATCTTCTCCGGGTCGGGATCGGTCTGTTTGTCCTGGAAGGTCCCATAGTTGCGGTAAGTGAGCATCCCAATGGCCCGTGCTGCTTTCAGACCTTTGGCGCCCGCATCGGGCGACCGGTGTTGCCAGGTATGATCGGCCTCAATGGCCAACCGCTGCGCCGTATGCACCGCCACGCCCCAGGCACTCTCCGATGGCGATGTGGCGATCAGGAACAATCTCCCGATCACTTCTTTTTCCATCACGGCCCATTCCAGCGCCTGGTAACCGCCCATGCTGCCACCCATCAACAAGTGGATCTGATCGATGCCCAGGTGTTGGCGCAACAGGATGAAGGATTGCACCATATCGCGGATGGTGACCTGCGGAAAAGAGGAATAATACGGTTTGCCCGTACGCGGATCATCGCTCAAAGGCCCCGTGCTGCCATAACAGGAGCCAAGAATATTGGCGCAGACAATGAAATATTTGTCGGGATTGATGAGGCAATGCTCTCCTACCAATCCCTTCCACCAATCGGCCACATCTGAACTGGCGGTCAATGCATGACAGACCCAGATCACATTGCTCTTATCCGCATTCATCTGCCCATAGGTATGATAGGCCACACGCAGCGAAGGCAGCACCGTTCCGTTCTCTAATCTAAATTCAGCCTGTGACTCAAAAATTTTCATAAGTATTAATTCCGCATTTCAGAAGCAAAATAAGGCTAAGCTTAAATTACATTTGCATAAATCTTTGCAAAAGCCGGAACAGACAGGGAAATACTAACGTTCATTCGTATCGGAAGGTTCAATGAGTGGATGAGTGAGTGAGTGAATGAGTGGATGGTAGGGAGAAATTGTCAATGGGCAATTGTCAATTGGGGGGGACGCTTATAACAAGAGCCGGATCCGCTAATTTCTAATTGCTAACTATTTGTACTATTGAGCTCTTACTATGATCGGAGACCCTCTGCGAAAACTCCCTGTTCTCATGTTCTCTGCGGTGAATAACATTCCGAACAATAGCAAGCGGCCTTTATCGTAAGGGTTTTTTCACCGCAGAGAACATGAGGAGCAGAGTTTTCGCAGAGGTTTTAATAGACAATAGGTTAATTTCTAATTCTAATTTACAATATGATGTTCAAGCATAACCAAACCAACGCCATCCGCATCCAGACAGAACGCACGAACGAGATGGAACATTCCACGCCGATGTTTCTGACCAGCAGTTTCTGTTTCGACAATGCCGAAGAGATGCGGGCCGCTTTTGCGGATGAGTCGGATGATAATATCTACAGCCGCTTCAGCAATCCGGGGGTACAGGAGTTCGTTGACAAAATGTGCGCACTGGAAGGCGCCGAAGCAGGTTATGCCACCGCATCGGGCATGAGTGCCGTGTTCGGTTCGTTCATGGCCCTGTTGAAACAGGGGGATCACCTGCTCTCCTGCAACGCCATCTTCGGAAGCACCCATACTGTCATCGCCAAATACCTGCCCAAATACGGCATCGAATCCTCCTATGTGGGCGCCAATGCCACGGAAGCGGAATGGGAAGCTGCCATCCGTCCGAATACCAAAATGATCTACCTGGAAACACCCACCAATCCCGGACTGGATGTGCTGGACCTGGCCATGATCGGCCGCATCGCTAAAAAACACAAGATCATCCTGAACGTTGATAACTGTTTTGCCACACCCGTTAACCAGCAACCCATCGAATTCGGTGCCGACCTGGTGGTGCATTCCGCCACCAAATGGCTGGATGGACAGGGCCGCGTGCTGGGAGGTGTGGTCGTGGGCCGCAAGGACCTGATCAAAGAGATCTACCTGTTCTGCAGAAGTACCGGCCCAGCCCTGTCGCCCTTCAATGCCTGGGTACTGAGCAAGAGCCTCGAGACCCTGGACGTGCGCATGGAACGCCATGCATCCAATGCCCTGTACATTGCACAGGCGCTGGAGAAACATGCCCAGATCGCTTCGCTGCGTTATCCCTTTCTGCCCAGCCATCCGCACCATGCCATTGCCACCCAACAGATGCAGAATGGCGGCGGTATCGTATGTTTTGAACTGAAGGGCGGACTGGAAGCCGGACGAACTTTCCTGAACAGCCTGCAGATGTTGTCGCTCACGGCCAACCTCGGCGATACCCGCAGCATTGCTTCGCACCCGGCCAGTACCACCCACGCAAAACTGTCCGAAGCCGAACGCCAATCCGTCAACATCACCCCCGGCCTCATCCGCATCAGCGTAGGACTGGAACATAAGGATGATATCCTCTCAGATATCCTCCAGGCCCTGGACAAGATCAGTTAGCAATTACTAATTACTAACTATTAATTACTAACTACTAATTATCTTGTGCTCATGTCGCTCGAGCTTGAACATCCTGATATCTTTGAGCAGTTTGAACAACTGGTAGCCAAAGAGGATAAACTGGAGATCCGGGAGTTCCTGGATGACCAGAACATCAGTGATGTGGCCGAACTCATCAGCGAATACCCGGAATACGAGGCACAGATCATAGCCAATATGGCCATACACCGGGCGGCCAGCGTATTCAAGATCCTCGACATCTCGCAGCAGAAGGATATTGTGAAGGAACTGCCCTCGGCCAAGACCGCTGAACTGCTCAACGAACTGCCCGCGGATGACCGTACCGACTTTTTAGAAGAACTGCCCAAAGCCGCCATTCGCGACCTGATCAAATTACTCGACCCCGAAGAAAGAAAGATCACCCTCTCACTGCTGGGCTACCCGGAGGACAGCGTGGGCCGTTTGATGACACCCGACTACGTGTACATCTACCGCCACAATACGGTGAACGAAGTGTTCGATACCCTCCGCAAACACGCCAAGAACAGCGAGACCATCGATGTGGTCTACGTGATCAACAGCCTGGGCGAACTGATCGACGATATCCGGATCCGCGACATCATCCTGGCCTCTCCCGAAAAACGCGTGGACGAGATCATTGATGGCCGTTATGTTTCGCTCAACGTGAACGACGACCAGGAACATGCCAGCCAGGTGTTCAAGATGAACAACCGTGTGGCCCTGCCCGTGGTGGACGATAACAATATCCTGCTTGGCATCGTTACCATCGACGATATGTTATGGGTGGCCAACGAAGAGTTCAGCGAGGACATGCAGAAAATGGGTGGTACCGAAGCGCTGAACGAACCCTATCTCGATATTCCTTTACTCAAACTCTTCCGCAAACGCATTGGCTGGCTGGTGGTGCTCTTTCTCGGCGAAATGCTCACCGCCACTGCCATGGGTTATTTTGAGGATGAGATCGCCAAAGCCGTGGTGCTGGCCCTGTTCGTACCGCTCATTATTTCCAGTGGGGGTAACAGCGGCTCGCAGGCATCCACCCTCATCATTCAGGCCATGGCCGTGGGCGAGATCACCATTGCCGACTGGTGGCGCGTATTACGCCGCGAGCTGTTAAGCGGTCTGTTGCTCGGCAGCGTACTCGGCATCATCGGTTTTATCCGCGTAGGCGTATGGCACTCCATTGCACCAGGCATTTACGGTCCCAACTGGATGATGATCGGATCTACCGTTGGTTTCTCCCTCGTAGGTGTGGTACTCTGGGGCACCCTCTCCGGATCCATGTTGCCCATCTTCCTCAAAAAACTCGGCGCCGACCCGGCAGTATCTTCTGCGCCTTTTGTGGCCACGCTGGTGGATGTGACGGGGCTGATCATCTACTTCAGTTTTGCCTACCTGTTTTTGCAGGGAATTTTATTGTAAAATATTGGTTAGTTGCCAGCAATAGGTTTTCATGGCATCGGCGCTTGTGTCACTCACTGGTGCGTTCGGGCTATATGGTTTCTGAGTGTCAGGGAGTTAAAAAAGAATGAGGAAGCAAATAACATCGTTAGTTCCTGATCAAACAGTTTCAAAGTGCATACTCTTCGTCTAGTTTCACAAATCTCCTGTGCATATATTCTGCATAATTTACATTGTATTGATTAAGATAGGGTTATGAAATTATTCGTTGGAAGATGTAAGTTATCATAACAGCTTTTTAAAAGTTATAAAACTTTTCTCATATATTCAAGAGGTGGTATTGTGTTGCGTAAAGCCACGGTATTGGGCTGTATTTAATTACTAGGCTTGCGTATATTAACAAGTTGGTGGCAATTACATAAATACCTAACTGCTAAATTTTAAATATGAGCCAAAAACCAGACGACCTTTCCGCAGTCAAAGCTATCTGTGATGCTTTGGAACCGTTCGATGAAATAAATCGAGAAAGAATAATTCGTTGGGCTAGTGAAAGACTAGGGTTGAAAAATCCTATTCAAAATGCCCTACCCAGTTCTTCGGGATCCATACCACCAGCAGCATCGCAACAACCAATACATGAGCATATCACTCATACCAGAGCTAAGGATATAAAAACATTTCTGGAAGAGAAAAATCCGACCTCAGCAAATCAACTCGTCGCTGCTGTTGCATATTATCACAAATTTGAAGCACCGCCTACCGAAAGGAAAGACTCAATCACAACTGATGACCTAATGGAAGCATGTAGAAAAGCTAACCGAGAACGTCCAAAGTTTGCTGCTCAAATATTGATTAATGCGAGTTCGTTCGGTCTTGTCGACAAAGTTAGCACAGGAACTTACGAGATAAATGCCGTAGGTGAAAATTTGGTTGCTGTGTCAATGCCTACTGTGGGTCATGGCAACTCTAGTTCAAGAAAAAATAGTTCCTCTGGTAAAAAAGCTGTTTCTAAAAAAGCTGCTAAACCCAAGAAAGCTGCGGCTAAGAAAAAATAGTGTCTAATCAAAAAGCTAACCTATGAACGCTTTTATAGACACAATCGACAAAGCAACGGCTGAACTTGACCGACTAGGCAAGCTTGTGAAGAAGTCATCCACAAACCAAATACGTAGTCAGGACGAGAAAGAATACTTAAAAGCAGTTTCGCTTACATGGTTCCATACTCACCGAACTATCATTGTTACTTCATTATCCGATAGTGCCATCGCCGATATTGATACTGGCTATAGGCAAATCTTAGAAGCTTCGGATATTTCTCCTTTACGAGTTCGTTGTGTCAACCTAATAAAACAAATTAAATACAGCCTACAAAAGCTTCGAAATGAAAACATCACATTTGTAACGAAACCTGTACAAAAAAGTGTCGATACAGTCCCAAATTTATCAACATTGATAACCGACCCAGAAATGCAGCGAATTATTGCATCTAGGTGGGACGAATGTATTAAATGCATTGAAGGTAATGCTCCTTTAGCTGCAATTGTGATGATGGGAGGATTGCTTGAGACCTTGCTTTTATCGAAAGTCAACCATATGCCAAATCAGGCCCCTATTTTTATTGCTACAGCTGCCCCGAAGAATCCGAAAACAGGTCAAACATTATCACTTAACGAATGGACGCTACGGCACTATATAGATGTAGGACATGAACTGAAATGGATAACCCAGACAGGTAAAGACCTGGGTGTTGTACTAAGAGACTATCGGAACTTTATTCACCCGCATAAACAAAAGACATATAGTGTAGTTTTACAACAAAGTGATGCTAGAATTTTATGGGAGATATGTAAAAACATTGCAGGACAACTTCTATAAACTGCCACCAACATGTTGCTTGGCAAAAGTTAGCTGTTGTACTTGGCCCATCGGCTGTTTGATTTATTCTCCATAGGGTCTACTTACAAAACTATCACCAACGCAAAGTCCCCGCATGGGTCTCTCGAAGAGGACCCTGCGGCTTAGTAGCATTAAACACGCACGAAAATGACAATCACCATCAGCGCTCTAATATAATTACATAAATATCCTGCATTTCCAACTAACTGTCCGGATCGCAAACGCTGGGTCCTCTATGAGAGACCCTGCTGAGACGGCAAACACAAAGTCCCCGCATGGGTCTCTCGGAGAGGCCCCTGCGGCTTAGTAGCACTATACACGCACGAAAATGATAATCACCATCAGCGCTCTAATATCATTACGTAAATATCCTGCATTTCCAACTAACTGTCCGGATCGCAAACGCTGGGTCCTCTCCGAGAGACCCTGCTAAGACGACAAACGCAGGGTCCTCTTCATTCTTCGCATGGTCTACTTTATTCTCCGCAAGGCCTCCCTACAAAACTATCATCAACACAAAGTCCCCGCATGGGTCTCTCGCAGAGGACCCTGCGGCTTAGTAGCACCACACACTCACGAGAATGATAATCACCATCAGCGCTCTAATATCGTACATAAGTATCCTGTATTTCAACTAACTGTCCGGATCGCAAACGCAGGGTCCTCTCCGAGAGATCCTGCTAAGACGGCAAATGCAGGGTCCTCGCTGAGAGACCCTGCTAAGACGGCAAACGCAAAGTCACCGCATGGGTCTCTCGCAGAGGACCCTGCGGCTTAGTAGCACTACACATTCACGAAAAAGAAAATCACCATCAGCGCTCTAATATCATTACATAAATATCCTGCATTTCCAACTAACTGTCCGGATCGCTAACGCAGGGTCCTCTCCGAGAGACCCTGCTAAGACGGCAAACGCAGGGTCCTCTCTGAGAGACCCTGCTGAGACAGCTGGTGAAAAATACTATCACTTCCCAGCAGTAGTAAGATCAATATCCTGTAACTCCATATAGGTAATAACGGGGTATACTCCCTGCATACCCGTATAATAATATTTGGCAGAACTGTGCAAATAGTCTTCCGGCAAACGCACCAGCCCTGCTTTACATGGATTTTGGTGTATATACCCCGTTTTCTGTTTCAGAAAACGAAGACTATAGCATTCTTTCCTGTCGAACGAAGGTTCGAACACGGCATGCCTTTGTTTTTTTAACTGGTCGGTCCTGCTTACCCATCCTGCTAACGTTTCCAGAATGTCACTTCTACCCTGCTGCCCCAATTTCTTCACCAATTCATATGCCATGAATCTTTTCCCATTTGCCACCAGGGTATTGATAGGAATGCGTGTTTCACAAAAAGCTATCAATACATGCAGATGGTTAGGCATAATTACATAACCGGCAATATAATGGCCTTGTTGTTTAAGATAATCGAACCATTTGTATACTGCGTCATACCCATTTGTCATCTCAAATAAAGGCAACCAGTGCGCACAGGTAAACGTGATAAAATATACGCCATTGGTTTCCTGTATTTGTTGTCGTATGCTCATTATGTAATGCAGGGGGACTGGGATGTTAGTGCTGAGACGGAAATTATGAAGAACCGCCTTATATAGTTTTGCGGTTTATACCTGATTTTTTTGATAATTAAACTGTGCGGATGGTTAACGCAGGGTCCTCTGCGAGAGACCCTGCTAAGACCGAACGCAGGGTCCTCTGCGAGAGACCCTGCTGAGACTGGACAGCCGGCCATTTACCATGGAGGAACTGCCCTCCCTGCTCGATCAGGCCTGTCATATCGATCTGAGTACCATCTATCAAAAATGGCAGGGGCCGATCGAGTAATTCTTTTACCTTCCTTCGTCGAAGCGTCACCCAGCAGGGTCTCTTCGGAGAAAAAGACAACCACAGAAAATATCCTAGTATGTCCATCACAAAAGAAACAGAGCTGACCGGAATGAAAAAAGTAAGTGAAGCGGTCGCTCACACTTTGCGGGAAATGAAGAACCATGCCAGGCCCGGCATGACCACCAAAGAGCTTGATGAATTCGGTGCCGGTATCTTACAGGGGTTCGGCGCCAACTCAGCACCCTTTATGACCTACCGGTTTCCGGGCTGTACCTGTATCGGTGTGAACCATGAGTTCTGTCACGGCATCCCATCCGATAAAAGGGTCCTGAGAGAAGGTGACCTGATCAATATAGATGTCTCTGCGGAACTGGATGGTTTTTGGTCAGACAATGGCAACTCATTCGTATTGGGAGAAGACATCCATCAACACCAACAATTAGTGGATGCCTCAAAGGAAATATTACAAAAGGCAATAGACAATATCAAAGGTGGCGTAAAGATCGCCGACATAGGTCACCTGATGGAAACAGAGGCCAGGAAGAGAGGCTACAGGGTCATTAAGAATCTAGGCGGACACGGTATCGGCAGGGGCCTGCACGAAGAACCCGGCGAACTACTGAATTATAAGAACCGCTTTGACCAACGACGGTTCAAAAAGAATTCCGTTGTGGCCATCGAAACCTTTATTTCTACCAGTTCCTCCTACACAGTGGAACTGAATGATGGCTGGACAATGGTTGGCAACAAAGGCGGATTCATGGCACAGCACGAGCATACCATTGTGATAACTGACGGGAAACCCATGATACTGACCGCCATGAATGGGATCTGGAACTAACCAGGATCCGAACCGCTGAAAGATATCACTGTAGAATTCCGGTCTCCGCAGAGTCTCCCAACGGGGACTCTCTTATCCGTAGAGTCTCCCAACGGGGACTCTGCGGTTAGCAATCCGAATCCCAAGCGAATAAACCCAATCAATTTCTTACAAAAAACCAAGTACTGATCGATGTCGTGTGCTACTAACCGCAGAGTCCCCTGGTGGGAGACTCTGCGGAGAAGGTAAAATTGATTATCTTGATATCTGCTATTACACCGATCATCGAAATCTTATCAGCCATTTTATGAGAAAGCAATATTTTCTGACAACGGTCCTGTTGATACTATTGATCGCCTCCTGCAAAAGGAAGTCTGAACCGATCACTGTGACTGACGTAAGTATGGTAGCGGTCAAAGAGGATAGCGATCTTATCGAACCGCCGCCACCGCCGCCGCCCTCTCTGCATTTATCCAATCCGCTGACCTTACAGGAATGCTTCGTACAATTATCCAACAATGAACATCCGGAACCAGCTGATTCCGTTTTTCACCTCGGGCTCTATCAAATAAACGACCAGTATGTTGTATATTTCATTGATGCGAAACGATACCAACAGGATATGCAGGATCGGATGGAGAAAAAGACCTCTCAATACCTGAATAAATATTACCCGTTGAAAAACACCGAATTTACCGATCCAGCCTGGGAACGGGTTCAGCATAAGATCAAAACAGAACTGGCCAAATTCGCTGCCACCGATTCCTTTAAGCACTCTTCTTTAGCAAAAGCAGGATCTATCAGTATACGGTTTGAAGATGGGAGCTCTTTACGAATAAAGTAACGATCTTCTTTTTTCTAGGTATGAAAGAATTAGTACCATATATTTTATTTCTATTAATCCTGTCGTGTGCAATGGACCATGCTTGTACATCAGATATAGTAAATAAGTCAAAGAAGGATATAACTATTTTCATTGAGTATGATCGATCAACATTGGATAGTACATATCATTTCAAGAAGGAAAATTATCTAAGGCACTTACAAAATTTGAACGAGGGATCAGGGTTGCCATTTAAGTTTGACACACTTGCGCTAACCAGCCAATTTACATTACCGACCAATGTAAGACTCAGGGTCAGTTTTACAGCAGGCGGAGCGGGTGTTGTTCCAGATTATTCTTTAATCAATAAAATAAAGATTACAGATAACGAGTCAGCGAGAACTTACGATCATTCTTCGCTGGACACATTATTTAAAAGAATAAACAATGCGGTTTGGGAATTTCAAATACATTAAAAATTGTAAAAAATATCCAGACTACTACGAACATCCATATCAAATCATTTCACTTTTCCGAAGAGTCCCCCCTCAGGGGACTCTTCGGAGACCCAATATATATGCAATATGAAACAAACCATTCTCGGCGCAGGCGGATCCATTGGCATTGAACTTGCCAAAAACCTGAAGCAGTACACTTCTGACATCCGATTGGTCAGCAGGGACCCAAAAACTGTAAACCCTACAGATAAACTATTTCCTGCCGACCTTACCAAAAAAGAAGACATATTCAAGGCAATTGAAGGCTCAAGCATTACATATATAACTATCGGATTTTCTTACAACACCAAAGTATGGCAACAAACCTGGGTGCCATTTATGCAAAATGCAATCGAAGCCTGTTTGGAGCACAATTCAAAACTTGTTTTTTTCGATAATGTATATGCCATCGGCGGCGATCAGGTAAACCATATAACTGAACATTCACCGATCAGTCCAACGAGCAAAAAAGGACAGGTACGTGCAGAAGTTGACAGGCTCCTACTGGAAAATATTGAGAAGAATCATTTACAGGCAATCATAGCAAGATCACCTGATTTCTTTGGTGGCACGGCAAAGGCCAATAGCATATTAATGAATCTTGTGTACAATAACCTTGCGAAAGGCAAAAAAGCGCAATGGCTATGCAATGCAAAAATGTTGCACTCCATGGGATATGTTCCCGACCTGGCCAAGGGAACAGCTATGCTTGGTAATACCACGGAAGCTTACAACCAGATCTGGAACTTACCCGCAGACAATCAGAAAATAACAGGAGAAGGATGGATACAACTTTTTGCCTCTGCAATGGGAACAAAAAGCAGCTATACGGTTCTCCCAGACTGGCTGATAAGAACCTTGGGATGGTTCATACCGATCATGAAGGAACTATCAGAAATGAATTACCAATACGACAGAGACTACTACTTCGACAGCACTAAATTCAACAACTATTTTAATTTCACACCTACCCCCAATGCGGTAGCAGTAAAGCAGGCAATTGAACAAATGAGTGCTGAAATAAGCTAACCTATGTACAACCTCCCACATGCTCCAAGCCGCTGCGGTAAAGGGAATATCGAATAACAATTCCTGCCCTCCCTTCACCGAAGATTTCATTCTCCGCAGGGTCTACTTACAAAACTATCATCAACGCAAAGTCCCCGCCGGGTCTCTCGTAGAGGCCCCTGCGGCTTAGTAGCACTAAACACGCACGAAAATGACAGTCCCCATCAGTGCTCTGATATCGTATATAAGTGCCCTGTATTTCCAACTACCTGTCCGTATTCGCAAACGCAGGGTCCTCTGCGAGAGACCCTGCTGAGACCGAAACTTGAATCTTGAATCTTGCCCCTTGAATCTTGCTCCTTGAACCTTGCTCCTTCTCCCCTTACCCCACCGCCAGAATTTTCCCCGCCCCACAGTATTTCGTTTCCTGTATACTTTCATCAGGTCCGGGTTTACCCATCTGTATGCCTACGGCCAGGAACAGGCTATGCGTATCATTCAAAGTAACGGCTGCAGAGGTCTCTGATTGACCAGGCTCGCGTAAGCTGAGCAGGAGTTCCTCACCCGGCCGGGTTGCGGTGACCGGCAACCAGCTGGATACAGAAAGCGGACAATACGGTTTCTGCGTGGCTGCGCGATAGGTATAGTCCCTGCCATCATGTGTCAGGTCGCACATCACAAAAAAATGTACGATCAATCGGTAATAGGGTTGTTGCCAGGGAAACTGCAGATGGATGCCGGGCTGCAGGGCAGGAATCTCCATCCGGGCAGTGCCCTGTTCACGGTCAAAGATCGCCTGTAAAGGATAACGCAACACCGCATCAAAACTGTATCGCCGGTTCAGCGCAAAATTGGCCAGCAGGTAACGGTGCTGCGAGTACAGGATACAGCGTTGTCCCGGCGGATGTTCCGTATCCCGCAACTGCATGGTCTTATGCAGGGCCGAGAATGCCGCATTCAGGTTATGATCCACCAGGTTCACAAAAGGATGCAGCTCACACCGCAACAGCGAAGCCATCTTACTGCAGCTGCCAAATTCTGCATTGTTCGCACGTACCCTTTCAAAGTTCGGATGCTTTTTGATCTGCTTTTTGGTGGCGCCACCTTTGGTACGCAGAATGATCTTATCAGAGCCTTGGGGTCGAAAGGCGGATAGATTTGCCAGGCTCCCGGTAAATCCTCCATTGCCACTCAGAATTGCCATACACAGTTTATTTAAAGCGTGAACAGACTTGGGGCAGACAGATACGATATGCCTCTGCGGGAGGATACCTAAAGCTACTCTTTCCAGATCCTATTTACCAATACTTACCCCATAAATTCCCAAAATACCGTGAAAACACCCCCCATAACCCGCCCCTTTAAAGAGGCGGGTTATGGGCGGGTTATAGGCGGGTTATCTACGGGTTATCCCTCTATTAAGTACGGATCATCAATGAGTTGTGATACACTGGCGATGGAACAGGTGATCAGGGGTGATAGGCGCACCAGTGTTAATCAACTGGCTAACAACTCATTCCGTTGTTGGTCACCTGAGTACAGGTGTTCGGAACAATGAATTGTCTTTGGCATTGTTTCCCTGCCATACACTCCAGGGCATGGGTATCCGTTTATTCTCCTCAGGGTCTACTCACTAAGCCATCATCAACGCCAAGTCCCCGCTGGGTCTCTCGTAGAGGACCCTGCGGATTAGTAACACTACACATACTCGATAATGAAAATCACCATCAGTGCTCTAATATTGTTACATAATTTTCCTATATTTTCAACTAACTATCTGGATCGTAAACGCAGGGTCCTCTCCGAGAGACCCTGCTGAGACCGAAGAGCGCCTAATATCGTTACATCAATAACCTGTATTTCCAACCAACTGTCGGGTTGTATAACGTAAACGCAGGGTCCTCTCCGAGAGACCCTGCTGAGACCGAAGTTTTGGGATGTTAGTGCTGAGACGGAAATTATAAAGAACCGTCTTATATACTTTTGCGGTTTATGCCTGATTTTTTTGATAATTAAACTGTGCGGATGGTTAACGCAGGGTCCTCTGCGAGAGACCCTGCTGAGACGGGAATAATCTGCCAAATGAAATGTTAATCCGGGTTACCAACGCCTGTTTATCACATTGGTTTATTTAACTTGTTGTTTCACAAGTTGTAAGATCCGAAAACTTGTTTTAGTGCTGTTGGCTGTTGTGATCGACGATCTAACCAGTAACTATTTATTTTTAAAACCCCCACTGTCAGTCTGGACAGAGCAGGCACCCATGAATGTATTATTCCACACAACCGCAGCCATTGGTATTGTCGCAATGCTGACAGATACGAGAACTAAACCCCGTACAGCAACGCAAATGATCCTGCCGGGCATACTGGTATTCCTCGTAGGTATCGCTTCTCACGGGGCATTGGACTATATCCCCCACTGCTACCCCATTAATTCGAAGGTCGATGCCATAGTAGGACTGATCGTGATGATCACATTGACCATGATCAGTAAAAACACTTACAAGCCCATTGTCGCACTTGCCTTTCTGGGCAGTATTTTCCCAGACCTGATCGACCTGTCAATTCCGATCATCAATAAATATTTAGTTGTAAATTTGCCTGAGACACAAAAGCTTTTTCCCTGGCATTGGAAAGAATACTCAGGCTCCATTTATGTTACTGATTGTCGTATTTCGACAGTGAACCACTTCATACTGCTTGTAACCGTAACTGTGATCTGTTACTGTAGAAAAACGGATATCAAAAACATCATAACCTGCACGACTTAAAAGAGCGCGACCGTATAACCGTGCATCTACGATATGATCGAATAGGCATAGAACTCTTTAAAATTCTATTAGACTCAACGCATGAGTCATCACCGAATAAAAAAGTATATCATGAAAACCTTAGAGAACAAAGTCGCCATCATTACAGGCGCAGCAATGGGAATGGGAAGAGCCACAGCCGAACTGTTTGCAGAAGCAGGTGCCAAAGTGGTTGTTGCGGATTTCAATGCCGAGACTGGCAATGAAGTAGTGGCACATATCAAAGCCCAGGGCGGTACGGCCGCATTTGTGAAAGTGGACATCTCTGATGCCAAACAGGTGCAGGCAATGGTGCAGTTTGCCGTAGACACCTATGGCCGCCTGGACTGTGCTGTCAACAATGCCGCACTGAAACCCGACAACAACTCCTTCCAGGATCTGGATGAGGATTACTGGGACAAACTCCAGGCCGTTGACCTCAAAGGCACCGCCCTCTGTATGAAGTATGAGTTGCGCCAATTTGTGGCGCAAGGTGGCGGTGGTTCCATTGTGAACATCTCCTCCATCAACGCCTTCAAACCCACCACCGGCAACCCGGCCTACCAGGCATTCAAACACGGTGTGGAAGGTTTGACCAAAGCAGCCGCATTTGAATATGGTCCGCAGGGCATCCGCATCAATTCCGTGGCACCCGGCGCTATCCGTACGCCGATGCTTACCGCCGCATTGAAGAGTTTGGGCATCACCGAAGCCGATATCATTCCAACCATGAGCCGTCTTGGCCGCCTGGGAGAACCCCGTGAAGTGGCACAAGGTTCCCTGTTCCTCAGTTCCGACGCAGCCAGCTATGTTCATGGAACCGTATTGCATGTAGGCGGCGGCTTTGAATTGTTGTGATCCTTCTTCCAGGTTCTCCGGCAAAGCCAGAGAACCTGGAAGAATATTGAATATTGAGTCCCACCATGGCGGGAAATGATGAATGATGAAGTAAAATTATCTCTGCGTTCACTCCCCATTCTCTGCGGTGAATAGAACAGAGGAATAGATGAATGATGAGTGCTTCGAAAAGCCCAAAAACCACAAACTACAAATCACAAACTACAAATCACAAACCACAAACCACAAACCACTAATCTCCCCCTGTCGTATTCACTCACAGCTATTGTCGCAAATACCCCGTATGGCTTTGTGTATTCTTAACGATATTCGTGAAGTACTACAGTATTGACAACCATTCATTCACCTAAACAAGAAACCATGCCACTCATCAATCCACACATCAACTTCAATGGTAATGCCGAAGAGGCGTTTGAATTTTACAGATCCGTATTTGGCGGAGAGTTTGCACAGGTCATGCGCTTCAAGGACCTGGCCAGCGCCGAGTTCCCCGTATCGGAGCAGGAGGCCAATAAGATCATGCACATTGCTTTGCCCATTGGCAAAATGAATATCCTGATGGGAAACGATGTTCCCGAATTCATGGGCAAAACCAATGAGATGGAACACCGAAGCAAAATTGCCATCAGTGCCGAAAGCAAAGAAGAGGCCGACAAACTGTTCCACGGACTCTCCGCAGGAGGCACCGTTGAAATGCCCATTTCAGACAGTCCCTGGGGATCGTATTTTGGTATGTTCCGAGACAAATACGGGATCGAATGGATGGTGGATTTTGATCCGAGATACAAAGGGAAGATATAGTCTGGGGAATATTGAATATTGAACAAGGAATGTTGAATGTCTAGAAAAGATCCATGGAACAGAAGAACAAGGAATGTTGAAGTGCAGGAGGCCTCTGCGTAACCTCCGCGCTCTCCACGCCTCTGCGGTGAAAAGAGTATCAGATGTCTCGAAGAGAGATGATCTGCCAACACGCTAATGAACCAATTTTCGTAACTTTCCTGCAGTTATCATCCCCACCAAACACTGCAAGATGAAAAACAGCAGCATTCAGACCGAGATAGACGCAAGTTACCTTTACCAGAAATTAGCCGAGCACGAAGAAGACCCCACCATTGCCAATGTGTTCCGGCAGATGAGCGAGATAGAAAAAAGCCACGCAGAGGCTTTTGCCAAAAAAGAGAACCTTAGTGTAGAGAACCTGATGCAGCCCTCCTGGCGTGCCAAAACACTGAACCTGATCGGTAAGGTATTCGGCTACGATTATGTGCTGGGCTCTTTGATGGATACGGAGAAAGGACTTTCCAATGCCATCATCAGCACCAAGAAAAAGAATAACCTGGCCATCCGGGGAACAGAATCCGCCCACGTGAGCATATTGCGGGCCATTCTGGAGAAAGAGGAAAAAGTGACCGGTGCCCAGTTATCCAAGTTCGAAAAAAAACACCGTTCGGTGGGTGGCAATGCGATCCGTGCGGCCGTATTGGGCGGCAACGACGGACTGGTATCCAATTTCAGCCTGATCATGGGTATTGCCGGGGCTACCGCAGGACAGGAAGGTGTGTTACTGGCAGGACTTGCCGGCTTACTGGCAGGGGCATTGTCCATGTCGCTGGGCGAATGGATCTCTGTAAAGAGTTCACAGGAACTCTATGAGAACCAGATGCAGATAGAGATGGAAGAACTGGAGACCAACCCCGAAGGAGAACAGAAAGAACTGGCACTGATCTATATAGCCAAAGGCATACCTGAGGACCAGGCGCATGCCATGGCAGCCGATATCATGAAAGATCCCAGCCAGGCACATGAAGTGCTGGTGAAGGAAGAGCTGGGCATCAATGCAGAAGAACTGAAAGGCTCCGCCATTGAAGCTGCTGTGTATTCATTCATCATGTTTGCCATTGGCGCCATCATTCCCGTGATCCCGTTCTTCTTCATGAGCGGCATGAATGCCGTGATGGTGAGTGTGGCACTGAGCGCCGTGGGCCTGTTCCTGATCGGTGCTGCCATTACACTGTTCACCGGCAGGAACGTTTGGTATTCCGGTTTCCGTCAGGTTCTGTTCGGACTGGCCGCCGCTGCTGTTACTTTTGGCGTGGGTAAACTCATTGGGGTTTCGGTGGCCGGATAAATAACAGCTTGACCGTTCTTCCTTTTCACCACCAGGCAAACAAGCGCGATCGTATGTTTGCCCCCTGTTCTGTTGTACCCAACACAAACCTATGGCCTCGCTTTTAAAAGACCTGTATTCACCTGAGTTTTACGATCGCTTTGCAAAACCGGCAAGTGCCGTACTTCCTGCTTTCAACAAAAAGAAATTCAACCAGCTGCTCTTCGATAAGGACTGGGAAGCCAGGGAACTGAAACAACGCATGCGGCATACTGCCGAAGTGTTGCACCATTTTTTGCCCGATGATTTTGAGCAGGCCGCTGAACAGATCCTATCCCTGATCTCGCAACTGAAGAAAAACGGTTTTACGGAGAACAGTCTTGAGTTCATGTTCCTGCCCGATTATGTGGAACTGTATGGCATGGAACATTTTCGAAGTTCGGTACGATGCATGGAACAGGTGACACAATTCACCAGCTGCGAATTTGCCGTACGGGCCTTCCTGCTGCGGTACCCGGATAAAATGATGCAGCAGATGCAACGCTGGTCCTTACACAAGGACCACAAAGTGCGACGGCTGGCCAGTGAAGGAACCCGGCCCCGACTGCCCTGGGCCATGGCCATACCTGCCTTGAAAAAAGATCCCTCCCCTGTGCTGCCCATACTGGAGAACCTGAAACAGGACCCCTCGGAATGGGTGCGCCGCAGTGTGGCCAATAACCTGAACGATATTGCCAAGGACCATCCACAGATCGTAACCGCCATCGCCAAAAAATGGAAAGGCCTGGGCAAAGACACGGACGCCATCATCAAACACGGCTGCCGCACCTTATTGAAAAAGGGGCATGCTGAAATTCTCAGCTTCTATGGCCTCAGCAACAGCCAGGACATCCAGCTGACCCAAACCAGCCTGCTGACACCAGAGGTGAAGATCGGCAAGAATCTGTCCTTTGCATTTCACGTGCATAACCGATCAGGCAGATCTCAGACCGTTCGGTTGGAATACGGGATCCATTACCTGCGCCAGAACAGACAACTCTCCAAAAAAGTATTCAAGATCAGTGAGCGGGTCCTGGCACCCGATGAGCAACT
Source organism: Sediminibacterium sp. FW305-C-269 (assembly GCF_058231045.1). Taxonomy (NCBI): domain Bacteria; kingdom Pseudomonadati; phylum Bacteroidota; class Chitinophagia; order Chitinophagales; family Chitinophagaceae; genus Sediminibacterium; species Sediminibacterium sp. FW305-C-269. The sequence goes on along the minus strand of NZ_JBIQXQ010000002.1, from coordinate 546,902 downwards.
GAGCATCCAGCGCAAACAAAGTTTCCGCCTGATCACTACCCGCAAATTCTATCCTGGGCAACAGCAACTTTCCATCATCATCAACGGACAGGAAAGAAAAACCATGCCTTTCATCCTTTTACCCTGACCGCATTCGTTACAACGGCTATACAATTTTGTATCTTTCCTGCATCCTGGCATCCTCACAGGCATCGGCATATGACGAATCAGACCAAAAGACAGCAACAGGCGAATATTTTACGGGTATTCCGCAAAGTGCACCGGCTTACCGGCGCCTTCCTGTTCGTGTTCTTCTTTTTCATCGCCATCACCGGTCTGCTGCTGGGATGGAAAAAACACAGCGGCAACCTGCTGCTGGCTCCCACACAAAAAGGAAGTTCTGCCAACCTGAAAGACTGGCTTCCCATGGACAGCCTGCACCAGAAAGCCTGCCAGTACCTGCACGATTCCGTATCAGCCAACATCTCACTGGAACTGGAGCGCATCGATATCCGCAAGGACAAGGGCATTGTAAAATTCGTGTTCGAAGAAGGTTTCTGGGGCCTGCAACTCGACGGTGTTACCGGCCGCCTGCTGCAGATAGACAGAAGACGCTCCGACTTCATCGAAAAGATCCACGACGGCTCCATCCTTGATCTCTACTTCGGGATCACCGGCGGCGAGATCAAACTCGTATACACCACCATCATGGGACTCGCTTTACTGGTATTCACCATCACCGGATTCTGGCTATGGTATGGACCGAAGAAAATGAGGAAGAAGAATATTGAATATTGAATCCCGCCATGGCGGGAAATGTTGAAGTGCAAGAGACCTCTGCGTAACCTCCCCGCCCTCCCCAACTCTGCGGTGAAAAAAAACGATCAGGCCCAAACCGACAACTCACTACTTACTACTTACAACCTACTCGATCACCGAACAGAAAGTGTCTCCTTCAACCAGAGCTGGCGCGAAGAGGCACCGATCATGATGCGGAAGTCGCCGGGTTCAATGACGGTATGCATTTTTTCATCAAGCATCTGCAGCATGGCTGGTGTGATGGTGAACTGCACCTGTTTGCTTTCTCCCGCACGCAGGTGAATGCGTTGAAAACCCTTCAGTTCCTGTACAGGACGGGCAACGGAAGCGAGCATGTCGCGTATGTACAGCTGCACCACTTCATCCCCATCCCTGCTGCCGGTATTGGTGATGGTGGCCTGCACGGTGACAGATTCGTTTTGTTGGATGCGCTGTTTGCTCAAACGGATATTGCTGTAGGCAAAGCTGGTATAACTCAACCCAAAGCCGAAGGGAAACAGAGGTTGTCCACTGAGGTTATAATAATCATCGCCCCTGCCCGTGGGTTTGTGGTTATATACCAGGGGCAACTGTGCTTCTGACAAAGGATACGTGATGGGCAAACGGCCGGCGGGGTTGGCATCGCCGAACAATACATCGGCCACTGCCCTGCCACCTTCTTCGCCGGGATACCAGGCATTGAGCACGGCAGGCACTTGTGGCAACCAGTTGTTCATGGTGATGGCGCTGCCACCGATCAACACCACTACCACGGGTTTACCTGTGGCGGCCACACGTTGTATCAGTTCTTCCTGTCTGCCCGGTAAAGCCAGTGAGGCTCTGTCCTGGAACTCGCCTTCATGAATACCGGCCACCAGTACTACTGCATCGGCTTGCTTTGCAGTGTTCACTGCTGCTGAAATGCTGGCTTCGCTATCGGTGACACCTGTTGCGTTCCAAACCAGCCGGATATGTGCATTGCCCTGCGGTTCATAGAACTCGATCCGGATGGCATAACTGCTGTCTTTATTGAAAGCATGATCAGCCAGGGTGGTATGATAACTTTGTTTCTGCCACTGATCCACCACCAAACGGTCATTGATGTACAAACGATACCCATCATTCCCATCCAACCCGATCCGGTAAGTGCCTGTTACGGGTGAACGCAATTGCCCCGTCCAACGAACGGAATAGTTATCTGTCGAAAGGTCCTGCTGTGGTGCATAGAGTGTCCAGTGAAGATCGATCTGTTTGTCCACGCGCTGCAGCAACGGTTGCCCCTGCAGGGTAAGGTTGTTGTAATACGATCCCTGTAAACCCTGTTCTGTTTTGCCGTTGTTCCGGCAAGACAAATATTCCGACGGCACCACCTGCCATTCCTGTGTACGGATACCCGGACCGGGCGCAAAACTGACCGCAACACCCATTCCCAGTTTTTCGCGGATCCCATCCAGGATAGAGATCTTTCCGTTGCCGGGACCACTGTATCCCCCCAGCCTGGCGGCTACGGCATCTGTACCGATCACGGCGATGCGGTTGAGTTGTTGAGAGAGTGGTAACAGGTCACCTGTATTCTTCAGCAATACCATGGACCTGATGGCAGCTTCTTTAGCGATGGTCTTATGTGCAGACCCATCCTGCGCTGTTTCCGGAACATAGGGATGTTCGAACAGTCCCAGTTCGAATTTGGCCGTCAACACCCGCGATACAGCATCATCGATCCTTGACATCGGGATCTCGCCATTTAGGAAGGGCGGGATGAACAAACGATGGTGCGCCCAATCGGTCTGGAAGATCACATCCAGTCCGTTGGTGATGGCTTTTTTACCCGCATCGGCATAATCCTTTGCCGTGAAGTGTAATACATTGGCGCCACCTACGGCGCTGGCATCGGAGATCACAAAACCTTTGAAGCCCCATTTCTTTTTCAGCAGCTGGTTCAACAAAGCATCACTGGCAGTGGCGGGACTTCCATCCACCGAATTGTATGCGGTCATCACAGAACGCGCACCGCCTTGTTGGATCGATACTTGAAAAGGAGGAAGATAGATCTCCTGCAACAACCTGTCGTTGACATGGATGGGATAACTGTCGCGGCCCCCATCGCCCACATTGGCAATAAAATGTTTGGGTGTGGTGATGATGCCCATTCTTTCAAAAGCGCCTACATACGCTACCGCCATCTGTGAAGAGAGTACAGGATCCTCTCCATAGGTCTCTTCTGTTCTTCCCCAACGTACATCGGAAGCAATGTTCACGACCGGTGTCAGTACCTGTCGTATACCACGGTGTCTTGTTTCAAGTGCGATTGCATGGGCCACCTGCCGCATCAGTGAAGTATCCCAGCTGGCGGCCAGCGCTATCGCCTGCGGAAAAGAAGTGGCGCCACCCCTGACCAGGCCATGCAACGATTCATCAAATGCGATCATGGGTATACCCAGTCGGGTCTGTTCCACAAAATAGCGTTGTATGGCATTGATCTTTTTGGCAAGTGCCAGTCCATTCTCTGCCGTACCATACTGCAACAATTGCGAAGCCGCATCCCCACCCTGCGAAGCGGCACTTACCTGTAATCCAAAAATACCATTCCGGTATTGTGAAGGGTCCTTGCCCAGGTCGCCGGGAATCATGAACAGCTGCCAGAATTTTTCTTCCGGCGTCATACGTGCCAGCAGGTCTTTCACCCTGGCAGCTATGGGCAGTTGGGGATCCCGATACGGCAACCGGCTTTGTGCTGCCACCTGCAGCGCCAGCAGACCACTTACAAAAAATAGTACGATCGATCGCATCATAACAGACAAATGAACAGGTATGACACCCGGTAAATTATAGTTGTTTTTGTAACCGCTCCTTAACCCCCTGCTCCCATTCCTGTTGCAGGATACTGAGAACGATGCTGTCTCTGCGGGTGCCATCGGGCTTGGGCATATGTTGCCGCAGCACCCCTTCTTGCACACAACCGATGCTTTTCATGGCGGCAATGCTGCGGGCATTGGAATTGTCTGCACGGAATTCCACGCGCAGCATGCCGAGTGTCTCAAATGCAAACTGCAGCAGCAAAAATTTGCAGTGCCGGTTCAATCCCGTTCCCTGGAATTGTTTACCATACCAGGTATAGCCCAGCTGCAGCGATCGGTTAGCGGGCTGGATATCATAGAAGCGTGTGCTTCCTGCATATTCGCCCGTTCGTTTATCGAACACCACAAAAGGATATTCTTTTCCCGACTCTCGGGCCGCTAAAGCGGTATCGATATAGGTCTTGAAATTCTCTTCGCCTGCTACTTCCGTAGTGGAGTACTTCCATAACTCCGGCTCATTTTGGGCATATATCAGCAGATTCCCGCAATCATCTTTCGTCAATGGACGCAACAACACGCAATCATCTTGCAGGATATAGTTTTCATAGGGATCAAATGCCTGAGACATAGTAAAATGCAATACTTTTAAATTTTGTATAATAGATATACAGCCATTGGGTCAGCCCAAAATAACGAATCTTGCCACGTAAATCACATTTAATCAAAGCATATGTGCGGAATTGTCGGTTACACAGGACACAGAGAAGCGTTTCCTGTTATTTTAAAAGGATTAAAACGGCTCGAATACCGGGGCTATGACAGCTCGGGTGTGGCGTTGCTGCATAACGGAACACTCAATGTTTTTAAAAAGAAAGGGAAAGTAGCCGAACTGGAAGAGGCGGTGATCGGTAAAGACCTGCACGCCCATATCGGCATCGGCCATACACGCTGGGCCACACACGGCGAACCCAGCGACAGGAACGCACATCCCCACCAGTCGCAGAACGGCGAACTGGCCATGATCCACAACGGCATCATCGAGAACTACACACAGATCAAACAGGAACTGCTTTCGAAAGGATACAGTTTCAAGAGCGATACCGATACCGAAGTATTGCTCAACTTCATTGAAGACATCAAGACCAACAATAACTGCACACTGGAAGAGGCCCTGCGTATTGCGCTGAAACGTGTAGTGGGCGCTTATTGCATCCTGCTCATCAGCGCAGACGACCCGGAAACCATCATTGCGGCACGGAAAGGAAGCCCGCTCGTGATCGGCATTGGCAAAGGAGAACATTTCCTGGCCAGCGATGCCTCGCCGATCATTGAATATACCAAGGAAGTGGTGTACGTGAACGATTACGAGATCGCGATCGTAAAACCGGATGAGCTGATCCTGAAGAACCTGGGTAACGAAAAACAGACACCCTTCATCACCAAACTGGACATGGAACTGGCCGCCATTGAGAAAGGCGGTTACGATCATTTCATGCTCAAAGAGATCCACGAACAACCCGATACCATATTCGACTGTTTGCGGGGAAGGCTGCTGACACAGACCGGGCAGATCATGATGGGCGGTATTGAGAACAACCTGGAAGCATTCATCAACGCGCCCCGCATCATCATTGTGGCCTGTGGCACCAGCTGGCACGCGGGCCTGATAGCCGAATACCTGATCGAGGAACTCTGCCGCATTCCGGTTGAAGTGGAATACGCATCTGAGTTCCGTTACCGCAACCCCGTCATCCACAAAGGTGATGTGATCATCGCCATCTCGCAAAGTGGTGAAACGGCCGATACGCTGGTTGCCCTGGAGAGCGCCAAGGAGAAAGGTGCTTTTATCTTTGGTGTGGTGAACGCAGTGGGCAGCAGCATTGCCAGGTTGAGTCATGCAGGTGCCTATACCCACTCCGGTCCGGAGATCGGTGTGGCCAGTACCAAAGCATTTACAGGACAGCTGGCCGTATTGGCCATGATGGCCTGTAAGATCGGCTATGCCAAGGGCACCATTGATCAGAAAAGATACCTGCAACTGCTGAACGACCTGGAAGCCGTTCCGGAGAAAGTGAAGGAGATCCTGAAAGACACCACACAGATACAACGCATTGCCAACAAATACAAGGATGCCACCGACTTCCTGTTCCTGGGCAGGGGCTATAATTTTCCTGTGGCATTGGAAGGCGCTTTAAAACTGAAAGAGATCTCTTACATACATGCGGAAGGATATCCTGCCGCTGAAATGAAACATGGTCCTATTGCCCTGGTGGATGAAAAATTACCGGTGGTGTTCGTGGCCACCAAGGATTCCTATTACGAGAAGATCGTTTCGAACGTTCAGGAGATCAAGGCCCGTAAAGGCATGGTGATAGCCGTAGCCACCGAAGGCGATGAGATCATACCGGGCATGGCGGATGACGTGATGCTGGTACCCGATGCAGACGAAGCCATTGCACCCTTATTGAGTGTGATACCGCTGCAGCTGCTCAGCTATTATGTGGGACTGGCCAAAGGACTGGATGTTGACAAACCCCGCAACCTTGCTAAAAGTGTTACGGTAGAATAAAAAAATTGTATTCCCCCGATTCTATTGTTTGACAAAATCAGCACAGATGCAACAGAACATGATCTATAAAACGCCATTGGATGCGTTGGGTTACAATTTCATCAAAGAGCCTTTTATACCCAAAGGAAAGAACGAGTATTACCTGCGGGATATGCAGATCAAGAACGGGATCCATTACCGGAAACTGTCTGCCTACGAAATTGAGATGCTGGTGCGCAACGGCAATACCAGCGATAACTGGAATAATATACTGGTATCGGACGCTTTCAATCCAGAACTGGTCAGGAACTGCAAGTTCTATGGCCTGGTCCGCATTGGTAAACTGGAGCCCTTCTGCCTGGGCTTCAGCGATCTGAAAGTGCCTGTGGGCCTGTACAATTCCACCATCATCAGCTGCGACTTCGGCGACAATGTGGTGGTAGACAATGTTCGATACCTCTCCCATTATATCATTGGCAGCGAAGCCATCATCACCAATGTGAATGAGCTGGTAACGACCAACCATGCCAAATTCGGCAACGGTATCATCAAACAGGGCGAGGAAGAGGATGTGCGTATCTGGGTGGAGCTCTGCAACGAGAATACCGGCCGCCGGGTGATGCCCTTTAACGGCATGCTGCCCGGAGATGCTTTTCTGTGGAGCCGTTTCAGGGACGACAAAGTGTTGCAGGACAAGTTCCAATCCTTCACCGAAGAGAAATTCGATGACCGCCGGGGTTATTACGGCAAGATCGGCGACAGGACCGTGATCAAGAACTGTAAGATCATCAAAGATGTGTGGGTGGGTACGGATGCCTATTTCAAAGGGGCCAACAAACTCAAGAACCTGACCGTGAACTCAGGCCCGGAAGGCCGCACACAGATCGGTGAGGGTTGCGAGATCGTGAACGGGATCATTGGTTTTGGCTGCCGCCTGTTCTATGGTGTCAAAGCCGTACGTTTCATCATGGCATCGCATTCGCAGTTGAAATATGGCGCCAGGCTCATCAACTCCTACCTGGGCAACAATGCCACCATCTCCTGCTGCGAAGTGTTGAATTCACTGATCTTTCCGGCACATGAGCAGCACCACAACAATTCCTTCCTATGCGCAGCGCTGGTGATGGGGCAAAGCAATATTGCCGCCGGCGCTACCATTGGTTCCAACCATAACAGTCGCGGAGCAGATGGTGAGATCATCATGGGCCGTGGTTTCTGGCCAGGTTTGTGCGTGAGCCTGAAACACAATTCGCGGTTCGCCAGTTTTACCATCCTCACCAAAGGAGATTATCCCGCCGAGCTGGATATTCCCTTCCCATTTGCACTGGTGAGCAATGATGTTACGCACGACAGGCTCGTGATCATGCCGGGCTACTGGTTCCTCTACAACCTGTATGCATTGGCACGCAACTCGTGGAAATATGTGGACAGGGATAAACGCAAGGAAAAGATCCAGCATATTGAATACGATTTCCTGGCACCCGACACCGTGAACGAAATGCTGGCCGCCATGAAACTGATGGAGGAGGCCGTAGGCAAAGCCTATGCCCGCAGCGGCCGGATGGAAAGAACCTTCAGCGACGATGCCGCCGCCGGCAGACACCTGTTGCAAAGTGGTAACAAGATCGTGAATGAACTGGAAGTGCTGGCTGAGAACATAGAGAACAGCAAACGCAATGTGGTACTTATCAAGGTACTGGCTGCTTATAAGATCTACGAGGAACTGGTGATCTATTACGGCACCACCCGCCTGCTGGAGTTCATCAGGCAGAACGATATCGAGTCACTGGAGGTATTGAAAGCAGCTTTACCCACCAAAAAGAACCGGGGCAACTGGATCAATGTAGGCGGACAGCTGTTACCCGAGGAAGAACTGACCAGCTTACGCGATAAGATAAAGGCCGGTAAGATCCGGTCATGGGATGCGGTACATGAGTATTATATCGCCCAGGGCGAAAAATACCCGCAACTGAAACTGCAACATGCACTGGCTGCTTTATCGGATATTACCGGCCTGAACCTGAAACGGCTGGACAGTCACCAATTCAATAACCTGCTCAACGGCTGCATTGCCACCAAGGAATGGCTGACCAAGGGTATTTATGATGCCAGGGCAAAAGACTACCATAATCCTTTCCGGAAAATGGTGTATGAAAGCGTTGGCGAAATGAATACTGTGTTAGGAAAACTGGAAGAGAACAGTTTCATCAAAGAACAGATTGCAGAACTGAAGGAATTCAAGACAGGCATTGCTGCACTGAAAAAGAAATACAAACTCAAAGCATAAAATACAAAACGCCGAACGCAGGGATATTCACCTGTGTTCAGCGTTGTATATCGCAGTAATCAGCTACTAGAACCGTAAGCCGATACCTCCCTGTATCTGCTGGTTGGTCCATTTGTCTTTGTTGTCGATATCGTTGATGTTCTGCAGACCGATATTATAGCGGCCATAGATGCGCAGGTACTTGAAGTTCAGCTGGGCACCCGCTACCAATGCAAAGTCACCATCTTTAAATGCCGATTGTCCGTTCTGCAGTAAGGTATTGTCCTTTTTCAGCAGGATACCGAACTGAGGTCCTGCATTCAGGGTAAGGATACCACCTACATTGTAACGCAACAATAAAGGGATGGTCAGGTAATCCAGTTTGATCTGCTGGTTACCATCCAGCAGGGGATTGACAGAAGTTGCATAAATAGTTTTAAAGCTGGAAGGTTTACTGGTAGACTGGCTCCAGAGTATCTCTGGCTGTAAGCCCCATTTTTTATTCAGGTCCAGTTCCAGGAAACCACCGAAATGATAAGACAGGTCAAATCCATCATTGAAAGATTGACCTGATATCTTATTCAGGTTAGCACCTGCTTTAATACCTGCCCGTACACCCTGGGCCTGCGACACAGTGACGATCGACAACAGTAACAGGGCTGAAAAAATGACTTGTTTCATAGAATTGGTTTTGTTTGATTGACTATGTTCAATGACCGTGCCAAAAAACATTTTGAAATAGATAGTTGATTGACTACTCGGTATTTATGATTTACAGATCTGGATACTTTAACTTATTGCTGTCAATTCTATCACGGTGATCTCAGGCAGGATGCCCACCCTTCCGGGGTAGCCGATAAAACCATATCCCCGGTTCACATACAGTTTCTGGTTACCTTCTTCATACAGGCCTGCCCACTGTTTGTACATCCACTGTACGGGGCTCCATTTGAAATAGGGATTTTCAAGACCGAACTGCATGCCATGGGTATGTCCCGATAACATGAGATCGATATCGCTGTATTTGGGTTTGACCTCCGCATCCCAATGGCTGGGATCATGACTCAATAATATTTTAAAAGGAATGTTCTCTGTTCCGGGATAAGCTTCCTGCATCTTACCGTATTTGGGAAAACGTCCTTTGGCACCCCAGTTCTCGATACCCAGCACAGCGATCTGCTCGCCGTCCCTGTTGAACAGCACGTGCTCATTCATCAGCAAACGCCAGCCCAGCTGGGTATGCACCTGTTTCAGCCTTTCCAGGTTAGCGGCTTTTTCCTGTTTCGAAGGCCAGGCGACATAATCGCCGTAATCGTGGTTGCCGAGCGAACTGTACACGCCCATGGGCGCTTTGAGGCGGTTGAACACATCCATATAATCGTGCATCTCATCGGCCCGGTCGTTCACCAGGTCGCCGGTGAACAGGATCATATCGGGCTTTTGCTGCAGTATCAGTTCAACGCCATGGTTCACTGCTTCCTTGTTATGGAAACTGCCGCTGTGGATATCGCTGATATGCACGATCCGCAAGCCATCAAATGCTTTGGGCAGGTTGGCAAAACCCAGTTGCATCTTTTTAACCTGGTACTTGTATTTATTGCTGAAGCCATAGAGCAAGGTACCGAACAGACCACCGCCCAGGCCCAGGCCCAGCCAGCTCAGGAAAGTGGACCTCGGGATACCGTTGCCTTCGCCCATAAAACGGGCGCCGGTATCGGGCAATATCTTCGACAACAGGAACAGGGAGCCCCTGCGCAGGTCATCGGTAAAAAAGAACAGGGATGCCACCAGTTTGGCGAAGAAAATACCCACCAGTATGGCAAATACATAGTTGCGAAACAGTTTGGAGCTTTGCAAAGCCTGTATATAGGGAAAGGAGAGCAATGCCGCCAGGGTGAACAGGGAAATTACCCAGTAACTCACATGGATCCAGGTGCGCAAACGCTCGCTGGAGTTCTGGGTAACGGTTCGTAAAGCCTGGAACACATACAGATCCAGTAACAGCATGATCAGGGCTATGATCCACCAGGTGCCTGCATTTCTCATGAATGGTCGTTTAAGGGTTTGTTCTTGTTGACGTTTGACCGGGCCTGATATTGTTTTCCGGAAAATCAGCCGTAAAGATAGGCCCACACTCCCCCGCCTGCCAATAGTCCGCTCCTCATAACAGGATTTGAAGAATATTGTTTCGGAAGATGTGCCCTAAAGTGTATTTTTGAAACTTTCAAATAAAGGATCCGCATGAAACTGACTTTTTATGGCCATTCCTGTTTCCAGGTAATGATCGGGGGTAAGAAAATACTCTTCGATCCCTTTATTACCTATAACGAACTGGCCAAAGATATTGATGTGAACCAAGTAGAAACAGATTATATTTTTCTATCACATGGTCACATCGATCATATTGCCGATGCGGTATCCATAGCACAAAGAACGGGTTGTAAAGTGGTGGCCAACTGGGAAATACATGAGTGGCTGAACAAACAGGGTGTCAGCAATACCCACCCCATGAACACGGGAGGTAAATGGACATTCGACTTTGGCACCGTAAAATGCACGGTAGCGCAGCATAGCAGCGGTTTGCCCGATGGCAGTTATGGGGGTAGTCCCATGGGCTTTCTGTTCAGCACCGGGGAAGGTGATTTTTATTACAGCGGCGATACGGCCCTGACCCTGGATATGCAGCTCATCCCTACCTGGGCCAAGCTGAATTTTGCAGTGCTGCCCATTGGTGACAATTTTACCATGGACGTGGCCGATACGGTCAAGGCGGCAGATTTTGTACAATGTTCCACGGTAGTAGGCGTACATTACAATACATTTGGTTTTATAAAGATCAACGAAGCAGAAGCCAGGGCAGCATTCGGTGCCGCCGGTAAACAGCTGCTGCTTCCGGCGATCGGCGAAACAATCGATATCTAAAACATTCATCAAAACAGCCCTTCGGGGTTTGGGGGTACATATGGCGAGAATCATCGGCGTAGCCAATCAGAAAGGCGGAGTAGGTAAAACAACATCAGCAATCAATGTAGCGGCCAGCCTGGCTGTTCTTGAATTCAAAACATTACTGGTAGATGCGGATCCGCAGGCCAACAGCACCACCGGTGTGGGCTTTGACCTGCACAACATCACCAACAGCCTGTACGACTGCATGGTGAACAATGCTCCTGCCTCAGACGTAATCCTGAAAAGCGATGTACCCAACCTGGATGTACTGCCCTCCCATATAGACCTGGTGGGTGCCGAGATAGAGATGATCAATTACCCTAACCGGGAGAATGTACTCAAGACCATACTGGATGCGGTGCGGGACAAATACGATTTCATCATCATCGACTGCTCCCCTTCCCTGGGCCTGATCACCGTGAACTCACTGGTGGCATCCGACAGCGTGGTTGTTCCGGTACAGTGCGAGTTCTTTGCGCTGGAAGGACTGGGTAAACTGTTGAACACCATCAAGATCGTGCAGAGCCGGCTTAACCCTGAACTGCAGATAGAAGGCATCCTGATGACCATGTACGATGGCCGCCTGCGTTTGTGCAACCAGGTGGTAAGCGAAGTGAGAAGACATTTCGACGATATGGTGTTTGACACCATCATACACCGGAATACCCGCCTGAGCGAAGCCCCCAGTGTGGGCAAACCCGTGATCCTGTATGATGCAGAAAGTAAAGGCGCTGTGAACTACCTGAACCTGGCCAAAGAAATTTTACAGAACAACGGCATGACAAAAATGTCGAACGAAGAAAGAATACTGGAATAAATACATTAGTAATGAGCAGCTGTTAATGCATCAGCAGTAACTGCTCACCCGCAAACCCATTGCTAATTAAGAATTATTAATTACGAATTGCCCATGACCACTCCCAAACAAAACAAAGACCTGATCGGCAAAGGCCTCCGTTCTTTGTTACAGAATATTGACCAGGACCTGAAAACCACTGCCGGCAGTTTAAAGACCGATGTGGTGGAGCAGGTTACCCATACCACCCGCATACCGCTCAGCGATATACAGATCAACCCCAAACAGCCCAGGAGGGATTTTGATGAAACGGCATTGAATGAACTGGCGGCTTCTATCAAACTGCATGATATCATCCAACCGCTTACGGTGTCCAAATTACCCAATGGCAAATACCAGCTGATTGCAGGTGAGCGCCGATTCAGGGCATCCAAGATAGCCGGTTTAAAAGATGTGCCGGCCTATGTACGCCAGGCCAATGACCAGCAATTACTGGAACTGGCCTTACTGGAGAACTTACAGCGGGAAGACCTGAATGCGGTTGAGATAGCCCTCAGTTACAAAAGGATGATGGAAGAGCTGAGCTATACACAGGAACAGGTAGCGGAAAGGATGGGTAAAGAAAGAAGTACTGTGACCAATTACCTCCGCCTGCTGAAACTGCCACCCGATATACAGCTGGCAGTGAGGAGCGGCGCATTGAGTATGGGACATGCCAGGGCATTGGTGAACATAGACACCATCGACAAACAGTTATTTGTTTATAAAGAGATCCAGGGCAAGGGCCTCAGCGTACGCCAGACCGAAGAACTGGTCCGGAACATGTACAAAGCAGAAAAACCCGGTGCTGTTAAATCTTCCGTAAAGTCTGACCTGCCTCCGGCTTACAAAAAAATTGAGGATAATTTAGCCTCTCATTTTGCCACTAAGGTTAAAATGGCTCATAATAAAAAAGGCTACGGCAGCATCACCATCGAATACTATTCACTGGAAGAACTGAATAAGATACTGGATGCGATGAATGTTTCCGTGAGTTAATCGCTGATGAAATCATATTCTTTTTTCATATGGTTACTGGTGGGCCTGTTGGGTGCCTGTGAGCTTAGTGCACAGGACGATAAAAAAACATTGGCCAACAGCAGTGCTTTCACCACTCCGGGCGATAGCGCCGTAAAACAGCAGGCAGCCGTAAAAAAAGATACGGTCAAAAAACATAACCCACGCATTGCCACCAAACGTTCTGCACTCATTCCCGGCTGGGGACAGGCCTATAACAGGGAATATTGGAAGATCCCGATCGTGTATGGCATACTCGCCATTCCTGCAAGTTTGTATTTTTACAATAACGACTACTACAAAAAAACAAAGTTCGCCTACGAAGCATTGTATAAAGCGCTGGGACCTAATAAAGATACCACCGATCTGCCCTTTATAGACCCGCAGTTAAAGAACCTGAGTATTACTTCTTTACAAAGTTACCGCAACTCCTTCCGTCGTGACCGAGACTATTCCATTCTCTGGTTTTTGCTGGCCTGGGGACTTCAGGTAGCGGATGCCACGGTGTTTGCCCACCTGAAACAGTTCGATGTAAGCAATGATCTGTCGATGGAACTGGCCCCGGTTTTTAATCCCGTTACGCGCACACCGGGCCTGGGCCTTACCCTGAACCTGAAGCCTCCGGTCAGGAAACCCGTGATAGCAAGGTAATTACCAGGTTTTCAAGAAAATATGGCAGACTCCCTTGAATTCTACCTCCGATGTATTTCCTTTGCAGAAAAGGATACAGAAGTTTCCTTCATCAAACCAGTATTATGAAAATTGCACTGATCGGCTACGGCAAAATGGGAAAAGCGATTGAAGCCATTGCCCTGGAAAAAGGCCACGAAGTGGTTCTGAAGATCGACATCAATAACGCCGCCGACCTGAATAAAGAAACTATCAGCAAGGCTGATGTGGCCATTGAATTCACAGGTCCGCACAGTGCTTTCGACAACGTGATGAAATGCCTGGAACTGGGTATTCCCCTGGTTTGCGGTTCTACCGGATGGTTGGATAAATGGAATGAAGCAAAAGCTTTTTGTGAACAACAGAACGGCACCCTGATCTATGCCAGCAACTACAGCATTGGCGTAAACCTGTTCTTTGAACTCAATACCCGGCTGGCCAAGCTGATGAGCGGTTATCCTGCATACAATGTAAGCATGGAAGAGATCCATCATACACAGAAAAAGGATGCGCCAAGCGGTACCGCCATTACATTGGCAGAACAGGTACTTGCCAATATCCCGTCCAAAAAGAGCTGGGTAAACCATACAACCGATAACCCGGCAGAGCTGGCGATTGTATCAGAAAGGATTGATCCGGCACCGGGCACACACAAGATCAGGTACTCCTCTCCCGTTGACGATATCGAGATCATTCACACTGCCCATAACCGCATCGGTTTTGCAGGTGGCGCCGTACTGGCAGCAGAATTTGCAATCGATAAAAAAGGTATCTTTGGAATGAAAGATGTACTGGGTTTATAAACACGCCCCCTGTTTATGATGCCCCTCCGATAAAACAATCCAGTATCAGCGGTAAGTCCTGCTTACGTGTATCCCTTATCATATAACTTATCCTCATGCTATCGAAGAAAACACAATATGCCCTGAAAGCGCTAACCTACATGGCCGAACGCAAAAAAGACGGTCCCATTCTGATTGCAGAGATCTCAAAAAAGAAGAAGATCCCACTTAAATTCCTCGAAAATATCCTGCTGGAATTGAAGAGGGCCGGGTTGCTCGACAGCAAAAAAGGAAAAGGCGGAGGTTATTTTTTCAAAGTCGATCCCAAGGATATCCCTTTGGCACAGGTTATGCGGTTGATTGAAGGACCTATTGCCTTATTACCCTGTGTAAGCCTGAATTTTTACCAGAAATGTAAGGACTGCGATGAAAAAAAATGCGGACTGAATACCGTAATGAAACAGGTGCGCGATAATACCCTGGTGATACTGGAGAACAAAACTGTGTACGACTTACTTGCAAAATAACAACCATCCTAAACCCACATCATGAAAAAACTACTCATTATCCTGTTATGCCTGCCTATGTTTGCCGGCGCCCAAAAGCTGATCGGCGGAAAAAATATCCTCCGTTGGAACATTGGCTCCATGGCATTAAGAAACTACCACTTTACCTATGAACGCAGTCTTACCAGGAACCTGTCTGCTTCACTCAGCTACCGTACCATGCCCAAGGGAACCCTTCCCTTCCAGGACAAGCTGGCCGATATCATCGACAGTAAAAATGTGAACTTCGGCAATTTCCAGATTGGCGGTACCGCCTGGACCCTGGAAGGCCGTGTGTACATTGGCTTGGGACGCATGAAAGGATTTTACGTGGCCCCTTATCTGCGTTTTGCGGATTTTGATATTTCTGCACCTGTCAAATACACGTATACATCCACTACCCCCCCTACCACTGGCCAGACCTTTTCCAAGGAAGCCAATTTTGTGGGTAAGATCAAATCTACCAGTCCCGGATTGTTATTGGGTTGGCAGTTCCAAATCGCTACCAAGATCGTACTTGACCTGCAGATTATTGGCGGACATTATGGTAGCGGTTCGGGCGACCTGAAATTCTTATCCACTTTAAGCAACGATGAAGTGACCGCACTGAACAATAGTATCAACGATATTAAAAACAATTCCGGCCCTTACAAATTAACCGGTAGTGCCAACAACAATGGTGCACAGATCAGGGCCGATGGCCCCTGGTTCGGGATCCGGTCCAATATTGGTATTGGGGTGCGATTTTAATTAGTAATTATTAGTTAGTAATTAGCAATAAAGAAGGGCTGTTATTTCCGGATCATTGGAAATAACAGCCCTTCTTGTATTTGATCGACACCTGCTGACAGCAAGCAATGGTTAACTACTAATTACTAATTAATCAATTAAGCATTCGTTTTCTTAAGATTAGTCAGCATATCCACCGTCATCTTGCCAAGGTCATACTCTGCTTTCCAGCCCCAGTCGCGGTTGGCTACACTGTCGTCAATGCTCTGCGGCCAGCTATCGGCAATGGCCTGGCGGTAATCGGGGGCATAACTCATGACAAAATCAGGGATATGTTTCTGTATCTCAGCCGCAATTTCCCTTGGCGCAAAACTCATACCTGAAATATTATACGAAGTACGTATCGAGATCTTATCGACTGGAGCATCCATCAGCTCCAGTGTGGCGCGGATCGCATCCGGCATGTACATCATGGGCAGGTAGGTATCTTCCTGTAAAAAACATTTGTATTTCTTACGTTCGATGGCTTCGCCATAGATCTCCACTGCATAATCAGTGGTACCTCCGCCTGGTTCCGATTTGTAGCTGATGAGTCCGGGATACCGGATACTGCGCACATCCACCCCATAACGGTTGTGGTAGTAATTACACCAGAATTCACCGGCGTATTTACTGATACCGTATACAGTGATGGGTTCTATCACGGTCTGCTGCGGACATTGCTGTTTGGGAGATGTGGGGCCGAACACCGCAATACTGCTGGGCCAGTATACTTTGTGCAGGCTCTCTTCACGCGCGATATCCAGCACATTCAGCAGGCCCTGCATATTGAGGTGCCAGGCAAGATTGGGATTTTTTTCGCCCGTGGCAGATAAGATCGCTGCTAACAGGTAGATCTGCGTGATGTTCTGTCGGATCACCTGAACATGCAGCATTTCCTTATTCATCACATCAAGGCTCACATATGGCCCGGTGCCTTTCAACAGAGGATTCTCTTCGCGCAGGTCCGAAGCAACCACATTGTTATTTCCGTATTTTTTCCGAAGGGCAAGCGTTAATTCCACCCCGATCTGGCCCGAAGCACCGATCACGAGGATCTTCTCTTTTACAATAGACATGGCAATCTTTTTATCCCGGCAAAGAAACGAATGAATATCGAATATTGAATACTGAATATGGAATGCTGAATCGTTTAACAAGCACCTGCACCATCGTTCATATTCTCCTTTCTCTATCAGGACGAAATGCCTAAATTTGCCCCACACTCAATCTATCCCCATGTTGCCAGGCTACCTTACTCAGTTATTCCAGTCACAGTCATACAACCCGGATAATTTTTTCCTGATCGCCGGCCCCTGTGTGGTGGAAAGCGAAGAACTGGTGATGGAGATTGCTGATAAGGTATCAGGCATCTGCAAGCGGCTGGAAATACCCTATGTATTCAAAGCCAGTTACCGAAAAGCCAACCGTACCAGCGCCAGTTCTTTTACCGGCATCGGGGATGACAATGGACTGAGCCTGATCAAAAAAGTGGGCACCACTTATCAATTGCCCACCACTTCCGATATCCATGCGCATGAAGAAGCGGCTATGGCCGCGCCGTATATCGATATTTTACAGATACCGGCGTTCCTTTGTCGCCAGACGGACCTGCTGGTGGCTGCCGCCGAGACCGGTAAGGTCGTGAATGTGAAAAAAGGGCAGTTCCTGAGTGGCCCGTCGATGAAATTTGCCGTAGACAAGATCAAATTGGCCGGGAACGAGCAGGTGATGCTCACAGAAAGGGGGAATACTTTTGGTTACCAGGACCTGGTAGTGGATTATCGGAACATACCCTGGATGCAGGAGAACCGGGTACCCGTGATCATGGATTGCACCCATGCCCTGCAGCAGCCGAATCAGACTTCAGGCATAACGGGAGGAAACCCACAACTGATCGGAACCATTGCCAAAGCAGCCATTGCCGCCGGCGCAGATGGTCTCTTCATAGAAACCCACCCCAACCCCGCCGTAGCCAAAAGCGATGGCGCCAACATGCTACGCCTCGAGCTGCTGGAACCCTTATTGGAAAAACTGGTAACCTTAAGAAAAGCAGTACTGTGATCCCCCGGTAAATCATTCACTCATTCACTCATTCACTCATTCACTCATTCACTCATCCACTCATTCATTCATTGAACTGCCTACCAGTTCCTGATCGGATTTCTTCTTCCTGCGAGGATATAATTCTTGATATTGATCCAGAAAGCCAGGATCATATAGACCACCAATGGGGAGCCCATGGTGAGAAAACTGATGTAAATAAACCACAACCGGATCTTGGAGGAAGCAATACCCAGTTTTTCGCCAATTTTAGAACAAACGCCAAAAGCGCTCATTTCCAGAAATTCTCTGATCTTTTGCATAACATTGGTTTGATTTGCCGGGGGTGCTGAAATCTTTATGCAAATTAGACAAATAAGGCTAATAAAAGTTCAAAAACTGTGTTAATGCCCGCCCGATTTTTCGTAAATTCGCGACTCAAAAGCGAACGCATCATTGCGTAACGCTTGACAAAGGTTCCCTTCTGTATACCTGGCGACAGGCGTCCGGCATGCAGTGTTCAGCAGCAGATATCATACAAATTCTAAATTAACACATATGGCTTTTGACATTGAAATGATCAAAAAAGTGTACGCCGGAATACCTGCCAAGGTAGACGCTGCCCGTAAGGCGCTGGGACGGCCGTTGACACTGAGCGAAAAAATATTGTTTGCCCACCTGCACGCCGACCAGAAACTGGCGGGTTTTGAAAGAGGCAAAAGTTATGTAGATTTTGCACCCGACCGCGTGGCCATGCAGGATGCGACCGCACAGATGGCATTGTTGCAGTTCATGCAGGCAGGCCGCCCCAAAGTGGCGGTTCCTTCTACCGTACACTGTGATCACCTGATCACGGCCAAAGTGGAAGCCAGGCAGGACCTGCAGGTAGCCAACACGGAGAGCAAAGAAGTATACGACTTCCTTGCATCTGTATCCAACAAATATGGTATCGGGTTCTGGAAACCCGGTGCGGGTATCATTCACCAGGTGGTACTGGAGAACTACGCATTCCCCGGCGGTATGATGATCGGAACCGATTCACACACGGTGAATGCGGGTGGTCTGGGGATGATCGCTATCGGCGTAGGTGGTGCTGATGCCTGTGATGTAATGGCGGGTCTGCCATGGGAACTGAAATGGCCCAAACTGATTGGTGTGAAACTGACCGGAAAACTGAACGGCTGGACCGCTCCGAAAGATGTGATCCTGAAAGTAGCAGGTATCCTTACCGTAAAAGGCGGAACCGGTGCTATTGTGGAATATTTTGGTGAAGGTGCCACCAGCATGAGCTGTACCGGTAAAGGAACCATCTGTAATATGGGTGCCGAGATCGGTGCCACCACTTCTACCTTCGGTTACGACGACAGCATGAGCCGTTACCTGAAAGCCACCGGCCGCGAAGAAGTTGCCAGCATGGCCGATGGAATTGCCGCTTACCTGAACGCAGATCCGGAAGTATATGCAGATCCGAAGAAATATTTCGACGAAGTGATCGAGATCAACCTGAGCGAACTGGAACCACACCTGAACGGACCATTCACTCCGGACCTGGCCACTCCTATCTCAAAAATGAAAGAAGCTGCTGCCGCCAATGGCTGGCCCACCAAAATTGAAGTGGGTCTGATCGGAAGCTGTACCAACAGTTCTTATGAAGATATCAGCCGCGCAGTAAGCCTGGCAAGACAGGTGAAAGAAAAAGGCCTCACCCTGAAAAGTGAGTTCACCATCACACCCGGTTCAGAGCAGGTACGTTTTACCGTTGAACGCGATGGTTTCCTGGATGTATTCAATAATATCGGTGCCAAAGTATTTGCCAATGCCTGCGGACCCTGTATTGGTATGTGGGACCGTGTAGGTGCCGAGAAAAAAGAAAAGAACACCATCGTTCACAGCTTCAACCGCAACTTTGCCAAACGTGCCGATGGTAACCCGAACACTTTTGCCTTTGTGGGTTCACCAGAACTGGTTACCGCATTGGCCATTGCCGGCGACCTGAACTTCAATCCTTTGACCGATACCCTGACCAACGATAAGGGCGAACAGGTAAAACTGGATGCCCCAAGCGGTTTTGAATTACCGGTAAAAGGTTTTGCCGTAGACGATCCCGGTTACCAGGCACCTGCTGCCGACGGCAGTGGCGTAACAGTGGCCGTTGCTCCGGACAGCAAACGTTTACAACTGCTCGCACCCTTTGCCGCGTGGGAAGGCACTGACCTGAAAGGTTTGAAACTGCTTATCAAAGCCAAAGGAAAATGTACCACCGACCATATCAGTATGGCAGGTCCCTGGTTGAAATTCCGCGGTCACCTCGACAATATCAGCAATAACATGCTGATCGGTGCTGTGAATTTCTACAACGAAAAAACAGACAATGTTAAGAACCAGCTTACCGGCGAATACGGTCCCGTACCTGCCACCCAGCGTGCCTACAAAGCAGCTGGCGTAGGAAGCATCGTGGTTGGTGATGAGAACTATGGTGAAGGCAGCTCACGCGAACACGCGGCTATGGAACCCCGTTTCCTGGGTGTACGTGCGATCCTGGTAAAATCATTTGCCCGTATCCACGAGACCAACCTGAAGAAACAAGGTATGCTGGCGCTCACATTTGCGGATAAAGCTGATTACGATAAGATCCAGGAAGATGATACCATCGATATCATTGGACTGACCAGCTTTACACCCGGCACACCATTGACCCTGGTATTCACACATGCAGATGGCAGCAAAGACACCATCATGGCCAACCACACGTACAACGAACAACAGATCGAGTGGTTCAAAGCCGGTGCTGCACTGAACATCATCCGCAAACAGGTAGCAGGTTAATCAGAAAAGAACTGACCATGTTCCATAAAAAAATCCCGCTGAACAGCGGGATTTTTTCTTTTGTGGCAGGCCTATTGTTTCGGGAAAGCCGGATCGGCTTTCACTTCATTGATCTGTTGCATGTGGCGGTTACTATGTGCCCCGATGAAGAGGATCATCTGGTAACTGTCGTACACACCCATCGGCAATTGATTGACGCGGTCACGCAGGTCATCATTTGTGGTGGTCACATACCCGATCAGCTTATCGCGGTCCTTACTGAATGAAGCCATCGCTTCTGCTGCAGATTTGAAAGGTGTATTCACCGGTTCCAGGGGAGCAAAGGTTTTGGCCTTGGTACTCCGGTCCTCAACATTCTTTATGACCTGCTCGTCCCTGAACTTCACTTCACTTCTTTTTTCAGGGGCAACCGGGTTCTTGAGACTTGCTTCTACCATTCCCCATAACATCTGCTCGCTCATGGCAATATGTTTGAGGCAGTCTTCCACACTCCACTTATCCGGAGCGGGTTTAAACGTAAGCTGGGCCAGGCTCAGGCCCTGGATGGCATCCCTGATACCATTTTTGGTATCGGTAAGAAAATCAGCGGCCAGTTTCCTTTCTTCTTTGGTCAGACTGGTATCTGCTGTTGAGAAAGAGAATAGCAGCACTGATGACAACAGGAAGATCATTTTTTTCATACGAATGGATTTTGGAGTGAGTATATGGTCAGAACAGGATAACAAGATAACAGGAATCATGGCAAATGTCAACAGGTACTTGATCAACGGAAAAATATACCGGTAACAATCGTCGGTACGTTTTTCCCATGTGCTGAATCACAAGTATTTATACCAGGTATTTACCACAGGCAATGAATTCTTTAGAGGGTCCGTTTATCTTACTGCTAAAAATGGAAGCAACCATTATCCAGCAAAAAATATATGAGATCAGGGGCGAAAGGGTCATGCTCGATTTTGACCTGGCCATCTTATATGCCGTTGAGACCAAAGTGCTTAACCAGGCTGTGAAAAGGAACCTTGCCCGTTTTCCGGCAGATTTCATGTTTCAGTTAACGCAGGCAGAGTACAACAACTTGAAGTCACAAATTGTTACTTCAAGTTGGGGAGGTGCCCGCAAACTGCCTTATGCATTCACCGAACATGGGGTGACCATGCTGGCAGGCACTTTACGAAGTGAGAAAGCCATTGTCATGAATATCACTATTGTAAGAGCGTTCATCGCACTCCGGCAGATGGCGATGCAATACAAGGAACTGGCAGAAAAACTGGCACAGCTGGAGAACAGTAATCACCAGCAGTTCAAAGAGATCTACCAGGCACTGAACTACCTGGTAGAACAGAAACAGCGGGAGGAGACCTTTCAGAAAAGGCAACGGATCGGTTTTATCAAATAATGGCTAATATTACAGTCTGCTATTCTTCTATGGAACATCATCCCAACGACCCGCTGCATGGCAAGACCCTGCAAATGATCCTTACCGAACTGGTGGCGCATTTTGGATGGGAGACATTGGGGCACCATATCCCCATCAATTGTTTCACCAACAACCCCAGCATGAATTCCAGTCTGAAATTTCTGCGTAAAACACCCTGGGCAAGAAAAAAAGTGGAACAGCTTTACCTGAGAATGGTGGAATGATCTGCTGATGATATCAGTAACCTTATTTTCTTGCCCGCATGTATTGTTTTGGCCAGACGATGGACTGGTTCAGTTGCGATGCCGCATGTAAAGGAAAATAAGGATCACGAAGTGATTCCCTGGCGATCAGTACCAGGTCAGCTTCTTCTCCGGCAATGATCGCATCTGCCTGCCCGGGTTCGGTAATAAGTCCTACCGCTCCGGTAAGCAAACCCGTTTCTTTTCGGATCGCTGCGGCAAATGGCACCTGGTATCCCGGACCAACGGGAATTTTTGCATGGGCAATATTGCCGCCTGAAGAACAGTCGATCAGATCGACACCTGCTTTTTGCAACCGCTGTGCAAGTGCAATGCTATCGGCTATTGTCCAGCCGCCTTCTGTCCAGTCAGTAGCAGATATACGTACAAACAATGGCAGTTCTTTGGGCCATTCGGTTTTCACCGCAGCCACCACTTCCAGTAATAAACGGATACGGTTTTCAAAGCTGCCGCCATAAGCATCGGTGCGGATATTACTCAAAGGAGAATAAAATTCATGTAAGAGGTATCCATGTGCCGCATGTATCTCCACCACTTCAAAACCGGCCTGTTTTGCCCGTTTGGCTGCTGCTGCAAAATCAAGTAGCAGTTGCTCAATAGCAGCAACGCTCATGTCTTTCGGTGCCAGGGTTCCTTCCGCAAAGGGAACAGCGCTGGGCGCCACCGTTTGCCATCCGCCCTCTTCCAAACTTAATTGCCCACCACCTTTCCAGGGTTCTGCGCAACTGGCTTTTCTTCCGGCATGCGCCAACTGGATACCCGGAACGGATCCCTGTTCTTTGATGAACCGGGTAATGCGGGCAAGGGGAGCTACCTGCTCATCCTTCCAGAGGCCAAGGTCAAAGGGAGTGATCCTTCCTTCGGGAGCCACTGCCGTAGCTTCCACGATGATCAGTCCGGCACCGCCTACAGCCCGGCTACCCAGGTGTACCAGGTGCCAGTCGTTGGCAAAACCATCTTCAGCAGAATATTCGCACATGGGCGATACGGCAATACGGTTGGGGAACGTTACGGAACGGATAGAGAGGGGATCAAACAGTCTGGACATAAGTAAATGATTGACAGTGGACAACTATCGTTAAAATTACGGAATAGCAGCCATCCCCCGGGTGTTTCGCTACACCCGTTATCTAGCAATCATTCCAGCGCAGGTCGACAGGTTCATCAAATTCCTTCCCAGGTCCTGGGGAAACGATCGGTTACATGGATCGTTCTCACGTGTTTCTGCATGTTCCAGAGATCGGCCTGTGAGAATATGGCTTCCCTTTGATGCGGCAATTCAGCCATTGGGGTTCGCATGGATGGATTGGTGGACAAATCAGCGGTCTCATTCAGAACCGGATTCGTCTTGTTTGCCGTTACACATCTTTCAGTAAGATAGTACATAACGCCTCCTTTTTTAACCACCTGATACACAGGAGGTTTACAACGCAAAGGTACCGCTCTCCCCTATCCTGCAATATGATTTTTGATGAATGGGATCGTTTTTAAAAGATTTACAAAACCTGCAATAAATGAGGCCGGTTGTTACGAAACGCGCAATCTTCCTCAGGCTTGGTTAAGTAAATCAAAGCCGTCGGGGCTCAATACTTCATTTCAGTAAATCCGGCCCGCCCGGACATATAAAAAGCCCCCGCTGTATGCGGAGGCTTTCAGGTATTTGTGCTATTTCTTTTACTTCACTTCTTCAAATTGTGCATCTTCCACCGTATCATTATTCTGGGCCTGTGAACCAGCCTGCTGATCAGCGCCGGGTTGTGCACCTGCACCTTGTGCAGACTCAGCCTGTGCTTTGTAGATCTCTTCGCTGGCTGCTGTCCAGGCAGTGTTCATCTCGGCCATGGCCGCATCAACACCCGCAATGTCCTGGTTCTTGTGTGCTTCTTTCAGCTTAGCCAGTGCCGCTTCGATCGGTGCTTTCTTATCTGCAGAGATCTTATCTCCAAACTCTTTGAATTGTTTCTCTGTCTGGAAGATCATGCTATCGGCCTGGTTCAGTTTTTCTACTTTCTCACGGGCTTCCTTATCGGCAGCTTCATTGGCTTTTGCTTCGGCCTTCATTTTCTCCACTTCTTCCTTGCTCAGACCGCTACCGGCTTCGATACGGATCTTCTGCTCTTTTCCGGTACCCTTGTCTTTGGCACTTACATGCAACATACCATTGGCATCGATATCAAAGATCACTTCGATCTGCGGAACACCGCGTGGTGCCGGTGGAATACCATCAAGGTTGAACATACCCAGGCTTTTATTCTGGTTGGCCATAGGACGCTCTCCCTGCAGTACGTGGATCTGTACACCCGGCTGGTTATCGCTGGCGGTAGAGAACACTTCTGTTTTCTTGGTGGGGATCGTAGTATTGGATGGGATCATGGTTGTCATGACACCGCCCATGGTCTCGATACCCAGGCTCAGCGGGGTAACGTCCAGCAGCAATACATCTTTTACTTCACCGGTCAATACCGCACCCTGGATAGCAGCGCCCAAGGCAACCACTTCATCCGGGTTTACCCCCTTATTGGGTTTCTTGCCGAAGAATTTCTCAACGATCTCCTGCACTTTCGGGATACGGGTTGAACCACCCACCAGGATCACTTCATCGATCTGTGATGTGCTGTAACCAGCATCTTTCAATGCTTCCTCGCAGGGTTTCAGGCAACGTGCGAATAATTTATCTGCCAGCTGCTCAAATTTGGCGCGGCTCAGTTTCAGTACCAGGTGTTTAGGCACACCATCCACTGCAGTGATATAAGGCAGGTTGATCTCTGTTTCAGAAGAAGAGCTCAACTCGATCTTTGCTTTTTCAGCAGCTTCTTTCAAACGCTGCAATGCCATCGGATCTTTACGCAGGTCAATGGCTTCCTGTGATTTGAATTCATCAGCCAGCCAGTCCATGATCACTTTATCAAAGTCATCACCACCGAGGTGTGTATCACCATTGGTTGATTTCACTTCAAACACCCCGTCGCCCAATTCCAGGATAGAGATATCGAAAGTACCACCACCCAGGTCGAACACGGCGATCTTCTGATCGGCATGTTTCTTATCGAGGCCGTAGGCCAAGGCTGCTGCAGTAGGTTCATTCACAATCCTGCGAACGGTCAATCCGGCAATCTCTCCGGCTTCTTTGGTAGCCTGACGCTGCGCATCGTTAAAATAGGCAGGAACGGTGATCACCGCTTCTGACACTTCCTGTCCCAGGTAATCTTCAGCTGTTTTCTTCATCTTCTGAAGGATCATGGCAGAGATCTCCTGTGGAGTATACAGGCGGTCTTCAATGGCCACACGAACGGTATTATTGTCACCCTTGGCAACTTTATAGCTCCAGTGGCTGATCTCTTCAGTCACTTCGTCGTAACGGCGACCCATAAAACGTTTCACACTGCTGATGGTGTTATGCGGGTTGGTGATCGCCTGCCTTTTGGCCGGATCGCCTACCTTACGCTCACCATTCTTGAGGAATGCCACTACCGAAGGGGTGGTTCTACGCCCTTCATCATTGGCGATCACTACCGGCTCATTACCTTCCATAACGGCTACACAACTGTTGGTTGTACCGAGGTCAATTCCAATTATTTTGCCCATAACTATTGAATTTCAGTTTATTAATCAGCATTTATGTGTCAATCCTCATGCCATCCCACGTAAAAATGCAAAATTGTCAGCCTCTGTACCGCCCTTCTTACAGTATTTCAGGGGCTGGGACTAACGGGGAGAAGTATTGGCAGATTGATTTTTGTGTAACAGGGAAAAACCTTAGTTTTAAGACCGTGGTTATCAGTGCCGTTGGCCGGATAACCTGACATAGCATCCAATCCTTTGTAAAACCAGGTCTGTTTGTAACCCCCGGTAAAATCCTTGTGTGAGTATAGCTGTACCCCAATTCCTGAAAGCATTCGTATGCATGAGCCTCATGTTTTGCTGCACTCTTGCACAGGGGCAGCAAAGGGGTAACCTGCGCGGTATTGTGATCAATGATTTTACCAAGGAGACCGTTCCTTTTGCCAGTATTTACTGGAAAAGGGCAGGTGCAGGAACCACTACCGACAGTGCAGGACAATTTACCCTCCGCTTAAGCCACCACCCCATTGATACCCTCGTGGTCAGTTATGTGGGTTTTGCCGACGTATACAAAAGAGTATCGAATACATATAAAGACACTGCTCACTTGGTATTGGTGATGCGTGAACTGAAGCTGGCCAATACCGTAGAGGTGAAATCCAAATTCAACAAGGGCCTGCGCTGGTGGAAAGCCATTGTGGCCAATAAAACGCGCAACAATCCATATAAATACGAGAACTACGCCTACGAGCTGTACAACAAAATGGAGCTCGACATCAACAATGTCAGCCGTCAATATTTTACCGACAAAAAACTGCTGAAGCCCTTCCTGTTCCTGCTGGACAATATAGACAGCGTTTCTGACCAGAAACCCTTCCTGCCGGTGTATATGACAGAGGCTTTGTCTGACTACTACTATTCCGTATCCCCCCACCGTGTACGAGAAGAGATCAAAGCGGCCAAAACAGACGGTATGAAAAATGAGAGCATGCTGCAATTCATCGGTGGCATGAATCAGAAGATCAATGTATACGAGAATTATACCAATGCCCTTGGCAAGGAATTCATCAGTCCGCTGAGCGATGTGGGCGATAAATACTATAACTACAAGGGTGCCGACACCCAGTACATTGGCGGACAACGCTACCTGCACTTGTTGTTCACTCCAAAAAGAGAGGGAGAGAACACATTCAGCGGGGATTGCTGGATACATGGGGGTAACTGGGGCATTTATAAGATCAACCTGAACATCTCTTCCACGGCTAATATCAATTATGTAAACCGGTTAAGTATTGTACAGGAGTTTGCATTGCGTGCCGATAGTGCCTGGATGTTTGCCAAAGACAAAGCGGTAATTGACTTTACGCCATTTGGAAAGGAAAAACTCTCTTTCATTGCCAGGAGAACCAGTACCTACCGGAATGTCCGCGTGAACGATTCCACCATTGAACGCAAGCTGGCCTCAAATAATCAGAAAGAGGAAGTGGTGGTTGCGGAAAATGCAAGGGAGAAAGACAGTAATTTCTGGGAAGAACAGCGCCATGAAGAGCTGAGCACCAATGAAAAGAAAGTTTACCGGATGATGGATACGATAAAGACCGTACCGGCTTTCATCAAGTATACCAAAGCCATCACTTTCATTTTTGATGGTCATAAAAAACTGGGAGCGGTTGAGATTGGTCCCTGGTTTAAATGGATCAGCGGAAATCAGCTGGAGAAAATACGCCTTCGTTTTGACCTGGGCACCACGGAACAATTCAGCAAATACCTGCGACTGCATGGATACCTGGCCTATGGTTTCAAAGACGGCAGATGGAAAGGCCGGGGCGATATTACCTTCAAGCTACCGAGCGACCATGGCATTACCCTGTTTGGTTCGTATACACATGACCTGGACAATGGCCGTACCCGTTATAATGATGAGGATATCACTACCGACAATATCTTCAGCCAGCTGATACGCAGACAGGGCATCCGGCAGAAATTCCTGGGTGTGGAAGAAGTAAAACTGGCAGTCACCAAAGAATGGAAGAACAAATTTTCGGTACAGCCTTTTTTTACGCGTACGGCCTACGAAACCTTTAACCCACTGCCAACTACCCGATCATTGCTGAATCATGTTTCGCAAAACAATATTGTAAACTCAGAATTGGGCTTACGCTTACGTTATGCACCCGGCGAGAGAACCTTTGCTCGTCACCGTAAAGAGATCAGGCTGAAAAGTAATATGCCCGTTTTTGAAGCCAGAACCGCCTGGAGCATTGAAAACCTTTTTGGTTCCAATTACCAATACCTGCGGTTGGGGGCAAATATCACCCAAAATGCCCGTATCCCGCGTTGGGGCAAGCTCAATTACATGATCTATGGCGGACAGGTCTTTTCCAAAGAAGCCCTGCCGTTCATGGTACTTGAGATACATCCGGGTAATGAGATCTACTATTACAACAAACAGTCTTTTAACCTGATGAACCGCTTCGAATACATCAGCGATAAATTTGTTGGTATCAATGTAGAACACAATCTTGAGAAAAAACTGATCAACCTGTTGCCCTTTATGCGCAAGACTAATATGCGCCAGTTCTGGAACGTAAAATCTGTCTGGGGAAATCTTTCAGACGAAAACAGGCGTTTAAACATACAGGACTATTACTATGAATACCGCATGCGTTCCTTGCGCGGCGGATTTTATACAGAATTGGGAACCGGTTTTGAGAATATCTTTAAACTGCTCAGGATCGACCTGGTATGGCGTTTTGCACCTTTGCGCAATATACCACCGGGCATGAACCCGGCATTATTCAAGTCCCGCACCAATGATTTCGGCATATTCGGAAGTGTACGCTTCCAGTTCTGACAGGCACTGTATTTAATAAATCTTTACCAACTCCAGGGTTCCCCTGCATACTGCATTGCTTATCTTTAAAGCTATGAAAGGAATGATCACAGCTTTACTGGCTGCCCTGTTTCCGCTCTGTCTGCTCGCCAATACCATTGATCTTACACCCGGTATGTTGATCAGGAACTCTGTCACGATCAACCAGCGGTCATATACCTTATCAGCAGCTGCAGACATCAGTAAACCTTTATTGACCATTGAAGGCAATAATATCACGGTTGATTTTAACCAGGCAATTCTGCAGGGTTCAGGCGATAAAAGCAGGCCGGATGAATTTTACGGGCTTGCTGTGCTGGTAAAAAAAGGCTCGAAAAACATCATCATCAAGAACGCCTTCATACATGGCTATAAAGTGGCCATACTCGCAGACAGTGTCGACAATCTCACCATCGATCATTGTGACCTGAGCTATAACTGGCGCCAGCACCTGCAGAGCAACCGTGAGCGGGAAGATATCAGTGACTGGATGAGTTATCACCACAACGAAAAAAATGAATGGCTGCGTTATGGCGCCGCCCTGTACCTGGTGAATTGCAGATCGGCAGTGATCACCAATAATATCGTTACCGGCGGGCAATGCGCCCTGATGATGACGCGCTGCGAAAAAGCGACCATATCGGATAATGATTTCTCCTTCAACTCCGCTATCGGCATTGGTCTGTACAGAAGCAGTCACAACAGGATCTACCATAACCGCGTTGACTATAACGTTCGCGGCTATAGTCACTGTAAATACAAACGCGGACAGGACAGCGCCGGATTCCTGGTATTTGAACAAAGCAGCGATAATATTTTTGCCTATAACACAGCCACGCACAGTGGCGATGGTTTTTTCCTCTGGGCCGGTCAAACCACTATGGATACAGGCGAAGGTGGGTGTAATGATAATTTTATCTACGGTAACGATTTCTCTTACGCACCCACCAACGGCGTGGAAGTCACATTCAGCCGGAACCTGATCATGAAGAACACCATCAAAGACTGTGACCATGGCATCTGGGGCGGATATAGCTACGACACCGATATCACCGACAATGTCTTCGCCAATAACCGCATCGGCATTGCCATCGAACATGGACAGAACATCAACATCGTACTCAACGGTTTTCAGAACGACCAGACCGGTGTGAAATTATGGTCGCGCGAGAAACAGCCTGCCGACTGGACCTATGCCCGGAAAAGAAATACCGACAGCCGTAACTACTGGATAGCCGCCAACCGTTTTACTGCTACCCCAAAAGCTTTCGATATCATGGGAACCGATACAGTGGTATTCAGCGGCAATACCAAACTGCTGGTGGACGAAACCCTGGTATTAGGTGACCGTGCAGAAAACATAGACACTTCCCGCGACGCAGACATTCTGGATATGGAATACCAGCCGGATGAACGGCTCAAAACCATCAAAGCCACCAGTATGCCCGCTACCCTGCTGCCACAGGGCAAACAGGAGATACGCATTACGGAATGGGGGCCTTATGATTTCCGCTACCCACTGGTATGGCTGAAAGATGTGGACAATACTGGTCTGTACCATTTCGAGATACTGGGCCCCAATGGAACCTGGGAAGCAGAACAGGTCTCAGGGTTCAGGATCATTTCTATTGATACCAACCATTTTCCGGCAACTGTAACTGCGAGAGCAGACAGTGCACAGGCTGATCGATATATCCGTTTACTTTACAAAGGGCCAGCTTACCGCGATCAGTTTGGCAAATGGCAGGACAGTGCCCAGGCGCATATATTCAGCTATCGGGAATTTGCGCCACAGGCACAGTGGACCGTGAACTGGTACCGCTGGGATGCGGAACATGATCCGGCCAAAGATTACCAGACATTCAGCACCCTGTTTGAACAGCCAGCCTTTCATACGGCCACAACAGCTAACATCGATTATACCTGGTGGGGAGCTGTTGGCAAGGGATTACCTGCAGATTCTTTTGCCACCGTAGCTACCACGAAAATGAGAGTCCCCTCCGATACCTATGAACTGGGCATTACCGCTGACGACTATGTGAAAGTATTCATCGACGACCAGGAACTGATCAACGCATGGGATAGCAAGTACACAGAACTGGATGAGAATACACATCACCGCAAGCAGATCAGACTGTCGGCGGGAGAACACCGGATACACATTGTACATGCAGAGAACAAAGGATTGGCTACCCTGCAGTTTTACCTGAAACCGCTAACAGCTATACCCGCGCGGCTTTGAAAGTGTAGTTCTTCTGAGAAAAATAACTGAAAGCCACCACAAAGACCGTAGTGACCAGTTTGGAAGGTGTGGGATACCATTTGAACACTTCCACAAAGAGTTTCAGAAAAGTATAATTGAGGAACAGGCAGCCAAGTACCACCATGAAATATTTACCCAGCTGCTTGCGCTTACCTACCGATGTTTCCTGGAACACCACGTAACGGCTCAGGTAAAACCCGATGGGGAACGTGACACAGAAGCCGATCAGAAATGCCGCAATGTGCGGGCCAATGCTCAGGAACCCAATATGGATGATCTGCTTCTTCAATATAAAATTGTAGGAAACAAAGAAAAGGGCAATGTCCAGGCAGGTGTTGAAACCACCGCAGGCTGCATACCGGAAGGTCTGCAAAGGCATGAAACGGCGAAACAGTGGGTAAAAAAGGTCCACAACGCCCAATATCAGGCCACGGGTACTATCATGCAGCTTTCGCATAATGCTGGCGAAGGTAGGGGTTAATTAATTACTTTTGCCAGCCGAAAATGTTAAGAAATGAGCGTTGTTACCAGGATAAAAGAAGTTACCGCAGCCGCTATTCACCAGTTATACCAGGTAGAACTGGCAGCCGGCGATGTATTGGTAAATGCCACCAAACCTGAATTTGAAGGCGACTATACCGTAGTGCTGTTCGCTTTTGTGAAACAACTGAAAAAATCGCCAGATGCATTGGGACAGGAACTGGGGCAACAGATCGTATCGACCCACCCGGATCTTTTTACTGCGTATAATGTGATCAAAGGTTTCCTGAACCTGACGGTTGCGGATGCTTATTGGTTGCAGTTCATCAACGGGCAATACAGCAATACGGATTTTGGTCATGCGAAACCGAATGGTGAGAAAGTGATGGTGGAATACTCTTCTCCCAACACCAATAAACCGCTGCACCTGGGGCATCTCAGGAATAATTTCCTGGGAAGGAGCATCGCAGAAATTTTAAAGGCCAACGGTAACGATGTGGTGAAGACCTGCATCGTGAACGACAGGGGCATCCATATCTGCAAAAGTATGATCGCCTGGCAGCTGTTTGGCAATGGCGCCACACCCGCTTCCACCCATACCAAGGGCGATCATTTTGTGGGCGACTATTATGTGAAGTTCAACGACGAATACAAACGCCAGGTAGAAGAGCTGAAAGCCAAGGGCAAACTGGACGAAGAAGCAGAAAAGACCGCACCCATCATGCTGGCCACCCAGCAGATGCTGCTCGACTGGGAAGCCGGCAAACCCGAAGTGATGGAACTCTGGCGCACCATGAACAGCTGGGTGTATGAGGGTTTTGATGCCACTTACCAGCGCATCGGCAGCGATTTCGACAAGACCTATTACGAAAGCGATACCTATTTGCTGGGTAAAGACCTGGTAGAGACCGGTCTGGCCAAAAATGTGTTCTACCAGAAACCCGATGGCAGTGTGTGGATCGATCTTACAGCTGACGGACTGGATGAAAAACTGGTACGCAGAAAAGACGGTACTTCTGTATACATCACACAGGATATTGGCCTGGCGGAACAGAAGCAGAAAGAGTTCAATGCCAAACAAAGCATTTATGTGGTGGGTGATGAACAGAACTATCATTTTAAGGTATTGAAACTGATCTGTCAGAAACTGGGACTGCCTTCGGCTGATGGCATTTATCACCTCAGTTATGGTATGGTGGAACTGCCTACCGGTAAAATGAAAAGCCGGGAAGGCACCGTAGTGGATGCCGATGACCTGGTGGAAGAAATGGTGAACATAGCCCGCCAGAAAACAGAGGAACTGGGCAAGGTGAAAGATTTTACAGAAGAGGAATTACAGGAATTATACGACACCATTGGCCTGGGTGCCCTGAAGTTTTTCCTGCTGCGTGTGGATCCCAAGAAGAAAATGGTCTTCAATCCCGAGGAAAGCATCGACTTCCATGGTTTTACCGGGCCATTCATTCAATATACGCATGCCAGGATCAAAAGCATCCTGCGCAAAGCCGAACCGGTGACCGGCATCCGGGAACAGGGTCCGCTCCTGCCCCTGGAAAAAGAACTCTCCATTCACCTGGAAATGTTCCCCACCGTGTTACAGGATGCAGCCCAGGAACATGACCCATCCAAAGTGGCCATCTTCGTGTTCAACCTGGCTAAGACCTTTAACTCGTTTTATACCGAACATTCGATAGCCAATGCGGAGACACCTGAAAAAAAGGCGCTTCGTTTGCAGTTATCACAACTTACGGCCCAGACCATCAAAAACGGGATGAGCGTGCTGGGTATCCGGGTTCCCGAAAGAATGTAATCCCTTAGGGGCCATGGATTCACAGGTACATTCAATTAAAATCTGTGAATCTTCGGCAAAATTTCCCTGTTTGCTTTACATTTGCGTTCCCAAAGATGCGGAGGTGGCGAAATTGGTAGACGCACTACTTTGAGGTGGTAGCGCCTTTTACCGGGCGTGGGAGTTCGAATCTCCTCTTCCGCACTGAACCGGCTCATTTTGAGCCGGTTTTTTTGTTTTCAACGCTTAAGCTTACTTTGTAAAAAAATAGTCCATGTCGAGTTTTATCATCACCTGTCCCAACTGCAATACCCAGTTCGAACCCGGCGATTCCATGCGTGAGGAGATCCAGAAAGAGCTGCGCGGTAAGATGGCCGACTGGCAGAAGAAAAAAGACGAGGAATTCAGGCTGAAGGAGAACAGTCTGCTGCTGCAACTGCAGGCCAAAGACGAGGAGAACCGCAAACAGATAGAAGCTGAAAAAAAGAAGCTGGAAGAAGGGATCCGCAAATCAGTGGTCACCGATTTTGAGAACCAGTTGAAAATGCTGCAGCAGACGGCCGCCGAAAATGAAGAGAAACTGAAAGAGGCCCGCAAGCAACAACTCGAATTCCTGCAGAAAGAGCAGGCCCTGAAAACCAAGGAAGAAGAACTGCAACTCACGGTTCAGAAACAATTGCTGGAGGAAAGAGAGAAGCTGAAAGAACAGCTGCAGAAAGAGGAAGCGGAAAAATTAAGCCTGAAAGAACAGGAATACCAGCTACGCATGAAAGAACTGGAAAAGCAGCTGGACGACCAGAAAAAACTGGCCGAAGAAATGCGCCGTAAATCCGAACAGGGAAGTATGCAGTTACAGGGTGAGGTACAGGAACTGATGCTGGAGGAATTGCTGCAGGCCACTTTCCCCTTCGACAAGATCGAAGAAGTGGGCAAAGGGGTGCGTGGTGCCGATTGCACCCAAACCGTACGCAACCAGTTTGGCAACGAAGCGGGTAAGATCATTTACGAAAGCAAACGCACCAAAGATTTCTCCAACGAATGGATAGAGAAACTGAAAGCCGATATGCGCACACTTGGCGCCGATGTGGCGGTGATCGTTACGCAGGCTTTCCCTAAAGACATGGACCGCTTTGGCGAAAAAGAAGGCGTATATATCTGCAGTTTTACAGAAGTGAGAAGCGTGGCGCTTTTATTAAGGAACGCTTTGCTGAAAATAGCCGATGCCAAAAAAAGCCAGGACAACAAGGGCGACAAAATGCACATGCTCTACGATTACCTCACTGGCAGTGAATTCAGCGAACAGTGGAAAGCCATCCGCGAAGGTTTCATGAGCATGAAACTAAGCATCCAGCGCGAAAGGGATGCCATGGAAAAACTCTGGAAAGCCCGTGAGAAACAACTTGAGAAAGTATTGCTGAACGCAGCCCATATCAAAGGCTCGGTGGAAGGGATTGCCGGCGCCGATGCTATTAACCTGAACCTGATCGAAGACACAGACCCTTTATTACTTGAGTAATCCCTTCAACCATATCGACCCATCTGCACAGCCCGACCGCCCTTCGAAGAAGAAACCCATCTTCCCCGTAAACGATGACCTGCGCCAGTACCTGGTGAAATATGGGCGGGAAGTGAAACTGCCGGTGAGTTATGCCGACCTCCAGCGCTTCACCTACACCGTTCCGTTAAAAGACAAATACGGCAAGGAGACCGCCTGGGAAAAAGTTTCGTACGACATGCACGAGTGGGAATTCCTGCGCGAGAACCTGGTACGCATCTACGCCATCCTGAAAACCGAGGGCGACCTCAGTTTCATCAACCACCTGGATGTGGCAAGGATCGATTTCTGTTTTTTCGGGAACAGTCAGCCCTTCCGTATCCGCATCGTGAACAAGTTCAACGATAATTACGATCACTATTATATCAAGAAAGCCGATGCCAGCCGTATTTACGGACTGGAACTGGAACACCTGCTCTCCCCCAACCGGATGACCTATTTCACCGATAAGGAGACCCTGATAGAAGAGCATATACCCGGTATACCCGGAGATATCTTTATACACGATTACCTTCAGGATCCCAACACCAACCAGATACGCCTGGCCAAAGAGTTCGTAAAATTCAACGAACGCTGTTTTGTACACCTGCTCGGCGATATGCGTGCGTATAATTTCGTGGTCAATATCACACCCGATATTGAAGATTACCAATACCGTATCCGTGCCATTGATTTTGATCAGCAATCTTACGAAGGAAGAAAGAACCTGTACCTGCCGCAGTTCTTCAAGGAGAACAAACCATTGGTGGATATTGTGGCCAAACACCTGGATGCCAAATCCATTGCGCAATACCAGGCAGAAGAAAGGACCATGATGACTTTCCGACTTGTATCCGCCCGTTACCGGATGAAGGAAATCCTGGATATCATGGCATACGATGATATCTCCAAACCTGAGAAGATCGAACAGCTGAAACAGGAATTATCCGAACATTTCCACAACCCCACCTATTTCAAAAAGGCAAGGACCATGGGACAACTCGTAAAACGGCAATTAAAAGTAATGCTCCAGAAAAATCTCATGTTCGTCCCCAAAACCAAAACCCCCAACCGCTTCGACGACTAAAAAACATTCTATCATTCACTCATTCACTCATCCACTCATTGCTCATTGCCCTCCCCCACGCCAAACAAACAGTCCCCATGATCCGGTACTGGATCAATAAAGGAATGTTCAGTTCCTTTTTCACAAATCTTGCCTGAATGGTTCCACTATCAGAAAGTGTAAAGGGGTCAATCCGCAATACTTCACTGAAATCGACATCACCATAGCCCCACCATTTGAACAGGGCTTCCTTGCAACTCCACAAAAGGGTCAGTAAGCGGGTTTGCTGGTCAGCGGGATATCCCTGCACAAATGCCAGTTCTTCCGGATGCAGGAATTTGTGTTGGATCTTTTGCACCCTTTCCGTGATCTCTTCAATATCTACCCCCACCCTTTCCGCACTGCTCACGATGGCTGCGGCATATTTGCTGCAGTGAGAGATGGAGAAATGGTATTGTTCACCGGGTAAAAAAGGTTTGCGGGTGTCGGCGATCTCGATTTCCTTACTGGGAAAATCCGGAAACAGGAATGGCAGCAGGTAACGGCCGGCCAGGTGCTGTAAGCGTTTATGCGGATGAGTGATCTCTCTTCCCAGTGGCACTGCCTTCAGGAAAAAAATGGCTTCTTCTTCGATCTTCCAGACGGCCAGCCTGGTAGTTGGGTTGATATCTTGTTGATAAAACAGCGGCACTGCAGCAATTTAGCATTTAGATTGCAGGGCTTACATAATATAAGCGCTCAATTAGATAAAAGTACAAAGAATGATCCTCACAGATTCACGCATACTGGAAGAAATGGAAAAGGGCAGCATCAAGATAGAACCTTTTAACCGTGCCGACCTGGGCAGCAACAGCTATGATGTGCACCTGGGAAAATGGCTGGCCACTTATGTGAATGCAGAACTGGATGCCAAAAAACACAATAAGATCGAATATTTCGAAATACCTGATGAAGGTTTTGTATTGCAGCCCCATGCATTTTATCTTGGTGTAACCCAGGAATATACCGAAACCCATTCGCATGTTCCTTTTCTGGAAGGTAAATCATCTACCGGCCGGTTGGGCATTGACATACATGCCACCGCGGGCAAGGGTGATGTGGGTTTCTGCGGCAACTGGACGCTAGAGATCTCCTGCAAACAGCCTGTGCGTGTGTACAAAGGTATGCCCATCGGCCAGCTCATCTATTTCCCTGTGGATGGAGAGATCGCGGTCAAATACAACCAGAAAGGCAATGCCAAATACAGCGGACAGCCGGATAAGCCGGTAGAGAGCATGATGTGGAAGAACCAGTTCTAGATCAGTGATTCAGTTTCCAGATGGCTGCTGTCAGTACGGTGGCAAAACTTACCCAACAGAGATAGGGAACCAGAAGCCAGGCAGCCGTTTTCGACAAACGGGCGAACCAGACAATGGTCAGCAGGATGAACAGCCACATGAGCACGATCTCAAGTAATGCCGCACCGATCAGGTGCTGGTTAAAAAACAGGATACTCCAGCAGAAATTAAGCACGAACTGGATCATAAAAAGCAAAACTGCCACATTGCGCACAACAGAGCGCGGCTGTTTCCAGACCAGGTACAAACTGATCCCCATCAACAGGTACAGGATTGACCAGACGGGACCAAACACCCAATTGGGAGGATTGAAGGAGGGTTTCTGCAGACCTGCATACCAACCCGGTATCTCACTGATCGTGAAAATGCCGCCTAAAGAACCTATTCCAACCGTGAACAGAACGGAAGCCGCCAGTTTTTGCCAATTAAAGTTTGCCATATTTCTTCTGGTAGGCGATTAACCATCCCACCACCTCATTATAACTGTTCAACCCCTCTGTTTGTTTATTCAGTTTCAGGTATTGATCGTACAAACCGGATACGGCGGGTGAAATACGGTTCCTTCTCTTATAAAAGAATTCGCGGATCTCTTTCCTGTCTCTTTTCACCAGGGTATCCAGTAAAGACCGGTTCTGCAGGATCATCGCCTCAAATTGACTGTAATCCTTTTCCTTCCCGTACATACGCACCTGTTCCCCCTGGGCATAGGAAAACAGGTCCAGGCAGGCAGAATACCGCACATATACATTCTTAGAGGCCATTGCCGCCAGGAATCCCACAAAATTGGCTTCGCTTTCACTGGCATAACCCAGCTGGTGGGCCATTTCGTGGAGGGTAATATAAGGTATCAGTACCCGGGGCAGATCAGTTCGGAGCTGGGCCTCGCCGGTAAAAGGATTATAATACCCTGTAAAACCCACATAATCGGCAATGCTGCTGTACAGGCTGGATTTTACGGACCGGTTCCGGTAATTCAGGAATTCATATTCATAGGAAGCCGTTTCGTAGGAACGATAGGCTTCCCGGTACAGGGTGTCCAGCGGAGGCTCGGGTAAAACCGTATTCCCTATCTGGCGCCGGCATTCATTCAGTTGATCGATCAGCTGGTGAGCCAGTGAAGTCACTTCTTCCTTGCTATAGCCATTTTTATTGATCCGGAGCTGGTAGGCAATGCCCAGGCGATGGTAATTGAGTCCCCACATCAGCTGAAACACGATGAATACCCATAAGAGGGTCCGCAAAAAGCTGAACCCCACCAGGATCAGCCTTGCCTGGGTAAGCTCTCGACGATAGCGTAAACGTATCAGCCGGACAAGCTTTATCAGCAATAACAGGGATATCCAGGCATACAGCAGATCGCCCAGGCTGAAGGGCACCCAACGGGTGAGGGTACGGAGCGTGGAAGCCAGTGCCGGGTAGATACCCAGGGAGTATGATCGCTCCACCTGTTCCGGAAAAGCTGAAAAAACGGTGATAATCAATGAAATAGAAAAAAGGATGCCCAATTTCACCCATTGATATGCTGAAATGACCTTTTCCTGCTTCATGACCACAAATATGATATAAAATACCCTATCATTGCCCACAGGGTGCAGATCGGGCCCGGTTCAATTTTCCTTTGGGATTTCGGGCGTTTTGGCGTACCTTTGCAAGCCCTTAAAAAACGGTTATGAATCAGCGGCGGGAATTTGAGATAGCATTTGTGGGTTTGAAGCCGGGGATCCATGTTTACGAATACCGGATTGAGGATAAGTTCTTTGTACCGTATGGGGAGCAGGATTTTACCAACTGCGTTGCGAATGTCAAGCTGAGCCTCGATAAAAAAAACGGCTTCATGCAGCTGAAATTCGACATCGACGGAACGGTGAATGCACCTTGCGACCGGTGTGGGAACACACTGCCCATGCAGCTTTGGGACGAGTTCAACATCATTGTAAAAATGGTGGACGACCCGGAAGAGATGAACGAACAGGAAGAGGACCCGGATGTATATTATATCAGCCGTGGTGAAAGCCATTTACACCTGGCCGACTGGATTTACGAGTTCATCAACCTGAGTGTTCCGCTGCAGAAAATGTGCAGTAAGGAAGAAATGGGTGGACCCAAATGCAATACAGAGGTACTGGAGAAACTGAGGAAAATGGAAGAAGAGACCCGGAAAGACAGTGGCAACACTGTTTGGAAAGGACTGGATAAATTTAAAAACCTAGATTAATTTTTTTTGATACCATAAATTTCGAGATATGCCGAATCCTAAACGCAGACACTCCCAGCAACGTAGCGCCAAGAGAAGAACTCACTACGTAGCGCAGGAAGTAACATTGAGCAAAGACAGCACTACTGGTGAAACACATGTACGCCACCGCGCACACGTGAGCGAAGGAAAATTGTTCTATAAAGGGAAACTGGTAGCTGAAAAAGCTCCTCTGAAAGCGTAACCTTTTTAGTACAACTTTTAGCTTCGTGCCACGATGAATATTGGATTAGACATGATGGGTGGGGATTTTGCACCGCTGGAAGCGGTCAAAGGACTACAGCTGTACCTGTCTGACCCAACCCGCACGGCATCCATATACTGCATAGGTGATGAAACACTGGTAAAACCTCTGTTGGAGGAACACCAGGTTGCGTCACCTAATTTGCATTTGGTACATGCCCCCGAAGTCATCGGTTACCAGGAACATCCCACCAAGGCGCTGAAAGAAAAACAACGCTCCTCCATCGCCATCGGTTTTCATATGCTGGCCAACGGAAAGATCGATGCTTTTATCAGTGCGGGCAATACCGGCGCCATGCTGGTTGGTGCCATGTTTAGTATCAAACCCATCGAAGGTGTGCAACGGCCTACCATTGCCACTGTTGTTCCCAAGATCAATGGCGCTACGGGTGTGATTGCGGATGTGGGCCTGAATGCCGACTGCAAACCCGAGAACCTGAACCAGTTTGCCATATTGGCCAGCTTGTATGCACAGTACATCCTCGGTATCAGCCAACCTAAAACCGGTCTGCTGAACGTAGGTGAGGAGGAAGGAAAAGGCAACCTGCTTGCACAGGCCGCTTATCCTCTCCTGAAAGAAAATACAGCCATTCATTTTATCGGCAACGTTGAGGGTCGCGACCTGTTCAATGATAAAGCAGATGTAATCGTCTGTGACGGTTTTACCGGTAATATCCTCCTAAAAATGGCGGAGTCACTGTACGATGTGGCTGCGAAGCGTGGTTATCAGGAAGATGCTTATTTCAGCCGTTTCCATTATGAAAACTATGGTGGCACGCCTGTTCTGGGTGTAGCCAAACCCGTGATCATCGGTCATGGTATCAGCAATGCCAAAGCTTTCCGGAACATGATCGATGTGGCCGGCAAAATGATTGATAGTGATCTCTGCGGAAAGATCACCGAGAAGTTCCGATCCTGATAATCCAATCCGCCAGCATACTGCCGCCATCCAACCGCCCACTTTTTCCGTTCGTAAAAAGCAAACCCGGCACCCTATGAGCCTATCCTCATTTTTTTGCAAGCGAATTTTCCAGCTGAGCGGCTGGACCGTAGATACCAACCTGCCACCTGAGATCAAGAAATGTATCATCATAGCAGCCCCTCATACCAGCAACTGGGATTTCTGGTATGCAATGGCCAGTTTCACCATCTACCGGCTGAGGATCCGGTTCACCATTAAAAAAGAGTGGATGCGCTTTCCCTTTGGTCTGCTGATGAAACCACTGGGAGGCATCGGCATTGACCGTACACCCAGAACAGCCGGTGCCGATAGAAAAAGTTTTGTAGAAGCCATGATCGACCTGTTTCACCAGAACAAGGAACTGATTATCCTGATTACGCCGGAAGGTACCCGGAGCCGGCAGGATAAATGGAAGACCGGATTTCACCATGTAGCACAGGGAGCTGGAGTACCCATTTGCCTGGGTTATGTTGACTATAAACGCAAAAAAGCCGGTATTGGTAAAGTCATCTACCCTACCGATTTTGCTACAGATATGCGCACAATGATGGATTTTTACCGGAATATCCATCCGAAATACCCCGAAAACTTTGCGCTTGACCAGGAATTTGCCGGGTAAAAGGAATTTTTCAGTCTCCCGGCATCGTATTTCATCAAGCTATATTTCCACCTATCACAATCCTCATTTTCCCCTCAAACAGGCAAAATACCTGTAACTAATTGATTTTAATATACTTAAATGCATAACACATTATTATGCCATAGAAAATACTAACCTAAAGAAGGTACTATGTATTGCATAGTATTATTAATGGTTATATCTTTGATCTGTCAAACAAACAAAAACCATTAAAATAACCGTTATGAAAAAGTTCCTTTTTGCCGCCTACATGATCTTCCTGGTAACCCTGGTACCTGCTGTGATCTTTGCTTACCTGCATTCAGACAACAGCGGAAAGAATAACAAAACCAATACGGAGATCAGTAAAGAAGTCAGCAATGGCCGTGAAGATGCCGATCTGTTACACCTGGCAAAGACATTTTAACCGGTTATATGCAGATTTCCATACCATTGTTGGAACAGACAGCAGTTTCCCAAGGGTAGCGGATTAGCCAGCCCTGTACATCCGCTCCCTTTTAATTTCCTCTTTTCGATGTAGCTATTTTACGATTGCCCATTGCCGGGATGTCCAAAACTTTACCTTTGTCGCAAACAAGCGTTAGTCTACCATGTGGCTGAACAACATCCTGGAAACCATCGGAAACACCCCCCTGATCAAACTCAACAAGATCACCAAAGATATTCCGGCCACCGTGCTGGCTAAAGTGGATTATTTTAATCCGGGTAACTCTATCAAAGACCGTATGGCCCTGAAAATGGTGGAAGTGGCCGAAAAAGAAGGCAAACTCAAACCGGGCGGTACCATCATCGAAGGCACCAGCGGTAATACCGGTATGGGCCTGGCACTGGCTGCCTGTGTGAAAGGATACAAATGCATTTTTGTCACCACCGACAAACAATCCAAAGAAAAAGCAGATATCCTCAAAGCCGTAGGTGCGGAAGTGATCGTTTGTCCGACCAACGTACTTCCCGAAGATCCGCGCAGTTATTATAGCGTGGCCAAAAGACTGGGCAAAGAGATCCCCAATTCCATGTACATGAACCAGTACGATAACCTGGCCAACCGCCAGGCGCACTATGAAAGTACGGGACCTGAGATATGGGAACAGACAGAAGGAAAGATCACGCACCTGGTTTGTACGGCCGGTACAGGAGGTACGATCACCGGGACTGCGATGTATCTCAAAGAAAAAAATCCGAACATTACAATATGGGCCATTGATGTATATGGTTCCCTGCTGACCAAATACTATAAAACCGGCGAGATCGATATGTGTGAAGTTCACCCGTATATCTCAGAAGGTTTTGGCGAAGATTTTGTACCGCAGAACTACGATATGAGCGTGATCGATCATTTTGAACAGGTGACCGACAAAGATGGCGCAGTGATGGCCAGGCGTATTGCCAAAGAAGAAGGACTGTTCTGCGGATACAGCGCCGGCAGCTGTTTGCAGGGATTGATGCAGCTGAAATCAAGCCTTACCAAGGACGATGTGGTGGTGTGTATCTTCCACGACCACGGCAGCCGCTATGTAGGTAAGATCTACAATGACCAGTGGATGATGGAACGCGGTTTCCTGGATGTAAAAACTTTCAAGGACATCGTTAACGGAAGACACAGCAAAAGACTGGTTACCCTTGAGCCCACCCATACGGTAGCCGAAGCGGTTGACCTGATGAAAAAATACGATATTGAACAGATACCTGTGATGAAGGATCATGAATGTGTTGGGGCAGTCAGCGAGAGCGGCCTCTTCCAGAAAGTGTTCAGCAATCCTGAGATCCGTAATGCAACAGTGGCCAGTGTACTGGAACCCGCCTACCCCGTGGTTGATTTTGATACACCCGTGGAAAGACTTGGCAGCCTGATCACCAAAGAAAACGGGGCCGTACTGGCTAAAGATGAGAAAGGCGAATACCACATTGTTACCAAGTATGATGTGATACAGAGCCTAGCAAAATAGTTAGGCGGCAGTAATCGTGAGGCGTGAATCGTGAGTAGTCAATGGTGAATGTTTTTCTGAGACTTATCACTGACTACTCACGACTGACTACTCACGACTGACGAGCCCTGCTCACTCAAATCTACCTACCATGATCTCTACCCGGCATGATGTATTTCTCACAGTGGCGCAGCAGAAAAGCTTTTCAAAAGCCAGCCAGGTATTGTATATCTCGCAACCTGCCATCAGCAAACACATCAAAGCGCTGGAAGAACATTACAAGGCCAAACTGTTTGACAGAAAAGGTATCCATATAGAACTCACGCCTTCAGGCAAACTTCTGTTTGAAAAACTGACCGAGGTAAAAAGGATACAGGAACAGACAGAATTTGAAATTTCCAGCATCCGCGATGTAATGCAGGCGAAGGGCATGCTGAAACTTGGAGCCAGTACCACCATTGCCCTGTATACACTACCGAAAGTACTTTCAGCATTTCACCAGCATTATCCGCAGATCCATATCAGCCTGCTGAACCGAAATACCGAACTGGTGATAGAAGCCCTGCTGAACCAGGATATTAACCTTGGTATTACAGAAGGCCGTACCAAACTCACCAATATCGATTATCAGCCCTTTACCACTGATAAAGTAGTGGCAGTTTGCAGCAGGAAAAGTCCGCTGGCCAGAAAAAAACAATATACCATAAAAGAGATTCTGACTATGCCGCTAGCTATTCGCGAAAGAGGCAGTGGCACGCTGGCTGCTTTGAAATATGCGCTGGAAAAAAACAAAGTCAAACTAAGTGACCTTAATATCAAAGTACGTTTAGGCGGAACGGAAGCATTGAAAAATTTTCTCATTGAATCCGATTTACTTGGTTTCCTCCCGCACAGATCGGTGGCAAAGGAACTTGCGTATGGCGATCTTACCGAAATCCATTTTGAGGAACTACAGATCGAAAGAAATTTCTATTTCATTCAACGCAAGGGAGAAAATAGCGAACTCAATAAAAGCTTTATCAAACTGGCACAGAAGATTTATAACTTATAGTTATGGATCATAATAACTATAGATAATACAGGTTATATCTATTCCATAGTTTTACCCTGTGAAAACAGTCATTTTACAGGGTTCGTTACTGGAAAACCTAGTTTGTGCCCAATGCGGAAAAGCCTATCCTGCTTCAGTTCTGCAAACCTATGCAACCTGTTGCAACCAGCCGCTGCTGGCACATTACCAACTGCCGCATCTATCCAAAAAAGAACTATGTAACCGGCCACAGTCTATCTGGCGTTATCGGGAATTGTTACCGATACTGGATGACAACAACATTGTTTCCCTTGGCGAGGGATGGACACCGATTCATTCGCTTTCCGGAATGGCATCGCACCTGGGACTGCGTGAAATTTTATTAAAAGACGAAAGTGTAAACCCCACCGGTTCTT
This sequence comes from Sediminibacterium sp. FW305-C-269, assembly GCF_058231045.1. Taxonomy (NCBI): domain Bacteria; kingdom Pseudomonadati; phylum Bacteroidota; class Chitinophagia; order Chitinophagales; family Chitinophagaceae; genus Sediminibacterium; species Sediminibacterium sp. FW305-C-269. The sequence continues at coordinate 502,031 of NZ_JBIQXQ010000002.1, read as the reverse complement.
TCAAGGCTAGGGGGCTGAGTGTAGCCATTTCAAAAGCGAAGGAACTAGGTGTTACGCACTGCATCATTCCCACTGCCGGTAATGCTGGTGGTGCGCTGAGTGCCTATGCTGCGAAAGCGGGTATGCGTGCTACGGTGGTAATGCCAGCACATACACCCGACACACTGAAGGAAGAATGCCGACTGTATGGTGCAGAATTGATACTTATCGATGGGCTGATTGATACCTGCGGAAAAAAGGCCCGGCAGATGGCTACAGAAACAGGAGCTTTCGATATTTCTACCATGAAAGAGCCTTACCGGCTGGAAGGAAAGAAAACAATTGGTCTGGAAATTGCTGAACAGCTCAACTGGCATTTGCCCGACGTGATTATCTATCCTACGGGTGGAGGTACCGGCCTCATCGGCATGTGGAAGGCTTTTCGCGAAATGCAACAACTCTACTGGATCACCGGCAAGCTACCAAAGATGGTGATTGTTCAATCTGAAAATTGTAATCCTATGATACAAATGTTTGAGACCGGAACCTTTCCGGAATCTTTCACGGCAAAACCTTCCGTTGCGAATGGATTAGCTGTACCACACCCCTTTGCCAAAGACCTGATCTGCGAAGTGGTGCGCGAAAGCAAAGGCACGGCAATTACCGTAAGTGAAAAGGAAATCCAGGATGGCATTGCAAAAGTGGCCAGCCAAGAAGGATTGCTCTTATCACCGGAAGGAAGTGCAGCCTATATGGGTCTTCGCAAACTCATTGAAAAGGATTATGTCCGCGAAGATGAATCCGTTCTGCTGTTTAATACAGGCGCCTGGTATAAATACCGCTAGCAGCGGTTCACCATCTCTGCTGTGCCGTAAAGGGAAAAATCCAGGAAGCTGTTACCAGCTGTTGCTGGTTGCGACAGGTATACATGGCCGTGCAGTTTAGGAAAAGATGCAGCTGCTGCAGAAATGCATAACCCCGCTGTTAAAGTTCTCTGTAACTTAGCTTATGCCCCTGTACACCGATCAATTAAACCGGCAGGTGAAAATCACCAACCCTCCCAGGCGTATCGTTTCACTTGTGCCTTCACAAACCGAATTGCTTGCATACCTGGAACTGGACGAAGCCGTAGTGGGTATTACCAAATTCTGTGTGCGTCCCGATACTTGGTTTCGCGAAAAAACAAGGGTTGGCGGAACAAAACAGCTACATACAAAAATTATCCAATCCCTGCAACCCGATCTCATCATTGCCAATAAGGAAGAGAATGTGCAGGCGCAGGTGGAAACGCTGGAAGGTCTGGCACCCGTTTGGGTAAGCGATATCAATACACTCGATGATGCGATTGACATGATCGGCCAGTTGGGAAGCATCACGGGAACCGATGTAAAAGCACAATCACTGATCAATACCATCCGTATAGGACTTACCGCACTGCAACATTCCCTGGCAGGCAGAAAAAAAATCCGGGCCATTTACCTGCTCTGGAAAGATCCGTACATGACAACAGGGGGCGATACCTTCATTCACCACATGATGGAATACGCCGGACTGGAAAATATATTTGCTCATGAGACCCGCTATCCAGTCATCACGACAGAAATGATGCAACAGGCAAAACCCGATCTGGTATTGCTATCCTCGGAACCCTATCCTTTTGGTGAAAAACAGGTTCGAGAACTGGCGAAATACTTACCCGAAACAAAACTGCTACTGGCTGACGGAGAAATGTTCAGCTGGTATGGCAGTCGACTGCAATATGCCGCAGAATACCTGCAAAAGCTCCATACATCCCTGGTTTAATCAATGGACCTGTAGAGAAAGCTAACAGATGTTTGCCCTAAGTAAAGTATCTTGCAGCTAACAATAAGCCCCAAAAACCGCTAAACCTGACAATCTAAACACATGAAAAAATACCGTGCCGGCGTATTATTCGGCGAAGAACTCGAAGCATTGTACAATGATGCAAAAGACAACCAATTTGCACTTCCTGCAGTTAACACCATTGGCACCAACACCATTAACGCAGTGCTGGAAACAGCAGCCAAAGTAAATTCACCGGTGATCATCCAATTCTCCAACGGCGGTGCACAGTTCATTGCCGGTAAAGGAATGCCCAACGATCAATTACAGGGGAATATTGCCGGTGGCATATCCGGTGCCCTGCATATCCACAACGTGGCCAAACATTATGGCGTACCTGTAGTGCTGCATACCGACCACGCTGCCAAAAAATGGTTACCCTGGGTGAGCGGTCTGATCGATGCCGGCGAACAATTCTACAAAGAGAAGGGCCAGCCGTTGTTCAGCTCACATATGCTGGACCTGTCTGAAGAGCCCCTGGAAGAAAATATTCATACCTCTGTTGAATTCTACAAACGCATGGCGCCACTGGGCATGAGCATCGAGATCGAACTCGGCGTTACCGGCGGTGAGGAAGACGGCGTGGACAACAGTGGCGTTGAGAACGACAAATTATACACACAACCACAGCACGTTGCATACGCATACACCGAACTGAGCAAAGTAGGTAAACTGTTCACCGTAGCGGCCGCATTTGGTAACGTACATGGTGTATACAGTCCGGGTAACGTAGAACTGCGTCCTGTGATCCTGAAAAACAGCCAGGACTATATCGAGAAAGAACTGAAGACCGGTCCAAAACCTGTTTATTTTGTATTCCACGGTGGAAGTGGTTCGCCACAGCACCAGATCAGGGAAGCCATTGGGTATGGTGCTATCAAAATGAATATCGACACCGATCTGCAGTGGGCATTCTGGGAAGGTATTCAGCAGTTTTATGTTAAAAATGAAGCCTACCTGCAGGGCCAGCTGGGTAATCCGGAAGGCGCTGACAAACCCAATAAAAAATACTACGATCCAAGGGTATGGTTACGCAAAGGCGAGGAAAGCTTCAGCAAGAGGCTGGAAACTGCTTTTGAAGACCTCAACTGTATTAACCGGAACGCGTAAATAGTACCGGAATAAGTATAATCACCGCCAGCCTGAAAAACTGGCGGTTTTTTGTGCCCTGCTGTGGTCTAGTTGATCCTGTCGCCAAAAGAATACTGATTGACAATTAGATTCGTTTTAAAGCTGAACTATTTGGTTATAGTAGTGATATATATTAATTTATCCCTTATTTTCACTCCCCTTTTCAGGAAGGGGATGGTAAAGCGGAGGAACCCGATTCACCATCCGGGTGGTTAAAAAATGATTATCTTCACCGCCCCAATTGCAATTGACCGTTATGAAAAAAGAACGTGAAGAAGACTTTGAAGCAAACCTGACCGGAGATGATAGCCAGGGAGGAGATCCTGCCAAACCCCGGTGGTTCAAACGCATCAGGAAAGGTATTTTAACTTCTACAGCCGATAAAAAGGAAACACCCGAGGGTTTATGGACCAAATGTCCGGAATGTAATTATATCTGTACCACCAGCGAATTAAAAGAGAACCTTTTTGTTTGTCCTAAATGCAATTACCATCACCGCATAGGCAGCGATGAATATTTTGATGTGATTTTCGATAACAAAGAATACACCGAACTTTTCGAAGATATACAAAGCATTGATGCACTCGGTTTTACAGATCTCAAACCCTACCAGAAACGCCTGGACGATATCCACTCCAAAACCGACCTGAAAGACTCCATGCGCGTTGCCGTGGGTAAGGCCAATGGAGAAGGTATTGTGATCGCCTGTATGGATTTTGAATTCATCGGCGGCTCGCTGGGTAGTGTGATGGGCGAAAAATTCAGTCGCGCGGTAGATTACTGTATCCAGCACAAACTTCCCTATCTCGTGATCAGCAAAAGTGGTGGTGCCAGGATGATGGAAAGTGCTTTCAGCCTGATGCAGCTGGCCAAGACCAGCGGTAAATTATCGCAGTTAAGTGATGCCAAACTTCCCTATATCTCTTTACTCACTGATCCTACTTTTGGTGGTATCTCGGCCAGTTTTGGTATGCTGGGCGACCTGAATATTGCTGAGCCCGGTGCCCTGATCGGTTTTGCCGGTCCGCGTGTGATTAAAGAGACCATCAAAAAAGACCTTCCCGAAGGTTTCCAACGCAGTGAGTTTTTACTGGAGCACGGTTTCCTGGATTTCATTGTTGACAGGAAAAACCTGAAAGACAAACTGGCGCAGCTGGTTTTACTTTTCAGAAGCTAAGTTTCAATTAGTAGTCAGTAGTTAACAATTGCTCATTACTAACTACTAATTATTAATTACCAATGACCAACTTTCATGGCCGAAATGAACAACCGCCAGGCTTACTTTAACTACTCCATAGAAGACAAATATGTAGCGGGTATTGTATTACTGGGAACGGAAGTGAAATCGATCCGTGAGGGTAAGCTCAGTTTCAACGATGCTTTCTGCCTGTTCGATGACGGGGAATTATGGGTTCGGGGCCTGTTCATTGCCAGTTATACACACGGAACAGCCTATAACCACATTGAGGTGCACGATCGGAAACTACTGCTCAACAAAAAAGAGCTGAAGAAGATACAGGCCAAGATCAAAGAGAAAGGATATACCGTGGTGCCACTGAAAGTATTCTTTACGGACAAGAACCTGGTAAAAGTAGAGATCGGACTGGGCCGCGGTAAAAAGCTGCACGACAAACGCGAGACCATCAAGAACCGCGACGTGGAGAAAGAGATCAAACGTTACCTGAAATAAACCGCTTTTTCCAAAGGTATTTTATTCCTCTTCGGGAGTTTTGTACCTTCTTTTTTTCTCTGGCCGGTAATCCAGTTGTTCCACCAAAGCTTCTGCTGTTGGGTTCCGGGTAACGGAGACCGCCACCTGGAACAAGGCAATATAGATTACCACGGTTCCCAGCAGTTCGCCCCAGCTTAACCAGTAGCCCCAGAAACGGTACACCACTGCTTTTTCAGGATGGTCCGTTTCATAGATCACTTCTGTCTTTTCTCCTGTTTCCCATTCACGAAAAACATACCGCGCGTCTATGGCATATTGTTTACGGCCATCATGGAACAACGCCTGGGGAATATTTTTGCCCGATGCACTGTCTGGCAGCCATTGAATCGTAGCCGGAGCCTTCTCCCCATCAAAATAATCCGGCTGCCGGGTAGCCACCAGGTAACAGGCAAAACAGACAAGGTAGAGTATGGTAACGGATTTATACAAGCGGGTAATGATATGCTTACAAATAATATATGTGAAACGCATCGCTTTAAAAAAATGGGATCAAGAGAACACTCTTAATCCCATCATCATATGCATCGGGTTGGGTTAGTTCGCGAGACTTCGGAAATCCACGGGAACCAGTTTGCTGACCCCGGGCTCTTGCATGGTCACACCATAGATCACATCTACCGCACTCATGGTCTGTTTGTTGTGCGTTACGATGATGAACTGCGAATTATCGCTGAATTTCTTGATCATCTGTGTGAACTTACCTACGTTGGCATCATCCAGCGGTGCATCCACCTCATCCAGGATACAGAAAGGCGCCGGTTTGATGAGATAGATCGAGAACAGCAGTGCCGTAGCGGTCAGTGTTTTCTCTCCTCCACTCAACTGGGTGATGGAAGAAGGACGTTTTCCTTTGGGCTTGGCGATGATTTCGATACCTGTCTCAGCCAGGTTCTCGGGGTTCACCAATATCATATCTGCCGTATCCTCTTCTGTGAACAGGGCTTTGAACACTTTCTGGAAGTTCTCGCGTACCTGGTTAAAGGTATCGAGGAACTGCTGGTTGGCAGTGGCTTCCACTTCCTGGATGGTTTGTAACAGGCTTTCTTTGGCCGATACCAGGTCGTTCTTCTGTTCGAGAATGAACTCATAACGTTTTTTCATTTCCGTATACGCTTCAATAGCGGTCGGGTTTACTTCGCCCATATTCTCGAGGCGTTTCTTCATCCTGTCTGAACTGGCCTGAAGGTCTTCCAGCGCCGTATCGGTAGTTCTCGCCTGATCCAGTATCTCATCCAGTTCCACTTTGAATTCTACGCTCAGTCTTTCCTTCATACCGGCCAGCTGCAGTTTCAGTTCATTCAACTTGTCTTTGATCTCTGTTACCAGGTGATCGATCATTTCCTTGCTCTTCACTTTCAAACGCAACTCACTCTCTTTTTCCTGTAAAGCATTACGCAGATTGTAGTATGCCTGGTCCGCTTCGTTCAGTTTTTTCTCCTCTTCTTCTTTCTTGCGCAGCATTTCCAATAACAGTTCTTCCGAACCGATCAAGGCTTTTTCACTCTCTTCAATATTGGCGCTGGCTTCTGACAGTTGCGAGGTATTGTTACCGATCTGCAGGTGCAGGTCGTTCAGCTGGTTCTCCTTGAACACCAGTTCCTGCTTCAGGCCGGTGATCTTGCTCTGTTGGCGTGTCAACTGCAGGTTGGTCTCATTGTATTGAACCGATGCAAAGTTGTATTCGTATTCAGCCGACTGGTAATCCTGTTCCACTGATTTCAGTTCCTCAGAAGTAGACTGCAACTGCTCATTCAGCGAATGGAACTCTTCGCGGGTAGCCGCAATCGCGTCGTGTTCGGCCTGTAAGCGCATGTCCAGGTCTTCCAGGCGCTGTAAACCGTTTTGCTGTGCTGCCTGCAGGTTCTCCATACGGTTCTTGGCAGCAAATACCTGGTTGGTCAGCTGGTTGATCTCATTTTCGGTCTGTTTGATCACGTTCTCCTTCAACTGGTCGTTGAAAGCGATCACTTCATTGTGTTTGGCCTGGATATCTGATTTCAGCAGGTTCACCACCGCTTCCTGGTCGAAGATCTCTTCAGACAGTTTTTCCAGGTTCTTGGCACGGCCAATCTTCTTTCCTTCAAACAGTCCTACACTACCACCGGTCAATGTGTATTTGCCTTTTACATACTTACCGGTCTTTTCCAGTACTACAGCTCCGTTGCTGTTGGCAATGGCTTCATCGTTCTCGGCTATGTAAACATTGGCCAGCAGGTATTGCGCCAGCTTACGGTATTGCTCGTCCACCTCTATCACATCCATTGCTCTGATGGTGTTGGCGGGCTGATGGGTCTCTACGCGGTAGTCTGCGAATTTCTCCAGCATGAAGAAATTGGCTTTCCCTTTTTTATTCGCATCCAGCAGGTGAACGGCCTGTAAACCTTCTTCCAGGTTGTTCACCACATAGTAGTTCAGGTAAGGTTCCAGTACGTTCTCTACGGCAGTGCGGTATTCTTCCTTTACATAAATGATGTCCGACAGGATTGGCGCCGAATGGTTCCATTCAGGGTTCTTATGCAGGAACTTGATGCTCTCCGGATAACCTTCCATTGAGTCGATCAGGCTTTTCAGCAGGTTATATTCGTTACGCTTGGCATCCAGTTTCCGGTTCTCTTCGTTCAGTTCGTTGCGGAGCAGTTCCAGTTGAGCCTGTGTTTCAAATATCTGCTCTTTGGTACGCTCCTGGTGTTCCTGCAATTGCTGCAGGTCAATGCGTTTGGCCTCGAGGGTGGTCTCCTTCTCTTCCAGTTCAACCGTCAGTTGCTGCATCTGCGACTCACGATTCTGTTTTTCTTCATTCAGTTGGGTCTGGGCACGCTGCAGGTTCAGGATTGAGGTATCAGCAACAGCCACTTTTTTCTCCGCATCGAACTGGCTGCGCTGGATCTGCTGGTAGCGGTTGCGCAAAACATCCAGCCCGGTACGTTTTTCATCGAAACTGCGGCGTTTGTCTTCCACATCCAGTTTGGTGGTTTCCACTTTATCCTGCAGTTCCAGCAAACTCGCTTCTTCCTCGCCTACCTGTATCTGTGTATAAGAAATCGAATCACCAATGGTCTTTAACTGCCCCTCGGCTTTTTCCAGGAACTCTTTCAGGTTGGTTTCCTTCTCTTTCAGGTAATGCAGTTTCTGGGTAGCCAGGTTCTTTTCGTTCTCCTTGCTGCGCAGTTCCTGCAGGTATTCATTGAACTCGTGCTGCATGCTCTGCAGGGCACGTTCTTTTTCGATAAACCCTACTTTTTCCTGTTCGATCGCGGCCTCATCGGTGGCGATCTCTGCTTCCAGCTGGATCTTTTTGTCGTTCTCCGATTCCTGCTGCTCGTTCAGTTCTTTGTAAGTGATATTGAACCCTTCGAGAGAAGCTTTGGCCAGTTCAATGGCCACTTCGCGGTATTCTTTTTTGATCTCGTAAAATTTCTCCGCTTTCTTGGCCTGGTTCTCGAGTGTCTTTAATTGGTTATTGATCTCGAACAGCAGGTCTTCGATACGTGCCAGGTCCTGTTCGGTGGCATCCAGTTTATTCTTGGCTTCTTTTTTACGGGTCTTGTAGATGGTGATACCGGCGGCCTGCTCCAGCATGCGGCGACGGCTGTTCTCCTTGTCCTTGATGATATCATCCACCATTCCCAGTTCGATGATAGCATAACTGTCGGTGCTTACACCGGTATCCAGGAAGAGGTTATGAATATCTTTCAGGCGACAGGTCACATCGTTCAAACGATATTCGCTTTCCCCGTTCTTGTAAAAGCGGCGGGTTACGGTTACGGTATTGAATTCGGTAGGTAAGAGGTTCTTGGTGTTTTCGAACGTGAGGCTTACTTCGGCCAAACCGCTCGGACTTCTGGTTTTACTTCCGTTGAAGACAAGCGCTTCCAGATTTTCACTTCTGAGTGCAGATATTTTTTGTTCACCGATCACCCAACGGATGCTATCGATGATATTACTTTTTCCACAACCATTCGGTCCGATAATACCGGTGATCCCTTCGTCAAAACTCACTACAGTTTTATCAGCAAAACTTTTGAACCCTTTGATTTCTAATGACTTTAATCTCACGTATATTCCTGTTTAAGTACCTGCGAACATACAGTAAAAGGGGTAGAATTCCTGTAGAGAAAAAATTGCTGTGTATAATAAGTGGAGAAGTATGGAAGTATTTTATATTTCACTCAAAAAATACGTTTCAATAAATTGTAAATCAATTACTTAAAATAGGTTAATTTCTTTTTAAAATGCAACCATACGCCCTATTAATGTAATTTTCCAGCCGGTATATTTGTCCCTAAACCCATTCACTTTGGCGAAGATCATTTTCACAGTTACCAACGACCTCAGTTACGACCAGCGCATGCACCGGATCGCGGGCAGCCTGGCCAAACAGGGGTACAAAGTGATATTGGTGGGAAGGCGCCTGCCCTCATCGGCCGATCTGCCCGACCGGGGATTTTTGCAGAAAAGAATCCGCTGTTTTTTTCATCGCGGGGTCGGGTTCTATGCAGAATACAATTTTCGTTTGTTCTGGTACCTGTTGTTCAGGCAGGCCGACATGATCTGCGCCATCGACCTCGACACCATTCTGCCGGTGTACCTGGTAACTGCTATCAAAAAACAGCAAAGGGTATATGATGCCCATGAACTTTTTACCGAACAGAAGGAGGTCCTGTCACGCCCGCAGATACACCGGTTCTGGCTGGCGGTGGAGCGGTTTGCCGTGCCCCGTTTTACCAAAGGATATACCGTGAATGAAACCATCCGCACCGAGCTGGCAAAGAGATATGGTGTGAGGTATGCCGTTGTACGAAATCTGCCCAGATTGACCACCCTCACAAACGATTCTCCCCGAACCCGGGAAAAATGGATCCTATACCAGGGTTCGGTAAACGAAGGCCGCTGTTTTGAGACCCTGATTCCCGCTATGCAGCAGGTGAAGGCGAAACTGGTGATCTGCGGAAAGGGTAATTTTTTTGAACAGACCCGGGCCCTTATAGAACAATACAAGCTGCAGCAAAAAGTGACCTTACGCGGTTATGTTGACCCGGAAGATCTGGTCACCCTTACCCCACAGGCATCTATCGGTCTCACACTGTTCGAGTCTGAAGGCATGAACCAGTATTACTCGCTGGCCAACCGTTTTTTTGATTATATCATGGCCGGTATACCCCAGGTATGTGTGGACTACCCCGAATATGCCGTCATAAACCAACAATTCAATATTGCGTACCCAATACCGGATACCGATCCGGATACCATTGCAGGAGCTCTGAACAATTTACTTACCGATACTGTTTTGTATGAACAGTTACGGCAGAACTGCCTCAGCGCAAGAAAGATCCTGAACTGGGAAAATGAAGAACAGGTGCTGATCAGGTTCTATAAAGAAATAGCTTAGTGGAAAAAAAACTGCATATCATCTCCTTTAACGTTCCTTACCCTCCTGATTATGGTGGTGTGATGGATGTGTTCTATAAATTACCGGCACTGCAGAAACTGGGTATCAGAATTCACCTGCATTGTTTTGAATATGGCCGTGGTGTGCAGCCCGATCTGAACAGGTATTGCGAAAGCGTACACTATTATGAGAGGCATACCGGGCACAAGGGCTTGTCCAACACCCTGCCCTACATTGTTTCGAGCCGCAGAAGCGAAAGCCTGCTGGAGAACCTGCTGAAAGATGATCATCCCATCCTTATGGAAGGTGTTCATTGCACTTTCCTGCTGCTGGACAAGAGATTTGCCCACCGAAAATGTTTTGTAAGGCTGCACAATGTGGAATACCAGTATTATCGTGATCTCTGCAATAGTTCTGCTTCCTGGATCAAAAAAATGTACTACTGGATGGAAAGCAGGCTATTGAAGTCATACGAGAAAAAGATAGCCAACAAGGCCGTATTCTGGGGTACCACCGAAAAAGACAACGAGGTATACCGGAAAGAACTGGGTTGCCAACATATTGCTTCCATGCCACTCTATATACCCGATTGGCAATTAGATTGCCAGGAAGGAATGGGCAGTTACTGCTTTTACCACGGCGACCTGAGTGTGGATGCCAATGACAAAGCCGCTACCTGGCTGCTTGATAACGTTTTCCGGAAAATAAAAGTGCCTTTTGTCATTGCCGGAAAGAACCCATCGGAAAAATTAGTAGAACTGGCTCATGCACAAAACCATACCTGCCTGGTGGCAAACCCTTCTGACAGTGAGATGATCGATATGATCACCAAAGCCCATATCCATGTCATCCCTTCGTTTACCAGCACCGGCACCAAGACAAAACTGATCAATGCCCTGTTTCATGGAAGGCACTGTGTGGTGAACGACGCCACCGTTGCGGGTAGCGGGCTTGAGTCTGCCTGTCATATCGGAACCAATGCCAATGCATTCTGCGAACTAATTGCACAGTTATACCACCAGCCTTTTACTGAAGAAGAAAGTAAACTACGCAGACACCTGCTTACAGGCTTGTTCAACAACGAAGCCAATGCCAGGCAAATGGTGGAATGGATATGGGGTAAAGAATAATCAAACAACCATTATACCGCTATCGCTGCACTATCAATCACCCTTCCGCCCTCTGTTTTAAGCATGCGGGAAGGATAGCGGTTGATAACGATAAAATCGTGGGTAGCCATAAGGACTGCGGTACCGTAATCGCGTGATATCTGCATAAGTAACTGCATGATCTCATCACTGGTCTCGGGGTCGAGGTTACCGGTAGGTTCATCAGCCAATATCAGTTTGGGAGAATTCAGTAAGGCACGGGCAATATCTACACGTTGCTGCTCGCCACCACTCATTTCAAAGGGCATTTTGAAGCCTTTGCTTTTCAGGCCTACTTTTTCCAGCACATCATTGATCTTTTCTTCCATCAGCCGTTCATCCTGCCAGCCGGTGGCTTTCAGTACAAAACGGAGATTTTCCTGAACATTCCTGTCGGTCAGCAACTGAAAATCCTGGAAGATTACGCCCAGGTTACGGCGCAGAAAGGGTACTTTTTTCCAATCCATCGTACGCAGGTCAAAACCTACTACAGATCCCTGTCCCTCTTTCAGGGCCAGCTCTCCATAAAGTGTTTTCAGCAAACTACTTTTACCGGTTCCGGTTTTACCAACCAGGTATACAAATTCTCCGCGACTGATGCTGAAGTTCACATTCTGCAACACCAGGCTATCTCCCTGGTAAATATTGGCATTCTGTATAGAAACTACGATGTCTGACATGATCCTAAATTACGATTAGTTAACAACATGCGGCCATCCGGCTACAGTTTTAGTTTACTGATAACAACCTGATTAATATACGATCTCTCCAAAAGCCCCTTTCAGCAGCAGGGAAGATTTTTCCGCCTCTGCTACCCTGCCCACTACCCGGGCTTCAATACCCATTTGCTGTGCTGTAGCGATCATGGCATCTGCAGCTTTCTCATTGGTGAATACTTCCAGTCGATGCCCCATATTGAACACCTGGTACATTTCGCGATAGTCAGCTCCGGAGTTCTTCTGGATCAGCTGGAAGATTGGTGGGACCGCAAACAGGTTGTCCTTGATAATGGACAACGGGCGTGGCAGATATTTCATACACTTGGTCTGACCGCCACCACTGCAGTGTATCAGTCCATTGATGTCTTCAAAATGTTCATCCAGCAAACGCTTCAGCAAAGGCGCATAAGTCCGGGTGGGAGATAATAATAATTTACCGACAGGGATTTTCTCACCATTCACTTCCATCTCATCTGTGAGTTTACTGCCGCCGATGTACACCACATCCTTATGTAGTGTGGTCTCGAAGGTTTCAGGATATTTCTCCGCATAGTATTTACTGAGCACGTCATGACGGGCACTGGTCAAACCATTACTGCCCAGGCCGCTGTTATATGCCGTTTCATACGCTGCTTTACCGGCACTTCCGAAACCTACGATCAGGTTACCGGGAGCGATCTTGTCATTGGTGATGAGTTTGTTCTTGGGCCAGCGGGCCGTCATGGTACCATTCACAGCAATGGTCCGTACCACATCGCCCACATCAGCAGTTTCACCTCCGAGGTAGTGAATATTTACGCCATAACTGCGCAGCCGGTCGAAGAATTCCTGTGTGCCATTGATCACGGCCTGCAACACGTCACCCGGGATGCGGAGTTTGTTACGGTCGATGGTGGAGGAGAATAAAAAATTATCGGTTACACCCACACAGAGCAGGTCATCCAGGTTCATGGCCACCGCATCTTCGGCAATGCCTTTCCAGACAGCTACATCGCCCGTTTCTTTCCAGTACAGATAAGCCAGGATACTTTTGGTGCCTGCACCATCGGCATGCATGATATTCACCCAGTCGGGATCGCCACAGAGCAGATCGGCATAAATCTTACAGAAAGCATGGGGATATAAACCCTGGTCCAGCTTCTGGATAGCCGCATGTACTTCTTCTTTCTGGGCCGATACACCGCGTTTTGCGTATAGTGACATTTTGGAATTTTGTAATGGATAATTCTGGAACGGGGCAAAGGTACAGATTCGGGGTGGTAGGCGGTCATTTCCCCATCTGCCAATTCCAAATTTTCCCGAATTACTCCCTTACTTTTGCGGTTATTATGAGGGTACATCGTGAATTAGCGGGTTCGCTGCCGGAGTTTCAAAAAGCTGTGGTCACCATCGGCACTTTCGATGGGGTTCACCTCGGTCACCGTCAGATCATCGCCCAGATGAAGGAAGAAGCGGCAAGGATCGGCGGAGAAACGGTGATTATTACCTTCCATCCCCATCCCCGGAAGATCGTTTCCTCTGTCCCGGGCGATATCAAATTACTGAGCACACTCAACGAAAAGATCCACCTGCTGGAAGCGGCGGGTGTTGACCACCTGGTGGTGGTTCCTTTCGACCATCGCTTTGCCAACCAGACTGCTGAACAATATGTAAAGGATTTCCTGTATCATTATTTCAAACCGCATACTGTCATCATTGGCTACGACCATCGTTTCGGGAAGGGCCGAGAAGGAGATTATCATTTACTGAAGAGTTACGGACAAAACCTGGGTTTTGAGGTGAAAGAAATCTCTGAACAACTGATCAATGAGATCGTGGTAAGTTCAACACGCATTCGCCGGGCCATTGCAGAGAATGATACCGCAACGGCGAACCGTTTTTTGGGCTATCCCTATTTTTTTGAAGGCGTGGTGATTGAAGGGAATAAACTGGGCCGGACCATCGGTTATCCTACCGCCAACCTCCATATCAGCAGTGAAGAGAAACTGATTCCCGGCAATGGCGTATATGCAGTAACCGTGGTGCTGAACCCCGAAACACAACCTATCACTACCAATCCAAAGCCCGGAAATAGTTACAAAGGCATGATGAATATTGGTCTGCGTCCGACGGTGGATGGCAAGAAACGGGTGATAGAAGTCAATATTTTTGATTTCAATAAAGACATCTACGGACAAACCCTGCAGGTGCACGTGCAACAATATCTTCGCGGCGAAATAAAATTCAACGGGCTCGAAGAACTGAAAGCGCAATTGCATCAGGATCATGAAGAAGCCGTCGGCTGTTTAGCCGGGATCTGAGTCACCCTGCTTTTTCTCTTTTCTCGTAAACAACGCATCAGGGTCAAAATCGATGATCTGCCGGTAATCTTCCAGGCCGAATATAGCAGCCAGCCGGATCAGGGTCTCAATCTTTACTTCTGATAATCCATTCTCCCAGGTAGATAAGGTAGAACGCCCAACCTGCAGGGACGATGCCACATAACGTTGGTCATAATTACGCAATTCCCTGATTAGCCTGATATTACGGGCAATGCGCATTCTTTCTTCGTTTCGATGGTACATATGTTCGGATTTAAGAGGCTCAGACGCACAATAGTAATTCCTTTCTGTTTCAGAAAAAAGGGTGAAAACACGCTATTAGACCAGGTATTTCAACCCTATTTTCACCCCGTAGATATCTGTCTGGCAGAACAACATAGTTCTATCTGTTTTCCTTGCATCCGGTAACCCGGCTGTGGAATTTTACGACATCATTTGGCCAATGATGGGCTTGAATCCATTCCGACAGCTTTGCCCTTATCAAAAAATAGAAAGGTAGGACCCGGAGTTGAAACGGGAATACAGTTAACCACTGTTTCAACAAGAACCCAAATCCACAACCATGAAGAAGTCTATGATTCTTTTTTGTTTCCTGATCGCTACCGTTTTTTTCTTTTTCTCCTGTAAAAAGAAGATTGATGAACGTATTACGGAAGAGCAGGCAATAACAAACCTTGCGGCTTCAGCAGATTTCCAGGATTTCAGTAAAAAATTCCTTCCCGATCTGCTGATACTGGCTAATTACCACCGGCAGGTGACAAATCGGGGAGGGCGCATATCTTTTATCAATGACCTGAAACTGACCAACGGCGAAGAAGCTAAAATTGCTGCCGTATATGAAAAATTCTCGCTCAGTTACGAGGATGCCATGCACTTAAAGAACAGGGTCGATAATGACCTCCTGCGGCTATTTCACCAGCACTCTTTTTTATTACAGTTTGATGAAGCAGGGATCAAAAAAATCCTGTTACAGTCCTTACAGAAAGGGCTTCATTCAACCGATGCGTCCTGGATAAGAACAAAAGAGGAGATCAATCAACAGATCAGCCTGACCGATATTGCTTCCTTACCCCAGAACAACAAACAGACCAATGGGGTTCGCGTGAATAAGCTTGGCATCACCATCGATGAGATCTGGGAATGCCTGAAAGATGCCGCCGGTTTTGGTTCGGGTGGTATTCTCGGGATAGCAGGCCTCAGCAGACTTGCCAAAGACGGTATCCAGGAAGCAGTGATCGGTGCTTCCAAATGGCTGGCCAAAAGAGCCGGATGGATCGGCGCCGCCATTGCACTGGTCGACTTCAGTTCCTGTTTGTATCACGAATCCATTGATTAAAGCAATGCTTATGAAAAATATCCTCGTTTTCCTGTCTTTACTGGTAATCCTGATCCCGATCCTATCCATCATTCAGAACCTGATCAACATTGAATTGATCACGCTGAAGGAATATTTTTCCCTGATAGTGGTGTACCTGGTATTGGTATGCATTTACCTGCAGGACAAGAAATCTTTTGAATCCTGATTTCATCAGATCAGTGAAATGCATACTTATTCATTTCACTGATCTTTTCCTTATTGATCAGGAAAGTACGGTGGTTAGGCCATCATCTTCACCGCCATCTCTTTCATCAGCCCGGCGTCGGAAGTGCCGCCATCGTGTACACCAATGCCGCGAAGGTTGTATTGGTGCAGGAGGAGCAGTATCTTTTCCACCCCGCTATAATCGTATTTGCGGGCTGCACCGAGATAGTCGCGCACGAAATAAGGGTTTACACCCAGTGCCGTGGCCACTGATTTTTCATCAGGATTGGGTACACTGTAGATCATGAATACCTTACTGAAGAAATTATATAATGCCGGCAAGATCATCTGTATGGGACCTGCTTTGGGGTTGGCCTCAAAATAGTGGATGATACGAACGGCTTTGGCAAGGTCTTTCTGCGCAATGGCAGCCTGCAATTCAAATACATTGAATTCCTTGCTTACACCGATATAATTCTCAATATCGTCTTCCGTGATGTTTTTCCGGGTTCCCAGGTTCACCGCCAGTTTCTCAATCTCATTCTGGATACGGCTCAGGTCGTTACCAATATGATCTACCAGTAAATGCAGGGCTTTGGGCGAAATATTCAGTCCATGCTGCTGCACCATCTGCCCCGCCCATTCGGGTAACTGGCTGTCGTACATTTTTTTGGTAGTCAGCATCTCCCCTTTCTGCTTCAGCACTTTAGCCAGTTTGGATCGGCCATCTACTTTCTTTTCCTTATAACTCACTACGAATACGGTAGTGGCAAGCGGGTTTTCAATATATCCTTCCAGCTTTTCAATATCTCGCATCTGTTGCGCCTCTTTCAGCAAAACAACCTGTCTTTCGGCAAACATCGGATAACGCATACAGGCATTCACCACAGAAGCCCAATCCGCATCTTTTCCGTAGAATACGGTAAGGTTAAAACCAGCTTCGGCCTCATTCAGGATCTTATGCTCGGCATAGTTCACTACCTGGTCTATAAAGTAAGATTCCTCCCCCTCCAGCCAGTAAATGGGTTTGAATATCCCTTTTTTCCATTCGCCTATGATCTTTTCTGCCGACATGGTTGCAAAGATGACGTACGGGGCACGAACGGCGAAAAAAGGTCCGTGAAAGTTTTAAACATAGTCCGGCCCTATGTCAATTGCCGCTATTCCCTTCCCCGGATAATTCACAAATCATTCCCCAAGACTCAGTTTACTACCGTGATCCGGTCGCTGGTTAACAAGGGCAAATCTTTAAACCGGAGGATCACATTGGCGGTTACCACAACATCCTGCTGGCAATAGGTTACAATGCGGGGCAGGTTCTGTTCAAGGTAATAAACATCCTGTACCATACTGCCGTCAATATCTGATTTGGAAGTGGGGATACCCAGCACATTGGCCAGCAGGTGAAGGGAAACATAATTCTTATTATCCCCGAATTTCCACCAGTTAAGGGTATCGAACATTTTTACCTCCCAGGGCTTTTTATCGTGCAGTTGCAGGTATGCGGGCAGAGGGAGCCGGTTAATGAGCAGACGGCGACAGATATAAGGGATGTCAAATTCCCTGATATTATGACCACCAAACTGGAAATTCCGGTTGTGCTGGTACATTTTATTGCATAAATCCGTAAAAATACGGAGTATTTCTACCTCATCATGTCCATAGATACTCTTCATTTTAAGGGCAGGCAGGCCCTCTTCGGTTTCATAGAAAAAAGCTGTGGATATGCAGATGATCTTTCCGAATTCGGCCAGGATACCGGCTTTTTTACGGTAGATTTCTTCAGGGTCCTTTCCTTCTGGCACGGTTTTAGATATCTTGTCCGAAAAAAGTGCCTGCCAGCCAGGATCCAGGTCCTTAAAGGAAGGGAGGCCGGGCACTGTTTCAATATCCAATAACAATAGTTCTGTAAGCATATAATAATTTGTATAATTTTCTGAATCTAAAAAACCTGACACATGAGTTACTCAGCCTCCCCTAATGATGCATCCGGATCGCAGTTTCCGCAGCAGAAAGACAACCGTAAACTAATTTACGGAATTCTGATAGCGGCACTCATAGGCACATGGGGCTATATCATTTACGATAAGAGCCAGACACGTGAGACCGTGACCCTGCTGGAGACCCGCATCCTGAATGTAGACAGCGCCCGAAACGCGATACAGCAGGAATTCCTGACCGTATCGGCCAAAGCGGATTCCCTGACACAGAACAATATCCAGCTGCAGGGCGACCTGGCCGATAAAAATGCAGCTATCCAGAAACTGAAATCCAATATCGGCAGCATCCTGAAAAAGAAGAATGCTTCTGATGCGGAACTGGCCGAAGCCAAGCAAATGATCGGCGAGCTGAACGGCAAGATTGACGGCCTGTTCGCCGAGATCGATAAATTAAAGGGGGAAAACCAGCAGTTGACTTCCGCTAACCAGCAACTGGCCACAGAAAAGTCTCAGTTGACTGCTGATAAACAAAGTCTGGAGCAAAACCTGAGCACCACCAAAACTGAGAAAAAACAACTGGAAGACAAAGTAGATGTGGCCTCTACCCTGCATGCATCCTCTATTGGTGTTGCCGCCATCAAAGTGAGCAGCAGTGGTAAAGAAAAAGAAACCAGTACCGCCAAACGGGCTAACATGATCCGCGTGGCTTTCATGCTGGATGAGAACCGTATCACCCCCTCCGGCACCAAAGACATCTACGTGATCGTGACCGGTCCGGATGGTAAAGTAGTGGGTGAAGGTGGCACTTTCAATACCCGCGAAGAAGGCAGCAAAGCTTTCTCTAGTAAAGTAAGCGTTAATTACGAGCAGGGTAAATCTACACCAGTAAGTTTCAACTGTGGACAGAACGAAAAATACAAAGAGGGCAATTATACCATTGAGATCTACAACAACGGTTTCAAAATTGGCCAGGGTGTAAAGACCCTGAAAAAAGGAGGACTGTTCAGCTAATTTCTTTTTACATTTTATTAAAAAGGCAGCTACAAAATAGTAGCTGCCTTTTTTTATGTAAGCCTTGCCAGATTGAAGTAAGGGAAAGAAATGGGATAATCCTGTAAATTTACCCAACGGCAGAAAGACAACAAATATTCATTCATTCATCCACTCATTCACTCATTATCTTCCCCATGACCCCTCAATGGCTGAACTGGAAAATAGTCCTCACTTTTATCGCCATTGTACTGGTGAGCGGCACCATTTTTTATTCACAGTATGTTTCTGGTAAAATTGCAGCGGAGGAAAGAAAGAATGTAGCAGTATGGGTAGAGGCGCAACGTACGATTCTGAGCTCTTCAGACAGTGCCAGTATTAACCTGGCAACGCGGATCTCCACCGAAAACACCAATATACCGATCATTGAAACCAATGAAAAGGACAGCATCACGGGGAACCATAGTAACCTTGACAGCCAACTGGTACAATCCGATCCCGGTTATCTGAAACACAAGCTGGCGGAATTCAAACGTTACAATAATAAGCCCATCACCATCGTGCTTACGGAAAACCCCTATACTGCCAACCGGTATTATTATGGTGAGAGTAAATTGCTGAAGGAAGTGCAACTGTACCCGCTGATACAGCTGATCATTGTGGCACTTTTTATCACCATTGCATTGGTTGCTTTGCAAACCTCTTATAAAAGCGAACAGAACCAGTTATGGGCTTCCATGGCCAAAGAAACCGCACACCAACTGGGAACACCGGTATCCAGTTTACAGGGGTGGCTGGAGATCCTAAAAGAGCGGGAAGCCAACCAAGACATTGTTCCGGAGATAGCCAAAGATATCAACCGCCTGTTACTGATCACCGACCGTTTTGGCAAAATAGGCAGTGAACCTCAGCTGGAGAAAGGCAAGCCCGCAGATCAGATACACCATATGATGGAGTATATGAAAAAGAGAACCGGAGGACAGGTGAATTTTATATTTGACGATACTTCTATCAGGCATACGGAAACACTGTTATCGCCTCCCCTGTTCGACTGGGTACTGGAGAACCTGATCAAAAATGCCCTGGATGCCATAGAGGGCAACGGAACCATCCGGATCAATGCAGAAAGCAACGAAAAATACTTGTTGATCGATGTGACAGATACCGGCAAGGGGATATCAAAAAACAATATCGCGGAGGTTTTCAAACCTGGTTTCACCACCAAGAAAAGAGGATGGGGTATCGGCCTTTCGCTCAGCAAAAGGATTATTGAGCAGTATCACAAAGGTAAACTCTTTGTGAAATGGAGCGAACCCGGAGCAGGCAGTACTTTCCGGATCATTCTGCCTCTTCAAAAGCAACAGGCGGTGTAGCCATAGCCATCAATCCAAAATAACTCATGGCAGTCTGCCATTGTTGAATGGATTGTGGTGTGGCCGTCTCCACATACAGATTGGCCTCGCCACAAAGGCTCAGCAACTCTGATTCTGCATCGGCGATCTCAGCATTGTCGTCTGATTCACCAATACAGCGGAAACAACTGTACATCCTTGATAATTTTTCATCAGACAAATGATCAAAAGCGTGCTGTTGTATCAATTGCCCTGCTGCATTCACCAGTAATTCATACGAACTCGTTTTCATAGCTGATGTTTTATATATGTAAAGTTCCTATATGGACACCAAAATCAGTGTTAACGCGCATTACGGAAATGTTAACGGGACAAGAAGGTGCATAACATGTGAATAGCGAATCCTTACAGAATGCTGAACAGATGAACAAGGAACAGATGACTGTTGAATGCAATAGGGGGTATTTACAGTATCACGGTTTAACTGAACAGATGAATCTGCCTGACGGCAGACAGGTATTGAATGAGTTTTTAAGTTTCAGTAACCAGACAATACAGTTAGTTCTGCCGTTTTACGGAGCCGCCACTGTTGACATTGATATCGCGGATCAATCCTTCGCCTTTAAATCGAACAAATCCACCACTATTGGCTTTTGCCGAGATCTCTTTGTTGACGGTGATCTGCACACCGGCGCCACTGCTTGCTTCCGCTTTACAGAAATCCGTAATCAGAGGATACCCCCTGAACTGCGCACCGCTGTTGCCATCAACATCCAGCTTGCCAACCTTACCACTGAGTGTGATGGATCCACCACTACTCAAACGGGCAGACAAAGCCTGAAGATTCAGGTCACTCCCATTGACGGAGCCGCCGCTGCTGGCTTTGAGTGCATCCAAGTTTACATAGGATACATATACTTTCACGTGCCAGTTCTTCCACTTGTTCCAGAATTTCCAATCATCGCTGGTACGGGATATTTTAAGCACCCCATTCTCAACAATGGTCCTGACTTGGTCCATATATTCCTGGTTACCCACACTAACGGCAAGTTCTTCCTTATCTCCCTTGCTGATCACCACTTCAATACCTGAAGAGGTCTCAATGGCATGAAATGCGCCTACAGATCTTTTCTGGGCATGATCATCATAAACTACTTTCTGCGCGCTCACTGAAGCAAATGCCATCAGCAGCATCAAGAGGGCGATTCCTATTTTTTTCATAGCTGTTTTTTGGGTGTAACGGTTAACTGTCTGTAAAGTTACCATTGCCCGAAAAAAAATGGATCCCGTTCATCCCATTCCTATGCAGATACACTTTTTATTTGAGTACAATAGCTCCCAGCGCGGGCAGGTTTATCCTGATCCGGTAACATTTTGACGGTTTATCTACCAGTTCCGACCAGATCCCGGGATTGAACACATCCCCTGTACCCCAGAATTCTTTGCTGTCGCTATTGAAGATCTCGGTCCACTTGCCCTTTCCGTGTACATAAATCTCCCAGTCCTGTCGTACCACGGGTGTCACATTCAGGATAACCAGCACATTATCTTTTTCTTTTTTCCCCTTACGCATATATACCAGTACCGATTCGCTCCGATGGTTCAGGTCTATCCATTCAAAACCACCGGTTTCAAACTGTTTTTCATAGAGTGCGGGTTCTGACCGGTAGAGTTCGTTCAGTTTCTGCACACAGTATTTCATGCCGCCATGACTCACGTGCTGCAACAATTCCCATTGCAGTTCACTTTTATAATTCCATTCGTTGGTGGCGCCAAATTCATCTCCCATGAACAGCAGTTTGGCACCCGGATGGGTAAACATATAGGTGTATAGTATCCTGAGGTTCGCAAATTTCTGCCATTCATCGCCCGGCATTTTGTAGAGCATGGGACTTTTTCCGTGAACCACTTCATCGTGACTGAGCGGCAGCATAAAGTTCTCATCGTAGAAATACATCATACTGAAGGAGAATTTATCCTGGTGAAACTGGCGGAACAGGGGGTCCATCTTAAAATAATCCAGGGTATCATGCATCCAGCCCATCATCCATTTCATACCAAAACCCAGGCCACCTTCAAAAGTAGGTTTGCTGATCTTGGGCCAGTCCGTAGCTTCTTCGGCGATGGTCTGTATATCCGGGAAATCGCGGTACAGGGTCTCGTTCAGGTCTTTGATGAAAGCGATCGCTTCCAGGTTTCCGTTACCGCCAAATTCATTGGGCTCCCACTGGCTGTCGCTACGGCTATAATCCAGTCGCAGCATGGAACTCACCGCATCTACCCGTAACCCATCGGCATGGAACCGGTCGCACCAGAAACGGGCACTGCTGATGAGGAAGGATTTCACCTCACCCCTTTTATAATTGAAGATATAAGAGTTCCAGTCGGGATGATACCCTTTGCGCATATCCGCATACTCATAGGTATGTGTTCCATCGAACATGAATAAGCCATGCGCATCATATGGAAAATGAGAGGGTACCCAATCCAGTATGACCCCTATTCCTGCCTGGTGAAAAGCATCCACCATGGCAGCATACTCCTGCGGCGATCCGAAGCGGGATGTGGGGGCAAAATAACCGGTACCCTGGTATCCCCAGCTTCCATCGAAGGGGTGCTCCATCACTGGCATGAACTCCACATGCGTAAATCCCATTTCTTTCACATAGGGCACCAGCCGCTCCGTGATCTGCGCATAACTGTTGTACACTTCTTCATTGTGCTTGTCGGGACGCATCCAGCTGGCCAGGTGCACCTCATATACTGAATAAGGAGCGGAAAGTGAATTGTGTTTCTTACGCGTCTTCATCCAGATGGTATCCTGCCAATCATAATCGGTCTGCCAGGTAATGGAAGCCGTATAAGGACGTTTTTCCCAGAAATTGGCAAAGGGATCACCTTTGTCGAGCTTGACACCCTGGTACCCATGAATATGATATTTGTACGCCTCGCCGGTACCCACCCCCGGAATAAAACCTTCCCAGATGCCAGAGTTATCCATCCGAACTTTCAGGGGATGCGACTCCTTGTTCCAGTTATTAAAATGCCCAACTACCGAAACAAAAGTGGCATTGGGTGCCCATACGGCAAAATAAGTACCCCATTCATCCAACACCTGCAGTTGCTTATTACCGAAAAGCTGGTACAGCCGATAATGGGTTCCCTGCTGAAAGTTGCGGACATCCTCATCCGTAAACAGGGAATAATTCCAGACAGTCTGCCGCTTATCCACGAAATGTATCTCTTCATATTTTTTCGACACGGCCTTTACAACCTTTGTCTTATTCTTATCTCCTGTATCTGTCTTTTTCTTGGTGCTGGATGCTGACATATCTGGCGCGGCTTTGGTTTTTGCTGGCATAATACAGTGATTATCAAATAATATATTTTTTTAACATTAGTTTACAACTAAAGAATTAGTTAACAAAGGATAAATATGGATTTTGTGCAGAAATGCATCCCATACCCAACACTGCTAACCGATGAGAAAACTACTGACCCTGTTCATCCTGCTCGCGGGCATGGCAACCGCTACCCCAGCGCTTGCCCAATCCAGCTCCCTTAAAGGTACCATAACGGATACCCTTAACAAACAAAATCTTTCCAACGCCGTTATTTCCGTTTTGCGTGCCAAAGACTCTGTGCTGGTTAAATTTACGAGAACCGGGGCAACGGGCCATTTTGAGTTGAAGAATCTTGGAACAGGCAATTATATCTTAATGGTAACCTATCCCAGTTATGCCGATTATGTGGAGAAGATCAGCGTGGAGGCAGGCAAGGACCGCGATTTGGGCAAACTTCCTCTTATTACCAGGGCCAACCTGCTACAGGAAGTGATCGTACGGCAGCGGGTAGGCGCGATACGGGTAAAAGGAGATACAACCGAATACAAGGCCGACAGCTTTCATGTAAGTGCCAATGCAGACGTACAGGAATTGTTACGCAAAATGCCAGGCATACAGGTGAACAGTAAGGGGGAAATTACTGCACAGGGCGAAAAAGTGGAGAAAGTACTGGTGGATGGTGAAGAGTTTTTCAGTGATGACCCCGCAGTGGTCACTAAGAACCTGCGCGCCGATGCGGTTGACAAGGTACAGGCATTCGATAAAAAAAGCGACCAGGCCACGTTCACCGGTATCGATGACGGACAAAAAATCAAAACCCTGAACATTCAACTGAAGGAAGATAAAAAGAAAGGTTATTTTGGAAAAGTGGAAGCTGGTACTGACTTTGACAAATACCGTTATGGCAAAATACTGGCCAATGCTTTCAAAGGCAAAAGAAAGATCTCGGGATATCTCACCACAGACAATACCAAATTTGAATCACTGAACTGGAACGAGAACCAGAACTATGGCGGAAACACGAATATGAATACAGAAATCACTGATGATGGTGGTATCATGATGTGGTCTAATGGCGATGAATTCAGTTATGGAAGGGGATTCCCTACTTCCACCACCGGCGGGCTTCATTTCAGTAACAAATGGAATAAGGATAAACACAACAGCAACAACACTTACCAATATAATAACCTGGATGTGACCAGCATCACCACCAGTAAAACACAAAACATTCTACCGGATACCAGTTTTACCAATAGCACATCGCAGAACCAGGTGGGTTCTCGCAATAGGCATAAATTAACAAGTGTATACGAGTGGCAGATCGATTCGTCCAGTTCGCTAAAGATCATCGCCAGACCTTCTATCGTAAAAAGCAACAACCTCACACGCTACCTTGGGCAATCCATCAGCGAGGATGGCAAAGTGATCAATGCCAGCGACAGGACCACTACCAGCACTGATGAGAACAAAACGCTCAACGGAAATATTTTCTGGCGCAAAAAATTCAAAAAAGCAGGACGCACCGTTTCCTGGAACACAGATCTGAACTTCAATGACCGCGCAGAGAACACTTTCCTGATGGCTGCCAACAGCTTTTACGATGCCAACGGCACCCTGGTAAAGCTCGACAATATTGACCAGCTGAAAGTGAACAAACAGAACAGTTCCAGCATCAATTCACTGCTCACGTACACGGAGCCCTTATGGAAGAACACCTTCCTGGTCCTGAACTACCGCCTTAATCTGAACCGGAACGATGCAGAACGAAATACACTCAGCAAAAACGGCACAGGTAAATATGAAAATTTTGTAGATACCCTGAGTAATCATTTTATCTACAATACCACCGGTCACCAGGGGGGCTTCAACATCCGCTACAATGTGAAGAAGTTCAACTTCGCTGTTGGTACGGGTTATGGTACTTCCATCTATCACCTGACCGATATCCGGAAAAACACGGATCGTGACGTAACTTTCAATAACCTGGTTCCTTCCGTTTCGCTGAACTATACGCCCAAACAGCAAAAAAGTATCCGTTTCAACTATAACGGAAGTACCCGGAATCCGACCCTGCAGCAAATACAGCCGATCCTCGACAATATTGATCCGCTAAACATCACCATCGGTAACCCGAACCTGAAACAGGCTTTCAACCATAATTTCAATTTCCGGGCATCGGATTACAAAGTATTGAAGAGCAGAAGTATGTCGTTCAACATGAACTATTCGTTCACAGACAATGCTATTTCCAACGCTTCCACCATCGATCAGTATGGCAGACGGGTGAACCAGGCCATCAATGTATCGGGCACTTATAATTTCAATGCATCAGTTGGTTACGGATTTGATATCATACCATCCCTGAATTTTGGCGTGAACGTGGGTCCCAGCAAGAACAGGTACATCAACATGATCAATGGTTTTCGGAACGAGACAGAAAATAACAATATCAACTTCAGTATTTATTCCGGTTACTGGGGTGATAAGTGGATCAATTTCTGGCTGAACCTGAGCGCCAATCATGTAAGTTCCAGGTCCTCCATCAGGCCCGATGTGGTTACCCAATACTGGACTTACAGCAGCTATTCCAATATCCAGCTTAAATTCAAAAAACAAAAGTTGTATGTTGATATGAACCTGGAAGCCAATATCTACCAGAAAACGGCCGCTTTTGCCAACCAGCAGAACATGTATAATTTCAGTCCTTCCATACGGAAGGTCATTTCCAAGGATGATAAATGGGAAGCCAAATTATACGTGAATGACCTGTTTAACCAGAACAGGGGTATTAACCGGAGTGCCACCAGCAACTTTATCTCTGAAACTACCAACCAGACCATCCAGCGTTATTTCCTGTTGTCACTTATTTATAACTTCAGTAAAAATGGTAAACCTACCGGCTTCTGATATGAAAAAGATAGTACTCATTGCCTGTTTGGGCTGCATGCTCAGCGCTTCCGCCCAAACACAGTTCATTACCAAAGGACGGATTGAATTTGAAAAAAAGATCAACCAGCACAAGAGTGTGGAAGAACAGGCCGAGAACAGCAGCTGGATGCAAACGATCCTGAAAGCGTATCCTAAGATCGTTACAGATATGTATGAGCTTCGTTTCGATAGCAACAGGTCGCATTACAAACTCACCAAAGAGAACAATGAAAACAAGTACCTGATGTGGGGCAGCAAACCCACAGAAACGGATGGCGTGATACAGTACCTTGACAACAGAACCGTTTCTACCCAGCGGGAGGTTTTTGAAAACACCTATGTGATCAAAGACAGCCTGCGTAACCTGGAGTGGCGCATTACAGATGAAACCAGGCAGATCGCAGGTTTTGAGTGTAGAAAAGCAGTGACAAAAATTTGCGATTCTGTATACGTGGTTGCTTTTTATACCGATCAGATCCCTGTAAGTGCCGGACCTGAAAGTTTTGGCGGTTTACCCGGTATGATACTTGGACTGGCCGTACCCCGTTTATATACCACCTGGTTTGCTACCAAAGTGGAATTGATTGACCCCACACCTGCCCAGCTGAATCCTGTGCAGAAGGGAAAAAAAGTAAACTGGGAGCAACTGTATGCAGAACTGAAGAAGGGATTCAAAGACTGGGGGAAGGAAGCAGATAAAAGATTATGGATCGTTTCCTTATGACATAAGGCAGTATTGCAATAAAAAGGGTGTACCGTAGTACACCCTTTTTTTATAACACTTTATCCGATCAGTTGGACTTGGTTACGTTCACTGCCATGGGGCCTTTTTTACCCTCTTCCACTTCGAACTGTACTTTATCGTTCTCGCGAACTTTTTCTTTCAGTCCGGTGGCGTGAACAAAATATTCTTTTGCTTCATCGTCTGCCTTGATAAATCCGAAGCCCTTGGCTTCGTTAAAAAACTTTACTGTTCCTGTTTGCATGGGTGATGGTTTTATTTAAGTAGTTCTAATATAGTGATTTTTTTTGCCGGTACAGAAAAACTATCTGATAAAATGGCACCGGTCACCACATCTCTGCCCCTGTTAAAACCATGGGTCCTTTCTGCATAATCGGCCAGGTTCAATTTCTTCTCCGTATCGCCGGTATTCATGATACACATAACGGTTTGCCCTGCATCATAGCGGAAGTACACATACAGGCCGTCTTGCGGAAGGTATTGCATGAACTTGCCTGTTCGCAGGGCTGAGGATCCTTTTCGAAAATTGGCCAGTGTCCGGACGTATTGCTGTACTTCTTTTTCAGTATCGGTAAGACCCTCACCGGTGAATGCGTTCTTACGGTCTCCCTTCCAGCCACCCGGAAAATCAAGACGAACCCAGCCATCCGGATTAGCGATCCCTTTCATGAGCACTTCTGTACCATAATACAGCTGGGGAATCCCCCTGCAGGTCAATAACCAGCCTAGACCCATCTTCATTTTGGACACGTCCTCATTCACGGTACTGAAAAACCGGGTCATGTCATGGTTATCCAGGAAGATCACATTACGCGACGGATCTGTATAGATAAGGTCATTGCTTAACGTATTGTATAATTTATTCACACCTTCCGTCCAGCCGAATTTTTCGTTCAGCGCGGGTTGGATGCCATAGAACAGAGACTGGAAATCCACTACCCCCTGCAGGTTACTCTTGAATGGAACTGTGAGCCGGTTCTCTGCAAAATAGGCCTGGTTGATAACCCCATGTACCCAAACTTCACCGAAGAGAGTCATATTGGGATACTCATCAGTAAGGGCTTTGTTACAGCGGTTCATGAAAGCAAGGTCGTTGTAGAGATAGGTGTCTATACGCCATCCATCCACCCCGAATTCTTCCACGCACCAGATCGCATGTTGTATCAGGAAATTGGCAACATAGGGATTCTGCTGGTTCAGATCAGGCATTTCGCGCGTGAACCATCCGTCGGCAGTTTTCTTTGCATCCGACCTGGCGCCATATGGGTCGAACAGTGGCTGGTCCTTATAACTGGTCTGTGTAAAAGATGGCCACTGATGCAACCAGTCTTTGGCAGGAGGATCTTTCACAAAAAAATGATAACTGCCCACATGGTTGTATACGGCATCCTGTATCAGTTTCATGCCACGCTGGTGCAGCGCCTCACTTAATTTCTTGTAAGCGGCTTCCCCGCCCAAACGGGGTTCAATTTTGTAATGATCCGTAAATGCATAGCCGTGCTCTGTGCGGTCAGGCATATCGTTCTGCAGCACCGGGGTCATCCACAAAGCGGTCACTCCCAACTGCTGCAGGTAATCCAGATGATCGATCACTCCCTGCAGATCACCTCCATGGCGGTGAAAGATCGAATCACGGTTCAGGCTCTGATCCCGTAATCCTGCTATCCGATCATTAGAAGGGTCGCCGTTACTGAACCGATCCGGCATCAGGAAATAGATAAAATCCGCTGAGGTTACTCCCTGTGCAAATGTTTTACCCTTCCCCTCTCTTCTACCTTTCAAGGGCCATGTAACGCTATGTGTTTGGTTACCTGCGATAAATTCAATAGACACATTACCTGGCTTTGCCGAAGGCGCCACAGCCAGGTCCAGAGAAAGGTATCTACCATTTTCAAACGGATGCACTCCGGTAAGCGTAACACCCGGATATTGTATGCGGACTTTCTCTTTATTAAATCCTTCATGGGTTCCGCGAACCAAAACCTGGACTTTGTTCCATTTCATTCCTGTATACCAATTAGTGGGGTATAATTCCGCATATTGCGAGAACGATACCACCGACATGGCCAGCATAACAGACAAGACCCATATACCCTTTTTCATAATTATGTGTTTGTTTTGTTTTCTTTTACGATCACCGCACAGACAATGGCGGCGAGGCATAACAAAGCACCACCGATCTGAACAGCCAGCAACCTGTCGTTATGCAATACCGTTTCCATGATCTTGCCAAAGAAAAGAGAAGCGATAATCTCAGGCAATACAATGAAGAAATTAAATATCCCCATATAAATCCCGATCTTATTTTCGGGTAAACAACCTGCCAGCATGGAATATGGCATAGAGAGGATTGATGCCCAGGCAATTCCCACCAGCCCCATTGCCACATATAACATAACGGGCTGATGAATATAGTTCACAGAAATCAAGCCGATACCTCCCAACAACAAACAGGCGGTATGCGTATATTTTTTCCCAAGTTTACCGACCCAAAAAGGCAGCGTAAACGAAAAAGCGAAAGTAACCAGGTTCAATATGGCCGATGTGGTATTGGCATATTCCAGTCCCCGGGTATATACATCACTGTTGGTCTGCGGATCGCCACCAAAGATATCTGCGGCCACTCCTGTACTGTAATAGAACCACATGAGGAACAATCCCGGCCAGGTCAGGAAATTCACCAGGGCCAGTCGTTTCATCTGATCCGGCATGTGTATCATGGATGACAATATCTCTTTCAGCCCACCACCAATACCTTTCCCCGATGCCTGCATTTTTTCCTTCCAGTCCGCATCTGCGGGGGGGTATTCCTTACTTCTGAACACCGTATACAACACAGAAACCAGGAACACGGCACCACCAATATAAAATGAGAGTACAATGTTTTCCGGGATCGAGCCACTGGTCTTATCTCTCGAAACTCCGAACCATTCTACCAGCTTCTGTGGCAGGTAACCGGCCACAAAAGAAGCCAGTCCAATAAACATACTCTGCATCGCAAAACCATAGGATCGCTGTTTCTCATCCAGGTTATCTGCCACAAAGGCCCGGAAGGGTTCCATACTGATGTTGATGCAGGAGTCCAGTATCCACAATACGCCGGCAGCCATCCAGATGGCTGATGCATTAGGCATGACAAACAAAGCCAGTGAACTTAAAATGGCTCCGATCAGGAAATAAGGCCTGCGTCTTCCCAGCCTGGGATGCCAGGTACGATCACTCAGGTAACCGATGATCGGCTGCACAATCAATCCCGTCATGGGAGCCGCCAGCCAAAGGCCAGGTATCTGTTCAGGAGAAGCACCAAGATATTCATAGATGGCACTCATATTCCCCATCTGCAGGCTCCAGCCGAACTGGATACCAAAAAAACCAAAACACATGTTCCATATCTGCCAGAATCCCAGACGGGGTTTGGCAGCGGTGTAGGCTGTTGACATAGCAATCGTTTAGTGGTATTATGTAAGAATTACACGTAATCTAAAATACAATAAAAAACATCCCGTAGGATGTTTTCCTGTGATGTGAATGGTGAGTAGTCAGTGGTGAGTTGCAAAAGGCATAGCGCCTATACTCACTACTCACCACTGACCACTCACGTCTTATATCACAAAACCATCAGGTAAAATCGCCTGTTTTTTTACTACCACAATACCATCCTTCACAGTGTACAAGGCGTGGTCTGTATTGGGCAGATGTTTGCCGCCATTGATGCGCACATCATTACCGATGCGGCAGTTTTTATCGATCAAGGCATCTTTGATATAACAACGTTCGCCGATACCAATCAGGGGTAAGCCTTTCTGGCGGTTGATCTCCATCTGTTCGATGGTTTCATAATAATCATTACCCATAATATAGGTATTGACCACAGTAGTGCCATGGCCAATTCTGGCGCGGATACCCACCACACTTTGCTCCAGGCGACTGGCCAGGATAATGGAGCCTTCTGCAATAATAGTTTTCTCCAGCGTAGTACCACTGATCTTGGCAGGCGGCAGCATACGTGCACGGGTATACACCGTTTTGGTGTTGTCGAATAAGTTGAAAGGCGGTATCTCCTGCGTCAACGCAAGGTTAGCCTCGTAGAAGGAATAGATGTTTCCGATATCGGTCCAATAACCATCGTACTGGTAACCGACTACTTTGTGGTTCTCGATGGATTGCGGTATGATCTCTTTACCAAAATCAGTGGCCTGTGGGTATTTATCATTCAGCAGGTCGTACAATACCTGTTTGCTGAAGATATAGATACCCATGGAAGCCTGGTAATGTTTGCCCTGCCGCTGCATTTCAGCACCGGTATCGCTTACCCATTCAGGCAACAGGTCTTTTTTAGGCTTTTCGATGAAAGAAGTGATATAGCTATGCTCATCTGTTTTGAGGATACCGAATTCAGGAGCATCCCGCTCATCAACAGGAATAGTGGCGATAGAAATATCAGCACCTTTTTCTTTATGTGCAGCCAGCATATCGCTGAAATCCATCTGGTATAGCTGGTCGCCGCTCAGGATCAGGATATAATCAAAATCGAGGTTAGAGATATGGCGTAGCGATTGGCGCACTGCATCGGCGGTTCCCTGGAACCAGCCTGCATTGTCCGGTGTCTGTTCCGCAGCCAGGATATCAACAAAACCGGTACTGAAAGCACTAAAGTGGTAGGTATTCTTGATGTGTTTGTTCAGCGAGGCAGAATTGAACTGCGTTAACACAAACATGCGATTGATATTGCTGTTGATGCAGTTACTGATCGGGATATCCACCAATCGGTATTTACCTGCAATGGGTACCGCAGGTTTGGAACGACTGGCAGTTAACGGATACAAGCGGCTCCCGGCTCCCCCACCAAGAATGACAGCCAGTACTGATTTTGAAATCGTCTTCATATACGCAGTTTATATTTTTTGGCGCTTACCTCTGTTGATGACAAGCGCTATGAATTTACTAAATCTATCGTAATTTTTTGTACACATCTGTATACTGGTCCACCGTACTTTCCCAGCTGTGATCGATCTGCATCATGTGTTTACGCATCTTTTCCATCTGTGCCTTATCCTTGTAAACCGAAACCGCACGGCCGATAGAATAATCCACATCGCCTACCGTTGCATTGTTAAAGCGGATCCCGAAGCCATCGGGGTCGCCCATATCCACCACCGTATCCTGCAAACCACCCGTACTGCGCACCATGGGTACGGTGCCGTAACGCATGGCATACATCTGGTTCAGTCCGCAAGGCTCTACCCTGCTCGGCATCAGCAGAAAATCGGCGCCGGCATACATCTTATGACTCAGAGTCTCATCATACCCGATCACCGCATTGAATACCCCTTTATGGGGCAGCACCATCTGCTGAAATTCCCACTCGATATGTGTTTCACCACTACCCAATACCAGAAAACTGGCGTTGCCCCCGGTATGGTACATCGCCGATTTGATGGCATCCGGCAGAATTTCGGCAGCTTTCTCTCCCACCAGGCGGCCAATGAATACAAACAAAGGTTTTTCAGGGTCAAGACCGAACTGTTTGCACAATGTCTCTTTATTCTTCTGCTTGCCTTTGGTAACCGTTTTTACACTGAAGTGCTCTGTCAGGTACTGATCGGTTTCAGGGTTCCATACCTCATTATCAATTCCGTTCAGGATACCGAGACACTTGCCTCTTTCGTATTCAAATAGTTTTTCCAGACCGTTGGAGTTATAGCGTAACTCTTCCATGTAACTGTTACTAACAGTTGTTATTTTATCAGCACATTTCACAGCGGATGCAAGGGGATTGATCGAGTCTGCCCAATCCAGCATACCGCGTTTCCAGAGATCCCAGCGGGGAATGTATCGGCTCTTATCCCAACCCATCCAACCCTGGTATTGAGCATTGTGAATGGTGAATACCGTTGGCACATTTGCTAACGATTGGTAGTCATAACAGTACTTCATCATGAAAGGGATCAATCCTGTATGATGGTCGTGACAATGCACCACATCAGGCTTGTGTTCCCAGCTGCTCATCCAGTTCACCACGGCTATCTGGAAGGCAGTAAAGCGCTCTGCGTCGTCTTCGTAGCCATAGATCTTCTGCCTGTCAAGCAGCCCGTTGATATCTACCAGGAAGAGATCGAAACCCAGTTTATTAGTGGGTTCTTTAATGATCGTATAGTCGAAGAACCAGTTGCCCAGGTTGGAAGATCCTTTAAAATCAACGGTCCACTCATTCTCATACAGGAATTTTGTGCGGTACATGGGCATGACCACTTTGGCTATATGCCCCGCTTTACACTGATATTTGGGCAATGCTCCCACAACATCTCCCAGTCCTCCTGCCTTGGCCACAGGATAACATTCTGCACTGACATGTATGATCTCCATCAAATTCTTTTTAGCAAGTTTTTCTGAAGTTAGCAACTAAACGGTTACCTGCAATAATGTTTGTAAATTTTTTCGCCCGCTTATTGTCGTTTATTTTACCTTCACCAATAAACCATTTCTTGTCATGACCCAACCCAAACAGCCCACCAATACCGGTGCATTGGCCACCCTGGTGATCGTATTTTTTTTCTGGGGATTCATTGCTGCCTCGAACAGCATCTTTATCCCGTTCTGTAAAACGCATTTTAACCTGAACCAGTTTGAATCGCAGTTGATCGGTTCGGCCTTCTATGGTGCCTACTTCATCGGATCCCTGATATTATTTATCTGTTCCAATGTACTGGGTTATGATATCCTGAATAAAATTGGTTACAAACGCGGCATTATCTATGGTCTGCTGATCTCAGTGGTTGGCGCCTTGCTGATCATTCCTTCAGCCAATGCCAACTCCTTTCCAGCTATCCTTGCTTCCTTCTTTGTAGTGGCACTGGGATTCTCCCTGCAGCAAACAGCAGCACAGCCTTTTGCCATCATACTCGGCGACCCTTCTACCGGTTCGCACCGGTTAAACCTTGGTGGCAGCGTGAATTCGCTGGGTACCACCCTCGGTCCATTGATCGTAAGTTTCTTCCTGTTCGGAACCGCCGATAGTAAAAATGCGGTGGTTACGGTCACCAACATCAACGTATTATATATGATTGTAGCGGCCGTATTTGCGGCAGTTGCCATCTTCTTTGCACTATCGAAACTGCCAGACGGCAAGAACGATGAGAAATTTGAAAAGGCCAATAAGGCTTCCGGTTCCCTGTTGATCATGACCCTGCTGATCGGTGCTGTGATCGTGGTTGGGCAACTGACTGAAGTACCCAAAATTACCTTACTGATCATCACACTGGTATCGGTGGTAGGCGTTCTTTTCTACTCCAACAGCCAGGCTACCAAGAACAGCGAAGGCTGGGGTGCCATGAAATACCAGCAACTGATCTATGGTATGATCGGCATTTTTGTATATGTGGGTGTGGAAGTTACCATCGACAATAATTTCGGCGCACTACTGAAAACACCGGGATACCTTAGCGATCTGGGACTGGACGAAAGCCAGATCTCCAAATATGTTTCATTGTACTGGGGCAGTTTGATGATCGGCCGCTGGACCGGTGCCATCAGTGTATTCAATCTTAGCGGAGCTATGAGAAAGATCATGACCATTATAGTTCCTTTCATTGCTTTCTGTATTGTGCTGGGTGTAAGTAAAATCTATGGAAACGATATTTCTGACCTGTTCGGTTATGCCGTATTTATTGCCATCGCCATCGCTGCATTCTTCTACGGACAGGAGAAACCGGTAAAAACATTGGTAACCGTTGCCTCCCTGGCCTGCATTGCCATGTTAGTGGGTGTATTCACCAGCGGTATCATTTCGGTGTACGCATTCATGGCAGGTGGTTTATTCTGCTCTGTTATGTGGCCCTGCATTTTTGCACTGGGTGTAGGCGGCTTAGGAAAATATACCAGCCAGGGTTCTGCCTTCCTGATCATGATGATCCTGGGTGGAGCCATCATACCTCCTATGCAGGGTGCATTGGGCGATATCACTACCATGCACAGCTCTTACTTACTGGCAGCAGGATGTTTTGCCTTCCTGGTATTCCTGGCACTGAAATTAAAGCGTGTATTACATGCGCAGGGCCTCGACTTTGACGAGCAGATCAGTGGCGGACACTAAAAAACAATACCTTTGGACAGATGCCAGAGCAACAAAACGATATGATTATGTCTAGAACAAACCCCAGTTTAGAACAACTTGCCATCGGCGTGGATATTGGTGGAACAGGTACCAAATTTGGTATTGTAGACCGGTTGGGCAATCTGCTGTACTCAAGCGAAATGTCGACCCGCAAACACAACGAAGTAGAGAATTTTATAGCTGATCTGCATGCCAACCTGGTTCCGATGATTGAGCAGGCGGGCGGTATTGGCCGTATTAAGGGTATTGGTCTGGGAGCGCCTAACGGGAATTATTATACCGGAACGGTAGAATATGCACCAAACCTTCCCTGGAAAGGTATCCTGCCTTTCTCCAAAATGATCGAAGATAAATTCAAGTTGCCCGTAGTACTCACCAACGATGCCAATGCCGCAGCATTGGGAGAGATGATGTACGGTGCTGCGCAGGGCATGAATGATTTTATTATGATTACCCTTGGCACCGGTGTAGGAAGCGGTATTGTGGCCAATGGCAAACTGATCTACGGACACGATGGTTTTGCAGGTGAGCTTGGACATACCATCATCATCCCCGATGGCCGTATGCATGAAGGAACCGGCAAAAGAGGCTCGCTGGAAAGTTATGCATCGGCTACAGGCGTACGATTGACCGCACTGGAGTTACTGACCAACAGCAATACTCCGAGTGTACTAAGGAACCTGTCACAGGACCAGATCGATTCCAAAGCAGTATACGATGCAGCCATAGAGGGTGATGAACTGGCAAAAGAGATCTTTGAATACACAGGTAAGATACTGGGTATGGCGTTAGCCAATTTTGTGATGTTCTCCAGTCCGGAAGCCATCATCTTATTCGGCGGACTCACCAAATCAGGTGAACTGATCTTAAAACCAACCCGTGAACACATGGAAGCAAACCTGATACAGGTATTCCAGAACAAAGTAAAGATACTGGTCAGCCACCTGAAAGCTTCAGATGCGGCCATACTGGGTGCTTCGGCATTGGTGTGGGATCTGAAATAATGAGTGAATGAGTGAATGATAGAATGAATGAGGTAATGTAGCTTTATTCATTCTATTTTTCTTTGTACTTGGCAGGTAGATAAATGGGAGACTGTAAAGAGCTTTTAAAAACGCTCGCCGCCATACTGAAACTCTTGAAAAATATTTCTAATCCTAATATTGCTGATTTCTAATTCTTAATTAAAAAAACTGCCGGTACCGGTCTCTGTCCCTCTTTATCGCTGGGAGTGATGGTTTGTTTTCCGTTCAGCAGTAAACAACTGCTTCCCCCGCCATCCAAATTCAGGGCTTCTATACAGCCGATCTCTTTCAGCATGTTGGCTTCCTGGACTAAGCTTGCCCCTTCTGCCTTTCCAGGTGAGCGGCCCTCGATGACCAGCATGATCAATTTACCATCAGCCGTATATCCCATTGCCGTACGGGGATGTTTGTCATGGATGGCTTTACCGCCAAACTTAAGTTCTTCATTATTGGTTATCTGAACCTGACCATTCTGAACCAGAACAGGTCCACCGCCTACGGCAGTCTGCATTTTCCATTTACGGAAACTGCCCTTACGCAACATTTGTTTGGCAGGGAGTTGCTGTATGGAATCTTTCCAGTTACTGATCACCTGCTGACTGGCATATGCATATTTTGCAGACGAATCGGTGTACAACCAGGCAATATCGGCTTCCCTGTTTTTGCTGATGCCAATGGCGCTTCCGAAACTGTGGCGGTAGGTTAAAGTATCTTTCCCTTTACCCGCCATACTATGCACCTGGTAAGCCAACATTTTGCCATCCCTAATCACCACATTCAGGTTACTGTTGTGAACGAATTCAAAAAAAGTGGTATTCATCACCAGCAGGGGCTGGTTCTCCTGAGCATAGTATTGCGAGGGGGTGAGCCGTTTGCCATTACCTACCTGGGTGCTGAACTGCAGAGACCTGTCAGTAAGGTCCGCACTCACATAATACGCGATATTGGGTTTGCCTTCAGTGGCATCGGTGGTCTTATACACATGCACCCCATCAGGTAAAGGTTGATACAATGAATCTACCTTCTTCCAGCTCCATTGTGCCTGAAGTGTAACAGAACAAAGCAGTAACAGCGCAATAACCAGGACATTTCTTTTCATGGTGCAATGATAAAAACAACGCCCGACATGGCCGGGCGTTCTGTATGATCAAATCGTTTTCAATTGTTGTTCTTCCTGCCATTTGGCCCTGCCATAACCAGGGATCACATGTTTTTCGCTGTGATAGGATGAACGGACCAAGGGGCCGCTCTCTACATAATCAAAGCCAAGTTCATACCCAATGGCACGTAGTTCGGCGAATTCATCAGGATGGACAAAACGTTGTACCGGCAGATGTTTTTTGGTGGGTTGCAGGTATTGTCCGAGTGTCAATACATCCGTACCAACCGATACCAGGTCTTTCATGCTTTGTATCACTTCCTCCTTGGTTTCGCCCAAGCCCAGCATAATGCCGGTTTTGGTGCGCATGCCGCCTTTCTTTAGCAGGTTCAGCACTTCCAGGCTCCGGCGATATTTGGCCTGTATACGAACCTGTCGGGTCATACGTTCTACGGTTTCCATATTATGACTTACTACGTTGGGTGCCGCATGAATGATACGTTGCACCTGATCGGCCTTGCCCTGGAAATCGGGGATCAGCGTTTCAAGTGTAGTTCCGGGGTTTAAGCCCTTTACGGCTTCAATGGTATTGTACCAGATAATGGAGCCGCCGTCTTTCAATTCATCCCGGTCCACGCTGGTGATCACCGCATGTTTTACTTTCATCAGGTGAATGGCTTCTGCCACACGCTGGGGTTCATCCCAATCAACGGGCTCGGGTCTGCCGGTGGCTACCGCGCAAAAACCGCAACTGCGCGTGCATACATTACCGAGGATCATGAAGGTAGCGGTACCTTCTCCCCAGCACTCGCCCATATTAGGGCAATTACCGCTTTCGCAGATGGTATGTAGTTGATGGGTATCCACCAGGCCACGGACATGCTTATAGCTTTCGCCGATAGGCAGTTTTACACGAAGCCAGTTGGGCTTTTTCAGGGCGGGTTCTGTAGCATTGATCTTGGCTACCACAGGTAATTCTTGCATCGGCACAGATTCGGTTAAGAGGTAGAGGTCCGGAGGCCGGACTTCTGCAAAAATAGCTTACTTTCTCTTACCAAAAACAAGGGAGATATAGGCGTTGAAAAAGAACTTATGTTCCTTGTTCAACAGCATAATGGGCATGGCTTTAGAATAATATTCCGCATTGACCCCTACTTCCATGGCGGAAAGCACTTCGTTATACCGGCCATAATCAAACCGAAGAGCTGCACGGGCATGGGCGCCCGGAACAAATGTGATCTCGTTGAAACCCTTGCCAAAATTTCCTTTTCCAATGATGATACTGGGGTCCAGGAAGAGATTTTCATTATCAGGACTGTATTTGATCTGCTCCCGGGTATTGGTAGAAGGGTTCTGGATCTCGATATAATATGGTTTCAGCAAACCGGCTGATAAGCCACCGCCATATATAGCAGAAACGGCCACTCCGTTTTTATTACCTTTCCCACCGATCAGCAATTGCTGGCCCAGACCTCCTTTCAGGTAGTAAAAATTATTCCGTTTACCGTAAATATAACTGGAGATGACCAGGAAACCTTGTGAAGCACTGAGAGTAGGTACTTTTTCTTCTTTCTTGTCTTTCCGCTCGCCAAACTCAAGCCACCACAGGTTGGTTTTGTTGATGGTCTTGTATTTGCCATGTTCATAAAACATGCTCCAGGCATCTGTATTGAACTTAAAACCAAATGCACCCTGTTTTTGATAGATCAGGGCCCCCTCTTCTTCCTGTTTGATCAGTTGATTGATCTTTTCCCTGCGCTCTGCTTTTTTCAGCTGCCTGGCATCTGCACCGGTGGATAGTACTTTCTGCTGTGCAGAAACCACCAGCGTACCCAGCATACCTACGATTAAAAATAGCTTCTTCACTTCCATTTGATTTGTTACTTGTAAATTTATGGCAAAATGATTCAATGACTTCACAAATTATTTATAAAGGTGAGCTCCGAACAGCCGCTACTCACCTGCAAAGCGGCTCTGTGATCGAAACCGATGCTCCTACAGATAACCAGGGTAAGGGTGAACTGTTTTCTCCCACTGACCTGGTAGCTACCGCGCTGGGTGCCTGCATGGTGACTACCATGGGTATCAAGGCCCGCACTATGGATATAGTACTGGACGGAACCCGTTTGGATGTTACCAAAGTAATGGCCAGTGATCCGCGTCGCATCAGCAAGATCATAGTGCATATGTTCTTCCCGTCCACACTGAATCTCGACGACAAACAAAAAGAGATCCTGGAAAGAACCGCCCGCACCTGCCCGGTGGAAAGAACCCTGCATCCCGATGTTGAACTGGACATGCAGTTCAATTGGTGAGTCGTGAATCGGCAGTCGTGAGTAATCAGTAGTGAAAATTCAAAAGTGGCTAACACTACCTACTCATTACTCACGACTGCCGATTCCCGACCGACGCTCTCTCAAAAGACGTCATTTTTCAGTATTCTGTTGCCTACGGCACAATCGAGACAACGCCTGTGGATGCAATAATGATTTGTTAATTCTATCAACGCCTGTGAATCAACAGCGGAATGTTGGGCGATACCCAGCCTTTGCCATTGCCGCG
Source organism: Sediminibacterium sp. FW305-C-269 (assembly GCF_058231045.1). NCBI lineage: Bacteria > Pseudomonadati > Bacteroidota > Chitinophagia > Chitinophagales > Chitinophagaceae > Sediminibacterium > Sediminibacterium sp. FW305-C-269. The sequence continues at coordinate 462,129 of NZ_JBIQXQ010000002.1, read as the reverse complement.
AGATCTGGTTCTGCTCGGCAGCTATTTCATACATCCACCGGATAGCCCTTTCCTGATAGGCTTCTTCTTTGCTGTACAGACCATAGGCAAATAACAGGGGCAATACAGTATTGATGAAAATATTCTCCGCCATCTGCTTACCCAGATGTTTGTGCTGGTAACCAGCGGTTTCATCAAACCGGTAATGATCGTGCCAGTAATCGTTTGCCGTTACCATAAAATGGTCCATCAAAGTATACAAATCCACGGTTTCTTTAATCGTAGAGAACAGGTAAGGCAGCCGGTGTATCAACATGGCCAGTTGTGCCAGCCGGATGGTTGGAAAAGAAGCAGGCCGCATCCGTAAAAAAGCAGGCGATTTGAGTATGTTTTCCAAATGGTATTTCTTTTTCAGGAACCGATATTCCCTTTGCAGCAGAATCGCATAATCATCTTCATACTTGCCGCCTAACAGGTTGGCCTGGCCCAATAACAGAGCTTCCAGTTGTTGTACCTGGTTCTTGTGCCGGGCAAGTAACTGTACCGGTATGGTTTTGGCCACCATTTCAAACAAGGGCCCATTTACTTTGGATCCGAAGTTGGCTGCCAGCATACGCCAGCACACTTCCTCCCAATGATTGGAGCTAGCTGCCACCATGGTGAGGACCTGTTTTGCCCTCCGCTCCAACCGCTCTGCTGCCAGACGTTCTTTCCAGGCATACCAGCCCAACTGATCCAGCACCGGCAAAAAAGGTTGACAGGGAATCATCACCATGGTTTCCATCATCTGCCTGTACCGTTCAAGGAAAAGTTTAGGGACCAGCGGCTGTAACACCAATGTGGCCACACGGTTACCTCCGTTATCATACAAGGGAAAGTCATCTTCCCAAACCACATGCAGAATGATATTTCCGTAATTGCGATCTGCCCCATGCCTGTGTTTATGCCAGTCTGAAGACCGGATATGTATTTCCACATTACCCACCCACCGGGTATTGCCTATCCGGATATCCGCTTCTGAAAAATCGGGCCCCTGATGCTGGTTCCGGATGCCTGGTTTACCCACCAGGAGTACCTCACCGGCCGTGGTCAGTAAAAACTGCTTCTGGAAATATTGGAACTGCCAGATGAACTGAAGTAATCTTTCATTCATAGCTAACCGCTTTTGTTGCGGCCAACCGAAAAATTACAAAGGATACCAACGGTATAAATACCTGATTTTTGCTTAAGAATTTATCGTATCTAAGGCTTTCACCACCCGACTGACAGGCAGCCCCATTACGTTGTAGAAATCGCCGTTGATGGACTCGATACCCACCACTCCGATCCATTCCTGGATGGCATAGGCGCCGGCTTTGTCGTAGGGTTCATATTTGTCTACATAAAAGCAGATCTGCTCTTCCGTTAACACATGAAAGCTCACTTCAGTGCAATCCGCAAAAGCAATCTCTCCTGTTTTGTGCAGTAATACAACACCTGTAATAACCTGGTGTTTCTGGCCCGACAGAGAACGAAGTATGTTAATGGCATCTTCCCTGTTCACGGGTTTGCCAATCACTTGATTGTCCAGTACCACGATCGTATCCGCCGCAAGAATGGTTTTACCTATATATTCATGATGATAGGCTTCTTTTACATGTGCCTGTACCGACAGGGCTTTATTACGGGCGATATGAATAGCAGTGTCTGTGAGACTCAACCCTTCAGGATAAGATTCATCCGTAACCTGAACTATCACTTCAAAAGGAATCTCAGCCCATTCCAATAACATTTTACGTCGTGGTGATTGAGATGCTAGTATGATATGCTGCATAAATAAAGAATTGAATTAATGCACCAGGTAGATCCTGAAAAAGAACATAGAAACAATACCGGTAAACATCACCAGTTTGACCACCGTGCTGAGTTGATGAAAATCTTCTGCCGAATGGGCCCTGTACAATTGGCGCAGCACCCATAACAAGGGAAGAATGATGAATAACAGGCAATACAGGGCACTATGCCACCAGCCAAAGGGAATTACATATACCTGCAGAATACCGAGTACGGCCACCAGCACAATTACCCATACCGCCACAAATACCTTACTGGCATTCAGGCCCCATACGATGGGCATGGTGCGACATCCATATTTTCTGTCGCCTTCCCTGTCTTCCATATCCTTGACCACTTCGCGGATCAATGAGATCACGAATGCAAAAGAGGCATACAGGATGGCATAGCGGAAAAACCTGACTTCATTTTTATCTGCCAGTAAAAGGGAATGAATGGAGAGCGGGTATTTGGAAAAAAAGATCACCAGGATCACCCAGGCCGTCAATACAGAGATCAGCACATTACCGATCAGCAATTGTTTTTTGAGGTTGGTTGAATAGAACCACAATAAAATGATGCTTGCCAGGTTGGCAAGTACCAGGTGCCAGTAATCCTGCATGGGTAATGCAGAGAACGTAAAGAATAATCCCAGTAAACTCAGGAACATATGCCAAAAGATCACCCATCTGCGACTGATGATCGTGTTCACCACCACTTTATCAGGTTTATTTACCTGGTCTATGTTCAGGTCAAAATAATCGTTGATGATATAACCGGCCGCTGCAATCAGCACAGATGCCAGCATCAGAAGAATGAAGCGGGAGGTTTCCGTGCCAACTGTATTCACTGGCGGATAAATACTACGGTAGATACAAAACTCGAACAGCACCTGCGTAAGTGCAATAAAGACCAGGTTGGGCCAGCGTATCAGTCTGAAAAATGCCGCGAGTACTTTCAAGTTCTGAATTTATACATACAAGATCCTGCCCTAAACAGCAGTATGGTTATTGTGCACGCACCGTAGTGTCTTCGCCCCAGTCGTGGCGCAGTTTCATCACTTTCTCTATCACATCCCTTACGCAACCCGCACCGCCGGAGAAAGGAGAAATATACACCGAAATCGTTTTAATTTCCCGTACAGCATCTGAAGGACAGCAGGGTAATCCAGCCAGTTGCATCACCTGCCAATCGGGGATATCATCTCCCATATACAGCACAGATTCTTTGGGTATCCCGTTATCCTGCAGGTATTGTGACAGTATTGCTGTTTTATCCGTTACCTGCATCCACACATCTGTAACACCCAGCTTGCGCAAACGCTCTTTTACTTCGGGCGAGTTTCCGCCGGAGATTACCAGTACCCGGTAGCCTCTTTTCACAGCCAGCTGCAACGCATACCCGTCTTTGATGTTCATGGTCCGGGCCATTACACCATCAGGTAATACCAGCAGGTTACCATCCGTAAGCACGCCATCTACATCAAAGACCAATGTGGTGATATGTTTGAATTTGTCGAGCAATGGATGGGGATTACCTGTTTATGGGTTGATTCGTTTATGGGATTATCGGCAGGTTAACAGTTGGTATGTGCCCTCACAAAAGTATGGTGATTATTTCTGGTTATCCCTCCACTCATATACCCAGGCACTCTGGATCATTTCCAGGTGTCCTTCGGTACTCTGTTCCCGGGTACCTGCAAAGTTGGGGATTTCCAGTATCCACTCCAGCAGTTCCGTAAAACGGATGCGGTAGATCCTGCCTTCGTTAAACTCATCGCCAAAACGTTCGTATAATTTCATGGCAATGTCTTCGTGATCGTTCCAGTGAATCGGCGGTTCAAAATGGCTCATCTCTTGTTCGGGATTTGTGGTTTGTATTTGGGAAGCTGCATTAGGCAAAGTTATTCACCTAAGAATTGGGTCTGATCGGGAAGGGTGATCTCCACTTCCCCTGAACCGGCCTGCAAGATACACTGGCAGCCCAGGCGGGAATTGATGCGGGGGTTAACGGCCCGGTCAATAAAATCTTCCTCCTTATCACCCAGCTCTTCCAGGTGGTCCATGCCTTTGTCAACATAAAGATGACAGGTACTGCAGGCACAAACTGCTCCGCAGTTATGGTGAAGTTCGATATTATTGTCCAAACAAACTTCCAGCAGGCTTTGATCGTCTGCAATATTGGTCAGGGTCACAGGTTCGAGCCCTTTTTGCTCAAATTTGATCTTGATCGTGTACATAGGTTGACAAAAGTATCTTAGAATACTTATTTAACCATTCGAGTTACGGAAAAGTTTGCGATGGCTGAAACAAAAGAAAATACAGGCCAAAAAGAGCGTGGCGATAACATATTTTAATTTTAAACTATATTTAAAGTTTATATTATTCTTTCTTCTGCCCCCGGAAAATGACCTTTGGCAGAATATAGTGCTTCGTTCGAAGAATCTGTTAGGGGGATACCCCTTGATCTAGGCAATTTTACATTGCTCACCATACAAAAAGAGATATTAAAAAGTTTTTCGGATAAAGCAGGTTGAATAGTTCGGTGCCGGTTTCTACCGGCACTTCTTTTTGTATTAACCCCTGAAACGTTTCCGGATACTTTCACTCATCATTTCATAGATCTGTTTCGCCTGGGGATAAGGCCCCAGCAGTTCCAGGTGTTTTGCCTCCGTTTGACGATCACCCCTAAAAGCCGGTCCTGCCTGTACAGAAGCCGGATGCTGCTGCTGCAGGTTCTGCACGGTTGCTTCAATGATGGGATAGAACAAACGGAAATCGATCTGCTCTGCCTCGCAGAAATCTGCCGCCAGGTGGTACAGATGATTGCTGAAATTAGAAGTAAATGCCGCCACCAGGTGCATTTTTGCCCGCAGTGCGTCATCAGCCCTAACGATATCCGCCTCAAAAACCTGTGCCAGCGTGTCAATCTCTCTTATCGCTTCTTCCGTATTGCCATCGGTGACGATCGTAACCGGTGCCAGGGTGTGCATGGACTTCCGAATCATTTTCATCGGCCACAATACCCCGTAACGGGAACTGGCTTTGGCCAACACCTGCTTGTCAACCGAGCCTGCCGTATGCACCAATAACTGGTCACCCAATGACAATTGAGCTGCGATTTCCGCCACAGCCCCATCTGATACGGCCAGCAGGTAGGTTCCCGCATGCACCTGCATCGCTGAAAGATCATTCACAACTGTTGCCTGTAACTGTTCGGCCAATGCATGGGTGGCAACCGGGTTCCTCCCAACAACCTGGCGGATGGTATGCCCTTTCCTGAAAAGTATGGTACCGATAACTGTGGCAACATTGCCAGAACCTATGATGGTAACCTGCATATCTTTGATCTTATGAAGATGAAATTAGCACAAAGACTGTTGCTGGGATATTATAAAACAAAGTTGAAGGCCATTGGCCTGGTTTCTCCCCAAAAAGCCGCAGAAATGGCTTATCGCATCTTCTGTACCCCATATGCCGGAAAAACGCCCAGGAAGATACCCCCGGTGTTCCATAAGGCCGAAAAGATCCATTTACAGTTGGATGGACTTACGATCAGGGGATTCCGCTGGGTACCGGAACATCCAAATGGAAAAAAGATACTGATCGCCCACGGGTTCAGCAGTAATGCTTACAAGTTTGAGAAATATGTTCAGCCCCTGAAAAAAGAAGGTTTTGAAGTGCTGGTGTTTGATGCACCCGCCCACGGCCAAAGCGAGGGTAAACTCATCAATGCTTATATATATAAGCAAGCCCTGTTGCAGGCAGAAGCAGCTTTTGGCCCAATCTATGGGTTCATGGGACACTCGCTGGGCGGACTGGCTGCCTCATTGGCATTTGAGGCATTACCGGATAACCAGAACCGTAAGCTGGTATTGGTGGCTCCCGCTACGGAAACCACCCGTGCCATTGACAATTTCTTCCGGATGATACCGGTTACCCCAAATGTGAAACAGGCATTCACCGGTTTGATCAATGAACTCACCGAACACCCTGTAAGTTATTATTCTGTTAGCAGAGTGGTCAAATCCCTGCAATCACCTGTATTATGGATACATGACCGGCAAGACAGCATCTGCCCTTTTGAGGATGTAAAACCTTTACTGACAAAGGATTTGCCGCATGTCCGCTTCCTGGTAACCGAAGGATTGGGGCATAGCCAGGTGTATAAGGACAACCAAATCTGTAGCGGTATTGTGCGTTTTTTTGCGGGTAACATTTCCTGATATTTTTTGTGATTTAATGGTTTCACCTAATATTGCAGGGCCAGATACCTGCTTTTCTCCCCCCAACGGGGAGAATTTTTTAGGAGGTCTGATATTTCGCAAAACCATATAAAAGAACCGTCAGAGGCGGATGAGAAGGCTGTATGGCAAAGAACTTATTGATCGTTGAGTCGCCGGCAAAGGCCAAAACCATAGAGAAGATCCTCGGCAAAGATTTCGAGGTGAAAAGCTGTTATGGTCATATTCGAGACCTGGAAAAGGATGACATGGGCATTGACGTAAACAATCATTACCAACCCAGGTACAAGGTACCCGACGACAAGGAGCGTGTGGTAAAAGAACTGCGCCAGCTTGCCAAAAAATCTGAGGAAGTATGGCTGGCATCGGATGAGGACCGTGAAGGGGAAAGCATCAGCTGGCACCTGGCGGAGGTATTGGGCCTGGATCCCAAAACCACCAAGAGAATTGTTTTTCATGAGATCACGGCTCCCGCAATCCGCAAAGCGGTAGATAATCCGCGCCGCATCAATATGGACCTGGTAAATGCCCAGCAGGCACGCCGGGTTTTGGACAGGCTGGTGGGCTTTGAACTGAGTCCCGTACTCTGGCGCAAGATCGGCATGCAGCGCAGCCTTAGCGCCGGACGCGTGCAGAGTGTAGCGGTACGCCTGATCGTAGAGAGAGAAAGAGAGATCAATCAGTTCATTCCTGAAAGCAGCTATAAAGTAGAAGCGTATTTCACCGCACCGGATATCAACGGAAAAACCGTTACATTTAAAGCGGAAGGTCCCAATAAAATGCAGACCGAGAAAGATGCCAAAGCATTTCTCGAAACCTGTAAGGACGCCCGATATTCCATAACAGACATCCAGGTAAAACCTGCCAAACGTACGCCTGCCGCACCTTTCACCACTTCTACCCTGCAGCAGGAAGCATCGCGTAAAATGGGTTACAGCGTAAGTAAGACCATGTTGCTGGCTCAAAAACTGTACGAGAGCGGTAAGATCACCTATATGCGTACCGACAGCATCAACCTGAGCGATACCGCACTGGAAGATATCCGCAATCAGGTCACCAAAGCTTACGGCAGCGAATACCACCAGCCACGAAAGTTCAAGAACAAGAACGAAAGTGCGCAGGAAGCCCACGAAGCCATCAGGCCCACTTACATGAGTAATACCACTGTGGATGATGAAGATACACGCCGCTTATACGAACTGATCTGGAAACGTACCATTGCTTCACAGATGAGCGATGCCGAGTTTGAGAAGACCACCGCTAAGATCAATGTCAGCAGCAACCAGGAAACCCTGACCGCCAATGGCGAAGTGATGAAATTCGACGGTTTCCTGAAAGTGTACCTGGAAGGAAAGGACGAAGAGGATGAAGAGAATACCGATGGTATGCTACCTCCATTGACCGTGGGTCAGCAGCTGGATTTTGCACGCATGACGGCTACGGAAAAGTTCACCCGCCCGGCAGCCCGTTATACGGAAGCTTCACTGGTGAAAAAACTGGAAGAGTTGGGAATTGGCCGGCCTTCCACTTATGCACCTACCATCTCCACCATTATGAAACGTAACTATGTGGAGAAACGCGATAAGGAAGGCGTAAAAAGAGCAATGGCTTTGCTGACACTAACCAGGAATAACCAGGTAGAAAAAGAGATCCTGCAGGAAAATACCGGGGCGGAAAAAAACAAACTGTTCCCTACCGACCTGGGTGCTGTAGTAACCGACTTCCTGAAACAATACTTTACCAAAGTGATGGATTTCGGTTTTACCGCCAAGATAGAAGAAGAATTTGACCTCATCGCCGAAGGAAAGATCGCCTGGAGCAATATGATCGACGGGTTCTATAAACCCTTCCATGAAACCATTGAACATACCCTCGAAAATGCAGAACGTGCCAAAGGCGAAAGAGAACTGGGTATCGATCCGGAATCGGGTAAAAGGGTGATCGCTAGAATGGGACGGTATGGTCCCATGGTGCAGATCGGCGATACTTCCAACGAAGAGGAAAAACCCCGTTTCGCCAAACTGAAGCAGGACCAGAGTATTGAGACCATTACCCTGGAAGAAGCCATGCACCTGTTCTCATTACCACGTACCCTCGGTGAATACCAAGGGCAGGAACTATCCGTGAACGTGGGACGTTTTGGTCCGTACATCAAACTGGGAGATCAGTTCATCTCCATCCCCAAGGGGGAGGACCTGCATACCATCGAGCTCGACAGGGCCATACAGCTGATCAACGAAAAACAGCTGGCCGACGCCCCTATCGCCTATTATAATGAGTTACCGGTAACCAAGGGCAAAGGACGCTTCGGTCCCTTTATCAAGTGGAACGATATGTACATCAATATCCCGCGGGCTTACAATTTTGATGCACTCAGCCAAAGCGATATCAATGAACTCATCGGGAAAAAGATTGATAAGGAAGCCAACCGCTTCATCAAACAATGGCCCGAAGCAAAGATCTCCATCGAGAATGGCCGCTGGGGTCCATTCATCCGCTTTAATAAAAAGATGCTGAAACTGGGTCGCAAAGCAGACTCTGACAAATACACCGCTGAAGACCTGGCCGGAATTGAGCTGGAAGAAGTGAAGAAGATGATCGAAGCCCAGGTACCCAACGCTTTTGCCAAAAAGAGCGCTGCAAAAAAAACAGCCACCAAAACGGCCACGAAGACCGTAAAGAAAGCCGCTAAGAAAGCGGCCCCAAAAAAAGCAGCGAAGAAAAAGTAAAAATTAAAAAGTCAAAAGTCAAAATCATTATAGATAAAGAGCCCGATAGCTAGCTATCGGGCTCTTTATCTATAAACCTCTTTTATTTTTGACTTTTGAATTTTTAATTTTGAATTTTTAATTTTGAATTTTTAATTCGCTAATCATATTTCCCCATCTGACGTAAGAAACGAACATGCGCCACAACAGCCCTGCGCATGGTTGGATACTCGATGTATTGCAACTGGTATTCACGGCAAACATTTCTTACGATCTCACTGATGGCAGGATAATGCACATGGGATATTTTCGGGAACAAGTGGTGCTCGATCTGGAAATTCAGACCGCCTACCAGCCAGCTGATCAGCTTATTCTTGGTGGCAAAATTGGCGGTTGTCTTGATCTGGTGAGCAGCAAATTCATCGGGCATTTTATTGGTGTCAACACTGGCCACAGGAAACTCCGTATGTTCTACGGTATGCGCCAGCTGAAAAACGATACTCAGCACAAAACCGGCGAACAGGCTCATGGTCAGGAAACCGATGATCCAGTTAACCCAACCCACTGCTGCAATCGGGATCACAATAAATACCGCAGCATGGTAAACTTTTACGCTCCAGAATTCGAAATGATCGGCAAAACTCATTTTCTTCAAAGGCACAGAACCGATCTTTTTGGAGAAATATTTCTGGTAATCGGTAAAGAAGATCCAGAACACATACAGCATCATGTACAGGAACCAGAAATAGAAATGCTGGAAACGATGCATTTTATAGCGTTTCTGGGTGGGTGCCATACGCATGAGGATACCGATCTCGATATCATCATCCACGCCATCAATATTGGTGAAACTGTGGTGGATCATGTTGTGCTTCATATTCCACATAAAATGGTTGGCGCCCAGTAAACTGATCGAAGAGGCCGCAATACGGTTCATGATCTTATTGTTACTGAAACTTCCATGGCTTCCGTCGTGCATTACGTTGAAACCGATGGCCGCAACCAGTCCGCCCAGTACCACACATTCGGCCAGGGCAAAATACCACACGGGGGTCCATACCAGCAGGTGAATATACACCAGCACAAAGCCGATGACCATGATAATGGCTTTGGTGAATAACTTGGGATTTCCGGTCGAGTCGATTCCTCTCTCATCAAAATAAGCCTGTACTCTTTTTTTCAGATCGGTGTGCAAAGATTGATGGGGAGTGGCAGGGAACTTGGGGGTGGCAAACTGTGACATAGATGACTTTAGTGATAAAATGCAAAAATACCTATTATCGGTCTTCACAAGCTGTTAATTCTCACTTTTTTACCAGCCTGACCAGCAGAACGATGTAAAACAGGGTTTATTATGTTAAAGCTTCGCCATATTTCCACACCTGTGGGATAACTTAACAGGCCTAGATCCGGAAAAATGAATTTAGTTTGAGTTTGAAACACATGGGGATCAACAGGATGTAACTGTGTTAACAGTCCCCGAATGCTGTTACCATCTATGCAGGAAACCAGAGAGATCAATGCGCTGTTCACGTTAATAGATGATCCGGATGAAGAGGTATATTCTACCGTTTCAGAGAAGATCGTAGCGTATGGCAAAAACATCATTCCCAACCTGGAACATCTCTGGGAGACCACGCTCAGTGAAGATGTACAGGAGCGTATCGAAATGATCATTCATCACCTGCATTTTACCGACCTGCAGAACGACCTGTCCGAATGGCGGGATAGCGCTTATCATGACCTGTTATTCGGGGCCTTGCTGGTGGCCAAATACCAGTATCCAGACCTGCAGACCACACCGGTTTTACAGGACGTGGAAAAGATCCGGCGGAATGTATGGCTGGAACTGAACAGTTTTTTAACACCACTGGAACAGGCCAATGTTTTATCGAGCATCATCTACAATTATTATAAGCTGAAAGGGGTAGAACTGAACTACGAACATCCCGACGAATTTTTCATCCACAAAGTACTGGAAAGTAAAAAAGGGAATGCCATCAGCAATGGTATCCTGTACCAGGTAATGTGCGACCTCCTGGAGATTAATGCGCGCATCATCAATATTCCCAGGCAGTGTATCATTGCCTTCTATCATTCAGATTATGACCCAGCCACGTATGCCGGGCATCCGCAGGACAAGATTCATTTTTATGTGGATGCCACTACCGGTCAGGCTTTCTCACATAAGGATGTAGAGAATTATTTCAAACGTTTATCCGTAGAACCGTCTCCCTCCTATTTTAAACCCAAGACACATGTTCGTATCATCCAGGTTTTACTGGAGGAACTGGCCAAATGTTTTAACAGGCCATCCAACGAATACAAACAACAGGAGTTACTGAAACTGGCCGACCTGCTGGATCAGTAGCGGTAGTAATAGGTTAAGAATTCTTCGTCTTTCTCCCATTGGTTTCGCTCATATACCCGTTGCGCGCGGTGGTTGTGACAGGCCGTCTGTAAAACCAGCCAATGACTAGAAGTATCGGCGCCCAGGTTCTGTGCCGCTTTCAGCAAAGCATCTGCAGCACCGGAACCGCGCGACTCTGTAACCACATACAGATCGTTCAGCACCCATGACCGTTTCAGGCCGATCGAAGAAAATACGGGATAGAGTTGTGTAAAACCCACCAGTTTACCATCCAGAAAAGCCAGAAAGATCTCTGACTCTTTATTCCGGATCCTGTCGGTGAGGAATTGTTTGGCAGCTTCAATGTCGGAAGGCTGTTGATAAAAGATTCTGTACTGGTCAAATAATCCGGCCAATGCATCAACATCTTCCAGCTGCGCTTTACGGATATTCATAAAATTGGTTTTAGCAACGTCGTTTCGGATACAGCTAAGCTATAGAGAAAATTACCGCCAAAGCATGAGATTTCTCATGCTTTTCTGCCCCGAAACAACGTTGGACCTTTCAGTAACTATACCAAAGCAGCTTCCAGCGTGATCTCCATCTGGTAGGCCTTGCTAACGGGACAGTTTGCCTTGGCATCTGCCGCACATTCCTGAAATTTTTCTGCACTGATACCAGGCACTTTTGCTTTTACCGAAAGAGCTGACCGGGTGATCACACCTTCTTCCAGTGAAATAACGCAGCTGGTCTCCAGACTATCGGGTGTAAAACCGGCAGCACCCAGAACAAAAGCTAATTTCATGGTAAAGCAGCCGGCATGGGCAGCGGCCATGAGTTCTTCGGGATTGGTACCCACACCTTGTTCAAAACGGGAGAGATAAGAGTATTGTGTATTGCTCAAAACCGTGCTTTGGGTAGAGAGCGTACCCTTACCTTCTTTTCCCGATCCATTCCAGATGGCAGTTGCTGTGCGTTTCATGTGTACTTGATTTTAGATGTAAAAGAGTAATTTAAAAATGTGTTAATTTGAGAATTTGAAAATGAGAATCCTTCTGTTCATTCGTCTTATTTTCAAATTTACACATTTTCAAATTTTCAAATTGACTTATGATCAACTGGGATGATTTTGAAAAAATAGAGATCCGCAGCGGAACCATACTTGAAGTTACTGATTTTCCGAAGGCAAAAAAACCTGCCTACCAGTTACGCATTGATTTCGGACCTCTGGGTGTCAAAAATTCCTCTGCCCAGGTCACCCATCATTATACCAAGGAACAATTGATTAACAGGCAGGTAATTGCGGTGGTGAACTTTCCGCCCAAACAGATCGCCAATTTTTTCAGCGAATGTTTGGTACTGGGTGTTTATGATGAGAATAATCAGGTAATTTTATTGCAGCCGGACAAACCGGTCCGGAACGGACAACGTATTGGTTAGCCATGAACGAACTGCATTACACCTATTATGAGAGCCCGATCGGCCTGCTGCAGATCGGTGGCACAGATCAGTATATTGGTGAGCTGACTTTTGTAGACAATCCAGACCAGCTGGCCCATGGAGAGCCGGGTATCACCGAAATCATGCACCAGTGTACCGAACAGCTGATCGAATACTTTCATGGTACCCGCCGGGACTTTGACATTCCTGTACACCAGGAAGGCACTGAATTCCAGACAAGGGTCTGGAGCGAACTGATGGAGATCGCCTATGGTAAAACCATCAGTTATATGGACCTCGCCAAACGACTGGGCGATCCTAAAGTGATCCGAGCGGCAGCCAGCACCAATGGCAAGAACCATGTGGCCATCATCGTTCCCTGCCACCGCGTTATCGGCAGCGACCGTTCCCTGACCGGCTACTCGGGTGGCATGTGGCGCAAGAAATGGTTACTGGGACATGAATTCAAGATTGCGCATGGGGTGCAGACGCTGTTTTGAACAGATGAACAGACGATTAAAGAACAGATGAGCAAGGAATGTATGAGATAAGTTCTGATTGCACCTGCTACCACCCACTCATTCATCAGTTCCTTGCTCATCTGTTCTTCTGTTCTTCTCCTTCGAATGCAATAATTTTACATTTATGCGCCAGGTTAGCAGAATCCTATATCTTTTATTATTGGTTTCCGGTTTCAAAATAACAAGTCATGCACAGGCATGCACGGCACTTGGGCAATTACCCACTACCGCTTTCCCTGTTTGCGGGGCAACCACTTTTACACAAAAAACAGTACCCCTTTGCAGCAATGGGAATGTTCCGGCTAAAGGCTGCGGCAACAGCAGTTTCTCTACTGCCAATCCTTACTGGTATAAGTTTACCTGTTATACCTCCGGCACACTGGGTTTTGTGATCACGCCCCTGAATACCATTCCGGAAGATTACGACTGGCAACTCTTCGATATCACCGGACACGACCCGATGGACGTGTTCAAGGATCCCTCCCTGATCATTACAGCGAACTGGGTAGGCACTTATGGCCCCACCGGTGCATCAGCAACTGGAACTTCTGTATTTTCCTGTGCTTCAGATCCGTCACAAAACTTGTCGGCATTTGCTAAAATGCCCGATCTGATCGCCGGGCATGAATACCTACTATTGGTAAGTCATTTTCTTGCCTCCGGCCAAACCAGCGAAGTAGGTTACACACTTGCGTTTTCAAACGGACAGCCTGGAGGCGGTACTGCCAGCATTGTTAACCCGGTGATACCCAAAGTTGCCAACGCCTATGCCATCTGTGATGGTACACAGGTAATGATCAAACTATCCAGCCGCGTAAACTGTAATTCCATAGCACCCAATGGTTCTGATTTTACCATCAGCGGAGCGGCATCCAGAAATATCATTGCCGCTTCAGGTGTAGGTTGCTCCCGTGGGTTTGATTCGGATTCTATCCTGGTTACACTAGACAATCCCTTATCACCCGGGACCTACACCATCACTGCCAAAACAGGAACGGACGGGAATACACTCACAGACAATTGCGAGAATGCACTGGCCCCCGGCGACAATGCGACCCTGCGTTTTATTGCGCTGGTACCAACACCCATGGACAGCATCACGCCTGTTATATGCAATAAAGACACCCTGCAACTGGTATTCAGCAAACCCATGGCCTGCAGTTCCATAGCAGCCGATGGCAGTGATTTCAGTATTACAGGTCCTGCCGCTGTGACCGTAAAAAGCGCTTCGGGTATTTGCAGCAATGGGGTCAGTACCGTGGTTCGCATCGTATTGACCGCCCCTATCCGTACCAATGGAACGTTCACCATCCTCCTGAAAAACGGATCCGATGGCAATCCGCTGATAGATGAGTGTGGTCTCATCACACCCGCCGGATCTACCCTTTCCTTTACCACTAAAAATATCACTACGGCAGATCACCAGGCCCTGGTTGCCACCGGTTGCAAATCAGACACCCTGTACCTTACCCACAATGGCTATGGTGGAACCACACAATGGCGCTGGAGCATTGACAGCCTTTCCTTCAGTAACCTGCAGAACCCGGTATACATATCAAAAGCATTCGGCACCCACCAACTGCAACTGTCCGTAAGCAATGGCTTTTGCAGCGATAGCGTACGCAGCAGTTTCCTGTTCGAAGACCATACGGTTAAAGCAGGATTTGCGGTGGCCGATACGTTATGTCCAACCGATACCCTGCATTTTACAGACAGGAGTTCAGCCAATACCACGGGCTGGTACTGGACCTTTGGTAATGGCGTTACCAGTACACTGCAGGTTCCCGGACCACAATCCTATCCCTTGACCGGAAGGCGCAATAACTACCCTGTGCGACTGGTAGCTACCAACGCATACAATTGTTCCGACACTGCCTATAAAATGATTACTGTACTGGCCAGCTGTTATATTGCAGTGCCTTCGGCCTTTACACCGAATGGGGATGGACTAAATGATTATCTCTACCCTTTGAATGCCTTTAAGGCAGATAACCTGGTATTCAGGATCTACAACCGTTTTGGACAGGTGATCTTTGAAAGCAGGGACTGGACCCGTAAATGGGACGGACGCGTAAACAGTCAACCGCAATCCAGCGGCACCTATGTATGGACGTTGGATTATACAGACCGCGATTCACAGCAGAAAATATCACTCAAAGGAACAACCGTACTGATCAGATAATTAAATCAGCAATTATTAATTACCAATTTCTAATTACGCTAGCCCAGGTCTTCTCCTGTAAAACCAAACGGCAGCAACAAGCTTGATTTAGGAAATATCCAGACCTTTCCTTCCTTGCCGCCTAGTATCAAACGGATAGGATGCTGGAAGCGGTTCTCGTACTCTGCCAATGTCTGCCGGCAGATACCGCAGGGCGAAATGGGCCGGTCACTTTTACCTGATTCAGCCTGGTAACTGATGGCGATGGTTTCAACAGGAACACCGGGATATAAAGAGGATACCGCTGACAACAGCACCCTTTCTGCACAGATGCCCACCGGATAACTTGCATTTTCCTGGTTGCTGCCCGCTACTTTCTGTCCATTGGCCAACAGGGCCATGGCACCTACCCTGAAATGCGAGTAAGGAACATAGGCAATGGCTGTGGCGGCCTGTGCATCGCGCAGTAAAGCCGCATCGGCCGCCGTAAGATCATCGATGGAGGCATACACTTCAAAATCAAAACTGAATTTCTCCTGGCTCATAACGAAACATATTTAGACAAAAAAGTCCTCACAGCGCAATGCTCTGAGGACCCTTCCGTGTTTTAAAGATAGTTATTTTATCCCATTGAACAAACGCTTCCAGCGGGGGCCTTTATCCCAGCTGAACCAGATCAGTGAAGCTTTCCCAACTACATGTGTTTCGGGAACAAAACCCCAGAAACGGCTGTCCTGGCTGCGGTGGCGGTTATCTCCCATCATCCAGTAGTAATTGTATTTGATGGTATAGGTGTTCGTCTCTTTTCCGTTGATGATGAATTTTCCGTTGGTCTCTTCCAGCTGGTTGTTTTCATAGTTAGAGATCAGACGGCGGTACAGAGCGATATTCTGCGGGCTTAGTGTGATCACGTCTCCTTTCTTGGGAACGGTGAGTGGACCATAATTATCAACCGTCCACGGGAAATTGGTTTCGTCATTGGGGAAAGTGACACCGATCTGGTTATCGGAATACGGGGCCACTGCTTTTACATTGGGTTGTTTCTTTACTTTCTGTACCTCTTCCGGAGTAAGGTTAAAGATCAGGGTTCCGGGTTTATCGATGGTACGCACCTGGTCGCCGGGATTGTCGATATCTATGCCCAGTTCCTCCCGCAGAAACTCTTCTGAAAAATTGGTACCGTTGGTCTCCACCAGGTAATCACTTTGCGATGCCGGGGGCAGGTATGCGGGCTGGTTATTTACGAAGAGGGTACCATTTTTCACCTGCAACACATCGCCACTGATCGCCACGCAACGTTTGATATAATTGTCCGTTTTATCCATCGGGTGCACCAGTAAGGGCAGACCTGATTGCGCAAAAGCTTCACGGTCTCCCCGGTAGGTGAACCGAAGCACATCATAATAAGGATTGGCACTGCCATACTCGGGCAGGTTGATGATGGTATCTCCCGCAGGGAAATTGAATACCACCACATCATTCCTTTTTACTTCGGTGAATGCCGGTAACCGTTTATACGGAAGCTGGACCTCTTTGATGTACGAAGGAACCGTTTTGGTGAAAGGCATGGTATTGTGTACAAACGGAAAAGATACCGGCGTTTGCGGTATGCGTGCCCCGTAACTCATCTTATTCACAAAAAGAAAATCATTGATGAGCAGGGTTTTCTCCATACTGCCTGTCGGGATCACATAGGCTTCAAACACAAAGGTCCGGATGATGGTGGCTGCAACAACGGCAAACACGCCCGCATCGATCCACTCGCGCGAAGCGGGTTTGTGGTAATGCTTCAGTATCTCTCCACCATACCATTTCTCCTTTTCAGAAAAACCGAGATAAGGGAAATAAATAAAAGGAAAGAAAACGGTCAGCGTATGGGCGATCAGGTCCACTTTCTTGAAGTGCATCACAAAAATGATCGTGATCCAGATGGTGATAAACTGGCCCGCTATAGGGATCAGCTGCAACCAGAACCAATATTTGCGAATGGCTGTTTTTTCAACGATCAGCCAGGTATTGTAAAAAGGCACCAACGCTTTCCAGGGCTCGATACCCGCTTTTTTGAACATCCCATACATACCCACATGCCAGCCAATAACTCCGATAATGAATACAAGTAAACCCATAGTTTGTGATTAAGTGTAACAAAAATATCCTTTTAGGGGAAAAGTAGTTAAAATGGTTAAAAGGGTTAAAGTAGTTAAAATAGTTAAAGGGGGTGAAACGAAGGGAAATCGTTGGAGGGGTAGATAAACAGGGTTGTATCGTGCCAATTAACAGTCCGCCTTTAACCCACTTTAACCATTTTAACCTCTTTAACGATTCTAACCCACTTTAACCCTTTTAACTACCCCCCTACCTCGGCAGCACATACGCCTCCACATCACTCAGGCTGATCTCTTTGCCGGAAAGGATCACCAGGCGCTCCACCACATTCCTGAGTTCACGGATATTGCCTGTCCAGTTATGTTGCTGCAGGGCTTCCAGTGCTTTTTGCTCGATGGATTTTACCGCCTGCCCGTATTCTTCGGCTATATCTGATAAAAATTTCTCTACCAGCAGCGGTATGTCCTCCCTGCGCTGATTCAGTGAAGGTACATGGATCAGGATCACGCCCAGACGATGATAGAGGTCAAGACGGAAATTTTTTGCATTGACTTCTTCCAGCAGGTCCTTATTGGTAGCGGCGATCACACGCACATCCACAGAGATCTCTTTATCGCCACCCACACGGGTGATCTTACCTTCCTGCAGGGCGCGCAACACTTTGGCCTGTGCAGACAAGCTCATATCCCCTATCTCGTCCAGGAAAAGGGTTCCGCCATGAGCCTGCTCAAACTTGCCGATGCGTTGTTTGATGGCAGATGTAAAAGATCCTTTTTCATGACCGAACAATTCACTCTCAATCAGTTCGCCCGGTATGGCCGCGCAGTTCACTTCCACAATAGGCGCCCCTGCCCGGTTACTTTTCTCATGCAGCCAGCGGGCCACGAGCTCTTTACCGCTACCATTCTCTCCGGTCACCAACACCCGCGCATCAGTGGGCGCCACTTTTTCAATAGTGTCTTTTACTTTCAGTATCCCTTCACTGGCACCGATGATCTCCTGCACGCGGGATACTTTCCGCTTCAGTACTTTGGTCTCTTTCACCAGCGTGGTCTTGTCCAGCGCATTGCGGATGGTGATGAGCAGCCTGTTCAGATCCGGTGGTTTGGAAATATAATCAAATGCACCTTTTTTCACTGCATCCACAGCTGTTTCAATATTACCGTGCCCGCTGATCATGATCACCGGGGTTTCCGACTGGGATTCGATCACTTTCTGCAGGAATTCAATCCCGTCCAGTTTAGGCATTTTGATGTCGCAAAGCACCACATCATAACTGCCGGAATTGAATTTCTTCCAGCCCTCTTCCCCGTCAGTGGCTTCCTCTACAGAAAAGCCCTCATTGCCCAGGATCTCCTTTAATACGTTCCGGATGGCTTTTTCGTCGTCGATGATCAGAATATTCGGCATATCGCTCCTATTTACTGCTAAGATAAGTGTTCATGGCTGCGGATTCATTACAGCCAAAATGTTAAGCTTTTGTTGCATCAGAACCGACATCGGACCCCGGCAAAGAAATTTCTGTCCGGGGCTGGGTTATAATACCTTTTTCCCAAGGCATTGATATCATTACCCAGGCTGTATCGCTGGTTCAGCAGGTTATCTATCCCGATGAACCAGTCGAACTGCTGTTTTTTTTGTCCGGTCCTGTATCCCAATTTCAACTGTACCAGCTGGTAAGCATCTGCCAGCACATCATTCCCATCTGTCAGGGGCAGACTACCCGTAGCATTAACGGATGCATTAAGGTACACCCCATTTCGGATTTCAATATCCATGCCAGTTACCCAGATCGTACGGGGTACACCTGTCAGATTTTTTCCGGAATAATTGATACCTGACTGCTGGTATTCTTCAAAACGGTAGGGTTGATAGCTATAACTGCTCCACAGGTTCCAATCGCGTACCAGACGTTTTCCGTCGCGTATCAAGCGGTATTTCAGCCAGGTTTCCAGGCCGTTCTGCCGGGTGCTGCCCGCATTGACAAAATACTCTGCACCAATGGCATTGGTCCGGCGGACAATGGCATTCTGCAGTCGGAAGAAATAGGCCGCTACATCAAACTGCCAACGGTTATCTGCACTGGCTCCCTTAATACCGGCTTCTATGTTCCAGCCATATTCTGCCTCCAGATTGCCATAATAGTTGCCGTCAGAAGGTCTTACTTCGGCAAGAGCGGGTGGTGAAAACCCTTTGGCAGCCAGCAGGTACACGGATACTGCTTTACTTACCCGATAGGCGATCGCCAGTCTGGGAGTTATCACGCCGCTGATCTTTTTCTGGACAAAACCGGTACTGGCCGGATCTGTTGTTCTTTGGTAACGATAGGATGAGTTGTTGATACTGACACCTGCAGTCAGTATCCATTTATCAGCCAGACTCAGCTGTGCCTGCGAAAAAGCGAACCATTGCACCGCATAGATATCATCCCGGAACTGAACGGTATCCCTATTACCGGAACGATTACCAAAATTGTCGATAAGAGAATGGTTGTGCAGGTATTCTGCCCCATTGATCCACTGAAAACGAAAGGCAGCATTGGATATAGTGTACACCAGTTGTGAACCGGCACTCAAATTTGCCTCAGCCCTTTTTTCATAATTGGTAATGAAAGGATTGGCAATGGAGGAATGATGCGCACTGAGAAAGTTCTTCCATGTCCATTGTTCACCCAACCGGATCTCCTGCTGTATGGCTGCCAGCAGGGTTTTGTTATAGATGGCCGTTTTTTGCTGAACAGCACCGGGTAAACTGCCGGCAGGTTGCCTTGCCAGTTTGGGGTTCAGCTGCATCTGTGCCAGTGTAATACCGCCGGGTGTCTGGTAATACAGGTCGGTATACCATGCCATGAACCGGATCTGCTGCCCGGCTGTTTGCCAGCTGAGTTGCCATTTCACCATATCTTTCCGGGAAGCAGATTGTTCACGGTAACCATCCGCCTGTTGGTGGCTTTGCTGTATGGAGGAGCTGATCTTCGCATGACTGTACTCCCAACCCAGGTGTTGCTGAAAAAGCCCATAGGACCCTCCCAAGATACCTGCCGTAAACCGGTGTTCCTTTTGCCGGCTATACGGAGGATCGGAACGTAACAATACAGCCCCGCCTGTACCGGCTCCATATACACTGGCGGCCGGCCCTTTGATGATCTCCACTGCCGTTAGCTGTGTCAGGTCTACCAGGTTCAGGTAAGTATTACCACCACCATCGGTAAGGGGAATACCATTCCAATATACTTTCACATTACGCACGCCAAAAGGAGAGCGTAACAGACTTCCGCGGATGGATAAACGGTAGCTGGCAGGCGATCGCTCCTCTACACGGATTCCCGGCACCATATTCATCACAGGTACCAGTGAAGCTGAGCCATATCGTACCAGCTCATTACGGCCCAGCAGTGCCACGGCAGCCGGAACAGCTTTCCATTGCAGGTTAGATTGAAAAGCCTGTACGGCCACTTCAGGTAATGCAGTATCCGTAACCGGCACTAACCGGGCAGAATCAGACCGCTGCGAAAAAAGCAACAGGGGAAAAAAAGCTACAGGCAAAAGGGGTAAGAGACGTTTCATAAAGTATCCAAAAATCGGCCGGAAAATAAAAACCCGGAGCTTTTGGTTCCGGGTCTGTGGTTGTATTGAATATCGTTATTTTTTCAGGTACATGACTTCTTTCACCAGTTTCACGGTCCTGGTCACATCTGGTATGGCCAGTGCCGCCAGGTTGGGAGCGTAGTGCATAGGTGCATCTGCACTGGTGATACGACGGATAGGTGCATCCAGGTAATCAAATCCTTCTTTCTGGATCCGGTAGCTGATCTCTGAAGAGACAGAAGCGAAGGGCCACTGCTCTTCTACAATCACCAGACGGTTGGTCTTTTTCACGCTTTCCAGGATGGTATGCCAGTCAAGCGGACGGATGGTCCTGAGATCGATCACTTCTGCGCTGATCCCTTCTTTTTCCAGTTCAGCAGCAGCAGCAAGCGCCACTTTCATCATTTTATTAAAGGACACAATGGTCACATCACGACCCTGTTTCTTCACATCCGCCTTACCGAGCGGGATATAATATTCTTCATCAGGAACATCAGACTTGTCGCCATACATCACTTCACTTTCCATGAACATAACCGGGTCCTGCTCATAACGGATAGCTTGTTTCAGCAATCCTTTGGCATCATATCCATTGGAGGGAGATACCACTTTGATACCGGGAATATTGGCGTAATAGCTTTCAAAAGCGGTAGAGTGTTGCGCCCCCAGCTGACCGGCACTTCCGTTAGGTCCGCGGAACACGATGGGGCAACCGATCTGGCCACCACTCATGGCCAGCATTTTAGATGCGGTATTCAGGATCTGGTCCATGGCCAGTACGGCAAAGTTCCAGGTCATGAATTCCACCACAGGGCGCAGACCATTTTGAGCAGCACCTACAGCTACAGCAGTAAAACCCAGTTCAGCAATCGGGGTATCAATCACACGTTTACTTCCAAATTCTGCCAGCATTCCCTGGCTTACTTTATAAGCACCATTGTATTCGGCAACTTCTTCACCCATTAAAAAGACCCTTTCGTCTCTTCTCATTTCTTCACTCATGGCTTCACGCAAAGCCTCTCTGAAAGCAATAGAACGCATTTGATCGGTTTTAAAATGAGCAGCAAAAATATAAGATTATCGGGTACAAAACCAAAAATGCTTGCAGGCATTGGCTATGAGCCGTGAGCTGATAGCTGCGAGGCGCTTATTTCTGAACTTCAGGAATAAGGATGCATAGGCCACAATAAAGATCCCCCGCCATTTCCGGCAGGGGATCCATTTGTATATTCATAGCTTAATTTACTGTGTCGCTCGTAGCTCATGGCTAACGGCTCACAGCCACCTAAGCTTCTCCCTTAAAACACATTATATCCAAAACTAATATAATACAGACCGCCGATCTGGGGATTACCCCATCCAGTACGGTAGTATTTGTTGAAGATATTGGTGCCACCGATCTTGATCAGGGATTTGGTGGAAGGCAGTTTGTAGCTTACCGATGCATCTACTGTACGGATCCAAGGCACCATACCGGCTCCGAAAGTTCCTTCGTAGTAGAAGCTGTTAGCCCACCTGTATACGATATTGAATCCGAAACGCTCGCCTTTTCCAAATCCTGAATTTGCCAGGGTTGCATTGATCCTGTATTTGGGGGTGTTGAAATAAGACACGAAACCAGCAGGCAGCGATCCGATCTCATCGTGGTAGATATTACCACTTACTGAGAAGTTTTTGGGCAACAGGTATTCTGCAGAAGCTCCCCAACCGGAAGTTTTTACATCACCCGGTGTATTCACAGAAATACTGTAGGCAATACGTTTATTGGCATCCAGTACATCATAGAAACTGGCAGGACCACTGGGTGCATTTCTTGCCTGTATTACGGTTACGCCGCTCAGGAAGTCTTTGTACCTGGCCCAGTAGGCATATACATCAATCAGTAATCGCTGAGCAATCAGGCCTTTGTAACCCACTTCAAAAGACTGGCTGGATTCTGGTTTGAATTCGCCAAACTGCTGCTGTTGTAACAGACCTGTATTAGGAGCTCCGGCTACTACGCTGGCGCCAAATGCCTGTACACTTGCCAAAGTATAGGCCGGGTTGGTGCTGAATTTATAGTAGTCACGCAGTTGTGGCAAACCACCCATCAAACGGGTGCCACCACCCACCAGCAGGTTGATCCACTGATTCTGGGTAGTTGGGAAACGATATGCCTGCTGATAAGAGAAACGCAGGTTATGGTCTTTCGCCAGTTTCAATACGGCTGAAGCCCTTGGTGTAAAGCGGCCTTTGAAATTGGAGTTCTTATCGTAACGGGAAGAAACGGTCAGTTTCAGCACGTCGTTAAACAATTTCTGGGATAACTGTGCATAAGCACCAAATTCATTGATCTTGATCGGTGAAGTGGTATCTGCAAACAGTGTACCCTGTGAATTCAGTTGGTACTGGCGTGCGCTCAGGCCAATCAGCAGGTCGGTTCCGCTTTTGGTCAGGCCAAGGTCTTCGCTCAGGTTGTACTGTCCTTCAAATACATTCAGCCTTGACCTGTCGAGGAACAGACCACCACCCTGCGAAATGGGCTTACCTGCTACACTTTTAAACAGATCGGTAGCACCGATATAACCGGTGGGTCTTCCCTGGTCTGCCACACCCCTCGCTGCATTATGGGCATCAATATTGGCAAGACCTGCATCAAGATAAGAAGAGTATGCTGCCATGTATTGAGGATACCATGAAGAACTTGCCTTCCAGGCTTCGTTGAATAAACGGGTGGTGATGGTAGCGTTGAAAGAGCTACCGGAGTTCTCATGCGTGGTATACGCTCTCATATACCAGTTCTTGCTCTTCAGTTCCAGTTTGAACTGGGCCATTTTCAGGTCTTTCAGAGAGTAGCGGTCACTACCGGTATACACGCTGTTACCGGTTCCGAAATTGGTCTGGAAGATAGCTTCCGTCCTGTCGGACAGTTTATAGTGAAGTGCACCTGACAGTTTAAAATTAACCGTATTGGGATCTACCACATCGATCTCGTTGTAACCGGTTCTGCTCACAGACTGGTTATTATAAAAATTACGGCTGGGAGATGCTCCGTATAAAAGCGGAGAAACTCCGGCTGTTACCAACGCACCGGCACCGGCAGCACTCAGGAAAGTATTAAAATTCGCAAGTCTGGCAGCAGGATTAGCGGCCAACCAACCATTGAATGCACCCAACTGGGCACTGCTTAAACCTGCTGCAGCAAACACCTGGCTCGCTATGGTGCTGATGTTCTGAGATGTTTCGTCACCATACACGTTTACGCCATCATAGTTAGGATCAGAGGTTCTCCAACCGGGAATCGCAAATCCGTTGGCTGAACCTGTACGGCTGTAGTTTTCTGTTTGGTTAGCCAGCCAGTCCTGTGCCTGTGTAAACTGAGCACCAATCTTGAAGGCGAATTTCTCTGATACTTTCTGTGCCCAGCGAACAGTCCAGTCGTAGAAAGGAGATTTAGGACGCTGGTAAGCATCAATATCCTTAATACCCTGTTTGATCTGGAAGCTCAGGCCCTGGTATTTGAAAGGGCTCTTGCTATTAATCAGCACGGTACCATTCATACCGCCTGATCCATACAGCGCTGAAGATGCACCCGGCAGCAGTTCAATATTCTCTACGTCCAGTTCCGTTAAACCTACGATGCTACCTACAGAGAAGTTCAGACCTGGGGCCTGGTTGTCCATACCGTCCACGATCTGGTTCAACCGAACGTTACCGCTGTTGTTGAATCCGCGGGTACCTACACTACGGAAAGTTAAACTGGCCGATACCACATCCACTCCTTTCAGGTTGGTGATCATATCGTAGTAGTTGGTAGCCGGTGAGTTCCGGATAGCAGCTGTACCAATTCTTTCAATGGATACGGGTGACTCAAGAATTCTTTCCGGAACCCTTGAAGCCGCTACCACCACTTCATCACCCAGGGTGAAGGAGGCATCTATATCTACATTCACTACTTCATTGTTGTTCTTAACAATTACTTCCTTGTTAAGATATCCGACAGAAGAAAATACCAGTGTAAATGGCAGCTTCTGTACGGTAGAAAACTTGAAATTACCCTTGTCATCGGTAAAGGTTCCTGTAGTCGCTCCTTTGATCGTAACCGAAACAGCTGATATGGCCTCTTTCGATTTACTGTTTTTTACACTACCGGAGACAGTAGTCGATTGCTGGGCCGTTGCTGATACACAGATCATAGCACCCACAGCCAACAACCCGTAATGGGTTAATAGTCTTCTCATATTAGGCAAGTTTTAAATGAATTGTAACTAAAAATAGCATTTGTTAGTTTTACTTGAAAATTTAATTTGTTCACAAATAACGGTCTTCTGTTGAGAAAAATTATGTTCACTACCCCTTATTTATCAAGGCACTAACTAATTTTGGGCATGTCTTCTTACCAATTTCCCTTTCAGACCAACGTATACCACGGCAAAGTCAGAGACGTATACAGCATCAAGAACGACTGGCTGGTGATGATTGCCAGTAACCGTATCTCCGCTTTTGATGTGATCCTGCCCCGCCCCATCCCTTATAAAGGACAGGTTTTAAACCAAATAGCTGCCTATATGCTGGAAGCTACGCGCGATATCTGTCCCAACTGGCTGGTAGAAGTCCCCACACCCAACGCTTCCATCGGAAAACGTTGCACCCCTTTCAAGATCGAAATGGTGGTCAGGGGTAACGTGGTAGGACATGCCTGGCGCACTTACAGCAGCGGCAAAAGAGCACTTTGCGGCGTAAGCATGCCGGAAGGACTGAGAGAGAACGATTTCTTTCCCACTCCCATCATTACCCCCTCTACCAAGGCAGATGCGGGCCATGACGAAGACATCTCTAAAGAAGAAATCATTGCTAAAGGACTGGCAACAGAAGCTGAGTGGGCCCTACTGGAAGACTATACCCTGAAACTGTTTGCCCGCGGTAAGGAAATAGCCGCTTCCAGAGGTCTGATACTGGCCGATACCAAGTATGAGTTTGGCAAGATCGGTGACACCATTTACCTGATGGATGAAGTGCATACCCCGGATTCTTCCCGTTATTTTTATGCGGAAGGATTTGAACAAAGGCAGGCCACCGGCGATAAACAAAAACAGCTGAGCAAAGAATTCGTTCGCGAGTGGCTGATTGCTAACAACTTTATGGGCAAAGAGGGACAGACCGTTCCTGAAATGACTGATGAATGGATCGACACCATCAGCAAAAGATATATTGAACTCTACGAAAAAGTGATCGGCAAAACATTTGTGCCGGAAGAGATCAGCGAGAAAGAAACTTTTGAGAAAATTCAGATCGCATTGGAGAGACTTCTACTCCCCTAATGTAAGGGATACAAAAAGGCCGGGTTTGAAGCCCGGCCTTTTCATTTTAGAAATTCACTTTCAGGCTCATGATAAAATTTCTTCCCGGAGCAGATATGCCGCTGGAAAAATAACGGTAGTTCCTGTCGAGCAGGTTTTCTACCAACAGTTGTGCACTGATGGCCCCGCCCAGTTTTACCTGTCCGCGTAAATTCAGACTGTACCAGGAAGGCATCCCTTCCGGTGTAGCATACTGCTGGTTATCTTCCCCATTGGGATTATAATCGGCTATACGTTTCCAGCCATTGAACAACACATAGGTTTCAGCCTGCCAGGTTGTTCGGATATGTTTCAACCCTACCCTGCCAAATACCGGCGGAATATGATCCAAGGGAACCGTAATACCCGCACTGCTAAATTTACCCTTGGTGTAAGTATATACAGCTTCCAGGGTTGTGTTCCTTTCCGGCTTCCATGATGCGTTCAGGCTAAAGCCGGTTACCCAGGCCCTTGCTTTGTTTTGCGGAGCAAATACACCACTGTTCACATTCTGGTAAACAATGCTGTCGCTTCCGTTAAACCGGAATTTATCCACCACAATTGCATTGCGGAACCAGGTATAAAATACAGATCCGCCAAAACTGAAACGTTCTGTGAACTGGTTCCAGTTGATCTCTGCATTATATGTATACTCTGGCTTCAGGTCTTTGTTGGGTACCACCACATAGCCCGTTTTGGTATCAAATACCTTGGTCAGATCATCTACGTTCGGAGACCGGAATCCACTGCTTAGCAGGAATGCCAGCCGGAACCTGTTGGCATTGGCATACACCAAACCCAGATTGCCGGTGACCGCTGCATGATTCTGAACAGCTTTGTTAAAAGGTAAATGCATGAGACTGGTATCTGCAAAACGGGCGTCCATATTTACCAGGTTGAAACGAAGGCCGTCATTCAATGTCCATCCATCATTGATCTTGTAAATATGCTGCGCATACAGGGCATTGGAGCTTATTTTGGTAGGCCCGTCACTGTAGCGGGTAGTGATTCGGCTAACGGCGCCTGTTACCACATTCATCCGCTCGGCAGTGGAACGTACATAATTGGTGTACGATTCAACACCAAAATGCAATTCATGTTTACCACTGTAATGTTTGGCATCCATATTAAAACCCCAGACATTCACACGCTCCCAGCGGGAATCGCGGTTATTATTTTTAAACCTGCGGGTAATGCGGCTTTCTTCAATATCCTGGTAACTGGCCACCAGTCTTATCTCCTTGAAAAATCCATCCTGCTGGTTAGCGGAGAACTGGTAAGACAACAGGTTCCTTACCTGTGGCCCATAATACCATTCGGCATACGCCGGTGTAGTGCCTGCTATTTCCGAGAGCCTGTCGTACCGCTGCACATTCCCAGAATTACTTAGCTGTATGTTCAGCAGGTGCTGGATATTGGCTTTTGGCTGAAACAGGATCTTTTGTGTGATATCCGTTTGCCGGTAATCGCTGCCGGTCTGTTTATTCGGATCAGGATTTACAAAAGCACTGTCGGTATTCCCATAACGCTGAACGATAAAATTCTTCTTGCCAAAATCAGGATACGCTGCCTGGCGACTGGCGCCCTGACGCATATCGCCAAAACTTCCATAAGTGACCGAAGTAAGCGAGGCCCACTTTGTGCCACCGATGCTTAGGTCCACATGGGCTTTGGCTTCTTCCGTTGCCGTAGCATACCGAACCGATGCCGTGCCGCCAACGACTGTTTTTCCTTTTGCGGACAGTACAGGATTCCGGGTATACATATTCACCACACCTCCCAGCGCATCGCTTCCATACAAAGTAGAAGAAGGGCCGTACAACACTTCCACCCGATCAAGGATATTGTTATCCACAGTAATGATGTTTTGCAGGTGACCGGAGCGGTAAATGGCATTGTTCATGCGAACCCCATCCACCATCAACAATACACGGCTGGCTTCAAAACCACGGATCACAGGACTGCTGCCCCCCTGCTGGCTCTTCTGCACAAACAGCGATCCGGTATTGAGCAGGATGTCACCTGTGTTGGCCTGGTTATTCAGAGTATTCTTGTCGATGATGGTTTTTATGGATTGAGTAAGATGTCTTAAAAGTTCCGGAAATTTATTGGCATATACTACCACGCTGCCCAGGTTTACGGGTTCTTTCTGCACCGTATCCTGCCAGCGTGACTGCTGCGCATGTGATATAACAGGTAGTATCATGGCAAATGCCATGATACATGATAGTTGTTTCATTCAATGATTTTTAAATACGGGATATTCTGTCAGTAAGGGTTGCTTAGTTTACACGACTTCTGGAGGTGGTGACAGGATATCGCGAACCTGGCTGATGAGTTTGCTCGGTTGCTGAGGTAATATTTTTTGGGTAAGTACCACTATTGCCGCGTTAACGGAATTCTGTTGTATGTCAAATACTGATAACAGTAGTTTCTGATATCCGGTTTTGGTGCCTGTGGATGATTTTTGTTGCCGCTCGTGCATCCCGCTGATGACAGTGAGCAGTTCTTTCTCCGCATGATCGTTCACACAATATACCGTAGCACGGGAGCCGTGTAATTCAACAGAAATGATATCATACAGGTTGCCTTTGTAACTAAATTCCTTACCGGATTCTTCCCAATGCAGTTCAGGGTCAGCTATTTGTCCGTTGGAAGCTGCAAAACTGAATACGGTATGATATGAACTTTCCCTGTGTGTGCGCAGCCAGGTCTTCATGGCTGTTTTCAGTTCCCAACGGTAACCCATAGCTACCAGCTGGTAACCTCCCATGTAGATCACCATGCAGAATAAAACGAATATGGCGGCAGTTCTCTTCACAGCAGTTAATGTGCGAAAGATAGTAAATAGTTGAAGAGAGCTATGGATAAATTGATGAACGCAGCACTGCCATCAGCAGCACTCCATTCACCGGTTCAAATGATCATTTTACCGGGGGTGATATTCTTGGGCGAAGTCTGACCTGACTTTTGTTAAAGATATTCTGTCCGTTCTCTACGCCTTTTCGGATTTCCTTTTGACGTTCTACCGGCATATGGATGGTTTCCTTGCAGGCGGTACTGCAACAGCCATCCATTGCTTCAGCACATTCCTTACACTGGATGAAAAGCAGGTGACAGCCATCATTCTTACAATTGGTATGGTTATCGCAGGGTTTGCCGCACTGGTGGCAGCTGGCAATCACGTGATCCGTAATGCGTTCTCCCAAACGATCATCAAACACAAAGTTCTTGCCGATGAATTTGCTTTCAAGAGCTGCGGCTTTGGCCTGGCGTGCATAATTGATGATACCGCCTTCGAGATGGAATACGTTCTGAAAACCCTTGTGCAGCATGTAAGCGCTGGCTTTTTCGCAACGGATACCGCCGGTGCAATACATGATGATATTCTTTTCTTCATTACCCCTCATCATATCCACGGCCATAGGTAACTGCTCACGGAAAGTATCGGAAGGGATCTCGAGCGCCTTTTCAAAATGCCCCACTTCATATTCGTAGTGGTTACGCATGTCGATCACGATGGTATCAGGATTCTGCAGCAATTCGTTCATTTGTGCTGCATTCACATACTTGCCTTTTCTTTCCATGCTGAACCCCGGATCATCAATACCATCCGCCACGATCTTCTCACGCACTTTGATCTTCAATACCCAAAAACTCTTACCGTCATCATCCACGGCAATATTCAGCCGTAAACCATTCAGCGGTTCTATAGAGTACAGAAAATTCCTGAAATCCTCAAAACGGTCAGTGGGTACACTCATCTGCGCATTGATCCCCTCTTTCGCCACATAGATCCTTCCGAATGCCTGTAAAGCATGCAGGTTTTTATAGAGGTAATCCCGGAACTCATGTGGGTTCCCGATGGGGAAATAACAGTAAAAACTAATAGTGGTACGTGGGAAAGTTTCTTCCATGAGGCGCTTCTTCAGCTCCTCGTTAGATACACGATTGTGCAGCAATGCCATAATAAATCATTTTAGACATCCCCATTACAGGAATGTTCCGTTATCAATGGAGCCACTTGCAGGGTGGCCAAAATTCGGGGCAAAGATAGGAAATTGTGAATCGTGAGGCGTCAGTCGTAAGTAGAGAGTTCTTTTAGTATTGTTTAAAACGAAGTTGCATCTGATCTCCCCCAAAAGCGCCCACTCACGATTCACGACTCACAAGAATGGCACTGCCACCCTAAACCCGCTCGGACGGGCACCGCCGGGGATAAATCCCTGCACAAAATCAACACGGATCAGCTTACCGATATTTTCAATGCCAAAAAGAAGTTCATAGTACTCCTTTCCGTTCCTGATATGTAGTGCATTGGCGCCGGTAACAAAGAACCAATTCAGTTTTTTAAATCCGGGAATCTTGTTACTCAGCAACCCATTCAGGTGGTACTCGGCATGTGCGGCAACACTGAAGCTGGCGAGATTACTGTACAGATAATACGGCGCCAGTTGAAAACTGCTGAGCTCACGTGAGGCAAAAATGGTCTGGTTACCCAGGTAATGCTGGTAATCAGGTATAAATGTTCTGGCAGCATCAAAGAACCCACTGGCGGCGATATGATAGGAAAACTTACCGGCCAGCTTCAGGTCCAGATCATCACTGATGGTCAGACGCCATTTGGTATAATCCACATCGCTTCCCAGCAGTCTGGGTATCCCCTTTGTAATAGAGGCTGAAAAAGTAGGATAATCAGACCCAAGGCTGATTGTACGATCAGGAAATTCGATGTAATCGGCACCTGGCCGCCAGGTAACCCCGGCAGTGATCACGGTAGCCTGGTTTCTTGGCATGGGTGTTTGGGTAAGATCTACGGGATAATTGGGCGTGAAACTTTTACCTGATCCTTTATTCCAGCTTACCGGATCTGCCAGGTTACCCAGCGCAAACCTGTCCTGGAACTGGAAACCGGCGTTAATGCTAAGACCATTACCGATACCGGTGGTATACACCAGTCTGACATAATTGGCCTCATATATTTTCATATGATTAGCCTGCGATAATAACGTACTTAACGTATTGATCCGGGCAGTGATGGGGTTACTGTTGTTAAATTGAAACACAGTTCTTCCTGCGGAGATATTGATGCCCTGGAAATATTTTTTACCGAAGTTGTACCCCAGGGTCAAGGAAGGATTCAGGTGACGGTTGGTAATGCCATACCTGATATCGGGGTTCACAGATAAAAAATTCCTTCCTTCGAAACGCCGGGTATACCTGGGCGAAAAAGCCACTACAGCACCTTCCACTGTATTGTAATTGAGTGTACTGAGCAGGGAAGGCAATTGTATGGTTTCTTTTCTTTTTCGCACAGTGAACGTCTGCCCGGTAAACAGCAGCCTGGAAAGCCTGATCCTGTTACGTTTGGCATCCAGTGAATCGAGATAACGGGAATCTTTCCGAACCTGCTCCAGGCTGTCTTTCTTTTTGTAATCGCGTAACTCTTCCGAAAGCAGAGGCAGTGGGCGGATACTGTCCCAATAAGCCATTGACTTTTTATTGGAACTGTCGTAGAACTTCAGGATGGTATGGTCGAAGAAGCCGGGTTTGAACTGGGGGTCCATGTTAAACTTATCATACACCTGGACAAAACTGCCAAAAAAATCAAACCCGAAAATCTTTCCGGAAGGATAGATCACCTGGTTTTTGATGACCCAAACTTTACCCGATGGCACATACAGTTGTTGTATCCGCAAGGTATCCAGCAGCTGCATTTGCTGGGCCTTTACCAACAACAGGTCTACACTCTGAATACGCCACTCATTTTCCACGATATGGATATACCCGCTGAACAGGGGTTCGTAGGCCCTTCGGGGAATTACTTTAATCCGGCTTATTTCCCGTCCGTTCTCAAAAAAAGTACCTGCAAACTGATACTTGTAAAAATTGAACGCACCGTTGGCGATCGGGGAAATAAAACCGCGTGGATTCAGGTCCTCTCCCACTGATATATTATTCTCATAAAATGAGATGATCTGTGGTTCGCTTAATCCGAATGCACCACTTCGGCCGCTTACTTTGGTAGAGACCACTTCCACTTTTTCTTTCGCAGGAAGCTGCACCGAATACCTGGCAACGGTTTCTGAAAGGAAGATCATTTTACGCTTGCTGGTATCCCCATCTTCAAAATCGATCTTTCTTCCCATGAAGGAAGCAGGGAAACTGCGTAATTGCATCTGTCCTTTGATATACACTTCGCACTGGAATTTCCTGATCTCATTCAGATGAGCCTCTCTCCTGGCGATGGCTTTCCGGATGATGGCATAAGCAGGATCTTCTGCGCCGCTTTTCACTTCTACATCTTGCAGAGTGTACCGCTGTTCTTCCAGATCAAAATCAATTGTCTGGTCTGCCTGGCTTACCTGGATCTTCTTTTCCGAACTGGCATGACCAATGTACTGGCAAAGGAGGGTATAGGAACCCGTACCTAACTGCAGAGAATAGATTCCTTTACTATTGGCTGAAACACCCTGGGTGGTACCTTTGACCAGAACAGAAGCGAATGCCAATGCCTGCCCTTTATTATCGCGTATGGTTCCGCTGATGGTAGCAGCCCTCAGGTTACTGAGACTGAAAAAGAAACAAATGAGTAGCCTTATTCTCATAACGTACGGTTGTTACGAAATTAGCGGCAAAATCCGGGCTTGAACCTGACGACCAATAAATAAACGTTGAGTTTAACGTATTCTTAAACAGCAAAAGGCTTGTAAAAAACACTCTCCCGAAAAACGGTAAAGGAATAAATGATTTTTCAGCCTGCAGTTCCTGCGGTATCAGTTCCTCGATGATAACGGTTCTGGTACAAATACATTATTTCCTCAGGTAACTACCTGTCAATGCCGCCAATCCGCTTACTAAGCCACCTACGATACCCGTTATCAGGATCAACACCAGGTAAGAACCGCCCAGTGGCAGTATGGCAGCCACTTTTGTAGAAAGGATATGTTCATTGGCCGCATCTTTGATAAAAGCCAGCGCTACCCAGAGAAGAAAAAGCCCCAGAAATCCGGATAAAAAGGATTTTCCCGGCCGCTGGTGTACCGCAGCCGATACCAACAGCGAACTGAACACAAAACACCACCAGGGAACTGTGCTGTAGATACCGAGTACATATGCAAGAAATCCGGTTAATACAATGGCTGTGATGGTCTTCTTCATATCGTTTATTTAGCTGTTAGTAAAAGTCATATGCCATTTCACACGTTCATGTTTGGCGGCAGCGGCCTGTTGCAGAAAAAGGATGCGGTAATATTTTCCGGCAGCCCAGCTGTCAACAAAACTATCATAATACTTACTGCCGGGGTTACCGCTTTGTCCACCGGGATATACACCATAGGCTTCAATCTCATCGGTT
Organism: Sediminibacterium sp. FW305-C-269; assembly: GCF_058231045.1. NCBI lineage: Bacteria > Pseudomonadati > Bacteroidota > Chitinophagia > Chitinophagales > Chitinophagaceae > Sediminibacterium > Sediminibacterium sp. FW305-C-269. Next base: position 428,547 of record NZ_JBIQXQ010000002.1, on the reverse strand, counting down.
AAATGTACAATCATGCGCCAGCTGGGACCATGGGTTTCCTTAGTAGCATTGATGATGTGTTCCCCGCCACCGATAGGCAGGTGCAGCCGGCTCAATGCCGGTATCTTCAACAGGTGGTTCACTTTGGTATCTTTCATAACAGCCCATTCCAGTTTGTTTGCTGCTTCCAGTTCTTTCAGATGAGGAACGGCTTTTTTAAGGGCTTCGGCCAGGTCATCATAAATGGTCTCTACCTTACCCGGAGTATTGATATTGTCAGCAAAGCGGAACGTAGAATCTCGTAGCAGGCTCTCCAATAAGGTAGAAGCATCCGGCTTGGGAAGTGGTAGATTGACTTTTTTGATCTCGTCACCCCAAACCTGGGTTTCCAAGCTATCCCAGATGGATTTAAACACGGTAGCACCCCTGGCCCCGGGATCATTCCGCAGGTCCCAGTTTTTCAGGATATCTATGTATTTTTTTTCATCTGCGCTCAATTTTGTTTCGTCCAGATAACGCATCAATACCGGCCTGGCGTATTCGGCAAATACATTGTAATTATCTGCCTGCAATTGCTGCATATCTTCCGGTGTGATCTGGTTCATCTGTGCCAGTTTCCGGTTGATGATGATCCCCCTGTATAGTGGAAAATTACTGGGAGCACCCAGGTAATAAGGATAGGTGGAATCGGTAGACATCTGGTTGGCGCTGCTCACAAAACCACGGATAGGGTTATACATCATCGGATTCTCTTCAACCGGTATGATGCCCTGCCATGCATAGGAACTGTCTGTGCCAGGCATAATAAAATCGCCCTGCCTTTTCCAGCGTGCTACAAATGCTCCCTGTTGTTTGATGGCAATATCCCCTGTTTTGGAGGCAAAGGCAAAATTCTGCCCGGGACACTCCCATTGAGAAATAGCGCCCAGGTATTCTTCATAGTTACGGGCACGGTTCAGTTTATAGAATGTCTGCAAGCCGGTACCCGCTTTGTGGGCTGTCCATCTAACAGCCAGGTATTTTCCTTCAGTGCTGATATTCTTATATGCATTATCATACATGACAGGACCAAAAACAGTCATAGCAATATTTTCCACCAGGTCTGGCTTGCCTTTGATCCTGATCACTTCCTGGCGATGTTTGGCGGGCACCCATTCGCCATTATACCAATATTCAGATAAGGTAGAGTCCTTGAATTTGATATCGTAATAATCCAGCACATCTCTTCCGGCATTGGTTACCCCCCAGGCAATACTATCGTTAAAGCCAATGATCACAGCAGGCGATCCGGGAAAACTGGCACCATAGGTATTATGTGTGGGCGTGTGTATCTGCACTTCAAACCACAGCGAGGGAAGGTTTAGTCCCAGGTGTGGATCGTTGCTGAGTATGGGCCTGCCACTTTTGGTTTTAGAGCCGCCCACCACCCAGTTGTTACTGCCATTGTCCTTATCCGGCACCATGGGTAAAAGGGCGGTACTGCTGTTGGCTGTTTTTCCGAGGTACAAGGAGTCTTTACTGGCAGGTGCCACGGGCACGATTGCCGGTTTCGGGTAGTCCGTTCCCCTGGGTACAATCGGATCCAGCGAATCCTGCACATTAGGATACAGTTTATCAAAATCATCAAATCCGAAATAATTTTTGGCATTGGTCATCTGCAGGTCGGCAGTGGCGCCGCGTGCAGTAAGGTCATACGACATGAACATCAGGAAAAGATAGGTCTTCAGCGGTGTCCATTTCTCAGGAGTATAATCCAGCAGCTTGTATTCGAACGGGATCTCCTGTGGCTTTAATGAACTGATATAGGCATTAACTCCCTCTGAATACGCTTCCACAGTGGCTTTCATTTCGGGATTCTTTTCCATATTGGCGAGCGTTTGCTCTGCACCATATACCATGCCCAATCTTCTGAACATACGGTCAATAGGCAAACGTTCCTCGCCCAGTATCTCACTGAGTCTTCCTCCTGCCACACGGGTCTGAAACTCCATCTGCCAGAGGCGGAATTTGGCATGGATATACCCCTGCACATAATAAGCATCCAGGTCATTCTCGGCATAGATATGCGGAACCAGCCTGTCATCTACATATACATCCACTTTACCATTCAGGTTAGGTAATTTTACGTTACCGTCAAAACTGGTATTCACAGGTTCTGCATTCTGCCAGAAACCCAATTGCGGAGAAAGAAAATAACCCAGGCGCGGTGTTTTGCTGCTTCCGGCCGGCAACTGTGTATTCAAAGCCACCACCAGCCCTGCGGTGCAGATACCGGAAATCAGGAAAGGAAGAAATCGCATAGCAGTCGTTTAGGCGATGAAAATACTGATTTTTTAAGAACCCAACAGAATCTGTGCGAATAGGTGATGCGCCATTCCCATAATTAATTTTTAATTACCAATTATTCATTCCCCTCACCGAACTCCCTAATTTTGCAGTACCATGAAGCAATTCAAAGTTCCCAATATATACCGCAGCCCGCTGATCAGCGCCATCAAACAGCAAAGAAAACAGGAAGACAAACTGAAAAAGGATTTCACCCCTACTTTGATGAACCTGGGGCCGTTGCATATTTATCTGGCAAGGCATTTTGGCTTTTGTTATGGAGTGGAAAATGCGATCGAGATCGCTTTCAATACAATCGAATCCAATCCCGGCAAACGCATTTTCCTGTTAAGTGAGATGATACACAACCCTCAGGTAAACAAGGACCTCGCAGAACGTGGTGTCCAGTTCCTGCAAGACACTTATGGCAAACAGGTTATCCCTTTTGAAGAGATAACCAGCGAGGATGTGGTCATCATTCCTGCTTTCGGCACTACCCTGGAAATCGAAAAGATGCTGCAGGATAAAGGCATACCCACAGCCCAATACAATACCACCTGCCCCTTCGTGGAGAAAGTGTGGAACCGCAGTGAACAGATCGCAGAAAAAGGCTACAGCATAGTGGTGCATGGCAAACCTAAACACGAAGAGACACGTGCCACTTTTTCACATGCATCCTCGCATACACCTACGGTAGTGGTGAATGATATGGAAGAAACCATCGCGTTGGCCCAATATATTACCGGGGAAAAACCGGCAGAAGATTTTTACATCGAATTCAAGGGCCGTTATTCAAAAGGGTTTGATATTACCCGCGACCTGCAGAAGATCGGTGTTGTGAACCAAACCACGCAACTGGCCAGCGATACACAGGCGATATCCGATTACCTAAAATCTGTGTTCATACGCAAATACCAGCTCACCGCAGAAACCATCAGCGAACGTTTTGCAGACACCAGGGACACCTTATGTTATGCCACCAATGATAATCAGACAGCAGTTACCGGCATGCTGGATACCGATGCCGATATCGCCATCGTGATCGGCGGGCATAACAGCAGTAACAGCTCACACCTGGTAGAGCTTTGCGAGCATCAACTCACCACCTATTTTATCGATTCTGCCGACAGGTTACTCGATGCCACAACCATTGAGCACCGGAATTGGCGTACCAAAGAATTAAGCACCATCAGGTATTACCTGCCGGAGAAAACACCTTTACGCATCCTCATCACCAGCGGGGCCAGTTGCCCGGATGCTGTAGTAGAAAAAGTGATCCGCAAACTGGCCGGCTTTTATGCAGTGGAAGCAGCAGTTGACCTGTTCAGCAGCCAATTGTAAAACTACCATAACAACAAAGAAACCGCCTCAGTACTGAGGCGGTTTCTTTGTTCACTCATCGTTCCGGTTTATCCAAAATCAGTATAGATGAAGTCTGCTGTTATTTGCTGAGTCAAAGTTATTACGGGATACCAGCCTGCCGACTGACATTTGTCATGCCAGATCATGATTTTAAGCACTGATCAGCGCATTTCCGCCGGTCTGTACCACTCGCCTGACAATTGTCATGTACGGCAAACACATATTTCTGTAACTTACCTCCACTGATTCAGTATCACCAATACTATTTGCATGTCTGTCAACAATTTCCAGATCAGCGGTTTAACAGATGAGGAAGTGCTCCGTGCAAGGGAGTTACATGGGCAGAACAAACTGGCTTTCAAAAAAGAGAACGGTTTTACGGATGCGATCAAAAGCCTGGTCAGGGAACCCATGGTGATCCTTTTGCTGGCGGCATCCTCTATTTACCTGATCAGCGGACAAACAGGCGATGCCATTTTTCTTGCTTCTGCTATTGTACTGGTGGCCGCCATTTCCCTATACCAGGATTCCAGAAGCCGTAATGCCCTGGAAAAACTGAAGAGCCTGACACAGCCCAACTCAAAAGTAATCCGCAACGGAGAGATCAGGGAAATACCCACAGAATCATTGGTGATTGGCGATTACCTGCTGATAGAAGAAGGATGCCTGGTAGCTGCGGATGGCACCATCATCCATTCCAATGATTTTTCTGTGAACGAATCGATCCTGACAGGCGAATCCTTACCGGTATATAAGGACGCATCCAGGGAAGACAAGACCGTATACAGCGGCACAACCGTAGCCAGCGGACTTGCCATCATCATCATTCATGCCATTGGCAACGATACAGCGCTGGGCAATATCGGCAAGAGTCTGGATAGTATCGAAGAGGAAGCTACTCCACTGGAAAAACAGATCAGCCATTTTGTAAAAAAAATGGTGGTGGTGGGTGCACTCGTTTTTCTCGTTGTATGGGCTATCAATTTTGTGAAATCGCAACTGCTGCTCGACAGTCTGCTCAAGGCACTTACGCTGGCCATGAGCATCTTACCCGAAGAGATCCCGGTAGCTTTTACCACGTTTATGGCACTGGGTGCCTGGCGACTCATGAAAATGGGCATTCTTGTAAAACAGATGAAAACGGTAGAAACCCTGGGCAGTGCCACCGTGATCTGTACCGATAAAACCGGTACACTTACAGAGAACAAGATGAGCCTGGCCAAAACATTTACGCTGGCCAGTCAACAGATGCTGGACACGGATAACATCACCGAACCGGAACAGAAAGAACTCGTTAGACTGGCTATGTGGGCCAGCGAACCCATTCCGTTCGATCCAATGGAACTGGCCTTACACCAGGCATACGCCAACTTACCGGAAGAGGACGAACGTCCTCTTTTTGGCATCATCCACGAATATCCATTGGATGGAATGCCACCGATGATGACACATATTTTTGAGAACCAGCATGGTCAGCGGATTATTGCGGCAAAAGGTGCACCGGAAGCAGTAACAGCACTTTCCCATCTGTCTGAAGCAGAACAACAGCAGGTGGAGGATGCCATTGAAAAAATGGCAAAAGAGGGCTATCGCATACTGGGTGTTGCGGAAGCTTATTTTTCAGGACCCGATTTTCCGGTTACCCAGCAGGAATTGCGTTTCCAATTCAAAGGATTGGTGGCTTTTCATGATCCTCCCAAAAAGAATATTTCACAAGTGTTGCAGGATTTTTATGCGGCAGGCATATCCGTAAAAATTGTCACCGGCGATAATGCAGCAACCACCTGTTCCATAGCCAGGGAAGTTGGTTTTAAGGGATATGATACCAGCATCAGCGGTGAAGCATTGATGAAACTCAGCAACCGAGAACTGCGTGAGACCGTCATAAACACACAGCTATTCACCCGCATGTTTCCCGAAGCCAAACTCCGGATCATCAATGCCCTGAAAGAACAGCAGGAAATCGTAGCCATGACAGGAGATGGCGTAAATGACGGTCCTGCCCTGAAAGCAGCGCATATCGGTATTGCCATGGGTAAAAAAGGATCGGAGATTGCCAAACAATCGGCATCACTGATCCTGCTGGAAGACGATCTATCCAGTATGGTAAAAGCCATAGCAATGGGACGACGCATTTATACCAACCTGAAAAAAGCGATACAGTACATCATTTCCATACATATTCCCATTGTGCTGACCGTTTTCCTTCCACTTGCATTGGGATGGGTATACCCAAATATTTTTTCGCCGGTACATGTGATCTTCCTGGAACTTATCATGGGACCTACCTGTTCGATCATTTATGAGAATGAACCTATGGAACAGAATACCATGCTGCAAAAACCCAGACCCTTCTCCAACACATTTTTTAACTGGAAAGAACTGACTACCAGTATCCTGCAAGGTCTGATGATCACCGTAGGCACGCTGTTTGTTTACCAATATGCCGTTCGGGAAGGAAGTAGCGAAGCCATCACCCGCTCCATGGTATTCACCGTACTGATCAGCGCCAATATATTCCTGACACTTGTTAACCGTTCTTTCTATTATTCCGTTCTTACCACACTCAGTTATCGAAACAACCTGGTATTCCTTATTATCGGTATTACCGTTGCAGTCACCGGTTCGCTGCTTTTCATACACCCGCTGGCACAGTTTTTCCAATTTGAACCATTGCATACCTCCCAATTGCTCATCAGCATCACCATCGGTTTCATATCCGTAATCTGGTTCGAACTCGTCAAATGGCGCAAAAGAAAAACCGCCTAAACCCCATCCACTCATCCGCTCACCCACTCATTCACTCATTACTCATCGCTCCCTGTCGCATTCAGCCTTCACAAAGTCGTTTTTGCCCCCAATGGCTTCTATTTAAAAAAACTACATTTGAAATACATTTACCACACCTAACCATTACCTATGCTAATCCTCTTAGTGATCCTGGCCATCTTGGCCATACCGCTTAGTGCTGCGGCTTTTATGGACAAAAAATTTACAATCGAAGAAAAAATACTGATCCACAAACCCCTGAACGAAGTATTCACTTACCTGAAACTGCTGAGAAATGCAGAGAACTACAATAAATGGGTGATGACCGATCCCAACCTGCAGAAAGAATTCTCAGGCACTGATGGCACAGCCGGCTTTATCTATCGCTGGAAAAGCGATATGAAACAGGTGGGACAAGGTGAACAGGAGATCAAACAGATCATGGAAGGGGATCGCATCGATTACGAGATCCGCTTCATCAAACCCTTTTCAGGCATTGCTGTTTCTTCGCTGCTGACCCAGACGGCCGGTAGCGGGCAAACGGAAGTTACCTGGACATTCAGCGGCACCAGGAATTATGTGATGTGTCTTTTTCACCTGTTGTTCAATCTCTCCCGGGCGCTGGGCAAAGACCTACAGACCAGTTTACAGAACCTGAAAAAACAGGTCGAGAAATCATGACATACCTGTATCAGATAATTGTATGGTAGAAGTTTTTAAAACCAATGTAGAAGAAACCGGCGAGTCTGCCAGGATCATTGCACGTTTGCGTGACCTCTATCCCAAAGGCAGGATCAACTTTGACCTGTCTGATTGCGACAGGATCTTACGAATAGAGGCCGACCAGGTATGTGTAACAGAGATCATTAACCTGCTGACCTCCATCGGCTACTATTGTGAGGTATTGCTGTAATACATCCGGCATGCTACAACGTTTTCGCAAATAAAACGTGAATAAATAAGGTTCAACACCGTTCATAGACCTAACTTAAATGAACGAAAATGAACCATATGAAACATACTTATGCCAACCGACGCAGGTTCCTGAAAAATACAGCAACAACTGCCAGTGGCCTGTTATTACTTTCTTCCCTGCCCAAAAAAACAATAGCCGGATTCAGCGCCGAGCCGAAGATCCGTTTCTCAGTAATTAATATCAACCACAGCCATATCTTTTCCATGGTGCAGGCGGTGATCAGGGGCGGCGGACAACTGGTATCGGTATATGCCAAGGAAGCCGACCTGCTGGCAGGTTTCACCAAACAGTTTCCTCAGGCCAAAGTGGCGGCTAGTGCTAAAGAGATCCTGGAAGACAATAGCATCCAGGTAATCCTGAGTTCCGGCATACCGGATGAACGGGCACCGCTTGGTGTAGAAGTAATGAAACACGGGAAAGATTATATGGTAGACAAGCCCGGTATCATTACGCTGGAACAACTGGCCGAAGTACGCCGGGTGCAGAAAGAAACCGCGCGTATCTATTCCATCATGTACAGTGAGCGTTTCGAAAACCGGGCCACCATCAAAGCGGGAGAACTGGTGAAAGCCGGAGCCATTGGCAAAGTCATACAGACCATTGGCCTGGGGCCACACCGTATGAACCCAAAATCAAGACCTGATTGGTTCTTCGACAAAAAACGTTTTGGCGGCATCATCACCGATATAGGCTCGCACCAGTTTGATCAATACTTGTTTTTTACAGGAAGCACCCAGGCAGAAATTGTAGCTTCCCAGGTCGGCAATATGAACCACCCACAGTACCCTGCATTCGAGGATTTTGGAGATGTGATGCTGCATGGAAACGGCGGTACGGGATATATACGGGTAGACTGGTTCACACCAGACGGACTGAACAGCTGGGGCGATGGAAGACTTACCATACTCGGGACGGAGGGTTATATTGAGATCCGCAAAAACATAGATATCGCCAGCGGCCACAATGGAGGAAACCACCTGTACCTCGTCACCCAGAAAGAGACGCAATACATCGATTGTAACAAAGAACCCCTGCCTTTTGGCGAACAGTTTGTGAACGATGTGGTGAACCGAACCGAAACCGCCATGTCGCAGCAACATTGTTTCCTGGCCACAGAACTGGCTTTACGGGCCCAGAAACAGGCAAAACTGATCAGCGGTTTACCCACAAAATAACCAAGCCGGTCAGGATAGCTTTAGCCCTGCCATCTGTATATGATGGCAGGGCTAAAGCTTTTAGGCACAATGGTTGGAATCATTTCGCACATATCTTTGTAAAAACAGAATCATCAGTGAATAGTACAGGATGTACACCAGTTACTGATGGTCTGTCAACCCGATTCTAGCCTTCAACTACGCCATATGAAACAACTGTTTATACTGATCGCCTGTGTATGTTTGGGAACCCTGGGTTCCGCTCAGCAGAAACCTGCCTATATCCTTTATAATGCCAAGGGCAAAAAAGTAAGTTACGACAAGATGATCCGGGTATTGGCAGAAAAAGACATCGTTTTGTTCGGAGAATATCATAACAACCCGATTGCCCACTGGCTGCAATTGGAAGTAACCACCTCACTGAAAGAAAAAAGGGATCTGGTACTGGGTGCAGAAATGTTTGAACAGGATAACCAGGAAGCATTGGACCTCTACCTCCAGGGGAAAATCAAGGCAAAAGGACTTGATTCCATGGCACGTTTATGGAAAAATTACAATACCGATTATGCCCCCTTGGTCAATTTTGCCAAAACTAACCAGCTTGCCTTTGCCGCTACCAACGTGCCTCGTAAATATGCATCGATGGTGGCTAAAGGAGGTTTTGAAGCATTAGATACGCTGAGCTCCCGCGAAAAACAATGGATTGCTCCACTTCCGATCGCCTACGATGCAGAACTGCCTGGGTATAAAAAAATGATCGAAATGATGGGTGGTCATGGCGGAGCCAATCTGCCTAAAGCACAAGCTATCAAAGACGCTACCATGGCTTATTTCATCCTGCAATACCACAAAGCCGGCAGCCTGTTCATCCATTACAACGGCTCCTACCACTCCAACAATTACGAAGGCATTGGCTGGTACCTGAAACACAAACAACCAGGACTGAAAATAGGCACTATCACTACCGTATCGCAAAAAGAAGTGGCTACCCTACTTGAGGAGAACAAAGGATTGGCTGATTTTATCATTTGCGTTCCCGAGAATATGACCACGACCTATTGATCGATCCGAAACGGTACCGATCAATCCGGGAAAAGGCTTAATTTGTTTCTGTGAAAACTCCTTTCCGCTTAGCTAAATGTGCAACCATCCTGGTTCTGAGCTGTTTACTGAACAAGGCTGTTCATGCACAGACAAACACCATAAACGGATTCACACAACAACTGTTTTTTAATATTTATACCGGCCAGCCGGATACTTCGGTCACTGCTTTTCTTCAGGACCATATCCCTTCCTTCAACAACAAAGCGTTTACCACAGGCACTACCCACACGGGTACGAATACGGGCAACCGTATTGAAATACATACGTTCGTATTTAACAAACACCCTTATTTTGCTGCTGCTTTTGTAAATGGCAAACTTGAATTTTATTGCCGCCATTTTGCTGATGCCAGGGGCGAACAGGTATTTGATGTAAAACTCTGGTTCGAATTTGAGAACCAGCTGGAAGCTGAGATGGCTTTTTCCAAATTGGTAGAACTGTTCCTGCCCATCAGTCAGGGAAAACGATTTAGCAGCACCAACGGGTCGCAAAGGGCAGAGTTTTCAGATAATCGTCAGAAACAGGGATTCAGCAAAATACAATTCCGGTTAACCGCAGACAACCTGGATCGTAACCGGTTTAAGATCTTATTTGAAACCGGCAATGAGCTGTAAATGACCGTACCTAATTGCCTATTTTTTCTTTGGCCCATTGCAGGGCGATGGCCAGTTGCTCGTCGCGGGTAAGCTTGGTATTATCGAGTTCTACCGCATCTTCGGCCTTTCTCAGCGGACTGAATTCCCGGTTGCTATCGATGTAATCACGCATTTCGAGGTTGGTCTTCACTTCTTCCACGGTAATAGCAGGATTTTTGGCATAGAGTTCCTTGAATCTTCTCTCGACCCGTATGGCCGGATCTGCTGTTACAAATATTTTCAATTCTGCATTGGGGAAAACGGCAGTACCGATATCTCTCCCATCCATTACGATACCTTTTTTGGCCCCCATCTGCTGCTGCTGCGCCACAGCGAATTCGCGCACTTCCTTCAAAGCAGCTACTTCACTTACATGCTCACTCACCAGCATATCCCTGATCAAAGCTTCTACATTCTCATCATTCAGGAACATATCGCTTTGACCTGATTGTTCATTGTATTGAAAATCGAGTGTGATCTCTCCCAATGCTTTGTGTACTTCTTTCTCATGACGCCAGTCAACATGCTGCCGCAGGAAGTATAAAGTAATAGCCCGATACATGGCCCCACTGTCGATAAACACATAATTCAGTTCATTGGCCAGCTGGCGGGCCAGGGTACTTTTTCCGCAGGATGAGTAGCCGTCGAGAGTGATGATGATCTTTTTCATAATGCAACCATTCAGGGTAAGTGGTCGGCCCGGTGATACAGATGAAGCCTGATGAGACAGGCCATAGCCAGGTGCAAAGTTGCAGCAAATAATCGCCAATGCAAAACCTAAGTTGTTAAACAGCTAAGTGAACAACCCTGTTAAAACATCCGGATTACAGGACTGAAGAATACCCATCTGAAAAGCTTTCCAGCATCACTTCCCTGATACAATACTCTTATCATTCTGTTAACTTTTTATTTAAGCCAAGCTGAAATAGGTTATTTACACAAAAAACTCACAGACTAGGCACTCACAGTCAAAAAATGACTGTTGACGAAAACAATCCATTCATATACTTGTTATAGGGTGTTATTCAACTGAATGAAGAAGATCACAATGAAAAGTCTTTGTCTTATCTTTACTCCCCGGTTATGTAACCGCCATTCGGGTCAATCTGAACCTCGATCAATTTCTTTTAGCCATAAAATTCACAAAACAATACAATATGGGAAATAACGAACATCCAAGCACATCAGCGAACAATAATGGCGAAAGCAAGTGCCCGTTCTCTGGTGGCAGCATGAAAAAAACGGCAGGCGGCGGTACCGGTAACCGCGACTGGTGGCCAAACCAGCTGAAACTGAATATTCTCCGGCAGAATTCTTCTCTGTCTAATCCAATGGACAAGTCATTCAACTATGCCAAAGAATTCAAAAGCCTGGATTTGAATGCAGTGAAAAAAGATCTTTTTGACCTAATGACCCATTCGCAGGACTGGTGGCCTGCCGACTATGGTCATTACGGTCCTTTCTTTATCCGTATGGCATGGCACAGTGCGGGAACCTACCGTATCCATGATGGCCGTGGCGGTGCCGGTTCCGGTACACAGCGTTTTGCACCGCTGAACAGCTGGCCCGATAATGCCAATCTTGATAAAGCACGTTTACTGCTTTGGCCCATCAAAAAGAAATATGGCAAGAAGATCTCCTGGGCCGACCTCATGATCCTTGCCGGCAACTGCGCCCTTGAATCGATGGGCTTCAAGACCTTCGGTTTTGGAGGCGGACGTGAAGACGTATGGGAACCTGAAGAAGATATTTACTGGGGTTCTGAGACCGAGTGGCTGGGTGACAAACGTTATACCGGCGACCGAGACCTGGAGAATCCCCTGGCTGCCGTACAAATGGGTTTGATCTATGTGAACCCCGAAGGCCCTAACGGCAATCCCGACCCTTTGGCTGCAGCACGCGATATCCGCGAAACCTTTGGCCGTATGGCAATGAATGATAAAGAGACCGTGGCACTGATTGCCGGTGGTCACACTTTTGGTAAAACACATGGTGCCGCCGATCCCGGCAAGTATGTGGGTCGTGAACCGGCAGCAGCGCCTATTGAAGAGCAGAGCCTTGGCTGGAAGAACAGTTTTGGTACCGGTAATGCCGGCGATACCATCACCAGCGGTCTGGAAGGAGCCTGGACCACCACTCCTACCAAATGGAGTAACAACTTTTTCTGGAACCTGTTCGGCTACGAATGGGAGCTGACCAAAAGTCCTGCCGGCGCGCATCAATGGAAACCCAAACATGGTATGGGAGCCGATTCTGTACCTGATGCGCATGATCCGTCTAAACGTCATGCGCCAACCATGCTGACCACAGACCTGGCATTGCGGGTGGATCCGGTTTACGAACGTATTTCAAGACGTTTCCATGAGAACCCCGACCTGTTTGCAGATGCATTTGCGCGTGCCTGGTACAAACTTACCCATCGCGATATGGGGCCTCGTTCCCGTTACCTCGGACCTGAAGTACCTGCTGAAGAACTGATCTGGCAAGACCCGATCCCGGCTGTAACACATCAGCTGATCGACGAAAAAGATATCGCTGCCCTGAAGGGTAAATTACTGGCCAGCGGATTGTCCGTATCGGAACTGATAACGACCGCCTGGGCTTCTGCATCCACTTTCCGTGGTTCAGACAAACGCGGTGGTGCCAATGGTGCCCGCATCCGACTGGCTCCACAGAAATACTGGGAAGTGAACAATCCTTCGCAACTGTCGAAAGTGCTGGATACACTGGAAAAGATTCAGAAAGAATTCAATAGTGCGCAGAGTGGCAAGCAGGTATCACTCGCCGACCTGATCGTACTGGGTGGCGCTGCCGCCATTGAGCAGGCTGCTAAAAATGCCGGTCATGATGTGAAAGTTCCTTTCACTCCCGGACGTGCAGATGCATCGCAGGAACAAACCGATGTAGAGTCCTTTGCAGTGCTGGAACCCGTAGCCGATGGTTTCCGTAACTATAAAAAGAACCGTTCAGCAGCTTCTGCAGAAGAGATGTTGATAGACAAAGCACAACTGCTTACCCTGACAGCACCGGAAATGACCGTTCTGATCGGAGGTATGCGTGTACTGAATACCAACTATGATCACTCGCAGCACGGTGTGTTCACCAAACGCCCTGAAACATTGACCAATGATTTCTTTTTGAACCTGCTTGACCTTGGCACCAAATGGAGCGCTGTTGCGGGCTCACAGGATATTTTTGAAGGAACAGACCGTAAAAGCGGTGAGCGAAAATGGACAGGTACCCGGGTAGATCTTATCCTGGGCTCAAACTCCGAACTGCGCGCAGTGGCTGAAGTATATGCCTGTGAAGATGCACAAGAGAAGTTTGTACATGACTTTGTTGCGGCCTGGACCAAAGTGATGAACCTGGATCGTTTTGATCTGGCTTTATAAATCATCGATCCAAGGTGAACATAATAAAAAGGTGGTCTTTAGCAGACCACCTTTTTATGTATTGAATACCCCTTAATCTTCCAGGTAACCGAACTTACCGGCGTTATAATCATTGAAAGCCTGCAGCAATTCCTGCTGTGTATTCATTACAAACGGACCATGGGCGGCAATCGGCTCCTGAATGGGCTCTCCGCTTAACACCAACACTACTGCATCTTCATCCGCTATAAGAGTAAACTGTTCCCCTTCATTGGCAAACAATGCAAAGTGATTTGTGGCAACCCGATAAGTATCATTGATAGTGACATTACCTTCCAACACCAGCGCAGCCGTATTGTAGTTGGCCGGAAAACTAAAATCTGCCTGTCCGCCCTGTTTCAGTTTTACATTCAGCAGGTGTACCGGGGTAAAAGTAGCAGCCGCACCTTTCATACCTCCATATGCACCTGCGATCACTTCTATTTCACCCTTATTGTTTTCCAGGAAGACCCTGCCGATGTCTTTGTTGGCCAATGCCTGGTACTTGGGTTTCGACATTTTATCTTTTGCCGGCAGATTTACCCATAACTGAACCATCTGGAACAGTCCGCCTTTTTTACTCCATTCCTTTTCATGAAATTCCTTGTGCAATACTCCCGAAGCCGCGGTCATCCATTGCACATCTCCTTCATCGATCACACCACCGCCACCGCTGCTGTCGTGGTGCGCTACTTTTCCTTTATAAGCAATGGTAACCGTTTCAAAACCACGGTGCGGATGTACCCCAACCCCTCTTGGTATATCGCTGGCCGGAAAATGATAGGGCGAATTATAATCGAGCATGATAAAAGGACTCATCCGTTGCATGCTCAAACCCTGGCTACCCGGAATGATGTTATGTACACGGAAACCATCGCCCACAAAATGCGTTCCTCCGGGTGCAATGACTCTTTCTATTTTTTTAATTGACATGATCTTGATTTTGTATTACAAAGTTAACAATAGCTTCCTCCTCCATACATTAATCTATGTTAAGAATGGGCGGCAAGTGTCATTTCTATGTCATCATCATACAGTGAGCGAACAACGGAATCCCCTGGCGGCATAGTAAGAATCCGCTCCGTTGTGATAGAGAAAGACGGTATCGTATCTGCGATCACAGAAAACAGCGCCACCCAGTTTTCTGATGGCAGATGGCGTCTGTATCCAGCTGGAAGTCTTGGTGTCAAACTTCCCCTTTGTTTGCAGTTCCCCGTATTGTGCTTCGGTTAGTAATGACGCGCCCATTTCGGTTGCCATTTCAACAGCACTGTTTTTGGGTTTGTGTTCTTTCCGCGCTTCCAGTGCGGCAGAGTCATAACAGCAGCTCCGGCGGCCTACAGGACTTTCTGCCGAACAATCGAAAAAAATGTAGACGTCTTCCTTTTTATCATAGCCTACCACATCCGGCTCACCACCGGTATTTTCCATTTCATTCAATGACCATAACTTCTCCTGGCTGGCTTCCAGTTTAGCCTGCACTTTTGCCCAGCTTATACCTTTATGACGATCCATGTTTTTCTCAAAACGGGTTCTGAGTATGTGGAAGAGTTCTTCTCGTTGTGACGACGATAATTCTTTCTTGGTTACTTTAGCCATTTTGATTTTTCGTTTTATGGGGTTATGTGATCCCACTACTTTCAGGAAACTACAAACAGGATGGGATACAGATATTGTCAGGCTATGCAAACAGACAATCCCTGGAAACTAAATGTAGTAAAGTTGCCTCAAAAAACCTGCCACTGTATCTTTCCGGCTCCTGTATTCAGAGCAAACGCATCAATATTTCTGAAGTAGTCGCTTGGCTCCACCGAGTGACGCCTATCCCCAGGCTTCCAGCCTGAAAGTTTACAAGTCTTAAAGCCAGCATCCCCGCAACCACAGTACCGGTTATCTTTCTAGAGAATTGTATAATGCAGTCGTGAGAATTTACCATAGGTTTTTAAATCCTGGTTTACAGTCCGGGCTATAGACAATATCAACTGATACTATTTCTGTGTCATTGCATTCAAAAAATCACAATGTCTGCGCAATTATGTTATTATAAACTATCCACTACCATTGTAGAAATAAATCGGGATAATCTGTTATCACACCTGTAACGCCCATTTTCTTCAACGCCTTGATCCGCGTGAGATCGTTCACGGTCCAGGGTATCAGACCAATACCTGCATCCCTGCATTGTTTTACCAGCAAGGGTGTTACCAGTGTATGCGCCGGACTGTACACTGTTGGTATAAACCCAAGATGCTGTAACTGCCGGGCAAAAGGTTGGGCATCCTCCTCTTCCACCAGTAATGCTGTTTTGATATGAGGATATTTTCCATGGAGGTATTGCAGTGTTCGCGGATCGAAAGACTGGATAATCACCCTGTCGGTAATACCCTTCTGGTTGATCACACCCACCAGCAATTCCACAAATTCGGCAGGTTCAGGATGGTACTGTCCGTCCGTGGCAGGCTGACTCTTGGTTTCTATGTTATACTGGGGAAGTGTTTTTTTATGAATCCGGCAATAGGTTTCTACCGAATCGATCATATCTGACAACAACGGTTTGTGTACCGGCAGTTTCTGTTGCTTCGGAAAACGGGGATGGGGCTTTTGCCCTACATCGTATTTTGTTATCTCAGCATACTGCATCTGATAAATATTGAGACTTTTCTCTTCCCCTTCGCTAACCGGTGTACCATCAGGTTTTGTACTGATCTCGTGATTGAAAAAAGGCTCATGACTGAGTATCACCTGCTTGTCTCTTGTGATCACGGCATCTGTCTCCAGCGTGGTAACTCCCAGGTCAATGGCGTGCAGCATAGCGGGAATGGTATTCTCCGGCATCAGTCCGCGACAGCCACGATGGCCCTGCTTATCGAAATTTTTCACTTCCAAACGTTGTGTTTTCAAACCGCCTGTGCAGGCAGTTAATGAACAAGTCAGTAGTAGTGCTGCAAATGTTTTCATCAATCAAACAGCTGATCTTTTCTTTTACGCATTTCCCGTGCCACGGCCTGCGCACCCGGATCACCTGCTTCCAAGTTAGCCAAAATATTGTCATAGCTTTTCAGATCGCGGTTCTGGCTCAGTTTAAACACATGTTCCAGCCTAGTAACCCTTACCTCGAAAGCAACGATGGCTTTTGCTAACCGCATCACATAAGCCGGTTCCATTTCTTTATACAATGCAGGTGATGCAGGATTATTCTCGTAAAAACTGGTGGTTTCATCGAGTATTTCCAGCAGTTCCGGTTCAGTTAGAAAAACAAGCTCACCATAGGCATGAACCGTCATATAGTTCCAGGTAGAAGCCTGCTGTTTGTTTTCATACCAGCTGGCGCTTACATATGCATGCGGCCCGGTGAACAATACCAACACCTGCTGGTTCTGTTCCAGCGCTTTGTGATGGTCGGTACCTTTCATGATATGACCACGCAAATACAACTGTCCCTCCCTCTCCGCAAATAAAAAAGGGATCTGTGTGGCCTCTGGTTTTTGCGTCGCATCCACGCAGATCAGTGCGGCAAATGAATGCTGTTTCATGAATTGGAGAACTACGGCAGGATCTTTTTCTTTAAAATGAGGAAGGTTATACATAGGTTATATGTTATGGGTTTTCAGTAGTAAGTTTTAACAGGTGACAGATAACACAGTTAGATACTTTATGGGAATTCACTAAGGTATCAAATAAAAAGCTCCGTTCATTACAGGATGATGAACGGAGCGTCGCAAGTATAGATGCACAAAGAAGTGAAGCCGGTTACTGTACCACCTGTATCACTTGTGTTTGCGGCATATTGGCATTACGCATGGCGATATTGCGTACAGCGGCAGATACAAAGGTCCGGAATGCCTGCTGGCTCACCGCATCATCGCCTACCATGGCTGGTACGCCACTATCTCCGCCTTCGCGGATGGATTGCACCAATGGCACCTGACCCAGGAAAGGCAGTTCATATTCTTCAGCCAGGCGTTTGCCGCCTTCTTTACCAAACAGGTAGTATTTGTTTTCCGGTAACTCGGCCGGGGTGAAATAGGCCATATTCTCCACCAGTCCGATAATGGGCACATTGATCTGTGCCTGCCCGAACATGGCGATCGCTTTTTTGGCATCGGCAAGTGCCACGTTCTGTGGTGTGGTAACGATTACTACACCGGTTACAGGTACTGTCTGCATTAAGGTAAGATGAATATCGCCGGTACCTGGGGGCATATCAATCACCAGATAATCCAGCTCGCCCCAATCCACATCGGTAATAAACTGCCGGATAGCGCTGCTGGCCATGGGTCCACGCCAAACCACGGCATTCTTTTCATCTACCAGCAGGCCGATACTGATCAGACTGATACCGTATTTCTGCAGGGGAACGATCATGCCTTTCCCATCTACTTCCTTCATCATCGGCCGCTCACCCCGAACCCCAAACATGATGGGCACACTGGGACCATAAATATCTGCATCCATTAACCCTACTTTGGCGCCACCTTCGGCCAGGGCCAGGGCCAGGTTGGCCGATACGGTACTCTTACCTACCCCTCCTTTACCACTCACCACAGCAATGATATTTTTTACACCCGTAAGCACCTGCTGGTTGTCTTTACGTGTGGTGGATGTATTGGCTGTAAAATTCACCTGCACAACAGCGGCTTTGTTCACCAGTAGTTTAATGGCATTTTCACTGGCCGTACGCATCATATCCTTCATTGGACAGGCGGGGGTGGTTAATACAATGGTAAAACTTACCTCATTACCGTTAATGCTGATGTCTTTTACCATGTTCAGCGTTACGAGATCCTTGCCCAGATCGGGCTCCTGCACGTTACTCAGCGCCTTCAGTATATCTGCTTCTGTCATCACGAAAGTTTTTGTTAAAAAAGAATTCAGGTTGCAAAGTTAACAGTTGGCGCCCTTACTTTGTTGGAAATAGTAAGTCCCCCGGATTAAAGGGGCCCGGATGGTGAATTTTGTGTACAAACGCTTTGTATTTTTGAGCCGAATGAGGAAACCGTTACAATACCTTCTTTTACTGGTAACATTGCTTTTTGCACAGCAGGGCTGGGCCCAGCAGGTCAGCCCCTACCGCGATTCAGTGGTACAGTTGTATGGGGTTGTGATGACGGCAGACAGTCTCCAGGGCATCCCTTCCTGCAGTGTGATCGTGGAAGGAAAGGGTCGGGGTACCATTACCAGCTACGATGGGGTATTCTCCATTGCGGTGCTGAAGGGCGACCGCATCACTTTTTCCAGTATCGGTTTCAAGAACCGGAGCATCCAGATACCGCATAACCTGGATGGTAATCAATACAGTGTGATTCAACTGCTGGTGAGCGACACCGCCTATCTGCCAGCCACCATCCTGAAACCCCGCCCTACCCGCGAACAGTTTGAACGTGATTTCGTCAACAACAAAGTGGCGGATGACCTCTACGAAACCGCCCGTAAGAATACCGATGAGGCTCAGCGCCGGATACTCCTGAACAGTTTGCCGGCCGATGGCAAGGAAGCCATCAATTATCAACTGCGCCAGCAGGCCACCAAAGCCTATTATAGTGGCCAGGTGCCTCCCATGAACATCCTGAACCCTGCCGCATGGGCAGACTTCATCAAAGCCTGGAAACGGGGTGATTTCAAGAGCAAAAAATAAAGTCGATCTGCCGCTATATGGGAGTGGCTGCCAACACGCTACACCTTAAATTCTTTTGGAATAAACCCCCAATATGAATGTCCGGCCTTTTACCTTTGCCTGAAACGATTGCCAAACCAAACCTATCAGCATGTCATTGAAAAATATCACCGTCATCGGTGCGGGCACCATGGGAAATGGAATCGCCCACGTATTTGCCCAGTCAGGATTTACGGTCACCCTGGTGGATGTGAATGTGATGCAGCTTGAAAAAGCGATACAGACCATCGAAAAGAACCTGGAAAGGCAGGTGACCAAGGGTACACTTACCGCTGAACAGAAAAAACAGGCATTGGCCAACCTAACCACCCAAAGCGACCTGACAAGAGGAGTAGCAAATGCCGACCTGGTGGTGGAAGCCGCCACAGAAAATGTGGAGCTGAAACTCAAGATCTTTGCACAACTGGACGAAGCCGCACCAGCGCATACCATACTTGCCACCAATACCTCTTCCATTTCCATCACAAAGATAGCTGCGGCCACACAGCGTCCGGAGAAAGTGATCGGTATGCATTTTATGAACCCAGTCCCGGTCATGAAGCTGGTGGAGATCATCAATGGCTATGCTACCCAAAAAGAAGTGTCGGATAGCATTGTGAGCCTGAGTAAGGAACTGGGGAAGGTTCCCTGTGTGGTGAATGATTACCCCGGCTTTATTGCAAACCGGATATTGATGCCAATGATCAACGAAGCCATTTACAGCCTGTATGAAGGTGTGGCTGGTGTTGAAGCCATCGATACCGTGATGAAACTTGGCATGGCACATCCCATGGGTCCCTTGCAGTTAGCTGATTTTATTGGCCTGGATGTATGCCTGAGTATCCTGAACGTACTATACCAGGGATTCGGCAATCCCAAATACGCCCCCTGCCCTTTGCTCGTGAATATGGTAACTGCCGGTAAACTTGGGGTGAAGAGCGGGGAAGGTTTCTACAGCTATACCGCGGGAAGCAAAGAGCTGGTGGTAAGCAAAGCCTTTACAAAATAAGTTTCATCCGAATAACAGAACCGTGTCTTTGCGATCAGGTGTCACGCAAAGACGCGGTTCTGTTATTCTGGTAAGAATATGCTATCTTTTCCAAAACACGGTGTATGTTTTTTGTCCTGTCCAAAGTTTTGTACTTCCTGCTCATCCCTTTCTGGTGGATCGTGCTGTTGCTGTTACTAAGACTGGTTGTCCGTAATGCAAAATGGAAAAAGAATCTGGGGATCATGGCGATATTGATTGCGGTCGTCTTCACCAATCCTTATTTACACCGGAAAGCCAATCTTGCCTGGCAACCAGCACCGGTGGATCTGCCTGCTAACAAAAGCTATGAAGCAGGTATCTTGTTAGGAGGCATGGCCGGCTACGACAAAAACGACAGGGGCTATTTTGGAACCAGCGCCGACCGTTTTATCCAGACCGCCAATTTGTATCACCAGGGTATCATCAAAAAGATCATCGTCACCGGGGGAACGGGAAGTTTGCTTCAGAAAGAGCCGGCGGAATCCGTTTATCTGCAGGCGCAACTGGTAGCCAATGGTGTGAAAGCCGAAGATATCATCATGGAAAGCCGTTCCAGGAACACCTATGAAAATGCGGTATATACCAAACAACTCACAGATTCTTTGCACTTACAGCCACCCTTTGTATTGATCACTTCTGCCCAGCATATGAAACGTTCTGTGAGTGTATTCAACCATGCCCGGTTCCAGGTGCTGCCCTTCCCATGCGATTACAGAGAAATCCCAGTACGGGAAACAGTTATCAATACTATTGCTCCAGATGCAAGTCTTTTATATGATTGGGCGTTCCTGATCAAAGAAATTGTGGGGTTCTGCGTGTACAAACTCACTGGCAAAGCCTGAGAGGCTTTTATTTTTTTATCACCGGCGATATCTCTACGCCACGGATATCATTGAGTTTATACAAAACCTCATCCAGGCGGGCTTTGGGAACACCGACCCGGAGCAGGCAGAACAACTGCATTTCCTGGGAGGCAATGCTGCAGCCGGTTTGTTTCACCACCATCATCACATCATTCATCAGGGTATAATCAAAATGCAGCTCGTAGAACACCTCTATCGGTTTTTGTACGATCGGGATCAGTTGCAGCGCCATGGCAGTAGCTGATTTGTAAGCCTGTATCAGCCCCGGAACACCCAGTAAAGTGCCTCCGAAATATCTCACTACGATAACCTGGATATTGGTAAGCTGTTTACTATCGATCTGACCTAAAATGGGTCGTCCGGCTGTTCCCGAGGGCTCTCCATCGTCGCTTACCCTGAACTGGTTTCCCTCCCAACCCAGCCGGTAGGCAAAACAGTGATGCACGGCCTTGGGATGTTCTTTTTTCAGCAACAGCAGGTTTTGCTTACAATCTTCCAGCGTCTGTACCGGGTACACAAAGGCCAGGAACTTGCTGCCCCGGTCTTTGTACTCGGCCATTGCCGTTTTTTCGATGGTCAGGAAATAATCAGGTTCACTCATAAGGAATCACCAAATGCGATCAGGTAAATGGCCAGCAAAGATAACGCGATCCCCGCCCAGTTCCATTTGGATAGTTTTTCCTTGAACAGTAACCAGGCCACCACCGAACTGAACAGCACAATACCCATATTGTTCACTGGTATGCTGGCACTGCTTTGCCAGGGGCTCTCTTTCAGGAACCGTACCAGGCACCAGATGGAAAAATAGTTCGGAATACCGATCAGTACACCTGCCAACACGTTCCTGTAAGAGAACACCTGTTTGCCACGGGCATATTGTATCAGCAAAACCGTAATGCCGATCGATCCAGCCGAAACAAATCCACTGATCAGGTAAGCATTGTAGTTCTCATCCGCTACATAGGTCTTCTGTACATGATTGATCAGTGCATCCAGCAAACCGCTGCCGATGAAAAGGATCAATGGCAACAGGTATTCCCATTTTTTATGCGATGGATGCCTGTCACTACCCGATGATTTCCGGGTTGGGTAACAGGTTAGTACCACTGCCACCAACGCCAGTAATACCCCTGCCAGCTTCCATCCGGCCACCGTTTCCCTGTACAGGTAGACCGATAGCACAACGGGTATGATCAATGATAATTTATTGGCCACGGAAGCTACTGCCACACCGATCTTCTGAGCCGTCAGGCCCACCACGTTGAAAATAGACACAAACAATACCCCCATTACCAGGGCCCAGTGGAACCAGGGCGTCTGCACCACTTCTTCATTAATAGGAAAAGACCCATTGAACACGGAGCCCGTGATCACGCAGGTGATGTAATTGAATACGATGGCCTGGAAAATACTTACCCGGTAACGCTCACAGACCTTGAATGCCAAAGTGAGATAACTGGTGAGTATGATACTGCCGATGAGGTATAGCATGATGGAATGGGTTAGTTGTTACTGGATGCTGGGTGCTGGATAGTGGATACTGGATGCTGGATACTGGTATAGGTGGATAGGATATCTATTCCTATCTTTTCTGTTTGTTTGGGTAGATATTCTTTTAATACGGGAGATGGCAGTCCTTTCGTTATGGTAAGTAGTGGGTTGGTAATAACCCGGGCCTCGTCCCAGAGGCCTTTGTCGATAAAAGATTGCAGCAAGCCGGCACCGCCCTCAACCAGGATACTTTGCAGATTTTCCTGAAAAGCTATGGACAATACGGCCTCAACGGTATCCGCTGCGGCAGGGATCTTATGGTAACTAAGATTTTTTTTCTCTTCAGCCTTCACCGTATTGATCACAATCGTCCTTTGCTGCCGATCAAACAGTTTCAGGCTGGCAGGTAAACGCAGGTTTCTGTCTATCACCATTCTAACCGGGCTCCCCCCTGTCCATAACCGGTTGGTCAGTGAAGGATCATCCTGCAGCGCTGTATCGGTTCCAACCAGTATCGCCGCTTCCTCACTGCGCCATTGGTGTACCCGGCGATTAGTATAATCATTACTGATCAGCAAACGGTCTTTGCTATCCCCGGCAATAAATCCGTCGGCAGTTTGCGCCCATTTAAGAATGACATAAGGCCGCCTGGCCATTACAAAAGTGAAGAACCGGCGATTCAGGTTAAGACAGTTCTGTTCCATTATCCCGCAGATCACATCCACCCCTGCCCGGCGCAGTTTGTCAATACCCTTACCATCCACTTCCGGAAAAGGATCTCGGCACCCTACCACTACTTTGGGTATCTTTTTACGTATGATGAGGTCGCTGCAGGGAGGCGTTTTACCAAAATGAGCGCAGGGTTCCAGGGACACATACAGGGTAGATAATGGGATCAGCGACAGATCCTTATCATGTACACTATCGATACAGTTCACTTCTGCATGCGGACCACCATATTGCCGGTGATATCCTTCACCGATGATACGGTTTTCATACACCAGTACAGCCCCCACCATAGGGTTGGGAGCTACGGAACCTGCCCCCATCCTGGCCAGTTCCAGGCAACGGTGCATATATATCTGGTGATTATCCTGCATAGAGAATTGGCAAAAATAACCAAATGGTGCTAACATTGCAGCATGACCCTTATCCAGGCACAAACAGATATCCTTGCCCAACTGGCCTTATTGTACGATAACCGTGAAGCGGCCAATATCTGCGATTGGGTATTGGAACAGGTCACCGGACAAAAAAGGATCGACCGGCTGATCAACAAACAGGCTGCTCTGCCGGAAGAACAGGTGATCCGCCTGCAACAGATCATTGGCGAATTGCAGACCCACCGGCCCGTTCAATATGTACTCGGCGAAGCCTGGTTTGCCGGTATGCGTTTCTTTGTGAACGAGTCCGTATTGATACCCAGACCTGAGACGGAGGAACTCGTAGAATGGATCGTAGCCGAATGCGGGAAGCCAGACAGCAGAAACACAACACGCAACATTCTCGATATCGGCAGTGGCAGCGGTTGTATCCCGATCGCTTTACAAAAGAAACTGCCGCAGTACACTGTCAGTTCCATCGATATCAGCGATTCGGCTTTGAGCGTTGCCAGAAAAAATGCATCCATGCTTGATGCAGGTGTCCATTTTCAACAGTTCGATTTTTTGGAGGAACACAACTGGCCAGAACTGCCGGTGTTCGATGTGATCGTGAGCAATCCCCCCTATGTCAAACAATCAGAGCAATCTTCTATGGCAAAACATGTGCTGGATTTTGAGCCCTCACTTGCCTTGTTCGTACCGGATGAAGATGCGCTGGTATTTTATCGTAAGATAGCCGCTTTCGGCAAAACACACCTTAGCAAGGGCGGCGCCATCTTTTTAGAGATCAATGAAGCGCTGGGAAAAGAGACCGTTTCACTGTACGAACAGGAAGGCTACACAACCGAACTCAGAAAAGACCTGCAGGGAAAAGACCGGATGATCAAAGCCTCACTGTAAAAGGCTACCGATTGAACTGTTGTTACCACATGATAATATGAGGGATACCTGGCTCTATTTCTGACCGCCATTATCCACTGCCATCACCGGCGTTGCGCCTAATTTCTTGATCACCTGCATCACTCGGATAGCGGTACCAAGATGCGCAGTACTATCACCATTGATCACTACCGAAGGTTTATCGGTTTCTTTGGCCAGGTAGTTTTTCAACTCTTCTTCCAGAGCATCAATGGTAATGGGCTTCTGGGCCAGGAACAAATGTTGGTCTTTGTCTACCGTAATGACAACCGTCTGTTTCGATTTGGTGTCACTTTTGGCTTTGGGATTGGAGACCTTGATCACATTGGGATTGGCAAGGGTAGAAACGATCAGGAAGAACAACAGCAGGATGAACAGGATATCATTCAGCGCGCCGGTGTGCACTTCGGGATGAGACTTTAATCGTTTCCTTATATTCATGTGACTATTAATTAGTGTGTAGGTTCCTGCAAAATATCCATAAACTCTGCGCTGGCAGCTTCCATCTTATTGGCCGTCTTATCTATCTGGGTGGTTAATGCATTATGACCGATATACGCCAGCAACCCAATGATCAGGCCGGTACCGGATGTAATCATTTTAACATAGATACCTCCTGCAATGTCATTCAGTGTGAACTGTCCCGAGCTGGCGATACCATAGAACAGCTGTATCATACCAACAATGGTTCCCAGAAAACCGAACATAGGTGCAATACCGGCGATCAGCGAAAGGATGGAGAGGTTTTTCTCCATAGTATACATTTCCAGTTTACCCACGTTCTCCATGCTTTTTTCGATGGCATCGATGGGTTTACCGATACGCTGCAGTCCCTTATCGATCATACGGGCCACCGGGTTATTCGTATTTTTTGCCAGGTTACGGGCCGCCGCCACATTGCCGCTGATGATATTATCGCGGATGATGTTCATGAAATTAGCCTCTATGCGGGAAGCTTTCCGGATGGCGATCAGGCGTTCTATGAATACGAACACGGCACCTACGAACAGCAGGTACAGCGGATACATGATCCATCCGCCTTTTTCCAAAAGTGCCCATAAGGATATTTTTTCCGCCGCTGCCGGTATGGCCGCCGCCGCTTTCTGAAGGGTATCTACCTGGAGCAGATCGAACATCTGTAATAAGTTTAGGTGAAGCTAAAATTAGATGCTTCTACAAAAGAACAGTATGGTTGTGAATAAATATGCCCAAGAGCTGCTTTTTAGGAAAGCTTTTACACATCCCGTCAACAAAAAGTGGCTGTAGTAAACAGCCACCATAACTTTTTAACTATTTTAACCCTTTTAACTATTCTAACCACCCCAATCCTCACCTACCCGCCTCTTTCATCTTCATCATAGCCATGATCTGGCGCATGTTATTCTCCATGCCTTCCGGACTGCCATCCAGGAAGATGATATTGCCCTTGCCCACTTCTGCAAAATTCTTGATGGCTTCTGTCCACATACTGAACAGGATCACATTTGTATCCAGGTTGGCCTGTTTCATCTGTTCAGCGGCCTGGCTCATACCTTTGGCCACTTCCTCACGGAACAAAGCCACACCCTGTCCACGCAAACGGGCCGCTTCTTTTTCGGCATTGGCCGATATCTTGATGGCATTACCCTCTGCTTCAGCAGCTTTGGTCTTGGTAATGAGCAATGCCTGCCCTTCATTCTCTGCAGCGGCTTTCAGGTTATTACTGGCCACCACTTTACTCATACTCTCCATGATGAGCTGGTCGAACGTGATATCATTAATCTGCAGGTCCTGCAAATGGTAGCCCCAGCTTTCCAGCGACTGGTCGATCTGTTCTTTCACAAACTCAACGATCTCCCGGCGCAGTAACAGGATCTCTGCCTGCTTTTTGGTGGCTACGAAGCCCCGGATACTGCCCTCTACGGTCCTGATCAGGGCTTGCATCAGGTCTTTCTCGCTGATGAACTTGAAAGCCACGTTCTTGATGGTCTCTTCTTCCTGGTTGATCACCGAGTACAGTAACATGCTTTTAAAATACACATTGGCCTGGTCAAGCGTAACCGCCTGGAATTCCAGTTCCACCGAACGATTCTGGATACTCACGGTCTTGAACACCTGCTCTATCAAGGGCACTTTAAAATTCAATCCGGGACGTAAAACGCGACGGTATTTGCCAAACATGGTGATCACCGCAATGGTTCCCTGGTTAACCGTAACCAGGCCGGTGAACAGGATCAGCAAGGCTACCAATATCCACCAGTATTCTGCAAGAAAGCTCATAACAATTAATTTTGGGTAAGGTACGTAATATAAAAGGTTAGTAGTAAGAAGAGACCGAATATTACAGAAGGCACCCAAATTTATTGCGCCAGAGCCGGTAATGCCCGTTATACAGCAGTCGCGACTATACAACTGCTTTCTCTTCCCATACCTGGACCAGCGTCACCAGCATTTCTACCGCTTTCTCCATATCCCTCACCCCTATCCATTCATGTTTGCTGTGAATAGCCTGCATACCTGTGAACAGGTTAGGACAGGGCAAACCCATAAAACTCAACCGGCTGCCATCGGTTCCACCCCGGATGGGCTCTTTGATCACGGTCAGTCCCACCCGCCGGTACGCTTCTTCCGCATATTGAATGATGTGCGGATGCTGATCAAGCACTTCTTTCATATTCCGGTATTGTTCCTGAACAGAAAAATGCAGGGTAGCTTTGGGGTAAGCTGTCAATACCTGCTCGGCCAGTTGCTTCAGGCGGTTTTCGTGTACTGAGAGCTGCCGGGTATCAAAATCTCTTACTATGAATTCCAGTACTGCTTTTTCGGCGGATCCGTCTATCCGGAGCGGATGCACAAAACCCTGCTTCTTATCCGTTGTTTCCGGCGACCATTCCGTTTTAGGCAATGCTGACAGTATCTCACCAGCGATTTTCATTGCGTTTACCATTTTTCCTTTGGCATAACCGGGATGTGAGATCACACCCTGTATTGCCATCACTATCCCATCTGCGCTAAAAGTCTCATCTTCCAGTGTACCCAGCTCTCCTCCATCCAATGTGTACGCGTAATCTGCTCCCAGTTTTGCCAGGTCAAGTTTCGCAGTACCTTTTCCAACTTCCTCATCTGGTGTAAACAATAAGCGGATGGTTCCGTGTGCCAGTTCCGGATGCGTTACCAGGTAATGCGCCATATCCATGATCTCAGCCACACCGGCCTTATCATCAGCACCCAGCAGGGTAAGACCACTGGCAGTGATGATACTATTACCTATATGTTCGTTCAGGTATGGGTGATCAGACAAACGGATCACCTGTGTTGTATCATCCGGCAATACAATATCAGCACCATTATATGAGCTGTGCAGTATGGGTTTTACATGGGTGCCGCTGCAATCAGGCGCAGTATCCACATGACTGCAGAAACAGATCACCGGAACGTTTTTAGGAGATGTGGCCGGTATCGTGGCGTACACGTACCCGTATGCATCCATCTGCGCATCGCTGATTCCCATATCGATCAATTCTCGGACCAACAGTGCTGACAAATCTTTCTGCCTGGCCGAACTCGGATGGGTCTCGCTCATCGGATCACTCTGGGTATCCACCTGTACATAACGCATAAAACGGTCTACAACTGTATACGTATAACCTGTCATCGGTAGCTAATTTTCAGCAAGATACGTGCGGAAGAGGAATTGTCGTGAATGGTGAGTCGTCAATGGGCAATTGTTAATTGTGAATTACCCATTTGCGTCCATTGACCAGTCACCATTGCCAACTTCCTACTCACTCCTAATGACTGCCGATTCACGACTCTCTATTCCCCCGCTTGCAAATACAATAAGCATTTTATATTTTGTTCTCAAACCAAACACCTGCATATGAAAAAAAATATTATCGGCGCACTGGTAGGGGGCCTGCTCATATTTGTATGGCAAACGCTTTCCTGGACCGCCCTGGACCTGCACAGACCCTCGCAGGATTATACCGCCAAACAGGATACGATCCTCAGTTTCCTGAACACACAGCTTGAGAAAGAAGGGGGGTATTTATTGCCCACTGTACCCCAGGGCAGTTCTTTTGAGGAAGCCAGCAAACTGGGTGAACAAAGCCAGAACAAACCTTGGGTCACGATTCAATACCACAAATCGCTCAACAGTTCCATGAATGAAATGTACCTGAATATGGCAAGAGGTTTTGTGGCAACCGTGTTCATGGTCTGGTTACTATGCTGGATACTAAGCAAATGGGGGAAGGCAAGTTTTGCGAATATTTTCCTGGCCTGCCTGTTCATCGGGATCATCGTTTTCATCAACGAGCCATACAACCAGTTCATCTGGTACAAAATATTTGATGTACGCGCCCATCTGATCGATGCACTTGCCAGCTGGGGGCTCTGCGGCATCTGGCTGGGATGGTGGATGAGAAAATAATCAGGAATTAGTAATGAACAATTAATAAGGAAGTACTACCTATACGTAAAGAGTCCGATAGTAATCTATCGGACTCTTTAACAATTGCTAATTTTTAATTACTAATTATTAACTATTATGGCATAATGATCAAAGGTGTACCACCACTGATCTCCACCAGTTCCAGGTCGAAGATGAGATCTTCACCAGCCAGCGGATGATTGGCATCCAGGATCACGACTTCTTCCCTCACTTCTACAATCACAACAGGGAAATTCTGTCCCTGACCATTACTCATATTCAGCTGCATACCTGCTTCCGGAGTCATATCAGCAGGGAAACGGTCTTTGGGAAATTCCATGATCATCTCTTCCTGTTTTTGTCCGTATGCCTCATCTGCGGGTATCTGGATAGTTCTTTTTTCGCCAACGGTCATACCGGTAACGCCCTGGTCAAAACCCGGGATCACCATTCCGCCACCTACTTCAAACTCCAGTGGCTCACGTCCTTCAGAGCTGTCGAATGTGGTACCGTCTGTTAACTTACCATGATAATGTACTTTTACAGTATCACCTTTTTTTACTTGTTGCATAATGCATTTTTGAGTGTAAATAATGTGGAGCCAGTTTTAGATTTTCTCAGCATTCGTCGCGCAATTCCCGTTACTGGAGGGATATGGTTATTCCTCTGTGAAAAAGAAACGCAACAAGAAAAAAGAAATACCGATTTCCAGCGTCAAAAGTACAATCCAAATTCAAGAACCGGTAAGTTTTTTGGTTAACTTTCCCCTTGCAAAACCCCTCATATGAAGAAAATAATATCTCTATTACTGATCGGACTGGTATTCAACCTTTTTAACTCCCAACAAGCGATCGCCCAATCTGCTAAATCCGGCGTTTCGCAAGGCGATATATTGCCTGCAGCTTTTCGCACCCAGGTGTACGTTCCACTGTTGAAAGGAAAAAGGGTCGGTGTTTTCGCCAATCATACTGCTACCATCGGACAAAAACATCTGGTAGATAGCTTGTTGTCGCTCGGCATTACCATCACGAAAGCTTTTGGCCCGGAACACGGTTTCCGAGGTACTGCTGATGCAGGTGAAAAGGTAGAGAACTATATTGATCCAGCCACCGGAATACCTGTGGTATCACTTTATGGTAAAAAAAGAAAACCCAGTGCGGAAGATCTTGCGGATGTGGATGTGCTTCTGTTCGATATCCAGGATGTAGGTAGTCGTTTCTATACCTATATTTCCTCTCTCCAGGAATTTATGGAAGCCGCGTTCGAGAACAGCAAACCGTTGATGGTGCTTGACCGTCCTAACCCCAATGGTTTTTATGTTGACGGGCCGGTTCTTGATACTGCCTTCCGAAGTTTTGTGGGTATGCAACCTATCCCCATCGTATATGGCATGACCATGGGCGAATATGCGCTGATGCTGGCCGGTGAACGCTGGTTAACACCTAAAGCCAACGAGAAACACGATTATTACAAACACGCCAAAAACAATTCGGATACCGCTTTTCATTTTCAGGTGATCAAATGTGCCAATTATACGCACAAGAGTAAATACCAGCTGCCCATTGCTCCTTCGCCCAATCTCCCGGATATGGCATCGGTTTACTGGTATGCCAGCACCTGTATTTTTGAAGGCACCGCCCTCAGTGAAGGAAGAGGAACCGATCATCCGTTTGCGATCTTCGGACACCCTTCCCTGCCAAAAAATCTATATGCTTTTACGCCCACCAGCCGGGCAGGTGCCAAAGAGCCCAAACTGAAAGAGCAGCTTTGTTATGGCTGGAATTTATATGCGGATAATAAAAGCATCCTGAAACAACTGAATAACCAGGTACAGATCAAATACCTGCTGGAAGCTTATCAGGCTTTCCCCGACAAAGAGAAATTCTTCCTGGTACCCAAGGCAGGTAACATACAGTTCAGTTCATTCAATCGTCTTGCGGGCGGCAGTGAACTGATGGCTCAGATTAAAGCCGGTAAAACAGAAGCGGAGATCCGCAAGAGCTGGCAACCCAAGCTGGATCAGTTCAAAAAGATCCGAAAGAAATATCTGCTGTATACCGATTTTGAATAAGCTCCTGGTTGATTGTTGATTGGTTTAACCGTTCATGATGGGTTGGCTCAGGAATCTTATGCTGCTTGGAACAGCCATCCGGTAAACGGATAAACCAATCGACAAACATCTATCTTTGTCTCATGACAATGCAAGAACTCCGCATCGTATTCATGGGAACACCCGATTTTGCAGTGGCATCGCTGGATGCTTTGGTGCAGGCGGGATGTACCATTGTGGGTGTAGTTACCGCACCGGATAAACCTGCCGGCAGAGGCATGAAATTAACCGAAAGTGCTGTAAAAAAATATGCGGTTGAAAAAGGATTAAAAATTCTGCAACCTGACAAATTAAAGAACCCTGTTTTTATAGAAGAACTGCGTGCCTTACAGGCTGATCTGCAGATCGTGGTAGCTTTCCGTATGTTACCGGAGCTGGTCTGGAACATGCCGCCCATGGGCACCATTAACCTGCATGGCTCATTACTACCGCAATACCGCGGTGCTGCACCCATTCACTGGGCGGTGATCAATGGTGAAAAGGAGACCGGCGTTACTACCTTTAAGCTCAAGCATGAAATAGATACCGGCGATATCCTGTTGCAGAAAAGTTTTCCGATTGGGGAAGATGAGACCACGGGCGAAGTGCACGACAGAATGAAACTCATCGGGGCTGCTTTACTGGTGGAGACCGTAAAAGGGCTGGCAGAAGGAAGTTTACAGAAGATCGATCAGTCCGCATTGTTACAGGCCACTTCAATGGAATTGAAACACGCGCCAAAATTATTTACGGAACATTCGCAGATCAACTGGAACGATCCGGCTGAAAAAATCCACAACCTTATCCGCGGGCTTTCACCATTTCCTGGCGCACTCAGCACACTGAATGGTAAGATACTCAAGATCTACCGGGCAAAAAAAGAGTTGGTTGTGCACCCTCATCCTACAGGAAAAGTGATTACCGACGGCAAAACTTTCCTAAAGTTTGCCTGTGCCGATGGCTATATTCACCTGTTAGACCTTCAGCTGGAGGGCAAAAAGAGACTGTTGATCGAAGATTTTCTCCGCGGCTACCGGATGCTGTAACAGCTGATCCATAATAATAAAAATCGTTGTTTCTCTATACGAATGTATCGGCATAGAGAAACAACGAAATACCATCAGCAGCCAGCAACTATCTGGCTATTTTATCTTTCAGTTCAGATAATTCAACTAAGCCCTGCTTACGCCAGGTCTCTTTCCCGTTTTTATAGATAATAAATACAGGAAGCGTTTCCACGTTTTGAGATTTCATCACATCAATATCCAGTCCGCCATCTACCTTGACCAATTTAAATTTTCCAGCCAGATCTTTCTGCAGCTGTGCCAACACGGGCTCCATTTTTTTACAGGGAGGGCACCATTCTGCGCCAAAATCGACCAACACCACTTCCGCTGACTGCGTAAGGCCCTGATACTGATCAAGCGTCATTTGCGCAGAACCTGACGGTGCTTCGATTGTTTTTCCTTCCAGTTTCCAGGCAGTAAGTCCGCCTTTCAGGTTCTGCACTTCTTTAAAACCATTGCTCTGCAGGTATTTGGCAGCTGCGGCACTACGTATACCCGAGGCACAATACACCAGCAATGGTTTTGATTTATCCAGGTATTTAATGCGTTCTGCAAACTGCGCTTTATCCAGCCAGTCGGCCTGCAGAGAATTTTTCAGGTGGCCCGATTGAAACTCTCCTGCAGTCCTGACATCCAATAACTGTACCTGTCCTGTCTGAATACGTTTCTCAAAATCTGCAGGTGGCAATCCATCCTGGGCATTGCCCTGACAGGAGATCAGCAAGGCTGAGAGTGCAAAGAATGCAAGTAGTTTTTTCATGTGCTGTATTTTATCTTATTCGAAATAAGTAACGGTTACCGTGAATTTCTGGTCAACCAGACCCAAAGCTGCAGCAGCTGAATTACTGATCCTAACCAATAATCCTGATGCGCCCTTGGTCTCCTGCAACGGTCCCAGTACCATAGCGCAGATGCTTCTGTTGCCCTGACCCGTAACCCGTACAACGGTCTTAGGTGCCACATCATTCATGAGTACGTAAAATTTCCGGTCTGTCCAGCCACTGATGGTTTTGAATGTAGATGCATCTCCCGAACGGAACTGTTGTACCTGTGCTTTTTCGTGTTCGGCATATGCAGCAGCAAAATAACCCTCATCATCATCCCTGGGAACATAGTCACTATTGAGGATGGTCTCTTCTTTCTCTACTGGTTTCACAGGATCCTTGCTTTCTGCTTTTTTCTCCTGAACCAGTGTCCCCATGGTCGCCAGTGTATCGTTTTTTACAATAGGAGAAGTGATCGCTGTATTTTTCTTTCCGGTATTCTTTTTCCCGGTTGCTTCAGCCTGCTGTGCCGGTTGTTGTATTGCAGGAGACACCTCTTTAGCAACAACAGGACTGGTCTCTGATGCCGCCAGCGGTTTTGCATTTACCATATAGCCAATGACCAGTTGCTGCCCCAGTTTTACCACATCTTTTGTAAGATGGTTCCATTGGCGCAGGCTCGACATGGGTACATTGTAGTAAACTTTACTGATCCGGTATATATTTTCCCCTTTGCCGATCACATGAATCACCGGTGCGCTGTTCTCAGTTTGCCGCTGCAACAGGTTATCGTTGGTCAGAGGTATTTTGATCTTTGTTCCTTTGGGCAATACAGCAGAAGCATTGATATTAATGCGATTGTAGTCGCTGAGTTTTTTTACAGAAAATCCGAACTGACTGCTGACTGTCTGCAAGGTCTCTGATCCGCCCAGCACATACAATACATACAGATTAGGAGCTTTCCCTTTTACTTCCAATTTTTCCTGCGCTGCAGAAACCAGTGTCACCAGGCAGGCAAGTATCAAACCATATATCTTCATGTTCTTCTGCATTGAGTGCCGCAAATTTACTCTTTTAATATTCTCCATTCGGCCGGATAGTAGTTATTCAAACGATTTGGCAAAACTTTCACCCAACCCAATGGCAGGTCTTCATATGTTACCAAATGCCATCCTTGGGGAGCATCAGGTAATAACAGGTCTTTCCTGCGCAGGTATGCAAGTGCCTGCTCTTTCGTTAAAGGAATGGGTATAAAATGTCCTTCCCATAAATGGCTCATGGCCAGTTCATGCTCCGGTATCACATCTTTTCCTTTGATGGTGCCGATACCCACCCCTGCTTTTTTGATATACAATGCTTTGGCCAATACCTGCAGGTCTTTATACCAGCGTGCAGGCACTGCCCGGATCTGATCTCCCTGTTTAAATAATGAATAGGTTGCAGGTATCGGCAAAAATGATTGCACCTGCAGTAATTCCTGCCTGGAGGGGACCGGCAGTGCCAGTTCTTTCAGTCTGTGACTATCTGAACCCGGTGATTTTTTCCGAAATACAGCAATAAAGAATCCTT
Source organism: Sediminibacterium sp. FW305-C-269 (assembly GCF_058231045.1). Classification (NCBI taxonomy): domain Bacteria; kingdom Pseudomonadati; phylum Bacteroidota; class Chitinophagia; order Chitinophagales; family Chitinophagaceae; genus Sediminibacterium; species Sediminibacterium sp. FW305-C-269. Next base: position 393,875 of record NZ_JBIQXQ010000002.1, on the reverse strand, counting down.
CTCCTTTGATCTGATCAGGATAAAACCGATAACCGCTTACCTTGTTATGTGGCGAAAGAGTTTCCACAATACCCCAGCCTGTTGGTACGGATAACGACAGGTTTTCCATTCCCATCTCTGCTACCAGCCAATCTGCAATAGCCTCATCTTCTTCCCTGGAATAAGAACAGGTCGAGTAGATCAGGACACCTTCCTCTGCAAGAGCGGGCAGCACATCGGCCAATATTCTTTGCTGACGCTGACTGCAGAGCTGTACGGCCTGCTCGCTCCATTCTTCCATAGCAGCCGGATCTTTGCGGAACATACCACTGCCACTGCAGGGAGCATCTACCATCATTACATCAAAATAACCGGACAAGGATTGAAAATGAACGGGATCATTATTGGTAACCACCACATGGTCGCTTCCCCATTTGGTCATATTCTCTACCAGCACGGCAGCTCTTTGTTTGATTACTTCATTGGCTACTACCCATCCGTTAGTGAAATAGGATGCCAGTAAACTGCTCTTACCTCCCGGAGCAGCACAGAGGTCCAGCACTTTTTTTTCGGTGTTTACACCGATCAACTGCTGTAATACATACCAGATAAACATACTGCTGGCTTCCTGCACATAATAAGCCCCGGCATGAAAAAGTGGGTCCAGTGTAAAAGAAGGTCTTTCCGGGAGATAATAACCATAAGGGCACCAGGGTACCTGCTCCCTGCCTGCCGTGTCCAGGCTCCTGTTTTTTTCGGGATTTACCCGGATAGAAGTTACCTGATCACCTGAAGTATGCACGGCTTCGAAAGACGAACGGTTAAAACCCGCCACGCCCATTAATGATTCCAAGAAAGCCTGGGGTAATGCCATCTGACAAATATACAACAGCCCCTTCATTTACTTCTTTGCCTGCCCAAACAGCAGGGTAACTACCCGGTTCTTACCATTATGGGGCAAACTGGCAAATACTGTCAACAAGGCATATCAAAAACGGATTGTGAAATGCTGTTTTACTTTCTGTTCTTTCCGGAAAAAAACAAGGCCGATAAAAAAAAGGTCGATACTTAACGTTACAGCATCATCCTGGCGGATTTCCTCCCAGGCCTGCTCCATTTCACGGCTCCAGTGAATATCATCAAAAATAAGGATTGAGCATTCATGCAGGTTAGGCATCAGTTCGCGGAAATACCGGATAGTGGGTTCGTACCGGTGATTACCATCTATAAAAGCCATATCGATTCTGCCCATACGCTGTAGGGTGGCGGTTAGTGTCTCATCAAAATTTCCCTCCACCAATTCTATATTCCGGAGTTCCAGTTTATCAAAATTATTCCGGGCCACAGATGCCACGGAAGATGCACCTTCCATAGTGACTACCCGTGTATTGCTGTTGGCTGAAGCAAGGTAGGCTGTGGTAATTCCCAAAGATGTGCCCAACTCAAGTACCTGTTTCGGTGCATAATGATCGACCATACGAAACAGCAACTGCCCAAATTTTTTGGGTTTTAAAGAGGATTGGGCAATATCTGCCACCTTACGTACATTATTTTTTTTCACCCTTGATCCTGCACCAAAATCTTCTACTACCAGCTCCTGCCGGTTCAGTAATAATAACTCCCGGAGATTCTCTATCTGCCGGTAAGCATAAAACTGCCTGTCGTCATTCATCACTTGTGTAATCAATTCAAATACAAATGGAGAATGCATGCCATGGCCCTTACCATTGGATGAGGCAAGATAATACCGGACATAACGGGCAACTAGCTGAGCAGGCGAATACATTTATGTGTTTCTGTATTGATAAGGTAATTGATTCTGCAGCCAAAGTAACGCATAACCTGAACAACATGCACTCAGGTAAACAGGTATCTTGGTAAAAAGATCATAATCATTCCAGGAAGACATGGGATCGTTCCAGTATAACAAAAGCAGCATCAACAGGCTATACCAAGGGTTTTGGCGTAAAGGACGACTGAGGAAAAACAAAGGCAAAAAAATCACCAGTAATAACCTGAGGGTTGTGGTATCGGGCCGGAACAACTGTTCCGGTTGTTTCAATTGGAACTGCCTGGATAACCGATACAGGGCAACCAGTTGTCTCACCAGAAAAATCGAATACCCGATCAGTAAGAGATTGGATACTGCCAGTATATTCGTAAATACTTTCCGGATTCTTTCCCCTGCAACCAGCGAACCCATCAACAGTAAGGGTACGGTGGTACAGTAAGCTACCTGTATAAACTGCATATGCCTCGTTTATGCTTTAATTTTCTCCCATACCTGGAAATGATAGGCAAAAGCATGTTTGGCATCGGGCTTAAATGGCTGTTCTGAGGTAAGTTGCCACTGTTCAGGATCAATATCCGGGAAAAAAGTATCGGCCTCCGGAATTGTATCTACCCGGGTAAGATAGATCTTGCTGGCAAGAGGCAATGCCTCTTTGTAAATTTCTCCACCGCCTATAACAAACACTTCTTTGTAATATGCCTTTTTAGCAACTTCCATAGCTTCTGCAAGTGAATGTACCACGATGATTCCTTCAGGCTGCCAGTGATGCTGGCGGGTAATTACGATGTTCAGTCGGCCCTGCAGGGGCTTGCCTAATGATTCATAGGTTTTACGTCCCATCAATACAGGCATGGCCCAGGTTGTGCTTTTAAAGAACTTCATATCGTTCGGTAGCGACCAGAGCAAACGATTGTCTTTACCTATGGCATTGTTTTTTGCTGCAGCTACTACCAACGAAACTTTCATACCTCGCCCCCGGGGGTATTTAAAATTATGATGAATTGAAAAGCAAAATTATACCATTTCAACTTAGGAGGTCGGGACATTATACGGCAACCGGCGCCTTGATAGGTGCATGATGCTGGTAATTTTCCAAGGTAAAATCCTCAAACCGGAAACCAAAAATATCTTTTACTTCCGGATTGATCTTGAGAGTGGGTAATGGGTAAGGCTCACGGGTAAGTTGCAGTTTTGCCTGTTCTATGTGATTGTTGTATAAATGAACATCACCGAAACTGTGCACAAAATCGCCATATTCCAGGTCACAGACCTGCGCCACCATCATTGTCAGCAGCGCATAGGAAGCAATGTTAAACGGAACACCCAGAAATACATCTGCACTGCGCTGGTACAACTGACAGCTGAGTTTACCATCGGCCACATAAAACTGGAACAGGGTATGACAAGGCATCAATGCCATCTTGGGCAGTTCTCCTACATTCCAGGCGCTTACAATCAGTCTTCTGCTGTCCGGCGTTTTTTTGATCTGGCTGATGAGATCCGTTATCTGGTCAATCACAACCCCATTGGCCCCCTGCCAGCTGCGCCATTGTTTTCCATACACAGGCCCCAGGTTCCCGTCGGCATCCGCCCATTCATCCCAGATAGTTACTTTATGCTCGTTGAGGTATTTGATGTTGGTATCCCCCTGTAAAAACCAGAGCAATTCATAAATGATACTTTTCAGGTGCAGCTTTTTTGTGGTTACCATCGGGAAGCCTTTCTGCAAATCGAACCGCATCTGGTAACCAAAACAACTGATGGTGCCGGTACCGGTACGATCGGTCTTCTGGCTGCCATTTTCCATAATATGCCTTAGTAAATCCTGGTATTGCTGCATAAGCTGCAAAATACATCCGAAAAAGGATGTGGGAAAGACAATAGTGCCAAGCTGGGGAGAATCTGTGAATTCTATGCCCTTTTCCTGCGTTTCAACTCCTGGTGGATCAGTGAAAGTTCACGACCTGTCTGGCCGCTTACACTGCTGTTCTCCTGCGCCCTGCGCATCAGGTAGGGGATTACATCCCTGATCGGACCAAAAGGCAGGTACTTGCTCACATTAAAGCCCTCTTTGGCCAGATTGAAAGTGATATTGTCGCTCATCCCATACAACTGAGAAAAATGCACATGTGGATGGTTATGGGGTAAGCCCTTCTCTTCCATCAGTCTGGCAGCAAGCAGGTTGCTCTCATCGTTATGCGATGCAACGATCACAGAGATATCCTCAACATTATTAATACAATACCTTACTGATTCATCATAATCTCTGTCTGTGGATGTTTTGTCTGGCTGGATAGGACTTACATACCCATTATCGCGGGCACGTTCTCTTTCTTTTTCCATATAAGCCCCCCGCACCAGTTTCATACCCAGCTTGAAACCTTGCTGTTGGGCAATCTTATGCGATAGTTTCAGGAAGTTCAGGCGATCATGACGGTACAACTGGATCGTATTATATACGATCACTTTTTCTTTATTGAAGATGCCCATCATTTCAATGGTAAGCCTGTCCACCGGATCCTGTATCCAGCTCTCTTCCGCATCAATCAGTACGCCAATATTTTTTTCAGCAGCAGCTTCACAGATGATATACATACGCTCGCGGACCCTGTCCCACTCAGCAATCTCCGCTTCATGATCATGGATGCCACTACGCAGACGGGGTGCTTCATTCAGGGTTTGCAACAACCCGAAACGTGCCAAACCGGTAACTTTGATACTGATAAAAGGAATATTTTGTTGTGTGGCCGCATAATTGATCACACGGATAAATTCATCGGTTGCATGGTCATAGTTGTCTTCTCCTTCCTTGCCCTCCACACCATAATCCAATATCACCTGCACGCCATATTTTCCCAATACCGAACCCACGGCTGCTGTTTCCTCGAGGGTTTCGCCCCCGACAAACTGTTTGAAAATGGTTTTCCGGATGATGCCATGTACCGGTAAACCGGTCTTCATGATGAACGGTGTTAAACGGGTACCTACCTGTACAAACCAGGGGAATTCCATGGTTTTGAACAGGAAACCAGCAGCCTTCAGTTCCGAATCGGATTTGTAGGCAAATGCATTTTCAGTGTTGTCGAAGGAAATATTCATTACTAACAAGTGTTCGTGATGCGAATATCGGTATGCCAGCGTTAAGGAAAAAAGGTTTTCGGGGAAAGTTCCATTTATTTTTGAAAAATTCACCTGTTTCCGCCGGAGCCCTCCCTGTCCTGATACCCTTTGCAACAGACCTGTCTCCCACAGGTTGGCTCCTGCTTTTTATGCTATTGCTTCTCCCCCATCCGATTCCCTGAAGCAAAATTGAAACAGGTACCAGAAAGTCAGCCATCACTTATCAAAGACCTGATACTAGCAGCTATCGCTGCATGATCTTTCCGCAATCAGGTACTCTTATCAAAACGGAATGGTAGACTGCCGGCAATAACAGTTTCAGAAAAAGAAACGTATCTGGGTGTGGCAGTATTGGCGATAAAAACGGAAATTTGTACATGACTATCACGAAAACGGAGATCTACAAATACACGATCCCCATGGTACCTTTTACGATTGCAACCGGTACTATGGCCAATGCACAGAACTTATTGGTACGCATCCATACCAGCGAAGGCATAGTTGGTGTGGGGGAATGTTCTGCATTCCCGATGATCGTTGGCGAAACCCAGGCTACCTGTTATGAGATGGCCAAAGACTTCGCCACCCAGTGGAAACATAAGGATGCTGCCGATATCAGCGCCAGAATGGAAGAGCTGGACCTGCTGACAGCCGGCAATTTCACAGCCAAAAGCGCTTTTGACCTGGCTCTCTATGATATTGCTGCCAAAGCTGCCAATCAGCCCCTGTATCAATACCTGGGCGGACAAAAAAAAATGATTGAAAGCGACCTAACCATCGGCATTGGCACACCGGAAGAGATGGCGGCTACGGCCATAACCTTCCGGGAGAAAAATGTGAAGATCATCAAGGTAAAACTTGGGAAAAAGCCTGAAGATGATATTGAGCGCATACGCCAGATCAGAAAAGCCATTGGCTACGATATCCGGCTACGCATTGACGCTAACCAGGGCTGGAGTTATGAAGGGGCTGTTACAGCTCTTACTGCTTTAGGAGAGTTTGATATCCAGTTCTGCGAGCAACCCATGCGCCGCTGGAATGATGAACTGTTACCGGACCTATGCAGCATATCTCCCATACCCATTATGGCAGATGAAAGCGTCTTTACCCATCACGATGCAGAACGGATGATCCGCCATAAAGCCTGCGCCTACATCAATATCAAATTTGCCAAAAGCGGGGGCATACACGAAGCCATCCAGATCAATGATGTGGCTGAAAAAAACCATATCCCCTGTATGATGGGCGGCATGCTCGAAAGCAGGGTGGCATTAACTGCCAAAGTGCATTTTGCCATGGCTAAGGACAATATCAAATTCTACGATCTTGACACCTGCCTGCTTGGGCACTTGGCTGATCCCGTTACCGGTGGAGTAACCTACCAGGGTATGCAGCTGCACTTACCTGATGCCATTGGTATTGGCGCCGATGTAGACCCTGCTTATCTCCAAAAACTGGAACAGATGGTTATTTGAGGTTTGTGACTGTATCTTTGTCCAAACTGAATCAATGGAACCCAAAAAAGCAAGCGAGAGTTTTGTGGTCATGAACGAACTGGTACTGCCCAACGATACCAATACTTTTGGTAACCTGATGGGGGGGCGTTTGATGTACTGGATGGATATCGCCGCCGGTATTGCGGCCGGCAGGCATTGTAATACCCCGAGCATGACGGCATCGGTAGATAACCTGAGTTTTAAGAACCCTATCAAACTGGGGAATGTGGTGCGCATAGAAGCCAAAGTGTGCCGGGCATTTAACACCTCCATGGAAATCAACATACGCGTATGGGGGGAGGACCTGCTGCATCAGTATAAGTACGAAAGCAATGAAGCTTTCTTCACTTTTGTGGCTCTGGATCCCAACGGGAAGCCCCGAAAAGTCCCACCCGTGATCCCTGAAACAGAGGAAGAGCAGCGTTTGTATGATGGCGCTATGCGCAGGAGGCAGCTGCGCCTGGTACTGGCCGGTAAAATGGCTCCGCATGATGCCAGTGAGCTGAAAGCAATTTTCTTTAAGGACTAACGGTTCTAAATAAAAAACGCCTTTGTGTATGCTGCAGGGATATTCCCGGGTAACACAAAGGCGTTCGCATATCTGAATACTGCGGCTATTTATCCAGCAAATGCATGATGTGGTGTTTACTGCGAAGCATATAGTTCTTACTCTGTTCTATAGCTTCCATCACTTGTTCCAGTATCTCTTCTACCGGCTTGCCATAATCGATCACCAGGGGTTCTTTAAAACGGATGGATAACTGGGATCCTCTTTTTTTGAAAGACAGTCCTTTTTTATTAAACGCCCGCCAAAAACCATTGATCACAACCGGCACCACCACGGGCTGGTTGTTCTTGATGATATGTGCGGTGCCTTTCCGGCCGGGTGCAAAAGGTTTTGTGGTTCCCTGCGGGAAAGTGATAACCCAGCTTTTATGCAGGGCCTGGTCAATTTTGCAGGTATCCGAATCGTCCCGCTCACGGCTGATATCCTTTCCTTCAGCCCGCCAGGTCCTTTTTACAGTCAATGCACCCGCCAGCTTGAAGAAACGGCTGATCCAGCTGCCGTTCATGGTTTCTTCCGCCGCCACGAAATATACATTGGTAAAAGGGTTCAACAGGTAATACGGAATACCTAACCTGTTCTTTTTCCGCCATTTTACTGCACAGAAAATATGGATGAACGCGATCACATCCGCAAAATAGGTCTGGTGGTTACTTACAAAAAGAACATTTTTCCGGGGAAGCTCCCGCAGGTGCTCTGTTCCTTCAATACGGATCCTATTGAACATGGCCAGGCCTGGATAAGTAATCAGCCCCACCGATCCATAGACCAATGACCGAAGTATCCTGATGTACTTAAGACGTTCAATTATCTTCATAAGGGGGTATTGCAAGCTTTGCAAAATAAGGAATTAGGAAATATACGGGCCGATTGTTTAAAAATAAGCGACCCGAAGGCTGCATACTAAGCACACGGATAATACATTTGCGGTCTGAAAAAAGCTATATGGAACTGAACACGGTGATTTTTGATATTGATGGTTTACTGATCGACAGTGAACCCCTCTGGAATGAAGCAGCAGCGGAAGTGTTCCGCCAATATGGTGTAAACCTTACTGAAGAACAATACAAAACCACAACAGGCCTGCGTACCAAAGAGTTTGTCCACTGGTGGTTCTCTTACTTCAATATCGGTGAAGCAGAGCTGGCCAGAGCTGAAAAACAGATTGTATACAGCGTACTGGATAAAATAGAAAGAAAAGGCACCATCATGCCCGGTGTACCCTATATTTTTGAATTCTTCGCCCGCAAGTCGTTTAAGATCGGATTGGCCACTTCCTCCCCTCCGGCCCTGATAGACCTGGTAGTGAAGATGACCGGTATCGGTAAATACCTGCAGGCCACTGCTTCTGCTGAAAACCTGCCCCACGGTAAACCACATCCGCAGGTATACCTGAATTGCGCGGAGCAGCTGAAGAGTCAGCCAACGGAATGTATCTGTTTCGAAGACTCTTTCAACGGCCTCATCGCCGCTAAATCAGCTCGCATGAAATGCGTGATCGTTCGGCATATTTCACAGGCCAAAGAAGAAAAATGGGGTGCCGCTGACCTGAAACTTTCCTCCCTCCAGAATTTCGGAGAACTGCACTTCAACCTCCTGACCCCCTAACCCATTCACTCATCCTATCATTCACTCATTCACTCATTAAATAAAACGCCCCGCTGAAAAATCAGCGGGGCGTTTTATTATCAAAAGAATGCCAGCAATTAGTGCTTGCTTCTCAGGTTTGGATGTGGAGCAGGTACGGTATTTGGACCTTCTTCTGTAGTTCCCTGTAAGTCTACAGTATTGGCATCGCCATCCTGTGCATACACGAACAACAGTCTGCTTTCAGAAACACCTTGCTTTTCAACCAGGTATTTGATAACAGCGTTTACTCTTTCCCAGCTCAGCTGCTGAGCAGATTTACTGGAAGCACCGTAACCGATCACTTTGATTTTACAAGTAGGGTTAGCGTTCACTTTAGCAGCTACAGAAGCCAGAGCGGTTTGTGCAGCTTTGCTCAGTTTAGCGTTGCCTTTGAACTGGATGCTGGGCAGGTTGCCAATGGCACACTCTTTTTCAGCTGGTTTCCAGTTAGCCATCATGTCTTTGATTTCTTTGCAACATGCTGGTTCAGGACAGCTGCCAACACCATCGTTGTTCACAGGGAAACAAGCTTTCGGAGTCAGTACTTCTTTGTCTTTGAAATCAGGAACACCATCACCGTCGGTATCTTTAGAAACACCATGGCTGTCAACCGGTGCACCTTTCGGAGTGTTTGGCTCCAGGTCGAACTGGTCAGTTACACCATCACCATCTGCGTCAGGCAATACCACTTTAGGCATTTTCATGTGCTTGGGTGAGTTCAGCTCGCTGTAAACAAAGTTGTTTGGATTGAGCCAGTATAAAGGTTCCACTCTCTTAGACTTGTTACCGATATTGATATTCAGTCTTGCACTGGTGTAAGAGTAGAAATCATTGCTGTTACCGCCTTTGTAAGCATCCAGGTAATCATATCCGGGAGCAGTGAAGGTGTATTTCTGCTCAAGGCCGATGTTCACCTTGTTAGACAGTTTGAAAGCAATACCTGCACCCAGGTTGATACCATGGAAGAGTGCATACGCATGGCGGTTATTGATAGTAGCACCACCAAATGTTCCAATAAGTCCTGACTGGCTGTTTTGACCATTCACACCAGTTTGTCCATAGAAATAATTGTAACCTCCCGGTTGTGCGCCTGGTAAACCTTTGTATTGAACAAGGGCTGCATTCAGGCTGTAACCTGTAACGAGGTAAACATTGGTTTTAGGGTTTCCTCTGTAATTGCTAGCGGCGTTCAATGAGGTAAGTACATCAAAACTCAACTGGTAGGTTCTGTTTTTGTAGTCAACCTGTCCTGTAGCAATACCATAGGCATTGGGAGAACCAGAGTTCCATAAACCGGTCAGGCCAGTCCTGATGGAAAACACATGGCTCAGCGCCTTACGAAGGGTAATGTTAGCACCAAAACCTGTTTTACCGTTTACATCGCCCCTGATGGAGCTGATACCTGCACCAAATCCCAGTTCCCACTGGTCACGCGGACGTGCCGGGTAAGGGTATTGGTTGTTTAAAAACTCATTGTGCTGGGGCAGATTTTTCACTGCGATTTTGGAAGTGTCCTTCCAGTCCCAACCCCAATCTGTCTGAGCTAGGCCGACCGACTGTATCAGAACGATCAGCGCTGCAACTAAAATGTACTTTTTGCTTGCCATATAGATATTTATTAGTAAAAGTGAATAATCATTTCTTGGGGGGGAGAAACATAGCAAAATTATGCATTATGAATCATTCATGCAATTTTTAGGCCAAAATTATCAGGTATTAATGCTACGTAAAGACCGCAGCAATTCAATTAACGCTGCTTCAGGGGGTTTTATTGCTGATATCAATCTTATATTGCACCATATTTCGCACCATGAAATTAGCAAAACAGGTTATCGCAGAGGAACTTAATATGTTCGAATCACACTTTAAAGAAGCTGTGAAAAGCAGGGTTGCACTGCTGGATAGGGTCATGCAATATATCGTCAAACGGAAGGGAAAACAGATGCGGCCCATGTTTGTACTATTAAGCGCCAAGCTGGGCGGGCCTGTGAATGAAAGCAGTTACCGGGCAGCCTCCCTGGTGGAACTGGTACATACGGCCACACTTGTGCATGATGATGTGGTGGATGACTCGATGGAAAGAAGGGGGTTTTTCTCGGTAAACGCCCTCTGGAAAAACAAAATTGCCATCCTGGTGGGTGATTACCTGCTTGCCAAAGGGCTGCTGTTATCGCTCAATAATAAGGACCATATGGTGCTCGAGATCCTCACCGAAGCTTTCCGGCTGATGAGCGAAGGTGAGCTGTTACAATTCGAAAAATCAAGGAAACTGAACCTTACAGAAGATATATACTACGAGATCATCAAAGGGAAAACCGCGTCGTTACTGGCTTCAGCCTGTGCTTCCGGAGCCTCCACCACGTTCTACAATGCGGAAGATGTGAACCGGATGAAATTATTCGGCGAAAAAGTGGGCATGGCCTTCCAGATCAAAGACGACCTTTTTGATTATGGTTCGCAGGATGTGGGCAAACCTACCGGCAATGACATCAAAGAGAAGAAATTGACCCTCCCTTTGATCTATACGCTCAATAATACCTCTCCCGAGATGCGGCGGAAACTGATCCATATTGTCAAGAACGACAGTACAGACAAACAGAAGGTACAGTTTGTACTGGATGAAGTCAACAGGTCAGGCGGTATCCGTTACGCTACTGAAAAAATGTATGCCTACCGCGACGAAGCCCTGGCAGTTCTTCACCAGTTCCCCGAATCGGATGTACGCAATGCCCTGGAAGAGCTGGTTCGCTACACAACCGACAGAGCCTACTGATGCAAAAAAGATGGAACATACTACAGGCCAGCGATGAAAAAACGGCTTCACTCAGGGATGCCCTGAAAATCAATCCTGTTTTATGTAAGATACTTGTTCAAAGAGGCATTGATGACTTTGACAAGGCCAAAAGATATTTCCGTCCCCAACTTACCGACCTCCATTCACCCTGGCTGATGAAAGATATGGACAAAGCGGTGGAACGTATCCTTTCGGCATTTGAAAAGGGAGAAAAGATACTCGTGTTCGGGGATTATGACGTGGATGGTACCACTTCGGTAGCGAGTATGTACCAGTTCATCCATGCTATTTACAGCGATACGGATTTTTATATCCCGCACCGTTACCGGGAAGGATATGGGGTCTCAAAAATGGGGATCGATTTTGCCAAAGAAAACGGTTTTACCCTGATCATTTCTCTTGACTGTGGCATCAAGTCAGTAGACCTGATCAGTTATGCAAAAACACTCGGTATAGATTTTATTGTTTGCGACCACCACCTGCCCGATAAGGAACTTCCTCCGGCTGTGGCCATCCTCAATGCCAAGCAGGCCGATTGCCCATATCCCTACAAAGAGCTCTGCGGCTGCGGCGTGGGATTTAAACTGATGATGGCACTCGCTGAAAAACTGGAATTGCCCGATGAATCCTATCTCGCTTACCTGGACCTGGTTGCAACAGCCATTGCAGCAGATATTGTTCCGATCACCGGCGAGAACAGGGCGCTGGCTTATTTTGGTTTACAGAAAGTGAACGAAAACCCCTGTGCCGGCATCAAAGCGCTGATGCAACTGGCCGGTGTGCAAAAACAGATGCACATTACCAATCTCGTATTTGTAATTGCCCCCAGGGTGAATGCCGCCGGCAGGATGGACGATGCCCGCAAAGCAGTACAACTCTTCATCGAAAAAGATTACAGTAAAGCTCTCGCTTTTGCAGAAATGCTGCACAGCGACAATGCCGACCGTAAAGAAGCCGACAGCAGCATTACCCAGGAGGCCCTGGAACTGATCCGCCAGGACCCGCATGCTGATACCCGCAAGACCACCGTGGTTTTCCAGGAACATTGGCACAAAGGCGTGGTTGGCATTGTGGCCAGCCGTTTGATAGAGACCTATTACCGACCTACCATCGTGTTGACCCTGAGCGGGGATTATGTTGCCGGGAGTGCCCGCAGCGTAGCAGGCTTCAATTTGTACGAAGCCATCCATGCCTGTCGTGAACACCTACTGGGCTATGGCGGTCACTTTGCCGCAGCGGGTATGACACTGCTACCCGAAAACGTGGCCAGCTTTGCCGAGGCTTTTGAACGGGAAGTGAACAAACTTATCACCGATGACCTGCTCATACCGGAGATCATCATTGATGCCGAGATCAGTTTTGCAGACATCACCCCTTCTTTTTTCAGCATCCTTTCACAGATGGAGCCATTCGGACCCGACAATATGCGGCCGGTATTCATTGCCCGCAATGTGATCGACACAGGTTTCTCCAAAATTGTGAAGGAACAGCATATCCGTTTTGTGCTGAAGCAAAACAACATCAGTTTTACCGGTATTGGTTTTAATATGGCCGATAAATTCACACTGCTCCAGGAACAAAAACCGCTCAACATCGTCTTCACCATAGATGAAAATGTATGGAACGGCGAAACCAGTTTACAGCTGAAGATGATTGATTTACGGCTCTCAGCCTAAAACCAACATGCGATCGTATTCTCTCGGTAGCATTGATTAGATATAGATACCCAACTATTTACGAGCCAATAAAAAAGCTGCTTACCAAACGATAAGCAGCTTTTACAGTAAGTATCAGTTAAGCATTCTCCTTCATCTCACCCTGCAGCAACTCCACACTTCGGTTGATAAAATTGGTGAGTTCATTTCCTTTCAGCAATCCCTGCGACAACAACGCCAGGTCTGCCAGGTTACGCACCTGCTTCTGCTGCAGATCGGCGTTCTTTTCCTGTAACAGGCTCTGGTAAATGGGATGGTTACCATTTACGGTCAGGGTCACTTCATCCGGCATCTGCGCATAAAAAGCGGTCATACCGCCACCCACAGCACCCATATCTTTCATACGCCGCATGAACTCTGGACGTGTAGCAATCACCGGGGCAGATTCCGGGCTGAGTCCCTTGATCTCCGTAGTCACATGCAGGTTATCAATCTGCAGAACAAACAGGTCTTTCAGCCTGGTTTCGTCATCCTTACTCAATACCGTATCCTGCGTATCCTGCTTGTCAATCAGGTTGTCCACGATATCCGCATCCACGCGGACAAAACTTACGTTCTCCCATTTCATTTCCATGGTATTGATGAATGCCGCGTCTACCAGCGTCTCCATCTTCACTACGGTATATCCCTTCGATTTACATGCCTGGATATAAGCATCCTGCTGAACAGGATGGGTGGTGTAAAGGATCACCTGTTTGCCATCTTTGTTTTTCTGTAAGGTTTCGGTAGCCATTTTGTATTCCTCCAGTGTATGGAACTTACCATCAGTATCTTCCATCACCAGGAACTTGTTGGCTTTCTCCAGGAACTTATCGTCAGTCATCATTCCATACTTAACGAATAAGCCAAGGCTTTCCCATTTTTCTTCGAGCGAATTCCTTTCTGTACGGAAGATCTCATCCAGCTTATCGGCCACTTTTTTGGTGATATGAGCGTTGATCTTTTTCACATTCGGATCGCCCTGCAGGTAGCTTCGGCTCACGTTCAGCGGTATATCCGGACTATCGATCACCCCCTGCAGCAACATCAGGAATTCCGGTACAATGTCTTTTACCTCATCGGTCACAAATACCTGGTTACAGTACAACTGTATCTTATCTTTCTGTATCTCGTAGCTCTGTTTGATCTTGGGGAAATACAATACACCGGTCAGGTTGAACGGATAGTCCACATTCAGGTGTATCCAGAACAATGGTGTTTCATTGAAAGGATATAATTCCTTGTAGAATTTCTCGTAATCCTCTTTTTGTAATTCGGAAGGTTTTTTAACCCAGATTGGATCGGTATTGTTAATCGGCTTCTCTTCGCCTTCTTTTTTCTCTCCTTCCTCGGAGAAATAAATGGCGATGGGCAGGAACTTACAGAACCTTTCCAGGATACTGCGGATCCTTCCGGCTTCCAGGAACTCTTTGCTCTCTTCATTGATGTGTAATACGATCTTGGTACCACGCTGGTTATAATCCACATCGTATAATTCAAATTCGGGACTTCCATCACAACTCCAGTAAACACCACTGCCTTCCTTATGACTCTTGGTGTAGATCTCCACTTTATCACTCACCATAAAAGAACTGTAGAATCCCAGACCAAAATGCCCGATAATATTCGCATCCTTGTATTTCTGCATAAACTCTTCCGCACCGCTGAAAGCAACCTGGTTGATGTATTTGTCCACCTCTTCACCAGTCATACCCACACCACGGTCAATAATGCTGAGGGTTTTCTCTTTGGCATCCAGTACCACATCAATTCTCAATTCCCCCAGTTCTCCTTTGGCTTCACCAATGGACGAAAGGGTCTTCAATTTCTGTGATGCGTCAACCGCATTGCTTACCAGCTCGCGCAGGAAGATCTCATGGTCGCTGTATAGGAATTTCTTGATGATGGGAAAAATGTTCTCGGTCTGAACCCGTATCTGGCCTTTTTGCATAGTACTCGTTTTGGCTGCAAATGAACAAATTAAATACCAAACGACCCCATGCTGACAGGTTGACAAGCCCCTGCTGCCCTGTAAAGGGGATTATTTCGTTCTGGCAGGAAAAAAATGCAGGTATTCAGTTACCCAGTACCCTGACTTCATCCAGCAGGAAGCGGGTGGTACGACGGTCAAAAACGGATACCGGATCGCCCCCTTCGTAGCGGAAAGCCAGATGAACCGTGCCCGAGAAAGCAGAGAGACTGATATCTCCGGAAGACACCCAGCCAGGATTGATCGTTGACACAGATCCTTTGGCCATGAGCGCCCGCAAGGGGGTCCATCGGGCTTTCCAGGGTGTATTGGCCCCGTCATAATTACCCGATACCAGCACCTGCAGGGTGGCCCCGTTATCGTATCCGTCTTTGGTAACAAACCGAAGGATCTCGTTGGCCGAGTTCGACAGGTTCACCGGTGGACTGATCAGCCAGGATATCACGACCGGTTTACCGGTGGCAAAAGCGCTGATTTCGGCATACCGGTTGTTCTGCATCGTATTGATGAGAAAAAGTTGATCCCCCGATTCTGCGATCGTTTTCCAGCCATGATCCTGTACAATACCATTTGCCTGCTGTTCAAAATCCTCTACCAGCAATTCTTTGATACCCGGAGGGCGGCAACGCAAGCCGGTCAGCTGTACATCTGAAGTATCCCGTATCAATAATTGTTTATCATAACGGAATACACTGTATATGGCCGTGATACTTCCATTGCCCCTGGGAACACGGGCAGACGCAAACCTGGCAAAACCACTGGTACGGACATAAGCACTACCACCGCCGCAGGCTTTTACCGTCAGGTTCGAAGACATCCGGTTTACCATATCCGCATAGGTCTTACCGGTATCGTTTACAGCAAACTCAAGCTGATCGATCCTGACCAGGCAACTCTGCAACGAGTCAGCCAGTTCATACAGTCTTACCTGTTTGGGAATAACGGGCTGATTCAATTCCTTTTTTACGAGGAAACGGTTGAACAGAGGCACAGGTATGGGCCTTATTTCCGGATATGCGGGAACGGAACGATCCACACCTGCACCCAACTGCACCATGCCTGCGTAATCGCCCATCCAAAGGTTTTTGAGTTTTACAGCCAGTCTTCTGCCTACAGGATAATCGGTGTACAGGCCAAACCCGTCGAGGCGGATGGTAATGCCTCCTGTGCTATCCTGTATTACCACCGATTTATAAAAATTATCCCGGCTGTCATCTGCCACCACAATACCTTCTATCACCTGGTCTTCGGTAAGGTACTCAAAGTTTCCCGGCGTATGCCTGTTACGCAATTCACGAATGCTTGTATTGGGATGTATATCCGGTCCCTGGTAGACAGGGGGCTCATCGAATTTTTTATTGCACTGCAGGCAAAACAGAACATATGCACTCCAGATATACATCCTATACTGTTGTTTCTTTGTCATAACCGAAAGGAAAGATTTACAGAATAATTCAATCCCATAGCATAAAAATATTTTGGGGGAAATTTGTCCACCTGCTTGGTATCAGTATCAAACCTAAGTTGTTCATACCCGCCGGACAGGATATCTTTTTTATTTAGCAGGTTATTTATTCCAACATATAAAAGGATGGTCTGAAAATGCTGACTACCCGGCAACCGCAAGCGGAAAGAACACCCCCCCGACAGATCCAGGGTCAACTGATCCGGTAATTTCTCCTGTGCGATCATGCGAGACCATTGTTCCGAACCCTCAACCACATTTTCCATTGCCTGATAAGTACGCCGTATAGGGTTGAATGCCAGCCAGTGCTCTCTGAAATAGCTGGCAAACAGGTTCAGATAGCTACTGTTGTGCTGGTAGCTAAGCCCCAAACCATAAGCTTCCTGTGGCGTTCCTTCCACACGGAAATTTTTCATGTACACCTGTCCTTTCTCCAGCACAAAAGCATCGTTATCGGCCGTTACTGAAAAAGCAGGCCGGCTGCTGTAATAGTAACGACCTGTGGAAATACCCAATTGAACCATCCATTTTCCGGTTAGTTTGTATTCAGCTCCCAGTTCGGCTCCATAATGAATTTTACTGATCCCTGATAAAGCATAATTAACCAGATTCCGGTACGCATCGTGGTAGAAAGTAAGCACATTCATACCATCATTCTGTTCGGTGATATAGGTAGAAAACCTGAATTTCAGTTTAGGTGAATTCAGAATAAGCCCTGTTTCAGCAGTAAGTATTGTTTCACTGGTCACCCTTTCCTGTTGGGTATCCCTTGTCCTGGGCGAGATAAAAATATTATCAAAGAAGGGTGCCCTGCTCATTGCCATTGCCTGCAGGTACAGGTATTTACGGCCATTGATCTTATAGTTGATCCCCGTCTTGACAGACAGATTGGTAAATGACAGCGTTGCCGATCTCCCATAAGATTGAAATGGAAATAACCCATTCCGCAGGTTACCTTCCCGTGTATACTCCGTAGTTGACAGGGATACACCGGTAAACCCATCCATTTTTTGCCAGGATGTTGTTACCGTCCCTGTTATTCCGGCCCGGGTAGTGCTCACGAGATAATCGTACCCATACCTGTCCCCCTCCCGCAATACCCGGTTCGGATGATTGAGGTCGTTCTGAATGGCGTTAGCATTTCCCGGGTAATCATTTTCTGCAAATGTGTTCCAGTCAACCGAGTACTCAGCTCCCAGCAGGTCCCGGATCCTGTTATACCGATGCGTTTGCTGCCATTGCAGGTAAGCATCCGCATTGATTGTGACCCAATTGCTGATGCGGGCTGCATAAGCCATACTGAGTTCAGCTTTCCTGGTATCGGTTACCCTTTCCGCCAACAGGTAATGTGCCCGTAAGCCGGAGAATAGATTACCCTTGATACCATCTGCATCCTGCAGCGTCTCCCGGCTGTTCCTGTTCACATCATATAACCGATGCCAGTTAATCTGTAACAATGATGGTTGATCCTGTATCTCTTCTGCCACCAGGCTCCTAAGCAAGGTATCTGTCTGATAAGAGGGCAGGTACCGGTAATAATCAGGCCTTGGATCGGGCGCATTGTACCAATCCAAGGCGGTAGCACTTCTGCTTCCCGACATCAATCCCAAAGAGACTGTATATACAGATTGGTTATCGGGATGATACTCATCCGAGAATATCAGCATCGGCAGGTGCGACCGGTTGCTATTGGCATTTCTTTTTTTATCACCCTGCCATCCCCAGTAAGGATTATAAAAAGCATTACCGTTCAGCTGCATTGACTCTTTCAGTACCGGCCCCTGACGGGCAGTGGTTACCGCATTGCCCAGCATAACCATTGAGAGTAAGTGCCCCTCCCGGGTTTGTTTGTCAAGTGCAAAATAGTAACCACTCCCCTCCTGATCCGTTGCGGGAAAATGGCTTTCTCCCACTCCCCGCCAGTTAACAGAAAAAGCAGATGCCCAGCCTTTTT
Source organism: Sediminibacterium sp. FW305-C-269 (assembly GCF_058231045.1). Classification (NCBI taxonomy): domain Bacteria; kingdom Pseudomonadati; phylum Bacteroidota; class Chitinophagia; order Chitinophagales; family Chitinophagaceae; genus Sediminibacterium; species Sediminibacterium sp. FW305-C-269. The sequence continues at coordinate 375,397 of NZ_JBIQXQ010000002.1, read as the reverse complement.
TATTAAAGCTCCTGTTTCGGGTAAATGAAATGCGCCTGCGGAACATCCGGTTGCTAAAAGTGGTACTGAATAATAACTGTTCTCTTTGCCGCGAAGCGCGCAAATCCATCTGCATGGTATTACCCAGGTTGATAAATCCCAACTCTGCAGTACCCGCACCCAGTATCACACGGTTGTTTTTGGTCACTTCATTCAGTCCTGACCAGACTGTCCACTGTGGGTACCCATCTTCCGGATCGTTCAGGTGAAGACCGTTGATCTGTGCGCCAGACATATCCGAAGTATATCCGCGCAAACGAAAACGCTTCACAGAAAAGTGAAAAGCTGCCATCGTGTACAATACATCCCTGTTTGCCGTCAGGAGACCTGGTACAAAAACACCGTCTCCCGCTGCACGTTCTGTTTCATTCAGGGTGATGATGGGCAGATCGTACCATTGGTTCTCCTTCAACAACGAAGCAGCAGTACTGTCTGTAAACCTGTTTTTTTCTTTGTCTGGCCGATGATACCGCTGCGCATGCATGTTGTTGCCAACACATAGCAACAGTAAGGGCCATAGTAATCGTAACATGGCTGAACTGTTTTACCTATTTCACACGGGGAATGCAATGCAGGAGACAGACAGTGCTAAAATAATTGCCGGTACTAATAAAAGCAAGTGAATAAGTGAAGATTGCGGTAAATACGCTACCAAAGCTGGTAAAGTCACTGTAGGTTTATTAAAAACCATTCCATGAAATATGGTCTCTTCCTGTTATGGCTGATCTGCCAAACACCCGCACCGGCACAGCGATATAAAGCCTGTGTGGTTGCATTTTACAATCTCGAAAATTTATACGACACCATCGATAATCCCTTAGTGAACGATGATGACTTCACCCCTTCGGGTATCAAACATTACACAAGAAATATCTATCTCGACAAACTGGAAAAACTCGCTACCGTTATCAGCCAGATCGGTAAAGAAACCACTCCTTCCGGGCCTGCATTACTGGGCGTGGCTGAGATAGAGAATGATACCGTGCTGTATGATCTTACTCACCACCCTTTGTTGGTACAGCGACATTACCGGGTGATTCATTACGATTCCCGTGATGCCAGGGGCATTGATGTAGCTTTGCTTTACAATCCCTCCATTTTCACGCCTGAAAAAGCAGAGAAATTAGAGATACAGCTTCCCAACAACAGCAAAGAGGCATTTTTTACCAGGGATATCCTGTATGTGACAGGCTGGCTGGCCGGGGAACGGATCCATGTTTATGTAAACCACTGGCCCAGCCGGCGCGGCGGTGAAGAAAGAAGTTCTCCCGCCCGTGAACAGGCGGCACTCACCTGCAGGAAACATATTGATACGCTGCAGCAAAAAACTCCTGAAGCCAAGATCATCCTCATGGGCGACCTGAACGATGACCCCGACAGTCCCAGCATTACCCGTTCATTGGGAGCCCGGTCCGCTATCAACCAGACCCGACCCGGGGAATTGTTCAACCCCTGGGCCGAACTCTATAGCCGGGGCATTGGCACCCTGGCCAACCTGGACAGCTGGGGGCTTTTCGACCAGATTCTGCTCTCCCATTCCTGGCTGCCACCTCAGGCAACCGGTTTTTTCTTCCATAGCCGACAGGTGTTCAGTCCTGGCTACCTGAAAGAGCTTTCCGGGCGTTACAAAGGTTATCCCATGCGTACCTGGGACGGTAACAACTACCGGGGAGGGTATAGTGACCACTTCCCCACCTATATCGTATTACTAAAAAACTTAAAATAAGACGGAAAATTCAGTAAATTAAGACCTCCCGCCCCAAAAAAGCCGGAATTTCCTGCCATAAACTCCCGGTTTTTCACTACTTTTGCAGCCCCAAATCTGTTTTGGCAGATTCTTCCGCCCCGCGGATGACCATTGGGAGAAACCAAATTTAAAACCTAAAAATTCAGGTAATGAACAGTTACGAATTGATGGTGATCTTTACGCCGGTACTGTCTGAAGAAGATTTCAAGGCTTCTCAGAAAAAGTATGCCGACCTGATCGCCGAACTGGGTGGTGCTACCGTGCACAGCAACCCATGGGGCTTAAAATCCCTCGCTTACCCTATCCAGAAGAAGACAACCGGTATCTACTGGGTGTTGGAATTCCAGGGTCCTTCAGAGATCAACGAAAAATTGAAGATCCAGATGTTGCGCGATGAGCAGATCATGCGCCACATGATCACCCGTCTCGATAAATACGCCGTCGAGTACAACCACGTGAAAAGAAATGGCGGATTTGCAATGCAAGACAAACAGGAGGCTTAATCATGGCAAAGAACGAAATCAAATACCTGACCGCCATCAAACAGGAGAAGCCCAAGAAAAAATTCTGCCGCTTCAAAAAATATGGCATCAAATACGTTGACTACAAAGACATCGAGTTCCTGAAGAAATTCATCAACGAGCAGGGTAAACTGTTACCACGCCGTTTGACCGGTAACTCTCTGAAGTATCAGCGTAAAGTTCAGGACGCGGTAAAGAAAGCCCGTCAGATGGCTTTGTTACCTTATGTAACTGACTTATTGAAATAATCATCATTAGTAACCTTCCCTAATCACGCCCGGGCGTGAGACAGTCGGAAAGACTGGGCTCTTGGGGACTAAAACAACAAACATGCAAGTAATCTTAATCCAGGACGTAGATAATCTGGGTGGCCGTAATGAACTGGTAACCGTTAAAAATGGTTATGCCCGTAATTACCTGATCCCTCAGAAATTCGCTATTGAAGCCAGTCCTGCCAACCTGAAACAACACGAAGAGCGTCTGAAAGTGATCGCCAAGAAAGAAGCCCTGATGCTGGCCGAACTCAATAAAGTGATCGAAGTGCTGAAAGCTTCTGCAGTTTCTATCGGTGCTAAAACCGGTACCAGCGGAAAGATTTTCGGTAGCGTTACCTCTTTACAGATCGCACGCGCCATCCGCGACCAGAAAGGTTACGAGATCGACCGCAAGCGTATCTCTATCGTTGACGAAGTAAAAGAACTGGGTACACACAAAGCAAGCATTGATTTTGGCAACGGAAACGTGGTTGAAATTGATTTTGAAGTAGTTGCAGAGTAATTAATCCCACTAAACTGATAAAGCCTGTTCTTCGGAACAGGCTTTTTTTTGTCCATACACCCACACAAACAGCAACTCCGGTTGTGTCACTCCCTTCAGGGTCCCATTCCCTGGTCCACAGAAAAAACAACCAGAACTACCGAAATCTGATCTTATACCAGTTATAAATAAGCGTCCATCCAGGATTTTCCACTACCCAAAAACCTGAATTTGTGCGGAGAAGGCAGTTCCTGGTAAAAAATCAAAAAAAATAGGGCAATTCAACAAAATCCCTATCTTCGGGAGTCCAATGACAGTTCTTCCATATTCCAGAAGGTTTTAAACGTAAATGCTTCGAGGTTTTTGGTTACTGTTTTACTCATTGGTTTTTGATCATTTAATTTTTTTAAGAACATGAACATTTACGTTGGAAATCTGAACTGGAATATGTCCAGCGAAGACCTGCAAAACCTGTTTACCCCGTACGGAGAAGTAACCAGTGCAAAGATCGTTACCGACAAATTCAACAATGACCGCAGCAAAGGTTTCGGTTTTGTTGAAATGGCTGATGATGACGCTGCCAAAGCGGCTATCGCAGCACTGCACGACACAGAAGTTCTGGGTCGTAAGATCGTTGTGAACGAATCTACACCACGCCCAGAAGGCGAAAGAGGCGGCTTCAAGAAGAAGAGCTTCGGTGGTGGCGGCGGAAGCCGTGGCGGTTACGGTGGTGGTGGAAGCCGTGGCGGCAACGGTGGCGGATACAACCGCGATCGTGGTGGTAATGGCGGCGGATACGGTAACAGGTATTAATCCCAAAAAACAACCACAACTAACATAAGTCCGGTACGCCGGACTTTTTTTATGCCTCGCCTTAACTTTGTGTCGGTCATCCACCATAGGTATCCGGAACAGTAAACTGGCTTTGTTTTGTTAGCTTGCTGCGTCTTTTGCCTTTGCCGCGCCCTTCAGGGCGTGGAAAGGATGTTTTCTAAAGAGTAGATTGGACTTTAGTCCTGAAGGGCGCGGCAAAAGGGACTGGTAACAGTATTATACAGAATTTTCTTCCGAACACCGGCGATCATCCATCAGTGATTCGCATCAAAGCCAGCTGATCCCGGTTTCCTATATTTGGTATATGAAAAACACAGCCATCACTTCACCCGTAGCCGGCGTTATGCGCTGGGGTGTCTGGGGTGCCAACTTCAGCACCACACAATACCGCGAAATGATCGAGACCTGCCTCCAGTATGGTATTATTACTTTCGATCATGCCGATATATACGGTGATTACACTACGGAAGCGGAATTTGGTGAAGTCATAAAGGAAAGCCCCTCGCTCCGGCATCATATGAAGCTGATCAGCAAATGTGGGATCCAGATGATCAGTCCCAACCGGCCGGAACACAGCATCAAATCGTACAATACCTCCCGACAGCACATCATCCGTTCCGTTGAACACTCGCTGCAAAATCTGGTTACCGACTACCTTGATGTGCTGCTCATACATCGTCCCGATCCCTTACTCGATCCGTCAGAAATAGCAGAAGCCATTGAAATGCTGAAAGAACAGGGCAAAATACTATCTTTTGGTGTGTCCAATTTCCTGCCACACCAGGTTGATCTATTGGCCAAATACACGCTAATTGAATACAACCAGGTAGAGATCTCACTGATGCAGACCAGGTCACTGACTGATGGTACCCTGGAAAACTGTATGCGGCACCGGATCATCCCCATGGCATGGGCACCACTGGGAGGAGGACTGTTCACAGATGACAGTCACCCCCGTTTTCGGGCCATTTCTCTTGCCGCAAATGAACTGGCAGAAAAATATAATACAGGATTGAATGAAATTTTACTTGCCTGGCTGCACACACATCCTTCCGGTATACAATCGGTTATCGGAACCACCAAAATCGAAAGATTGCTTCAGGCCAAAGCTGCTGCCTCCATCAGGCTGGAAAGGGAAGACTGGTTCCGGTTACTGGCCGCTTCCACCGGAGAAGATGTTGCCTAAGATCAAGCAGAAAGTTTTTAGGATTGTACCAGAGGCAGACGGACAAAAAAACGTGTTCCTTTGTTTACTTCACTTTCCAGGGAAATGGTTCCACCGTGTTGTTCAACGATCCGTTTACAGATAGAGAGGCCGATACCATAACTTACTTCTCCTTCCGTGCCTTTTCTTCGTGCATTTGTAAACATATCAAATATTTTTCCCTGGTCGGCCTTTGCAATACCGATACCTTGGTCTGCAACAACCAGCAAAGCCTCTTTACGGTCTTTCCGTACCAGTACCTCAATAACAGAATCTGCCGGGCTGAATTTGATGGCGTTGTTTATCAGGTTCGTAATTACCCGTTCGATTTTATTCGCATCCATGTTTACAGGCAATTCCTGAGAATCCTTATCAGACTGGATACGGATATTTTTTTTGGCTGCACTTAATTCGAGCAAGGCAACCGTTTGTGCTACCAGTACAGTAAGGTCTATTTGCTGCAACAACATGTTATCATTAAGTGCATCTGTTTTGGTAAGCAGGTCATTAATCAATACCAGTGAACTTTTGGAAGAATGCAGGATCAGTGTCAGCATTTCTTTCTGACCAGCAGACAGTTGTTCATCGCCCAGCATCAGCTGTGAGATCGCAGAAATATTATTGATAGGACTTCGCAGGTCATGTGCTACTGTATTGAGAATTTTCTCTTTCTGTTCTTTTGCTATGGAAAGTTCGGTATTCGATATTTCCAGTTGCGTGTGGTTTTTAAAATAGAGATGTTTGAAATAGTACAGAGACATGATGAACAAACAAAGTGGCACTAATATTTTCAGTCCGGTGGCTATTCTTTCCAGCTTATCCATTCCCTGTACAGGAAGGTGTTCCAGGCGCAGCCATACAAATCCCAAACAAAGTAGAAATGAGAACAGAAAGTATTTCCAGTGAGTATCAAAAAAAATGAGGGCAGCGAGCATCATTACCATCAGGCGGTATTCGCTCCCGGCCTTATAAAAGTAACCGTTAGCAACAGCGATGGCTGCTACAAGTATCAGCAGCTGAGCCCGAAGGTTTCGCCATTTACCGGAATAAGATATATAGAATCCGAAAGTAAAAATGATTATCTGCACTACATTGAACGAAGCGGGTATATACGCCTGCCAGTAGAGGTTAAAGATCAGTGACAGCACAGCAAACGGCCAGGCAATCATACTGAACAGGTTGAACATATAGGTCTTCTGCCCGTCGATGAAAGTACGCTCATGTTCCATTCCCATTTTCAGGAAACGTTGCAGGTTATTACCTAAGAATCTGACCATCAAAAATGAAAAATTGGATTATTTACTAAATTAGCAGCAATCAGTATCACTGGCAAATTATGATAACAAGATACCTGATAAAGCTAATATGGAGACATTGCTCCAGCTATTTTCTAAGCCCTTTCACCGATTCCATAAGCAGTTTGGCAGGTATGGCATCATGCGATGTCATAAAAGAAAAATAAGAAGTTATCCGTAATTTAATTCATGTGCATTTCACCGGCTTTAGTTGCAGTGGCATTAGTGCATCAAGAGAAATTACTTCAATAGTTTGCAAAAAAAAACCCGATCAGTAAACTGATCGGGTTCAATAAATATGGCAGCTACCTACTCTCCCAGCGTAATGCGAGTACCATCGGCCATGGGGGACTTAACTTCTCTGTTCGGAATGGGAAGAGGTGAACACCCCCGGCAAAACCACCATAAGATCTTCATAAGTATGAGTACAAATACTCAACACTTAAATAAGTTACATATTGGGAAGCTAGAAGAATTACAAGAAAAAAAATAAAGCTTACGGGCAATTAGTACTACTTGGCTTTGTTGTTACCAACTTTACACCTATAGCCTATCAACGTCATAGTCTTTGACGACCCTTAAAAGTAAACTCATCTTGTGGAAGGTTTCACGCTTAGATGCTTTCAGCGTTTATCCTTGCCGTGCGTAGCTACTCTGCATTGCACCTGGCGGCACAACAGATACACCAGCGGCACGTACGTCCCGGTCCTCTCGTACTAAGGACATGTCCACTCAATTTACTAGCGCCCACCACAGATAGGGACCGAACTGTCTTGCGACGTTCTGAACCCAGTTCACGTGCCACTTTAATCGGCGAACAGCCGAACCCTTGGGACCTTCTCCAGCCCCAGGATGTGACGAACCGACATCGAGGTGCCAAACCTTACCGTCGATATGAGCTCTTGGGTAAGATCAGCCTGTTATCCCCGGAGTACCTTTTATCCTTTGAGCGATGGCCCTTCCATACAGAACCACCGGATCACTTTAGCCAGCTTTCGCTCCTGCTCGACGTGTTTGTCTCACAGTCAAGCACCCTTTTACTAATGCGCTCTTCGTACGATTACCAACCGTACTGAGGGTACCTTTGCGAGCCTCCGTTACTTTTTAGGAGGCGACCACCCCAGTCAAACTACCCACCATGCAATGTCCCCCGCAAGGGGTTAGGTTCTAAGCAACAAAAGGTTGGTATTTCAACGATGACTCCACAATGCCTGGCGACACTGCTTCAAAGTCTCCCAACTATCCTACACATTTGTTGCTCAAAATCAATGCAAAGTTGTAGTGAAGGTTCACGGGGTCTTTCCGTCCCGTGGCGGGTAACCGGCATCTTCACCGATACTACAATTTCACCGGGCTCGTGGAGGAGACAGTGTTCAACTCATTAGACCATTCGTGCAGGTCGGAACTTACCCGACAAGGAATTTCGCTACCTTAGGACCGTTATAGTTACGGCCGCCGTTTACTGGGGCTTCAGTCAGGAGCTTTGGCTTGCGCCGAACACCCTTCCTTAACCTTCCAGCACCGGGCAGGTTTCAGGCTCTATACGTCAACTTACGTTTTTGCAGGGCCCTGTGTTTTTGTTAAACAGTTGGTTGAACCATTTTACTGTGACCGTATCGCTACGGTACGCTTTATCCCGAAGTTACAGCGTTAATTTGCCTAGTTCCTTCTCCACGGCTCACCCGAGCGCGTTAGAATACTCATCCCGTCTACCTGTGTCGGATTCCGGTACTGGCTGCTATGCTCGCTTTTCTTGGCAGGGATTTTATGATTTCGCTTTGTCCGAAGACTCCACTCAGGCGTACACTTCCGTCCGTACGCAACCACCACGTCCCTGCGTCACTTTTAATGCATAGTAGGTGCTGGAATATTAACCAGCTTTCCATCAGATACCCCTTTCGGGTTTTCCTAAGGACCAGACTAACCCTGATCCGATTAACGTTGATCAGGAAACCTTAGACTTTTCGCGTTAAAGTTTTTCACTTTAATTATCGTTACTTATGCCTACATTTTCTTTTCAAATCGCTCCAGCATACGTCGCCGTACACCTTCTGTGCAGATTTGAATGCTCCCCTACCACTCTAGCAAGCTAGAATTTAGAACTTCGGTTCATGGTTTGATGCCCGATTATTTTCCGTGCAGGATCTCTCGACCAGTGAGCTGTTACGCACTCTTTAAATGAATGGCTGCTTCCAAGCCAACATCCTGGCTGTTATAGAAATCCCACCTCGTTTGATCAACTTAACCATGTATTAGGGACCTTAGTTGCTAATCTGGGTTATTTCCCTCTCGGCCACGGACCTTAGCGCCCGCAGCCTCACTCCCGGAGATATATGATAGCATTCGGAGTTTGTCAGGGTTTGGTAGGCGGTGAAGCCCCCTAGCCCAATCAGTAGCTCTACCTCTATCATACTTCTATATCCGAGGCTGTTCCTAAAAACATTTCGGGGAGAACGAGCTATCTCTCAGTTTGATTGGCCTTTCACCCCTATCCACAGGTCATCCCAAGACTTTTCAACGTCAACGGGTTCGGTCCTCCATTCTGTGTTACCAGAACTTCAACCTGCCCATGGATAGATCACAAAGTTTCGCGTCTACCCCGACTGACTAATCGCCCTATTTGGACTTGCTTTCGCTTCGGCTCCGTTAAATAAGAACTTAACCTCGCCAGTCAGGAGTAACTCGTAGGCTCATTATGCAAAAGGCACGCCGTCACTCATTGCTGAGCTCCGACCGCTTGTAGGCGCACGGTTTCAGGTACTATTTCACTCCCCTGTTCGGGGTGCTTTTCACCTTTCCCTTACGGTACTGGTTCACTATCGGTGTCTGAGGAGTATTTAGCCTTACCAGATGGTGCTGGCAACTTCATGCAAGATTCCTCCGGTCCCGCATTACTCAGGATACCACTCGTCCACGTTAATTTGTATCTACAGGGCTATCACCTGCTATGGCTCAACTTTCCAGTTGATTCGATTTGATAACGCTTTCTAAATGTGGTCCTATAACCCCAGATCGGCACGCCGACCTGGTTTGGGCTTTTCCCTTTTCGCTCGCCACTACTTGGGGAATCACTGTTGTTTTCTTTTCCTCCCGGTACTTAGATGTTTCAGTTCTCGGGGTTGGCTCTCTTTCGAGTGTTACGCCTTCAGCGTAACGGGTTGTCCCATTCGGAAATCTACGGATATAACGATCGTGTGCATCTCCCCGTAGCTTATCGCAGCTTACCACGTCCTTCATCGCCTCTCAGACCCTAGGCATTCACCATGCGCCCTTATTTGCTTTAAAAAATTTGTCAGTTATGATCTTGCATATAATCATAACCTTCTTGTAATTGATTTCGCTTTCCCAATATGTCAAAGAGCTAAATAATTCAAAAGTCAAAAGTGAAAAGTCAAAACGTATTTTGAATTTCGCCTTTTAAATTCTCAATTAAATGGCAGATGTTAAGGTTATGAACCTCCAGGCCTTATGCCTACATCTATTGTTTGAAAGAACTTTACTTTAACTTGTACGCTGCACCCACATCATTGTATACTTAGTACTTAAATGTGGAGGATAACGGATTCGAACCGTTGACCCCCTGCGTGCAAGGCAGGTGCTCTAGCCAGCTGAGCTAATCCCCCCGCTGTTGTTATTAGTAGACCCGACCAGAGTTGAACTGGTGACCTCTACATTATCAGTGTAGCGCTCTAACCAACTGAGCTACGGGTCTGATTCGGGTACTAACAGTACTTGTTAAAGAGCTTAAAAATTGAAAGAGTTGGAAACAACAACAACGATTTACACCGTCTCTAAAAGGAGGTATTCCAGCCGCACCTTCCGGTACGGCTACCTTGTTACGACTTAGCCCCAGTCACCGATTTTACCCTAGGCAGCTCCTTTCGGTTACCGACTTTAGGTACACCCGGCTCCCATGGCTTGACGGGCGGTGTGTGCAAGGTCCGGGAACGTATTCACCGTATCATTGCTGATATACGATTACTAGCGATTCCAGCTTCATGGAGTCGAGTTGCAGACTCCAATCTGAACTGAGAACAGGTTTTTGGGATTGGCTTCATATCGCTATGTTGCAGCCCTTTGTCCTGCCCATTGTAGCACGTGTGTAGCCCTGGGCATAAAGGCCATGATGACTTGACATCATCCCCTCCTTCCTCACGCCTTACGGCGGCAGTTTCAGTAGAGTTCCCAGCATTACCTGTTGGCAACTACTGATAGGGGTTGCGCTCGTTGCGGGACTTAACCCAACACCTCACGGCACGAGCTGACGACAGCCATGCAGCACCTTACTGGCAGTGTATTGCTACAAAAAGAGCTTTCACTCTCGGTCTCCCAGCATTCTAGCCCAGGTAAGGTTCCTCGCGTATCATCGAATTAAACCACATGCTCCACCGCTTGTGCGGACCCCCGCCAATTCCTTTGAGTTTCAACCTTGCGGTCGTACTTCCCAGGTGGATTACTTAATGCTTTCGCTCAGACACTTATAGTGTATCACAAATGTCGAGTAATCATCGTTTAGGGCGTGGACTACCAGGGTATCTAATCCTGTTTGATCCCCACGCTTTCGTGCCTCAGCGTCAATATATGCGTAGTAAGCTGCCTTCGCAATAGGTGTTCTATGTCATATCTAAGCATTTCACCGCTACATGACATATTCCGCTTACCTCCACAATATTCAAGACAGATAGTATCAATGGCAGTTCTAGAGTTAAGCTCTAGGATTTCACCACTGACTTACCTGCCCGCCTACGCACCCTTTAAACCCAGTGAATCCGGATAACGCTTGCACCCTCCGTATTACCGCGGCTGCTGGCACGGAGTTAGCCGGTGCTTATTCATCTGGTACCGTCAAGTGACGAAGAATCGCCTTTTTTCGTCCCAGATAAAAGAAGTTTACAATCCAGAGGACCTTAATCCTTCACGCGGCATGGCTGGTTCAGACTTGCGTCCATTGACCAATATTCCTTACTGCTGCCTCCCGTAGGAGTCGGGCCCGTGTCTCAGTGCCCGTGTGGCTGATCATGCTCTCACATCAGCTACTGATCGTAGACTTGGTGGGCCGTTACCCCGCCAACTATCTAATCAGCCGCACACCCATCAAGAAGCGCCGAAGCTATAATAACAATGTGATGCCACATCGTTATGTTACGGGGTATTAATCCAAATTTCTCTGGGCTATTCCCCACTTCTCGGAAGGTTGTGTACGTGTTCCGCACCCGTTTGCCGGTCGCCGCCCAGTATTGCTACCTGCGCTGCCCCACGACTTGCATGTATTAAGCCTGCCGCTAGCGTTCATCCTGAGCCAGGATCAAACTCTCCATTGTAAATGTTGTTTGATCTGACTATAATCTCAATTAATCGAAATTAACGTCGGATATGTTGTTATTTTTTGATAGCGTAAATCTTACCATAAAATTTCAAATTTTATGCTGCTGTTGTTTCCAAACTTTCAAAGATCTTTTGGCTTTACTTAGCCTCCCTTTTTATTGGGGTTGCAAAGGTAAGAGCCTTTATTTTATCAACCAAAATTATTTGAAGAAATTTCAAACTTTTTTCGTTGTAAAAACCTGTGTAAGAACTTCCGTTTTTTTCAAACGGGTTGCAAAGATAAGAGGCTTTTTTAACTCACCAAATTTTTATTCAAAATTTTTCTTTTTCTCTCCTCGTTTCTTCTTCAATGAACAACCGTTTTGTTGAACGGGCGGCGAAGATATGACTGTTAGTGTAACCACCAAATTTTTCTTCTAAAAAACCAGAAAATTTTTGTTTTCTGTTGTTCGTGAATCCTGCAAAGAACATCCTCTTTTTCTAAAAGCGGGTTGCAAAGATAACCCCGGAATCCTTATCTCCAAATCTTTTTCACAACTTATTTCAGAGCTATTGTTAAAACCCAATGGCAGTAAGGGTTTCGACTGATAAAAAAATTTACGGTTTTCCCCGGCTACATCTCCTTTCCCAAAAATCCTCTATGCCTGTAAACAGATTCAGCTGTAGTGAATATCCCCTATTGATCAAAGGTTTTTTACACAGTAGTGGTCAGTAATAGGCTCAATTGATCATTATAGAAAACGCGGTTCAGAAAAAGTCCCTGTGCAGGTGTAGTGAAATCCGCCTGCGAACAATCCCTGGCTTCTATGATCCTCTCCAGTTCTGCCTCACTGATCTGCCCTCGGCCCAGCTTTAACAGGGTGCCCACCAGCCCCCTTACCATGCCCCTTAAAAAGCGATTGGCCTTCACTTCAAAAACTAACCGATCCTGCTCCCAATACCAGCGAGCCGTTTCGATAGTGCAGTTAAAATTGGTTACCTGGGTGTTCCGCTTGGAAAAACTGGTGAAATCGCGGTAACCACGGATTATATCAGCCCCCCGCTGCAAAACATCCCTATCCAATGGATATGGGTACAACCAGCCCCTATCAGCCAAAAACGGATTCTTATGCTGAAAAATATAGTATTTGTACTCCCTGGCTACCGCATCAAAACGGCAATGGGCTGTTTCAGGCACCGGGTAGATACCCTTTACCGCAATATCCGGGGGTAAAATGGCATTCAGATTATACACGTTCCGGTGCGTGATAGCTAATCCCGTATCAAAATGGAAGAAATTCTGGTTGGCATGTACCCCGGCATCTGTGCGTGAGGAGCCTGTCAGACTGAATGCCTCCCTGAAAAGTACCTGGAGGGCTTTTTCCAGTTCCGATTGCACCGTTGCGGCATTATCCTGTACCTGAAAACCGCTGTATGCCGTGCCTTTGTAGGTAAGTTCCAGAAAATAACGGGGCATGGGATCGGTTTTAAAACGTGATTTCGGGTTTCGTGAACCATTGTCCGCTTACAGAAGGGCTCCCCTTGCCCAGTTTCTCCACCGGCCCTGAAACTGCAGCCATCTGACGATCCGGCTCCTGTAATACGGGGATAAACAGCGCAATGGTATCAGAACGATTACCGGTAATGATAACATATACCTGGTCGATACCCGCAACACTGCCCCTGTCGAATATTTTTTTGATGTCCTGAACTTTTTCCCGCAATGGCTTTCTGACCACAGCGGTTTCCCTGGTCCTGTTTTGGACAAGCGGTAATTCAGAACGTTTCTGTGCCAGAGGCTCAGCCGTTTTCTTCTCCGGTTTTGCCGGTATCCATTCTTCAAAGACCAGCTGGTTATTAGGTGTCGGCAGGATCTCTTTACCTGCAAGCTGACTCAGATCAATCATATCAACCAGGATCCACCGGTTGTTTACAGCCTGGCGGAGGAAGAAAGCCCGGGGTTTGTCGGCCAGGCGGATCGTAAAAGTATATCCATTGCCAAGACTGGAAGGAAAATCGACCTGCAGCAAATGTTCCCCGGCCGGCATCTGCGGAATCACAAGGTGGCCGGTGGATGAGGACTGGTAGGTATTGCCATTCCAGCGTACCTGGCAGGTAGTGTTATTTTCTGTCTGTAGATAGACAAAACCCGTTGGCTGGGCCTCAGCAACAGTTGCGCACAGCAGCCCGAAGCAAATAAAGAGAAGAAGGATAGTCTTTTTGAGGATGGGCATGCTGCAATGATTTGCACGAAATTACTTAATTCAGGCATTACGCCTTTACCCCATCCGCGGTAGTTCTGTTGCCATTGATAAAAATCTGCCTTTTCACTCATTACGTCCCTCTATCTTTATGTCTTATAAAAAATACCTAATGAAGAAAGTTTTATTTGTTTTTGCAGTACTGATCAGCAGTATCGTAAGTGGACAGGATGCCTGGAAAAAAATCTACCGGTCGTTCCCCACCAAGATCAATGACCTGGTGCATACCCGGCTGGATGCCCGGTTCGATTATAACAGGTCTTACCTGAATGGCAAGGTTTGGCTGACGCTGAAACCACATTTTTATGCTACAGATTCTTTACAGCTGGATGCCAAGGGCATGAACATCCATAAAGTAGAACTGGTCAGGGCAGGGAAAAATATCCCCCTGAAATACCAGTATCTTGATAGCCTGGTACTGCAGATCAAATTGGACAGGACTTATAAAAAGGATGAAAATTATGTTGTGTACATAGACTACACAGCTAAACCCGATGAGTTCAAAACGGAAGGTAGTGCGGCCATTTCGGATGCAAAGGGACTGTATTTCATCAATCCGAAAGGAGAAGAAAAAGACAAACCCACCCAGATCTGGACTCAGGGTGAAACGGAGGCAAGTTCTGTATGGATCCCTACCATTGACAAAACCAACCAGAAAACCACACAGGAGTTCATGCTCACGGTTCCCGCAAAATATGTGACTCTTTCGAATGGTAAACTCACCGCGCAGAAAAAGAATACAGACGGTACCCGAACCGATACCTGGGTGATGGAACTGCCGCATGCCCCTTACCTGTTCTTTATCGGGGTAGGTGATTTTGCAGTAGTAAAAGACAATTACAAAGGCAAGGAAGTAAACTACTATGTTGAGAAGTCTTACGAAAAAGTAGCCCGTAAAATATTCGGACTTACCCCTGAAATGATGAGGTTTTTTTCAGAAAAAGTGACCGGTGTGGAATTCCCATGGGTAAAGTATAGCCAGATGGTTGGTCGCGATTATGTGAGTGGCGCCATGGAAAATACCACTGCAACCCTTCACCAGGAAAGCGCCCAGCAGAATGCCCGTGAACTGATAGACGGCAACAGTTGGGAAGGAACCATTGCCCACGAACTGTTTCACCAGTGGTTCGGCGATTATGTAACTGCTGAAAGCTGGAGTAACCTGACGGTAAACGAAAGTTTTGCAGATTACAGTCAACTGTTGTGGCTGGAATACAAATACGGTGCAGACGAAGCCGGTTTTGAGAATTACAAAGAAATGCAGAGTTACCTGGGTAGTGCCGAAAGCCGCAGCAAGGACCTGGTAAGGTTCTTTTATCAGGATAAAGAGGACATGTTCGACCTGGTAAGTTACCAGAAAGGCGGCAGGATCCTGCATATGCTGCGTAACTATGTGGGCGACGAGGCTTTCTTCAAATCGCTCAACAAATACCTGACGACAAACAAATTCGGAAATGGAAGTGCACACAAGCTGCGTCTTGCCTTTGAAGAAGTTACCGGAAAGGACCTGAACTGGTTCTTCAACCAATGGTATTTTGGCAGTGGACATCCCAAACTGGAGATCAGTTATGGATATGATGTACCCACCCAGACAGCCAGTGTATACATCAAACAAACACAAGCGGGAGACAAACTCTTCAAACTGCCGGTATCCATAGAAATCTATCATGGCAGCAGTAAGAAACGTTACATGGTATGGGCTGAGAATGCGGCAGATACTTTCTCATTTTCCGTAGCGTCCAGACCAGACCTGATCAATATAGATGCCGACAAGGTTCTGCTGGCAGAAAAGAAAGATACCAAGACCTTATCTGAATGGATTCACCAGTACACATATGCAGGCAAATACCTGGACAGAAGGGATGCGATCGATTTTGCTGCCAGGAATACCAGCGACCCTGCAGCTTATGACCTATTGGTGAAAGCGCTTGGCGATCCTTTCTACAATATACGTATCCGTGCCATACTGGGATTGGGAAATGCCAAACCGGATGCAGCGACCATCAGCAAAATAGAGACCATCGCCAAATCAGACAAACATGCAGTAGTAAGATCCATTGCCATCGATGCGTTGGCCAAACAGAAAAATGAAGCCTACAAAGATTTCTTTGTCAAAACCACCAATGATTCATCTTACTCAGTGGCCGGTGCGGCGCTGGAAGCTTTGGGACTGCTGGATGGCAAGCAGGCTTTTGCTATTGCGAATACCTTATCCAAAGACGAAAACAAAGGAAGGCTGCTGACCGCGATCACCAATGTGATCATCAAATATGGCGACGAATCTGCTTTTGATTTTGTTACCGGCAATTTTGAAGACATGCCGCTTTCCCAAGCAAAATTCGCTGCTATCAATCCGCTGGCAGATTTCCTGAGTAAGGTTACCGACCTGGAAAGATTCAAGAAAGGGGTGGATATCATCGTAAAATTCAGGGATGAGATACCTGCTTCCATCCGTCCGCAGACCGATGCCTACATCAATGGCATGGCGCTGAAAGGGCTGGCAGATAAAAAAGAAGCCGATGGTGCGAAGGAAATGGCTGATTATGTGAGGGCAAAGATATCGGGAGGGAAATAAGCAATGATAGAATGATAGAATGAGTGGATGAGTGAATGATTTGATACGTGCTGATTAACAAAGGAGCCATCCTGCTGGTTGCGGGATGGCTCTTTTGTTGGTTGATGTTGGAGTCGAAAAAAATATAGAGAAATCGTTATGGTTGTGTTACCAGCTTCCGCCGGCTCCGCCGCCGCCGCTGCTGCCGCCGCCGAAACCACCAAAGCC
This sequence comes from Sediminibacterium sp. FW305-C-269, assembly GCF_058231045.1. Lineage (NCBI taxonomy): Bacteria > Pseudomonadati > Bacteroidota > Chitinophagia > Chitinophagales > Chitinophagaceae > Sediminibacterium > Sediminibacterium sp. FW305-C-269. The sequence goes on along the minus strand of NZ_JBIQXQ010000002.1, from coordinate 358,654 downwards.
GCCGCTGCTGCCTCCTCCCCAACCGCCGCCACTGTTACCCCGGCCGCTGTTCAGTAAGGATGAGAGTATAACGGCTTCTGCAATATCGCCAAAACCGCTGCGACGTCCGCCTCCCCAGCCACCGCCACCGCCACGACTGCCCCTGGCAACCACGATGATCACAATGGCCAGTATGATCAGGAATGTGAAGATGGAGCCACCGCCTTTGCCGTCGCTGCCTTTTCTTTCACGTTTCACTTTGTATTCACCAACGGCCGCTTTGGTCAATGCGTTGATGGCATTATCTATACCGCGGTAATAATTCTGCTCGCGGAACTGTGGAACAATTTCGTTCCGGTAAATACTCGAAGCCACTACATCCGGGATGGCTCCCTCCAATCCGTAACCTACTTCGATCCATACTTTCCGGTTATCGATCGCTGCAATGATGAGTACACCGTTATTGGTCTTCTTGTTACCAATGCCCCATTCACGGAATAATTTTACGGCATAGTCCTCTATTGCATAATCGCCAAGATCCTTGATCAGTACTACGGCAATTTGGTTGGAAGTACTGTCGTCCAGTGCCACCAGTTTCCTTTCCAGTATGTCTACCTGTTCGGGAGAGAGTACGCCCGCTGCATCGTTCACCAGTCTTGGCGGGTTGGGTTTAGGCAATACGTTCTGCCCAAAGCCCGCAGACATCGATAAAACAGTGATCAGTATAAATAGTATCCGCTTCATTCAGACCGGTTATACGTTTGGCAGCAAATAGTTCGTGAAATGGTTTTCAGTTGAGCTGGCAGTAAGGGCAGGATACGTCTGCATCCTGCACCCTATCTTCCAAATACGATATCATCGGGCAGTTCATTGGTGTCTGTTTCCCTGTTGAAAGGAAAATGTTTTACCAATGCCTCACCGATCTCGCGAATGATCACGGTGATGCCCTCTGCATAATCATTCCTGTTAAAAAGGGAAAGCATTTTCTGCACTTCGGCGTTCCAGAATGTATGGCCCACTTTTGTGTGTATACCTTCATCACCATAGATAGCCAGTTGCCTGTCTTTCATGGCAACATATACCAACACACCGTTACGTGCTTCGGTCTCATCCATTTTGAGTGCAAAGAAAAGCTCCCTGGCACGCATTACGGGATCCACAAAACGGCAACGGCTTTCTACATAGATCCGTACTTCGCCACTGGTGCGTTGTTCGGCTTCCTGCACTGCCGCCACGATCCGCTGCTTCTCCTCTTCAGAGAAGAAGGCCGCCGGCTTTCTTTTGAACCATCCCAGCATGCTGTAATTTTAGAATTTTACTTCAGGCGCTTTCTCTGATCCGGCTTCAGCCTTGAAGCCTTCCTTGGTTTTAAAGCCGAACATGCCGGCGAAAATATTCATCGGGAATGAACGAACTTTCACATTATAGGCCTGTACCGCATCGTTGAAGTCGTTACGCGCCACTTTGATACGGTTCTCAGTACCCTCCAGCTGCGCCTGTAATCCACGGAAAGCGTCGTTGGCACGCAGGTTAGGATACTGTTCAGACACCACCAGTAAACGGCCCAATGCCTGCGACAACTGTCCCTGGCTTGCCTGAAACTGCTGCAGTTTTTCAGGAGTCAGGTCCTTGGCATCCACTTTCATCTGTGTAGCGCTGGCTCTGGCTTCAATCACCTGGGTTAACGTAGTCTGTTCAAAATTGGCTTCGCCTTTAACGGTATTCACCAGGTTAGGGATCAGGTCAGAACGACGCTGATAGTCGCTCTGTACTTTATTCCAGGCGTTGGTCACTACTTCATCCTGTTTTACCAATCCATTGTAACCATTGCAACCCGACCAACCCAGTATCACCACAATGGCGAGGATAACGATCAGGGTAATGTTTTTTGTACTCATACAAAATTTGATTTAGCTGTAATTTACTTGTTTGTCGTAATAACGTTACAAATATTACAAAACAGGTGCCACCGGTATTGGGATGGCAATTTGGCGGGCTTTGGTTAAAGAATTGTGAAGGAATGAGTTAGCGAGTATATCGTGTAACAAAAATACCATCCAAAAGGATGGCATTCTGACTGATAAATCGATTCACTGTTGACTGATTAAGATCAGTGATTCTGGTTTATGATTGGTTGATAGCGGCAATACCTGGTAATACTTTTCCTTCAAAGTATTCTAGAAGGGCTCCGCCGCCAGTGGAAACATAACTTACCTTATCAGCAAAACCAAATTGGTTTACGGCTGCTACGCTATCGCCACCGCCTACCAGCGAAAATGCGCCGGACTGGGTAGCTGCTGCAATGGCTGTGGCCATCATTTTGGTGCCGTGCTGGAATTTTTCCATCTCGAACACACCCATGGGACCGTTCCATAAAATGGTTTTGGATTGTTTGATACAGTTGGCAAACTGCTCGCAGGCATTTTCGCCAATATCGAGTCCCATCCAGCCATCAGGAATATCGTTGCTGGGGGCTGTTGACACATTGGCATCTGCCGCAAACTTATCGGCGATCACTGAATCAGCAGGCAGATGAATGCATACGCCTTTGGCTTCGGCTTTCTGCAGCAATTCCAATGCCGTATCCAGACGATCCATCTCGCAGAGCGAACTACCGATATTGCCGCCTTTCGCCTTCATGAAAGTGTAGGCCATGCCGCCACCGATGATGATATCGGTGGCACGTTCAAGGAGGTTCTCGATGATCAGGATCTTATCGCTCACTTTGGCGCCTCCGATAATGGCGGTGAAAGGTTTCTGGCTTTGGTTCATCACTTTATCCGCACTGGATACTTCGCCTTCCATTACCAGTCCGAACATTTTCTTTTCACCGGGAAAGAACTGCGCGATCACGGCTGTGGAAGCATGGGCGCGGTGTGCGGTACCGAATGCATCATTCACGTATACATTTCCCAGTTTACTGAGTTTTTCCGCAAAAGAAATATCTCCTTTTTCTTCCTCTTTGTAAAAACGAAGGTTTTCCAGCAACAATACTTCGCCGGGCTGTAAGGCAGCGGATTTATCGTAGGCTTCCGCCCCGATACAATCATTGGCAAACTTTACGGTGGCTCCGTTCAGTAATTTGATGAGGTGATTTACCAGGTGACGCAAAGAATATTTATCCGCAGGCCCGTCTTTCGGGCGGCCCAGGTGGCTCATCAGGATCACGCTGCCACCGTCGGCCAGAATCTTGCTGATGGTTGGGATGGTTGCGCGCATACGCGTATCATCCGTTATCATAAAAGAAGCATCCAGCGGCACATTGAAGTCTACGCGGATCAGGGCTTTCTGGCCTTTGAAGTTGTGTTCGGTAAATCTGCTCATCTGAAAAATTTGAAAATTTGAAAATCCGGGAATTTGAACGTGACAAATAAAAAATGTGGTAATTCAATCATGCTTCCGCATTTTCAAATTACCACATTTTCAAATTATCAGGTTGTTTATTTAGAGATCAGACCAGCGAAATAGTGCACGGTACGTACCAGCTGGCTCACATAGCTCATTTCGTTATCGTACCAGCTTACGGTTTTCACCAACTGGACATCACCTACAGTCATCACCTTGGTTTGCGTTGCATCGAAGAGTGAACCATAGCGGATACCGATGATATCAGAGCTTACGATCTCATCTTCTGTGTAGCCGAAGCTTTCGTTGCTGGCTTCTTTCATTGCCGCATTGATCTCTTCTGCGGTTACTTTTTTAGACAGGATAGAAGTCAGCTCGGTCAATGAACCGGTGATGGTGGGTACACGCTGTGCGCTACCATCCAGTTTCCCTTTCAGTTCGGGCAGTACCAGTCCGATAGCTTTGGCAGCTCCGGTGCTGTTGGGCACAATATTGGAAGCGGCTGCACGTGCCCTGCGGAGGTCTCCTTTGGGGTGTGGTGCATCCAGTGTGTTCTGGTCATTGGTATAGGCGTGAATGGTGGTCATGATACCGGTCTGGATACCATATTTATCGTTCAGCACTTTGGCCATCGGTGCCAGGCAGTTGGTGGTGCAGGAAGCGCAGGAAATAATGGTTTCAGAGCCATCCAGGATCGCGTGGTTCACGTTGAAAACAACAGTCTTCAGGTCGCCGGTGGCCGGAGCAGAGATCACTACCCTTTTGGCACCTGCGGCCAGGTGAGCGGCAGCTTTGTCCTTATCGGTAAAGAAACCAGTTGATTCGATCACCACATCCACACCATGAGCACCCCATGGGATCTGGGAAGGATCTTTCTGAGCGTATATCTTGACGGTCTCACCGTTCACAACGATAGCATCTTCGGTAGCAGTCACGGTTGCGCCTTCAAAACGTCCCTGGGCACTGTCGTATTTTAAGAGATGTGCCAGCACTTTCGGGCTTGTCAGATCATTGATCGCTACTACGTCGATACCTTCCATGTTATAGATCTGGCGAAATACCAAACGGCCGATACGTCCGAAACCGTTGATGGCAACTTTAACTGTACTCATTGAATTCCGTATTTAAAGATGAAAAAATCGAAAACGAGCCGCAATTTACAAGGATTGTCAGGAAATCGAGGATTTTTTTAGTTAACGGTCGTTTGTTTGTAGGGAAGAGAGGGCGATCGCGAGTCGTGAGTGGTCAATAGTGAGTAGATAGTACGGAGCCAGGCAGACTTTGCCTATCGCAGTCTATCCTACCCCCTCCCACTACCTACTCATCACTAACAACTCACTGCTGCCAACTCAGGCTCGCCCACGCCAGTATTGCATTTACGGCAGCCAGGGCCAAATTTTAGCATTAATTTTCAAAAATGTTTGGCAGAAAAGATAGGGACCCCTATTTTTGCGTCCCAATAAACGAACGGCCGGTTCGTCTATCGGCTAGGACAGCCCCCTTTCACGGGGCAAAGACGGGTTCGATTCCCGTACCGGCTACTAATAAAATACGAAAACCCTTGATACCAGTGAGTTTCAAGGGTTTTTTGCTTTCTCAGGGGAACATTTAGGGGAACTGTGAGTAAGTATCTATTCTCAAAACCCACTCCGGGAGTATTTTCTGGTTCTTTGGAGGCTGGCCTCAACCTCATCACTTCGATACAAAACGCGGTTCGCAATTTTATAAGAGGTAAGCCACCCATACTTAGTATAATCGCTCAAAGTAGGTAAGCTGATCTTAAGCATACTTGCCACCTCTGCCCTTGTGAGATATTTGTACCCTTTTTGCGGAGTAGCAGCTTCTTTTAAAGCATTTTCTACCCGTTGGGCAACTATGAGATCAATCTTTTCAAGAAACTCGGCGAAAGTAGCACCGTGTACGATTACTGTTTTTTCCATTTTCATAAAATATAGAAGGTTATTAGAAATATTTCGTAATTACTTCTCGTTTTTCGTTTGGAAAATTTACAGTCTATTTTTTGAAATTATACGGCATGTGATTCCATCGATGAAATACAGATAAGCTACTCAGTTTTTAAGCATGCAAATAAATTAAATTATTCGAGTTGCCGTATAAGATTGATAATACTTATAGCACTAACAGTGCTAATGACACAAACCTCAGCCAAATGTCTTTCGGCGTCTAATTTATGTGTTGTAGTATTCATTAAATCACATGAATTTTCGACAAAATCAATTGCCGACTTTGCAAGTTTTCGAAATTCCTTATTTTTTTCTCCTGAAAGAATAGTGTCAATGTAAGAATGCAATTGATTTTTAAACTTACCGTTATGAACCACCTTTTCATTATTCATTGGCTTATGCTTTTTTAAATCAAAAACCATTCTAGCTACTTTGTCCATTATTATCCTTGCTGAATTTCCAATATTCTGATAATTGGTAGTTGTGGTACTACGTTGTAGGCTTTTTATTAATTCTTGCTGCAATTCATTAATTTCTTGCCACTCTGTCTTAACAGGTATAATTTGAGAATTTACTAGCTCTAGTTTATTGTAATCAGGTAATATTGTAAGACTATCGATAATTAGCTTTGTGGAGTTATTAATTCGTGTTTTTATTATTCGTTCCAGATCCGATATTAAGGAATAATTTTTTGTAAAAATATCAGCAGTAATAAGTATTTCCAGATTATAAGCTTCAGGAAACACATGTGCATTCCAATGAGCTTGAAATTCGAATTTTGAATGTTTTAAAAGTTCTATCAAATAATCTTCGCCACCTTTTTGTTTAGAAATTTCAATCAAAATGTATTTGATTTTATTTTCGTCATTTGCAAATGTCATATTCTAAACTTTTTTATACAGGCAACTATCACAGGCTATGGTTTCAGGAATATACTAATGTCAGCTTAACTACTTATGCGCAAAATAAGTAACATCAAATCAGTAAAAGCCAATCAGAAATAAAATCGAAGATCTATTAATTGCAACATGCAAGTTTTAGCTTTTTATTATTAACATCGATACTTAAAAAAGCTACAATGAAGTTCCTAATAATGCCCCTAATCCGATTCCCAGTGCTACACCTAAAATTATCCAACCAGTATTTTTTTTATTAGACGCAATTATTTCTCCATCTATAGTATAGACAGTAAATCTTTTCCGGTTGTTTGTCAATTTTACATATCCAATTTTATTTTTATCGATATCATAAATTGTAAAACTCCTGTCTGAACCATCAGGAACAATATATCCAATTTCTTTATTTTCATAATTTTTATTTGTATAAGTCTTTGAGAGTTCCATTCCTGAATAATTCGTACCACATAGATTTATTATATAATTGGAATAAGTCTCTGGAGAATAGTCCGAATAAATGTGATAATATCTCTTCAAATATGTATCAGGATTTCCTTTTGCATACTGCCCAGTATAAGGATTATAATTTCCCGGATAACTATAATTATTATATGGATTTCCGTCGGGTGAAGAACGGTAGTAAGGCTGAACGTATGTCCCATTTTTTCTAAAGTAACCACTAACTCTTACTTGACAAGTAGAGGCATATGTAACAGTAAGAAATATTATAAAAATGAGAAACTTTCGCATACGCTTTTTAAAATTGAAGGAAATAAAAGTATCTGAAAAGCGGGGAGATCCTTTCAGTTCCTTGACCTAAGAAACTATTGTTTACCTATCGGTAACATATAAAAGCTTATTAACAAAACTAAACATCGATATTCAAATTCTATAGTACCATTTTTACCTGTATAATTTCCTGAGCTGAGTTTATTGGGTTTTAGCGTCTTCAATTCCTCTCTGAATTCTTGAAGGCATTACAAATAAAAATTGGGCTAAAGCCATTGCAAAATCAACGGTTTTCTGAGCATCCTTTTCATTTGGCAATGTCGAATCATCGTCAGCATGTCTTTCTTCGTTCGCACCAAGCCTTACCTCATGGGCCCAATCGGCCATTTCTTTAGTTATTAAATGGTCTGATGCTGCTTTATTAATTCTACTATTTAATGACCCCTCTTTGTAACCTTTATCTTTAAGCATAGAATCTATACTACTAGCTGCGAGCATTACAGCACCCGAAGGAGCATGCAAGCTATCGATTGCTTGATCGAGATATGCTTTTGCCTTAGGGGGAATAGAACTATCCACAATTATCGGACTTGGAAACATCTGCTGAATCTCTTTATTGCCATTAAATGCCCATGCGGTAGTAACTCCTCCACATCTCTGACAAACATATGCAACCCATGTCCGATGCCTACTATTATCGTAATTAGCTGTATTAAATCTGGCAATTTGAGTCAAATTTGGATTATCGACATTACAATGTGGACATCGTTTAATAATTAGATTAGTTTCTAAACTTGTCATATGGGTGATATTTACGCACGATTCTTAAATATACGAAATATTGATAATAAGAAAGGTTGCAAATCATTCCTAATCAGAACAAAATGCGAACTCTTTCTTAATGAATAACTTATGCTCTATAAAAGGGGCTTTATTTCTTCTAAGGCATCTGGAAGTATCTTATATGTATCGCATAATTTACAATGAAGAAGGAAATGCTCACTCTTATCATAAAAATCAAAATTCACTCTTTGATCCTCCGGCAACTCATCAAATTCGATAATGAAAGAATTTAGTTTGCAGGGTTCACATTTTCTTAATTGATGCGCCAATGCTTCAATGCAATTCATAGGTTAGATATTTAAGTTGAGGTTAGATAATTTTCCCATTTTGATATATTCCAATGCTCTGTATGTAAAATCATGTTCTTCACATGGAATAGCTCTGTTTTTTTCTATGTCTATTATTAAAAGCTTGAAAAAATTAAAGACCTCAATGTTTCTTAAAAGCAGAATTGACATCATCAAAAATTCTTCCTCTCCTAAACCGGAATATAAAAGCCGGAATTCCTGTTTTGCTTCGTTACGAAAAAAAACTATTGCGTTTTTTGCTTCTCGTATAAGGTCAAAAACCTTTTCTAGTTTAACTAGTGATTCAATATTTGTTAATTGTATTCGTGGTAATTGTAATGCCGATCTCATAAGTCGTTTTTATTTAGCTATTGATTCTTGTTTCCAAACAGCTTTATTCTTTTCATCAATCTTATTGTAAAAATTTGTGGTGATTCTGTTTAGTGGGATGATGCAGATATTGCAGTATTCCTTTTTGTAAACTGTAAGCTTTCCGCCTAACTGGTCGGCCTTATCCAATCTTTCCAGATCATTGATAAATCCAATACCGGAATAAAAGGAAGTGTAAAGCCTCGAAATCCCTTTTGAGCAGTTCCAAACCTGACAGGCAAACTGGCTTTCATTCTTGGTGACATACTTGGTCAGGTAGTTACTAAGCTGTTTAATATTGCTTGTTTCCACTTTTCGTACATTCAATGCAGAACCTGGGCGATAACTCTCATCTCTTGGCAGGATGCCAAATTTGGCCTGTAAGTCTAACCAATAAGGCCACCACTTCTCAATCTTCCAAAATTTGTTGGTGATAAGGTGAAAATGGATATTGTCTTTAAATATCTCATTCTTGGTCTGCCGTTCAGCGACCCATAAATACTCAAAACCCGGGAGCCGCTTCTTGGCATTGTCCAGAAATGCCCTCAATACCTTAATAGCGACTTCGTCTTTCACCTTGTTTACGAATGTCAGGGTCAGGAATGTGAGGTTTTTATTAAGCCTAGCAAATGAAATAAGCTTAACCCTGATCTTTGACCTAGTACGTTGAGACATACTCCGCAACTTGGGCGTTGCTGATTTCTTCTCGTCTGCTAGTGGCTTTTTAAGGAGTTCCTTAATCGGATCAATCAGCTTCTCCTTTTTGGGTTTCTTTTTTCTTTCCAAAGAGGAACCACCCATTTTATTCATCATGTCAGGTGTGGTCAGTCTTGGGTTTATTACATAGCTGATGCCATACGTATTTTTAGAGATCATGCCCTAATCCCTCCTCTATGCTGGAATTGGGGTGTCCAAATCGTTGCAGTATTATTAAAATCATTTATAAAGGTGAGGGAAGCGAAGAATGAAGGTATTTTATTAAAGGTTGAATTTAATGAGTTAAGGCCCACCAATAAGATCAGAGCGAGGAAGCCCGGAACTAAATTGCCTTTATAAAATCGTTTCAAAAACCTTGCAGTTCTTCGCTCATAAACATTGAAATAAACCCATGTAGAATGAGACTTATTCAAAAATTGTGAGAATCCCCAAAGGTTGTGAACGTATGTCCATTTTTTAGGCTGCTCACCGGGGAAATAAACAATACAGGTGTAATCATTCTTATGCGCCATGATTACCTCCTTTCTTGTGCTTATTTAAAGCTAACCTGTCTATGCTGGCAATAACCTCAGATTCTTTGTAAAGAACCCTTCTGCCAACTTTGTAACATTCAATCCAGCCAAGTTTTGTCCAGTCGTGGAGAGTGGCAAGCGTAACATTTAGCAGCTTCGCCACATCTTTTCGGGTTATGTACTTGGGTTTGTTTGGTTTTTCGTGGTGGGACAAAGCTTTCTCAAGCTTTTTCTCAATAAGCTGACCAATGTTCTCTAACAGCTCATTCAGATTCATTCCCGATAGGATTATTTGACTCATTTTCTTTGTTAGGAGTGATTTGCACTTCCTGAGTCAAAAATGAACCTGAAACGGAGCTGGAGGGGGTGATGTAGGGACTACAAATTCAGAAGGTTATGATTTAGACATTTTAAAATCCCATTCTACTTCTTTTGTAAATTCTTCTAAATCAGCTTCTTTTAAACGTTTTAATACAGCCGATAAATTTTTCTTAGTCTTTAAAGAGCCTGTATGCACTTTGCCGATAGGGTCATAAGTCCCCTTGAACCCTGCACCAGTAATGGCACTTACTATTCTAGCAATTACGGTATTATCGTACTGGATATTCTGTAAAGCCTGTAAAACGCCGGTGTAATGAAGCATTAATGCAATTTGAGCATTAGTAAGCGGTTCTGATTTTGGAGAGGTTGGAAGAGAAGGATTTACTTTCTTTCTCGTCTTCTCGAATTCATTTTGCAAGTATTCATGATATAGTGCATATTGATAGCCATTATGCACTTTCAAAAGATGATTTATGTGAGGGGGTATTTTAGAATAGTCAGGAGCAAGACTGTACTTTTTATAATTATCAAATACCTCCTTAGAACCTTGAAGCATGTAGACGCTCATTTTTTTATCGAACTCAAGAAGTTCATTTTGAATGAAGCTAGCTGGATTAGAAGTTTCTGAAAACCTAAGTTCGAAATCACTTTTTAAGGTCTCAAAAGAAACAATTTTAGATTTTAGTCTATTTACATGATAAGAATCGTTAGCAACCTGATTTATTCGGTTGGAAATGTATTCTGAAGCTTTAGTGATAAGCCATTCATTTAAAGTTCCCCAATCTGATTCGGGAGCAAACAAGTCAAAATTGTGCAAATTGATTAAGACAATACCATCAAGATATTCAAGATGATAGTAGAAGTAATTTACTCCCAATCTCTTCTCCCAAAACTCAAACTGATTCTCGAAATAAAGAATATCCTTGAATTCAGGTAGATACTTATCATTTAATTTTTCATAAACTCCCCATCCTTTTTTTGAATCTTCCTGCCATTTATTTTGATCCACATAAGGAGTTTCTATCAGGTATTTCAAGTCTTTCATAAATCAATTAAAAAAGGGATGTTCGAGTAATTTGTTAGCATTATCTTCCTGCGAGATTTTTATATATTTCATAAAAGACCGTTCTGTTCTATGCCCTGTGATCTTCATTATAGAAATTGTAGGTATATCACGAAGAAATGCATTGGTAGCAAAGGAACGACGCGCAGTGTGAACAGTAACCAATTCGTGCTTCTTGAAAATCTCAGACTTCCTAACACCACCTTTTGTATATGATATCATGACATCTTCATTCAATTCTGCCGCCTGAGCCAAATCTTTCAAGTACTTATTCATTTTTACATTACTAATTAATTCAGGCACTACTCCCCCATTTTTTTCCAGTATATTTTTGATATAGGTGTTCAATGGAATGACAACCAATTCTCCGGTTTTTTCAGTCTTGATTTTGATCTTAGTCTTATTGTCAGTAAAATTTTCATCACGCAATTGCATCAAATCCGAAAAACGTAATCCGGTATAACAGGCAATGATAAATAAATCTCTGACCCGATCCAATCTTTTGTTATTAGACAGGTCTAAATCGTAAATCTTTTTTATCTCATCTTCAGTCAGGTATATATTTTCTGTCTCCTCTTCGATAATCTTAAACTTCTTATTCCGAAACTCTAAGTTTTTTGTCAGTCCTCTTTCTACTGCTTCGTTCATAAAAACCTTAATATTTTTTACAGAAGTTCCAATCGAGTTGAGACTATAATTCTTCTCCATCATGAACTTAGTAAAATCATTATAGAAATTCAAGTCGATATCGTCAAAGTTCAAATTCTTGTGTGCATGATCCTCATATGACTTCAACCTGTTAAAAGAAGTGTTATACTGTTTTATAGTATTCGGCTTCTTAGTAGATGTAGCAATGAAATCCTTAATAAATTTTTTCAGTGTGATGGAAGATTCATTTTCATCCCGGTTCAGGAAGTCAATAACAGGCTGTTTAAGATTTTGAATGGTCAATTGTCTACCATCATTCAAAAGATCGAGTTCTCTTTTGGCTATGATAGAATCCAGTTTTTTGAGGAGGGCATTAATTTGTTCATGGTTTTGAACTTCCCGGACTTTTTTAACTCTTTGGGTATCTGAGTTCCAAAATTTGGGATTTATTTTAATTCCCGTTGAAATCTTGACCCGGATTCCTTTTGTCCTGTAGAATAGATAAACGAGTGTTTCGTCAGTTGCATTTGGCGTTTTGAGTAAGAACCTTGAATCGGCCATATTTCGTTTTTTTGCCAAATATATACTCACAAAGAATATCTCAGGGGAACGTTTGGGGGAACAAACAACCGAGTCTCGTTATTTTTTAATTTTTGTTAATAACTCATGAAAGCCTTTGCTGCATTGACTTTCAGGAGAAATAAGGTACAATAAAATATACTAAAATATAAGGGAAATCATTCCCGTACCGGCTACAGAGCCCGCTTTAAAAGCGGGTTTTTTGTTTTTTCAGGTATCCGTTAAGTTTTGTTTTATTTCCGGTTATCGAAAACTTACAGGCTGGTTGCAGCCCCACCCAATGCTTTCCGCACCGCCGGCACCACTTTGTTTCCAAACAATTCTATTGAACGCATGGTCAGGGCATGGGGTACAAAACCCAGGCTGGCCTGTGCTAGGAAACGGGTATTACCGAACAGCTCGTGTTCGAACAGGATCTTTTCTACCACCTGTTCCACACTGCCCACCATCAGTGCACCACGGGGTGAACGGGCTGCTTCGTATTGCTGGCGGGTAAGTGGTGGCCAGCCCCTGTCGCGGCCAACACGGTTCATCATGGCCGCATAATAAGGAAAGAACTCATCTGCTGCCTCCTGCGAATCTTCGGCAATGAATACATGGTTATTCACCCCTAACTGCAGTTCGCAGATCTGTTTGCCGCTTTGCACGGCGGTTTGTTTATAGAGGTTCATAAACCCTGCAAACTGTTCCGGCATGCCACCGATGATGGCGAGCATTAACGGTATACCCAGCCTGGCAGCCCTTACTGCAGAAGCCGGGGTGCCTCCTGCTGCCAGCCACACAGGTAGCTGCGACTGTAATGCCCTGGGATATACACCCAGGTTCTGTATGGCAGGCCTGTGTTTACCCTGCCAGGAAACAGTTTCGTTCTGATTGATTTTGAGCAGCAGGTCCAATTTTTCTGTGAACAGCGAATCATAATCATCCAGGTTATACCCGAAAAGGGGGAACGACTCAATAAAGGAACCGCGGCCCGCCATGATCTCTGCGCGGCCTCCGGATAAAAGATCAAGCGTAGCAAATTCCTGGTATACCCTTACCGGGTCATCCGAACTGAGTACGGTAACTGCACTGGTGAGCCGTATCTTTTTAGTGATCATGGCCGCTGCCGCCAGTACGGTTGCCGGTGATGACACTGCATAATCGGGACGGTGGTGCTCGCCTAAACCAAAAACGTCAAGACCCAGCTGATCGGCAAGCTGAATCTCTTCCATCAGATTTTGTATACGCTGCCTGCCATGCGCCCCATTGCTTCCTGCCAGTTCCGGTTCCATATCGGCAAAACTCATCATACCCAGTTCCATAACGAATCGTTTTAGAAGTATTCTGCAAAGATACTACTCAGACAACCCTCCTTTCCCACTGTACAGCTGTATGGGTTTGTTCAGCTTTAGTTTCAACACGGTAACATAAGGATCCTGCACTCCTTCGGGAACATGAATATATACCAGGCCCGGAACGGGACTCCAGGAAATCTTGCCTACGATCTTATGCGAGAGACGGGTATTATTTCCTACTACCGATACCTCCTGTATTTTATTTTTCAATCCCTTGAGGGTAATATCGCCGCTGATCTTTCCCTGCAGGAAGAGAAACAGCGTGGTAGAATCTTTCGACAGTGTTGTGGCACCATAAAAATGTCCTTTGGGAATACCGGCCACTGTATTAAAAATGGCTTCCCCATTTTTGCGGTTCCATTTGCCCAGTTCTTTCAGTACCTGTACCTGTGGTTCCGGAATGGTGCCATCTTCCTTGGGTCCCATATCCAGCAACAGGTTTCCTCCGTTGGATACGGCATCTACAAAAATGGTGATCACTTCATAAGGTGTTTTCCAGTTCTCATCGTTATGAAAACCCCAGTTGTCGTTGGTGGTCATACAAAGTTCCCACCAGTTATATTGTGGTTTGGATACGGGAAAATTCTGTTCCGGTGTTTCATAATCGCCATATCCCTGCAAACGGCCATTGATAATGGCATTGGGGTTGGCAGACAAAATGATGTTGCGTACTTTTTGCGATTCCCATTCTTCTGCGCTGTGCTCCCAATCGCCGTCGAACCACCAGAGATCCGGTTTATACAATGAATTGATCTCCTGTATCTGCGATTGGAAAAAATTCCGGAAACGGTTCCAACGGTTGTAATCATATTTTACCTGGTAACGGGAACTGTCTTTTAGGAAACCCGGATAATCCGGATGCGACCAGTCGATCAGCGAATAATAAGCACCCGTTTTGATATTCCGTTTCCTCAGCTCCTCATAAAAAGGGCGGATCATATCGCGCTTAGCGGGGGTGGCTTTCACGATGCTGAGATCATTTTGACGGGTATCATACATGGATACGCCATCGTGGTGTTTGGTTGTGATGACAGCATACCTTGCACCGGATTCGCGGATCAGCTCTGCCCAATATGCGGGATTGTATTTAGCCAGAGTGAACCCCTGCAGCTGCTGCATATAGTCAGCATAACTGATCTTGCCATTGTGAAAACTCCAGGACTCATCCACTCCTTTGACACTATAGATGCCTGCGTGAATGAATATGCCCAGTTTGGCATCGGCAAACCATTGCATTTTCGGACGGATAGAAGTTGCATCGATCTTTGATTGGGCATTACCCAACCAACTCACAAAGAACAGGAGGAAAACGGAAATACCTCTTTTAACGGACGTTGGCATATGGCAGGTTGTTGTGGTGAATAGAAAAAGACAGTAGGATTTACAGATACGGTATCTGTAAACCCTGCTGCAGTAAATTTCCTGAAAATACGGCATAATCACTTCAGTACCGATTTTGACAGATCAGCGTCTTTGGGGAAAGCAATCAGTGCGTATACTCCTTCAGTACCTGCATGCAGAACCATTCCTGTCGCGGCAGGTGAAAGGGGCCTTTGAAGAGGTTGCCTTTGGCGGCCTGGGCTACGGTTCCGTCGCGGTGAAGATAACCGTACCACTCCCCATGTTCCTTGTCATGAAAATGTGCATAGGCATAGGCATGTACCTGCTGGTGCCAGTCTGCATATTTCTGATCCCCCGTAACCAGGAAGGCCAGCAGGGTTGCTATAATGACCTCATTATGCGGCCACCAGAATTTCATATCCTGCCAGTATTCCTGTACCGGTTTACCGTATACATCCCTGAAATAGAGGATGCCGCCATATTCCTTGTCCCAGCCACGCTCCCACATATAATCCAGCATTCGGCAACCAAGTCCGATCAAGTGCGGGTCATTGTTCCGGTAACGTGCTTCCTGCAGGATAAACCAGGCACCTTCTATGGCATGTCCGGGGTTAAGTGTGCGCCCATCTATATGATCGATAATGAACCCGTCTGGCGCCACCTGTTCCATCACACAACGGATATCATCTTTCACAAAATCCGTTTCTATTTCCCGGATCCATTTGCTGATCCACTCATCACAACGTTCGTCTCCAATAGTATCACGCAATTGTTGCGCGGTATTAATCATGATCATCGGAACCCCGATACCTTTGGCGGGTCTTGTACCTGTATACTTGGGTGGTAATATGCCAGGGGTGGTAGCATACGTGATGCATTTACCGAATAAGTCACGTGCTTCCGCCGCAATGGTTTCATTACCGGTGGCTTTGGCATAGGCCGCAAAAGCAATGACTGCAAATGTTTCAGAAAAAAAATACCGGCGCTTACGGATGGGTCTGCCATCTCTGGTTACGTGAAAGAACATCCGGCCATCTGTATCAAAACAATGTTTCTTCAGGAACTGATAACCAAGTTCCGCGCCTTCCAGCCATTCTTTTTTGGGTTCAACGGTATTGTATAGGGTGGCCAGCAGCCAGGTGGCCCGACCCTGTATCCATACAGCTTTATCATCATCGAGCAGAGAACCGTCTCTGTCGCGCATCAGTAAAAAACCGTCCTGTTCCCGATCAAAACTTCGGGGAAACCAGAAGGGCACCGTATCGTTCAGTAACTGATCTGTATAAAACGCCTGCAATTGATGCAGCTGCTCTTTTGTGTATGCCATTTCTGTATGAGTTTATCAATATGCTATCAATCTGAAATCGAATAGGTTTTGGGCCGGAGAAAATACAGCTGTATACAAAGTATCACCAGTACAATACCGGCCAGCATGGCAAAATCTCTTCCCAAGTTTCCTGCATCCATCGATTTGCCCAGCAGATTGGTGATCAGTGCACCGGCAAAAACACCTGCCATATTCATCAGCCCATAACCTGTAGCTCTGTTCTTGGGAGAAACGAACTGACAAAGTATCGGCATATTATTGGCATCGAACATACCATAACCAAACCCGAAACAGAAAGCCGCAGTAATCACATGTACCAGACTATGGCCAAAACCGATCAGCAATAAAGAAGGTATGGTCAGGAACAAACCGATGGCGCTGGTAAAGATCCTTCCCCTGGGATTTTTTTGCGACCACCTGTCGGATAATACACCACCCACTATCACACCCAGAAAAGAAGCTGCTGCAATGGTGATGGTAGATAAAGGACCTGCCTGTGCCATATCAATATGCAGATTATCGGAAAACAGGGTAGGTAACCAGTTCTTTACAGCCCAACCGGGAATGCTGACAACAGTGAAGTACAGCAGGATGATCCAGAAGGAAATATTGGATAATAATGCACGCAGGTTTTCCCACACAGAAGTTTTTGCGCTACCGGACGCTTGTTGATCAGCGCTTCCCCTTGCACCATTTTTTTCCCTGAGAAAAACAACCAGCACCAGGGCGTACACCATACCGATCAACCCGAAAGAATGAAAA
The DNA here is from genome assembly GCF_058231045.1 of Sediminibacterium sp. FW305-C-269. Classification (NCBI taxonomy): domain Bacteria; kingdom Pseudomonadati; phylum Bacteroidota; class Chitinophagia; order Chitinophagales; family Chitinophagaceae; genus Sediminibacterium; species Sediminibacterium sp. FW305-C-269. The sequence continues at coordinate 341,635 of NZ_JBIQXQ010000002.1, read as the reverse complement.
GCAGATTGCCAGGAATAAGTAGCGGCCACTGTAGCCCCGAAACCACCTAATGCCTGTCCCATATACAAACCCGTCATATGGATACCGATGGCGAGTGATCTTGTTTTGTCTGAATGAAAATCTGCGATCAGTGATAAGGCGGCGGGTATGTAAAGAGCTTCACTAATACCCATGATGGCGCGTAACCAGTATAGTTCCTGAAAATGGGTAGCATACCCCATGGTAAATGTGACCCCGGACCAAACGAACAAACTTCCGACAATGATCCACTTACGGTTGAACTTATCTGCAAAGATGCCAGAGACAGGACTCATCAAACCATAAATCCAGAGAAATACTGCCATCAGGTAGCCGAAATTGGTAGCCGAATGCAATTCAGCAATATCTACCTGGATGGAGGGCCGCATGGTGGCCAGCATTTGCCGGTCCATATAATTCAGCAATGCTACTCCCCATAACAATGCCACCACAACCCAGGGATATTTTTTTTTGGTTTCCATGACTGCAATTTGGTTAGCCGCTGTTTATTTCTTCATAACCTGGCCAGCAATTCTTCCGATCCAGATATCCGGCGTACGAACACCTGCCCTAATTTCGCCGGACGGTAATACAATATCTATTCCCCAATTAATCGCCTGGGTGGTTACGGGCGTAGGGAATGGAAGGTCTCCTGCTTTATTCCAGACATCCGTCTCTGTATCGTACTGCAATATTTCCCTGCTGAAACCGGGATGTGTATTCTGCAGTTCATTTTTCTCTTTGATCAACCTGGCTTTGATAACGGGGTCGCTTTCTTTTTCGATGGCGGCCAGCGCTCTTTCTACTTTTCCGAATACCACTCCTTTATCGCCACCCATGACAAGAATATTTTCCGATCCATAGGCCACTCCGGTATGTGCTGACAAGGGATAAGGTAAAGGGGCACAAAGCTCCCATTTATCTGCTTCGATCGAATAGCGGTATACAGCTGCATATAATTCACTGATACCCGAAATATCTTTTCGCCGACCTCCTATCAGGTATAAATATGTCTTATTCCTGTATGATTGTGCTACCAGCAAACTATGTGATACAGCATGGGGAATATCCGCCAGTTTTTTCCATTGAGGAGTATCGCTGGCAAGATCAAGCGTAAGCAATGAACTGACAACCCCTTTTTCATTCTCTCCCCCTGCTACAAACAATCTATTTCCGGCAAATGCGCCTGCAGCGTTAGCAAGACCAGATGGGAGATCGGGCAGGTGTTCGAAAACAAGTAAACCGGGTTGCTCTGATAATTTTGTCAGGAAGACCTTTTCGGAAAATCCTGTTGCAGTTTGTCCGCCAATACAGGCTACTCCATTGGGTACACGAATACTGGTACCATATGCCACGGTAAAAGGCAACCGGCTGCGTTGCGGCAACAAAACAGTTTGCTGACTGTTCCTGTGAAAATAAAAAACAGTATCGTGCAGGACTTTGGTACCACCCTCCCAGGGTAGTCCATTACTGAAATTAGCCCCCCCGGCGATCCACAGATAGGGACCGCAGGCACCAATAAATGCACCAGCCAGTCCTGCATTCTGTCCATTCCCCGGCTGGGGTAATGTACCCAGCAATGACCAGTTAATAGAAACAGAATCCCTGCTTTGAGCAGCAAGTGTGATAGAAGAAGATATCAAAATGAGAAAGGTTGCCGTATGAAAGAATATTTTTTTCATCTGGTTATATCAGGAGCCAGCCATCTGCGGGGTTCTTGACTTGAATGTATGAAAAAGCAGCTTGTCTGCATCATCCCTGAACTTCTCAAAATCCGGAGCGCTCATATTCCGTACAGGCAACCGGAATTCCCCGCAATCGAGCCCCAGCAGTTTCATATAGGCTTTACCCACAGAAATTCCGCCATATTTGCCCAGTAGCCGGATCATATCGATCGATTTCTGCTGGAGTGAACGGGCCTGGTCTAAATCGTTGTTGTTAAAAGCATCTATGAGACGGTAATACAGGGGAGCCGCATAATTAAAGGTGCTGCCTACTGCCCCTTTGGCGCCTACAGCCAGGGCCGACAGCATATTTTCATCCCGTCCCCAAAGCATATCATACTGTCCATTTGCAAAGTTCAAACAGGATTGGAAATCCATGAAATCCTCGTGTGTGTATTTGACTCCTGCAAAATTGGGCTGTTTACCATGCAGGGCATGCAGCAGATCGATCATTGGAAAATCCACGCCATTCAGGACAGGAATATGGTAATAATAAAAGGGCATATCGGGAACGGAGTCTGCCACCGCCATACAGGCAGCTGCAAGCATACCCACGTTAGCCGGTTTAAAATAAAACGGTGCTGTAAAAGCAACTGCATACAGACCAATCTTCTTAGCATGTTGTGCCAGGTGAATACAATCCGCAATACAGGTTCCGCCCACCAAGGGCATCACTTTGAAATCAGGATCATTTTTAATACAGTCTGCCCAGGCTTCCGCCACTTCTTTTTTTTCATTGAGGGTAAGAGAAACACCTTCGCCTGTTGATCCGGTAATAAACGCACCGGTTACACCATTTTCTTTCAGTAATCCATAATAGGCGGGTATGACAGACAGGTTCAGAGAACCATCTTTGTGCATAGGAGTGAAAGGTGCCGCAATCAATCCATGCAAATGTTCAATTTTCATAATGGTAACTTAAAAATTAAAACCGAAAAAACAATAATTTAAGAAACCGGGGATAAAAATCCCCGGTTTTGCAGTCAGCTTAATAACCCAAACTGCTTCCTTGCTATGCTATAACAAACATTTTATACACCGGTATTTTAGAAACTCGGATAACCCGGGTTCTGTACCAATGATCGGTTATTAGTCAGGCTGTTTCTGTCGATCGGCCATAATAACCGGTAAGTTTCATAAGTAGGCATACTGGTATTGGCAAAAACATAACTGTCCCCTGCTCTTCTCAGATCATACCATCTCTTTCCCTCAAAAATGAATTCGAGCAACCGCTCCTGCAGCACTGCATCTTTTGGATTGGCATCTATGGTCTGGTTAGGAAACCCATACACAGCTGCTGAATAATTGCTGCCATAAGCCCTTGCCCGAACCAGGTTTAGTTCTGTTGCCGGACTTTCACCCAGGATCACTTTTGCTTCTGCCAGTAATAACAGCAGGTCAGCATAGCGGTAGATAGGGAAGTCGTTGGTGTATGAACGGGCACCCGCATTCTGTTCGCCCTGGTATTTGCTCACAAAACAACCTGCGATCACGTATTTACCGCTTACCAGATTATAGGCAGGTTGTATAGATGCCCATTTACGACTATCGGCATCGCTAAACTTCCTGAATGTAGCGATCTTGATCGGTGCGCGGAGTAAGCCACCCCAGTTATCGGTAGTTACATTGAACTTGCGGTTGCCTACAGAGTCATAGTAATTCGCGATCAATCCTGATTGTGGCAGGAAGGTTCCGGCAAAGGGAAGCGTACTTTCATTCAGCAGGTTTCTTACCGCAAATATGATCTCGCTATTACCACGATTGGTCGTAGCAAAAATATTGGCATAGTTCGATTGCAAAGTCAATCCGGCTGTATTCGTTTGTATATCGGTCAAAGCGTTTTTGGCAATCGTTGCATCTGCCGCACCGCCACCTTTTGAACTTGTCCAGAGGTATACTTCCGCTTTCAGCATCAGGCTGGCAGGTTTTGACCAGTAAGACTTGGTATTACGGAATGTATAGTTGGTTCCGAAACTGTTGATGGAATTATCAATATCATCCTTGATCAGCTTGATCACTTCTGCCTCGGTAGAAGCTGCTTTGGTCAGGCTTGCAATATCGATAGAAGTGGTGGGTTCTGTCTGAATGATCACTTTACCCCATGTTCTATACATATGGAAGTAGTAATAAGCACGCATACCATAAGCGATACCAAGATAATAACTCTTATTGGCAGGAGTCACGATATTGGTACTATTCAGTTTACTGATCAGCAGATTGATCTGCACGATATTAGAATAAAAACCACCGAATGCAGATACACCGGGATTATCCATATCCAGGTTATTCGTCCACAATCGCTCTACACCCTGTGTTGCTTCCCCTGTAAATGCCGAACTGGAACCCGGATCTGTTCCGAAGATATCGGATCTCATTTCACCCAGGCTTTGGAAAGTACCTACGCTACCTCTGAACCTGTTATGCAGTCCGGATACAAACGCGTCTACCTGCTCAGGCGTTTGCCAGAAATTGGCATCGCTGATACTGCTCACCGGTGCCAGTTCTATTTGTTTGGTACAGGCGCTGAACATCGAAACCAGCGTTAGACCTGTTGCTAATAATATGATATTCTTTTTCATAAAATGATTTGTTAGATATATTAAAAGGAAACCTGAACACCCAATACAAATGATTTAGGAGTGGGATATGTACCTGCATAGATACCGGTAACTGTACCACCTGATACAGGTGGCTCAGGAGAAGGTCCGGTAAACTTGGTGATGTAAAACAGGTTGCTCGCACTTATGTAAACCCTTGCCTGTGAGATGATCTTTGTTCTGGCCAGTAATGACTTTGCAAAATCATATGACAGCGTAATCTCGCGACAAGCCAGGTAATCTCCTTTCTCATAAAAGCGTGAGTTGTTACTCTGCAATACACTTCCGGCATTATTACTCCTGGTGTAGTTTTTCTTACCCAATGGTGCTGCCACCTGGTCTGCATAATACACTTTGGGTATATCCGTGTTTGTATTGGTGGGTGACCAGGCGTTCTTCTGCAGGTCGAAATAGTTGAAGGTACCCTGGTAGTTACCCAGTGTTCTGGCAACAAGGTCGTTGTAGATGGTATGACCCAATGCAAATTCGAAACGGGTATACAGTGAAAAACCTTTGAACGACAGGTTCGTTGTAAAACCACCGGTCCATTTTGGATTGATGTTACCGATATATACCTGGTCTCTCGAGTCAATGGTATCGTTTTTGTCTACATCCAGCCAGTTTACGTCACCGGCAGTGATCTTACCTGAACCGTATGTACTGTTGGGGCCACTGATACCAGCTACCAGATCTTTTCTGGTTCCGGCGATCTTGGCTACTTCCGCATCACTTGCAAAAATGGATACTTGCTTATAGGCATAGATATTACCCAGTGCTTCACCTTCCTGCAGACCGCCTACCCAAATCACTTTTCCGCTGGCGGGGTCATATACCTGTAAACCACCCTGTCTGTTCTTATCATTTCCGTTATTGGGCAGTTGCAGGATCTTATTTTTAACAAAAGAAGCATTCGCACCTACATCCAGGCGAAGTCCGTTGGGCTTATTGAGAATATTGGCATTCACTGAAAACTCATATCCTTTGTTCTGATAAGATCCCAGGTTGGTCCTTACAGAACCAAAGCCGATATAACTTGGTAAAGAAAGATTGGTGATCAGGTCGCTGGTGATCCTGTTGTAGTAATCGAAGGTGAACACAATCCGGTTTCTCAGGATACCCAGGTCGATACCGATATCAGTGGTCTTACTTTTTTCCCAACGAAGGTTGTTATTAATAATAGCGGTATTCAGGAAGCCGGCCGCATTATTGTACAATCCCTGAGAACCATAACCACCCTGAACTTCGTAACGGCCTAAACCAGCCACGTTACCGTTCTGACCATAGCTAAACCTTGGTTTGATGGTATTGATGAAAGAAGACAGGCCACTTTTCTGGAAAAATGATTCCCTGTGCAGGTTCCAACCGGCAGACATACCCGGGAAGAAACCAAACTTATTTCCTGTAGGCAAACTGGAAACACCATCATTCCTGAAAACCAGAGACAGCAAGTATTTCTGGTCAAAATCATAATTCAACCTGCCAAAAGATGATACGATACGATATTCTGATTTGGAGGTATAATTTGAACCTGCAGCAAAAGTGGTAGCTGCATTTACAGTGCTGATATCATCTGTAGGTGCCAATGTTCCCAGCACCTGCATATCAAACTGCCTGGTGCCATAATATTCCGCACCCAGCATGGCATTTACGTTGTGTTTATCTCCGAATGTTTTGGTATAATTCACAATAGCATTGTATTGCTGCTGGAACGAACGGGAGAAAGAAGCGTAAGATTCCCTAGTGGTATTGCTGTATGATTGAGGTGTTGTAAAGATGTTGGTATACAACTGTGTAGCACGGCTAAAGCCCTGGTCCAATCCTTCAAACAGGTATCCGGCGCCTGTGGCTTTGATATACAAGCCTGGCAGCAGGTCCCATTTAACTGAAGTATTAAAGGTAATCCTGTTCACTTCGTTAGTAACATCTCTTTTGCCCAACCAGTACAGGGTATTACCATCGGTATTACCATTGCCCGGGTTGGGTTGTGTTTTAGCAGAATCCAGCCATGGGTTGAATGTAGGCCAGATAGCCATGGTCCTGTACAAGGTATTTACTTCAGAACCGATAACACCCAATTGAGAAGAGGTAGACAGGGTTACACCGCTGCTGACTTCCAGGTTGGGTTTAATCTTGTAAGAACCATTCAGTGTTCCGGAAAAACGCTTGTAACCGGAACCGATGATTACACCATCTTCTTTGTAATAGTCAAAGCTGGCAAAATATTTACCCCTGTCATTCCCACCGGTAACATTCACATAATGATCCTGGGTATAGGTATTCCGGAAAACAAGGTTTTCAACTTCTTTGCTATGGTCCTTGAAAATAAGCGTGCCACCATAAGGATCACCTACGGTATCCCATCCTTTTGTCAGCAGATCAGAAGTTGTAGCATCATACTTGCGTATATCAAAAGAAGCCAGGTCGGCTGCGCCAGTAAGTAATCCATAACCACGTGAGCTGTTTACCTGTGCCAGCGTTCTGCCGGAATTCAGGTTACCCAGCCTGTTGTAATAGATATAATCTTTGGCATTCATATAATTGTAGCCATTTCTTCTCTTGTTATTGCCCCCTGTGAACTTGTATGTCACCTGTGCAGTACCTGCTTTACCCTGACGGGTAGTGATCAGGATAACACCATTGTTGGCACGAGCACCATAAATTGCGGTAGCGGCTGCATCTTTCAACAATTCAACAGATGCAATGTCTTCTGAAGGGATATCATTATACGCACGAATGATTCCATCCACCACTACCAGCGGTGCCCCGGGACTATTGATAGAAGCGCCCCCCCTTAACAGGATCAATGGAGAAGAACCGGGCTGACCGGTACCATTCACCACCTGTAATCCGGCAACCGTACCCTGCAAGGCTGAACCAATATTGGCCCTGGGTACACTGGCTAACACGTCTTTGTCGAGTTTGGTGATAGCGCTGGTCACATTTCTTCTAGATTGTGTTCCATATCCAATGACCACCACATCACCCAGGTTGGCAACATCAGATTTCAATTTCAGGTTCACGATATCGTTGTCAGCAACAACGACCTCTGCATTTACATAACCTGTAAAACTGAAAGTAAGCACATCGCCTTTCTGCGCCAGGATGCTGAATGCTCCATTTGCTTCGGTTTGAGTGACGGCTTTCTTTCCTTTTACGGTAACAACAACACCCTGCATGGGACTACCATCTGTTTCTGACAAAACAGTTCCCGTTATTTTCCGGGATTGTGCAGAGAGGGAAGTGACAATGAATACCGCCGCAAAAGCGAGTATACATTTCATCAGGAAAAGAGTTGATTTCATGGCAATTAATTTTGTATTATGTATGACATATATACAAACATACAAAAAAACATATCCCTTCCAAATTTCTTTTAACAAAAAATTGATATACGCACACTTCCTTGCAAAACGGCAAAAAACAGCATCGGCCGGGCATAAAAAAGCCGGCATACTGCCGGCTTTTTTATGCCCGGATCAGGTCTTTCAACGCTGGAGTATGTCCTTAACAGCCACTTTCTCAAATACCAGGTCTGCCTGGCTACCTTCATAAACAATACCGATATGTTCGTCATCAATCATCGTCAGGCTGGGATAACCGTTCCCGCGTAATTCATCCAGCAGGAGCTGTTTTTGCAGCGGCCAGCTGAGACCTCCGTCCATACTGGCTTTGATGGTCATGTGATGCCTGCCATCAGTCGCATCCGGATTTACAAAAAACAGGATGGGTTTACCCTGGTATATGTGTTTGATGATGGAGGCATTACACACAGGCTCGCGAAGTGCGGAACGGGAAGAGGCATGCTCCGTCCACGTCTCGCCAAAATCACGGGTCGTGCAGACGGTTCGGGATCCTCCCCGGTTATCACGCATGTTCAGCATTAAGGTACCAGGTTCTGATTCTACTACCTGGGCTTCTGTGGTATTGGGGTAGGCCGCTTTACCCATTTTCCAGCTTTGTCCGTGATCCTTACTATATAAAATGGTGGCATGCGGCAAACCGGCCGAATCCTTGTATTGCGCGGGGAAAACGAGGGTACCGTCTGCCATGGTTATACCGCGTCCCGGCCCCTGGAAACATAATCTCCAGGATGGATCTTTTACCTGGCGGGTGATATTGACAGGAGTACTCCATGTTTTACCATCGTCGCTGCTTTTGGACAACATCAGCTGTCCCGTTTCAGCAGGTTCCATCCCTGGTTGCGATGCATTCCATGCACGTTGCTTGGGATACCCATGCAACCAGAGTGCCGCTACCCATATATCACCCGTCTGGCGGTCTACCAATACAGCGGGATCCCCGATACCGTTCTGGTCTTCCGGTTTACCACCATATTTACCCATATCCATGATCACACGCATGGGTTCCCAGCTTTGGCCTCCATCCACACTCCTGCTCATACCCACATCAATATCTTCCTGAAGGTCTACAGCGCTGTTATACCTGATATCATACACCGCAATCAGTGTTCCCGAACGGGTAGTTTCCAGACCGGGTATCCGGTAACTGATCACTTTATCATCGCCTGCATTCCGCAGCGCCGTTCCAATGCGCTGACTGTAGCGGGCAAAATCTGCCTGGGCTGTTTGTATTTTGCCATTCAGCACCAGATTCTTTGGTACCAGATCGATGGTATGCAGCAGATTGGCGCCGGGGTTCAACTCAACTGAAACCCAGAAATAATGGTTACCCTCCTGCAATGTTTGCACACATTTCAAACTGATCTGCCCGGCAGCAGGTGCTGAACTGGCTAGTAGCTGACGGGTAGAAAATGCAGCTGATGAGCCCGTATAATATAACCTTACCTGTTTGAGTTCACGTAATTCTACCGTACCCTTCAGAAGAAGGTTTACTTCCGATAATACCTGCTCAGCCCGGCCATACACAGGTAGGTGCAGACCGATTACAGGATTGTCTTTTTTACCGGTTAAAACGGGAACCCTGTTTTGCAGTACCCCGAAAACGAAACTTCCCGATGGAGATTGAGCGCTCATACGGAAAGGCTGCAAAACCGATAATACCAGTGCGAACAGCAGTATCAGCAATTGTTGTTTCATAAAAAAATTTGCGCTAAAATATAATATGTAATACATAATACATAATTTTAGAGTGGTAATCCGAAAAGAAATATCTTTATTCAACTAAAGATATCCTTATGAGCAAAAGAGAAGGAGCAAGAAATTTACAAAGTAAGCTGAGGCCGATCATCAATTATTCGCTTACTGACCAGGTTGAAACGAAACTGCTGGAGCTTTTTAAAAAAGAAGATCTGCGGAATGGCGATGCTATTCCCAAAGAGAACGAATTGTGTGAAGCGATGGGTGTAAGCCGCACCGTCATCCGCGAGGCGCTGACCCGCTTAAAAACGATCGGACTGATAGAATCGAAGAAGAATAAGGGTATGATCCTAACAGAACCGGATTTGCTGATAGGTCTCGACAAGCTGCTACAGCCAAAAATCCTGAGCGAAGAAACACTGCAGGATATGTTTGAAATGCGCCTGGTGCTGGAAATGGGCATTGCCGAATTGCTGTTCGCCAGGATAAAACCCTCTGATATTGCAGACCTGAAAGCTATCCTCAAAACAGAAAAGGATTATCCCGCTTTGTTTGAGATGGATTTTGAAGCGAGATTTCACGGCAGGATTTATGAAATAGCCCGTAACAATACGCTGGTAAGGTTCCAGTCCATGCTACTGCCTATCTTCAAATATGTACACGACAAAGGTCTGAAACTGAAAGATGAAGAACTGCCCAAAAATTATGTTACGCATGCACTCATAGTAAAAGCTATTGAAACCGGTAATGCGGAGAAATACAGGGATGCCATGAAACGACACCTGAAAATACATTTCGATAAGACCATTAAAATGAGGAAACTCCTCGAATAATCCTTTTCTATGCAAAAAATATCGCGCCTGATTCAGGCACTCGTATTGAGCCTGATCTCTCACCAGGTGATCCTGGCAAATATTACCCTCTCCCCTCTTTTTTCCGATCACATGGTTTTACAGCGCGATGCTCCTGTTCATATATGGGGCAATTGTTCGCCCAATAGTACGATCACAATCAATTTTGCCGGACAAAAAATTCACACCCGCTCCACTCATACAACATGGGAAGCCGTATTGCAACCCATCGCTGCCGGAGGACCCTATACACTGGTCATAGAATCAACCAACCAGATTGTGGTGAAAGATATCCTGATGGGTGATGTATGGATCTGCGCAGGGCAGTCCAATATGCGCTTCAGGGTGAACCAGTCTTTTGATGGCGACATCGCAGCAATGCAGGAGCAGCATCCGAATTTGCGTTTCTCCGATTGGGAAGGCAGCCTGAATCCTATCAATAAACGTTATCCCCTGGATTTCCTGCGGCAGTTAACACCTGCAAATTTTTATACTTCCCGTGAATGGAAAATAGCTGATTCAGCCTCGACCGCCAATTTCTCTGCAGTAGGATATTTTTTTGGACGTACCCTGCAGGAAGCAACACAGGTCCCCATTGGCCTGATCAACAACTCAATCGGTGGCGTACCGCTGGAAACTTATCTGCCCTTAACAGATATTACTAATGACAGTATACTGTATCCTTTGTCAGCCCCTGGTTGGTTACAAAATCCGTTGTACCCTGCTTGGACTGCTGAACGGGTGATGCAAAACCTGGTTGCCTGGAAAGAGGAAAGCCCGCTATCACCCATGCCCATGCATCCTTATCAGCCTGGGTTCCTTTTTGATGCAGCCATTGCCCCCTTACAAAAACTGGCTGTAAAAGGCGTAATCTGGTACCAGGGCGAATCCAACGCCACTTTCACCGCTGACAGCAGTGCCATGGATCCACAGCTCAACAAACACAAACTGTCATTACTGATCCACAGCTGGCGGAAACATTTCAATAATCCCTCCTTACCGTTTGTGATTATACAGCTTCCTGCCATCAAACGAGACTGGGAACTGTACCGGGAAGTACAACTGGCTACAGCCCGCGATATCCCGGCTGTCTCGCTGGTAGTAACGCTGGATCTCGGGCATCCTACAGATGTACATCCCCGCAACAAAAAAACAGTAGGCGAACGCGCAGCAAGAGCTGCATTGGCCAATGTATACAACAGGAAACTGGTTGCAGGCGGACCTCTCTATGAATCGTTCAGAACAGAAGGGAAACATATCATTATCACCTGTAGTAATGCTTCATCAGGACTCAGCACCAGTGATGGCGCTGCATTACGGAGTATCTGGATCTGTGGAATGGATAAAAAATTCTATCCTGCCAGGGCCAGTTTCAAAAAGAACGAGATCTGGTTATCGGCCGAACAGGTGATTCATCCTGTTGCAGCCAGGTATGCCTGGGAAGACAATCCTGTTGACGCCAACCTCATCAACCAGGAAGGTTTACCTGCATCCCCTTTCCGGACAGATTTTTAATTCTTACACCATCATTTTATTCTTCTATTGTGAAAAAGACCTTACTGCTGATTACCTTTCTGTTTACGACAGCCGCTGTCAGCAACACAATTCTGGCACAGGAAACAAATACCTATTACCGGCAACGGGCTTCTCATTTTGAAAGCCTTCCGGATATAAAAGGCAGGATCGTTTTCTGCGGTAACAGCATTACGGATGGTGGTGAATGGCAGGAAATGTTCAATAACACTGAGATCCTGAACCGGGGTATCAGCGGAGATGGTACAACAGGTGTATTGCTCCGCTTGCCAAGCTTGCTGAACATGCAGCCTTCCAAATTTTTTTTGCTGATCGGCGTGAATGACCTGGCTAAAAATATTCCTGTAACACAGGTAGCAGGCAATATCCGGAATATTGTTCAACAGTTTCATGAACAAAGCCCCGTGACAAAAGTCTATTTGCAAAGTGTTTTACCCGTTAACCCGGCATTCACCCAGTTCAGGAACCATGTAAACAAAACAGATTCCATTCTTCAGCTGAACAAAATGATCCGGGACATCTGCCTTGAGGAATCAGCCATTTACGTTGATCTCTTTACGCCATTTTCAGATAAGAACCAGCACCTTGACAGCACCTTGACCAATGATGGTCTGCATCTGACTGGCAAAGGGTATCGCCGTTGGAAATCAGTGGTATTTCCCTCGGTATTCGACCTCTCAACCAAACCCGCGCTGTTACCGGCCCCCAGGGAACTGGTATGGACACCAGCATCCTTCCCGCTGCTGGAAGTGCCGGGCATCAGTACCGACAAACGTTTTACTTCGCAATTAGCGCATTTGAAATCGTTGCTGAACACGAATCACATACCTTATACTGAAGCACAGAATGCCGCTTATAACATCCGCCTCGCCTATAAAAAAATGAAAGATGCCTACCTCGCTGAGGAAGCCTATGAAATTGAAGCCGGAGCTTCGGAGATAGTACTGTATGCCCAGGCAGAAAAAGGCATCTACTACGCGCTGCAAACACTCAGGCAATTGATGCGCGACGGGATCAGTATTCCCGGATGCATCATCAAAGACCAACCCGCTTTTGCGTGGAGAGGATTGATGCACGACGTCGGGCGTAATTTCCAGAGTATCGATCAGTTGAAAATGCAACTCGATATCCTGGCACAATACAAGATGAATATCTTTCATTTTCATCTTACCGAAGATATTGCCTGGCGGCTGGAAAGTAAACGATACCCGCAACTGACAGCAGCTTCGCATATGCAACGTAACCCCGGCGAATATTATACGCTGGAAGAACTGAAAGACCTGATCCAATATTGCAAGGAGCGGTTCATTACGTTGGTACCTGAAATAGACATGCCGGGACACAGCGCTGCCTTTAAACGTGCCATGGGCGTAGATATGCAGAGTACGGAAGGTACCGCTATCTGCAAAAATATCCTGGAAGAACTGTGCCAGGAACTGGATGTGCCCTATATCCATATTGGCGGTGACGAAGTGAAGATCACCAACCGGAATTTTCTTCCGGAGATGGTTGCTACCATCAGACAAACCGGCAAACAGGTGATTGCCTGGGATCCGGGCGGAAACCTGCCACAGGGAACCGTGCTGCAGATGTGGAATGGGCAGACCGTGCCTAAAAAAAGTTACCCTTCGCTCGATTCAAGACATCTTTACCTCAATCATTTTGACCCGATCGATGGTGTTGTCAGTGTGTTCAACCACCAGATCTGTGATGTACCACGGGGCGACAGTAACCTGCTGGGTGCCATTGCCTGCGTTTGGCCCGACAGGCGTGTAAGCAATGAAAAAGACATTCTTACCATGAATCCCGTTTTCCCTGTGTTGCTTACCCTAGCTGAGCGCAGTTGGAAAGGTGGTGGATGGAAAAATTACCGATCAGATATGGACAAACCGGGAACAGAGAGGTACGCCGCATTCACAGAATTCGAGGCACGACTGCTCGATCATAAGAGTACCTATTTTTCTTCGCTTCCCTTTCCCTATGTAAAACAATCAGGCATCCATTGGAAACTGATCGGCCCATTCAACAACGAGGGTAACACCGATGCCGTATTCGCACCCGAACAGGTGATGCTTCCGGACACATCCCTATTATACCCATCGGTTTCCGTATTTGGAGGAACCATCTTCCTGAAACATTTCTGGTCGCCCATGATCGGTTCACACCTGCCGAATACAAAAGAGAACAGCACCTATTATGCATTTACCAGGCTGTATAGCGATCGTGACCAGCAGATAGGTCTTTGGATTGGATTCTATAATATCTCACGAAGTAATCATTCACCAACACCTGTAGCAGGCAAATGGGATAACAGAAACAGCCGCTTATGGCTGAACGGAAAAGAGATACCACCACCCCATTGGAGTAAAGCCGGCAGGATAAACATGGGTATGGAAGAGCCCTTGATTGATGAAGGTTACGAATACAGGCCACCCACAATAGTATGGTTAACAAAAGGCTGGAACAACTTGTTAGTGAAGGCTCCGGTAGCTTCGTTCAAATCATCTGATTGGCAAACACCGGTTAAGTGGATGTTCAGTTGCGTACCGGTAGTTCAGAAAAATGGCATGATGTATTTTCCAGATTCTATCTATACTGATCCGTTGGGAAAATAAATTCCGTTAACCTTATGCATCCTATTCGGGACGTACATTAATCTTACGGGTTTTCTCTGTAATATCAGCAATGATCTGATCCAGTTCGTTGGCCGACTGGACGATATAGTCAAGTATCTGCGTATGATCTTCACGCGGTCCCACCACTCCATCGCTCAGAAGTTTAACCAGGCCCATCAGGCGCGATAGCGGTGCCCGTACTATATGCGACTGTGTCCAGGCGATCTCTTTCAATTGCCGGTTCTGCATTTCCAGTTCCTGCATTACCCGTTTCAGGTCTGTGATATCCTGTACAACAGCTACCAGCTTAGGATGGCCTTGACCTGTTCCCTGCCGGCTGATCTGGCCCTTTGCGAAGACGTATCTTTCGGTTCCATCTTTCCTGATCAGTTTTAATTCGATCGGCTCAGGTTCAGCATTATGCTGTTTTACATAATTGTACCATTCCAGGTAACGCTGTTTTTCTTCATCGGGTAACAGTTCCAGAAACACCTTGATATCGGGTTTGATAGCCCCAGGCTCATAGCCCAGCAACCGGTAAAACTCATCGCTCCATTCTCTTTTTTCTGTTACCAGGTCTATTTCCGTACTTCCCATATGCGCCACCGTTTCGGCCTGGTTCAGGAGATGCTGACTTTTGGCAATTCTTTCCAATGCCTGTTTCCGCTCTGAAATATCTTCCACGATACTGCACTTCATCAGTTCACCATGAAGATCCCTGAAACTGATATTCGTTACCTCACAATCAAACCGGCTGCCATCTTTGCGGATGCCGGTCAATGCTGCTTTTACATCAGGAGTATCCCCAGCCATTGTCAGCTGGTTCATCAATAAAGCAACCTCAGTATCAAATAACTGCTCCCTCTTCAAAGCAAGCAGTTCCTGCTCCGTATAACCGAATAATGCCTGGGCAGCAGGATTAGACTCGATGATATTTCCCTGCGCTGGCGAAATGAATATTCCAAGGATCGCGTTATTGATGATGGCCCGATACTTTTCTTCATTTGCCCTCCGCTGTTGATCGGCCACCCTGATCTCTTGTCGCATACCGACTTCTTTGAGCTCTCTTTCGATCACTTGCCCCAAACGCATGAGATTACCTTTCATCAGGTAATCATTGGCGCCCGCTTTTACCATATTAACGGCCTGCTCTTCGCCTATGGCGCCAGACACGAGGATAAAAGGAATATCCTTTCCCGAGGCATTTACAATTTCTAAAGCCAGCGGACCACCAAAACCAGGGATATGATAATCAGAAATAATGACATCCCAGGCACTGTTTTCCAGTGCCTGGGTAAAATCATATGCATTATCTACCTGTAGACTTTTCAGCTGATAACCCTGCTTTTCCAATTGTCGCAGCAACAGCAGGGTATCTGTTTCATCATCCTCGCAAATCAGCAGTTTCAGTTCGTTCGGCATAACTTGTATTTTGAAACAGCACTTTATTTCCAACGGTTAGGCACCACAACTTCTATCAAAGTGCCCTGGTTCAATCCTGTTGTCAACTTGAGTTCTCCTTTCAATGAATGGGCTCTTTCTCTAAGGCCAATCAGTCCCAGATGGGTGGTTTTCTGGTTGGGATCAAATCCTTTGCCATTGTCTTTGATGACCAGGTGTATATCTCCCTGTTCTTCCCTGATCGATACTTCTACCAGGTTTGCCTGGGCATGACGCATCACATTGGTCATCGATTCCTGGCATATTCTGAAAAATTCTGTTTTAGCTTCAGCAGATAATTTAGTATCATCAAAATCTTCTGTAAAAATGCAGTTGATATGATGGTTTTCCTGCAATTGCTCACACTGCCATCGCAGCGCGTCGTTCAAACCCCGTTGATCCAATGCGATGGGCCTGATAGAAGTGGCGATCCGACGGATTGAAGTGATCATCATATCAGAGAGTTCCATAGAACGGTCAATTTTTTCAAGCGACGCTACACTGATATCCTGTGATTTAAGTTTCAACAGGTGCAGCTGCAGTTGTATAGCCGTTGCCAGCTGTCCGACTTCATCGTGGATCTCCCGGGCGATAAACTTCCTTTCATCCTCCCTTGCATCTTTCAGATGCTGGGAGAGTTGCTGCATTTCTTCCAGTGTATGCCGCAATTTTTGTTCAGCATTTTTCCTTGCCGAAATATCGGCGATCATAGAACAACTTACCTGTTTACCCTCTATATCATGAAATATGACCGAAGCAATCTCACAGGGGAATCTTTCCCCGTTCTTACGAATGCCTGTAAACTCTCCTTTAACACGTCCTTTCCTATCTCGTTCAATGATCTTGGCTTCGAAAAAATCATCAGTGGTATCCAGTAATGAGTAGCGATTCAGCCGGGTAAATTCTTCGCGGGTATAGCCAAACAAAGCAGATGCAGCGGCATTGGATTCCTGTATATACCCGGCGGGAGGGGCCAGAAAGATAGCATACAAAGAATTGTCAATCACCGCCCTATATTTTTCTTCGTTAGCCCTGATGATGCTTTCGGCTTCTTCTTTGGCCTTTCTTACCCTGAACTCCTCCAATTCTCTTTTAACAGCTTCACCTAACCGCTGCAGATTACCTTTCATCAGATAATCACTAGCGCCCTTCTTCATCATCTCCACAGCTGTTTCTTCACCAATAGCGCCCGATACCAAAATGAATGGAATATCCAAACCGGATTTCTTAACGATAGCCAAAGCTTCTACACCTCCAAAACCAGGAATGTTGAAATCAGACAATACTATATCCCAATGTCGTTGAGTCAATGCATCCGTTAATGTATCGGCAGTATCTACCCGCTCACATTCCACATCAAATTCCTCTTTTTCAAGCTGCCTGATCACCAGGGCTGCATCCATTTCATCGTCTTCACAAAGCAATAAACGCAACTTTTTTTTCATAAATCATTATTTAACCGGTGGAGGGGTTTCATTCAGCAATAACCAGTATACACCCAGTTGCTTGATGGCTTCTACAAATTGGTTGAAATCAACAGGTTTCCTGATATAACTGTTCACGCCCAGGTCATATCCTGCTGCCACATCCTGCTCTTCTTTGGATGTGGTTAAAATAACTACGGGAGCCCGCCGGGTAATCACATGCTCTCTTATTCTTTTTAACACTTCCAGCCCATCAATCAATGGTAGTTTCAGATCCAGCAATACCAGGGCAGGGAGGTCTTCTATATCGCGATCGCTGTATTTCCCTTCAGCAAATAAAAAGTCAAGAGCCTCTTGCCCATCTTCCACATGGACAACCGGGTTCAGCAGTTTATTTTTTTCAAATGCCCGCATTGCCAATGCAGCATCACTCGGATTATCTTCTACCAGCAAAATTGTTTTAGAACTCATAACGTATCTTTTATTGTGAAATAAAATGTAGCACCCTTACCCAGTTCAGCTTCAGCCCATACATCACCCTGGTGCAGGCTGATGATCCGTTTGACAATAGCCAGGCCAATCCCTGTTCCGGGAAATTCGCTTTGCCGGTGCATTCGCTGGAATGCACCGAATAATTTTTTTGCGGTCGCCATATCAAAACCCGCACCATTGTCTTTGATAAAAAAGACCGGTTTCCCCTCATATTTCGTTTGTCCGAAAGAGATTTCAGCCATTTCTTTTCTGGAAGTGAATTTGCACGCATTGCTCATCAGGTTGGTGCAGGCAATTTCGAGCAGTTTGGCATCCGCTTTTACCATCAGACCAGGTGCAATGGTAAAGTGAATATTCCGGCCCGGGTTCTCCTCCAACAACCGTTCTGAAATGGTCTTTATGATATCTGAGAGATTTATCCGTGCAGGTTTCAATTCTGTACGGGATATCCTTGACAGTTTTAACAGATCGTCAATCAGGTCTCCCATCCTTTGCGTTTCCGAACGCACTCGGGCAATGTATTGGTTGGCTTTTTCATCCAGCTGAGTTCCGTAATCTTCCTGCAAGGCCAGGCTCCACCCGTCGATACCCCGCAAAGGTGCACGGAGGTCGTGCGACACAGAATAGGAGAATGCCTCCAGTTCCCTATTAGCGGAAATCAGTTGTGCCGTTCTTTCTTCAATAATATGTTCAAGAGAGAGGTTCAGTTTCTTCAACTCTTTTTGCGCCTTTTTCAATTCTGTAACATCAATAATAATCACCATCACCCCATATACCCTATTTCTATCATCTTTCAGTGGAATATAGGATGACATTGTATCACATCCCGCCATACTGTCTTCAATACGCACCTGCTCCCCTGCCAATGCTCTTTTAAATATGCCCAGAATCCTCTCTTCCCGGTCAGGGGTAACAATATCCACAACCTTTTTCCCAAGCAGATCTGTTTTGTGATACCCGAACTTCTCCAGCATATCGCCTTCCAACAGGGTATACACTAGGTTCTCGTCCAGCAAACAGATGGCAGACCCGGGAATATTAGAAGCGATGGTCCGGTAAACCCTTTCACTTTTCTCCAGTAACTGTTCCGATATCTTTCGTTGGGTAATATCCTGCAGATTGGCCACAATCGCTTTTACGGCATCGTCATCCAACAGGTTCGTCAGAAAACCTTCGTGCCATATATAATGACCATCATAATGCCGGAAACGGAAACTGATGGGAATTGGAATACCCTTTTCCTTTTGTACCCGCTCAAAAGAGCGGTTGTAGGAAGGCACATCATCGGGGTGTACCCGTGAAAGCCGGTATTCGGCAGAATTATCTCCCACAAGTCCAACTGCCCTTCTGGCTGAGGGGCTTCGGTAGAAGGTAGCAAGGCTAGCATCCATCAACAGAACTATATCATGGCTGCTTTCGATCACACCACGGAAACGTTTCTCACTCTTGGCAGTAGCTTCGTTGAGCAGGCGGACTTTCTCGTCCACTTCTCTTTTTGCCGTTACATCCGCCGAAAGTACAAATATGCCTTCGGGAACCGGTTGTACACTGATCTCAAACGTCTGAACCGATTGATCCGGAAACTCAAATTTATTTTCAAGATGAATTGGCTGCCTGTCTTTCAGGCATTGCTGGTAAGACTGGTAGATGGGTGACTGTTCTACACCCGGATACAACTCGGGCAGTGTTTTCCCGATCATTTGTTCCTTGGTGAACTTGGCCTGGCTCGCGAGTTTATCATTCACATAAATAATGGTACCATCAAAGCCGATGATCTGCACGCCCTCCATCATGGTATCCAGTGTATGCCGGTAACGGGCTTCACTTCTCTGTAATTTGTCTTCCGCTTCCTTCTGGCTCGTAATATCAAGGCTCATGATAAGCCTTGCTTTTTTACCCTCGAAGTCAATATCACTGGCATTCACACCAACACGGATACGGGTACCATCTTTTTTTATATGCTCCCATATACCCCTGTTGAAAGTCTTGTGAGGATCGATCTCAGGCGATTCACTCTGAAACCGCTCCTTCTCTTTTTCTGTTCGGATATCAGCGGCAGACATACTGAGAAATTCCTCTCTTGAATAACCGTAGTTATCAATAGCAGCCTGGTTCACATCAAGGTAGCGGTAACCGGGGATCTCCACCACGAACATGGGCAATGGACTCTTTGCAAAATAATTCCGGTACTTTTCCGCTGCTTCTGCCAATATCTTCTCTTCCCGTTTCCGTAAGGTAATATCGTGTACAAGCTTGGATATGCCGATCAGCCGTCCGGCCATATCTTTTATGGGCGATAAGGAGATCGTAACCTGGATACGTTTCCCACCCTTGGTTATCCGTTCAGTTTCGTAATTTTCCACTTTTTTCCCTGACCGTATATCGGCTACCAGCTGCGCTTCTTCCATGAGCAGTTCCGGAGGTATGAGTATGGAAATTCTTTTTCCCAATAACTCCTGTTGGCTATATCCGAATAATCTTTCCGCACCGGGATTGCATCCTGTGATCTTCCCCGACAGGTCTTTACTAAGTATCGCATCATCGATGGATTCAATGATCCATTCCTGCAACTGTTGCTTTTCTTCCTTTTCTTTTTTTTCCGTGATATCTACACTGATCGATAATGATTTTGCCAGTTCGCCACTTCCTGAAAACAATGGGATGATGGTAGTGTCCATCCAGAAAAAAGAACCGTCTTTCCGTTTGTTCTTGATCTCTCCCTTCCAGATATATCCGGAATCGCTGGCTTTCCATAAATCATCAAAAAACGCCTGGTCGTGATAACCTGAAGCGAGGATTCTCCGGTTCTCTCCAAGTAGTTCTTCGGCTTGATAACCACAAACCGAACAAAACATATCGTTTACATATAAAAACACGCCCTCTTTGCTGATCAGGGCGATCATTTGTTGGGGATTTTCCAGGATAAGATCAGACAACTGTAACTCCATCTTTCAGCAATGGTTTTATATTCCTATCAAGAACAGGGCTTCCTTAATAAATATAGAATAAAAACAATATCCTTCCTATACCATTCCTGATTTTACCGATAGTTTTTATCGCTGAAACAGCTCATTCAAAACAGGCATTTATCATGGAACATATTGTTTAACAAGCACATAACTATTATCTGCCGACAGAAAGTTATGTTTCAGTCAAGTTAAACTGTTTACCGTTAAAAACATGTAATAAATTCGGCAGTTATTCTTCCACAAAAGTCTGTGTGTGAAGAGCGCTATCAGTGTTCCCGTTGCCAGAAAATCTTCTTACCAAAACCGAGGCTACTGTCTGTCATTTTGATATGATCGATCCGGATTGTCCACACAATTCCAGGCACTGCCACGGCCATTGGGTTCTGTAAATAATATTGGGCAGCTCCATTTTTTGAAAGTATATCATCTTCGGGTAACAATACTCCTTCAAACTGCGCACCTCTTACCAGTAGTTTCTGCAATTTATCGGGCAATATGGTTCCGGCAACATGTGGATTTGCGAGAAGATAATTTGAATGGCGCGTATCTGCTGAAGATTTGTAATACAGGAGATGGTCTTTACTATTGTATGCATAAAAACAGCTGAAACAATAAGGCATACCCTTTTCACCAATGCAACAAATACTGGCAGCTGTTTGTTGCGAAATAAATTTGTCGATATGATCTGTCATACGATCTTAATAATTTTTACCGGGCAGGCTTTGGCCACATCTCCTGATTGCAACAGGGCCGCACCGGTGATGTTTATCATAAAAACTCCTTTCTTATCTGTACTTCTTAACAAAGTTGCCTTACCATCCTTCTTCGACATGCGCCAGAATTCCGGCTGTTGTTCATAACACACGCCGCACCCGATACACTTATTCCTATAATGAATGATCTTAGGCATGGGTAGCATTTACAATCTTGTATAATTTATCATTGGGTGTTACCTTGGTATCAAACAGCAATGTGATTTTATCCCCCTTTACGGCTTTCTCAGCCTCTTCACCGTTGACATATAGTGTTTCTACCTGCTCTTTTACCATGCCACAGGCAGGCCCCGTTACCAGTAAGGTATCTCCCACCTGTAAGGTTCCGGATTCTACCAGGAATTCTCCCACTTTTTTTCTCGGATAATAACGTGATCCTTTACCGATGTATATTTTCTTTTCGGTAGCGGCAGATCCGGCTCCGGTTGCCCATTCACCCGTTTTTCTGCCGAGATAATAGCCTTCCCAGAATCCACGGTTATATACTTTTTCCATCTCTGCTTTCCAGTCAGCGGCTTTCGCCTGCGTAAATTTACCCTGGGCAACAGCGTCTGCCGCTTCCCGGTAACAGCGTGTCACAGTTTGCACATAATCCGGTCCTTTGGGACGGCCTTCAATTTTTAAAACTGCCACTCCGGCTGCGATTACCTGGTCCAGTATTTCAATGGTGCAAAGGTCTTTGGGCGACATGATGTATTCGTTTTCGATCATCAGCTCCTCGCCAGTTTCTGCGTCTTTCACAAGATAGGACCTGCGGCAGTTCTGCACACAAGCTCCCCGGTTGGCGGATGCATTCTGCTGGTGCAGGCTGATATAACATTTCCCCGAAACGGCCATACACAAAGCACCATGTACAAAGATCTCCACTTTTACCAGCTCTCCTGAGGGTCCTAGGATCTTTTTCCTTTTTATCTCACTGATAATATTTGCCACCTGCTTCAGAGTGAGTTCTCTGGCCAATACCACCACATCCGCAAAACGTGCAAAAAACTGTACAGACTCAATATTGCTGATATTGGCCTGCGTTGAAATATGCAAGGGTATCTGCAGCTGCTGACAATATTCGATGACCGAAAAATCAGCGGCAATGACCGCGTCTACGCCGTGTTTCTTAGCTTCCTTCAAAATGGATCGGAGTAACTGCATATCGTGTTCATACATCACCGTGTTTAAAGTAAGGTATGCTTTACAATGGTGTTTCCCGCAAGCTGCTACTATCTTCTTAATATCGCTAATGGCAAATGCGTTGGCAGAGCGACTACGCATATTCAGTTGCTCCACGCCGAAATAAATGGAATCGGCTCCCGCATTAAAAGCGGCCTGCAAACTTTCGAATGAACCCGCCGGCGCCAATACCTCTACAGTTCTTTGCTTCATACAGATTTTTTGTGCTTCTTTTTACTTTGTAATGCCAACAGAGTTTCTTTTCTTACCTGGGCAGATGTATAGGCTTCTTTTTCTTCTGCTGTTACCGGACGCACACCGATCACACTGCTCACTTTTCCTTTTTTATCCAAGGCCACAAAATGAAAATAAGCTTCACTGATCAGGTATTTTTTGGCTTTTAATACCTTACGCGCATATGCCTGAGCCTGAATCTCCATGGAACTGGTAAAAGCCCGGGTAACTTTTGCATGAATGGTTACAATATCACCCACATTGGCAGCGGAATTGAATACTACCTGGTTAATTGCGGCTGTAACACAGATCTTATCGGCATGGGTCTGTGCACATACCGCCGCTGCAATATCCATCCATTCTACCAGGCGGCCTCCCTGTAAAATACCCATTGGGTTGGTATCATTGGGACAAACCACTTCCGTTTTGGTGATGACAGAGGCCGAAGGCGGTTTTGTTTTTATTTGTTTCATATTATCAGATAGCAGAAGGTTCAGCAATGATCATTTCGATTTCTTTCTTAATCAATGATGTAATCTGGCTTGCCTGTTGTTGATCAAAATCTTCGTGTTTTCTTTTACTTACCCCCAGTGCAGAGAGATCGTAATGTGTGTCCGGCTCTACCGAATGATTACGCAGACAGGCTTTGGCACATGCCAGCGGGCATCCATCTATGACTACGATCTTTCTTCCCGACAATGCCGTTCGCACCAGGCTTTTCACATTACCACCCACTCCGGCAATACACGACATTTCTGCAATACCCATCCTGTCTAACTGAACAGCAATATCATTGGCCATTTGTGCAGCACTGGAACAACCGGAACAGGAATAGACCAGGGGTAACTCATCTTGTTTCATTTTCATAAGATTCTGTTTCACATTACGGGTTTCGTTTTCTGAAACCGCTATTGTATCATTCATTTATCAATTGCTTATGGCTGCTACGGGCTTTTCTTTTAAACCGCTACCCAACCTGGTAACAAACCATACCAATGGTATAACACCACCTACTGTAAACAAGGCTCCTCCAATGATACGTAACCAGGTCAGTGTCTGGAACCCTTTACTTCCGATAAAGACCTCACTCCTGGCAAACCACAAACCTTTTTCGGTCACCGTATTGAACTGGTAAATGCCTGCAGGAAAAAGATCGAGAAATACCATCAGCAGTAACCCTACATTAATAGACCAGAAAGCAGTACGCAATAATCGCGGGTTCCACCGCTCAGATTTAGTGATCAGCTGACAACAAAACAAAACGGCTGCAAGGGCCAGGTTTCCATATACCCCCATCAATGCGGCATGCCCGTGGTTCACCGTTAAATACGTACCATGTTCATAATAATTCGCTATTGGCAGGTTGATGATAAAACCGAGTACTCCCGCTCCAAAAAAGTTCCAGAAATTAACTGCTACCAAGAATAGGAATACTTCGGAAAAACCAAAACGTTTACCAGCATCACCGGAAATACCACTGCCATTTTCCAATAACTGTGGCAGTTTGCTGAAACGCCAGGCTTCCAGTGTAAGCAATACCAGCGGAATTACCTGTAAGGTGGAAAATACAGAACCCAGTGCCATGGTAAATACGGGTTTCGCATTCCAGTAAAAATTGTGTGAGATGCCCAGAAGGCCAGAGCCAAGGAATAATAAAGTTGCAAGATAGATGACCCGGATAACGGCCTGTTTACTCACCAATCCCATCACCACCATAAAATAACCGATGAGTACGGTAGTGAACACTTCGAAAAAAGCTTCTGCCCACATATGTACCACCATCCAGCGCCAGAAATCGGCGATCACAAAATTGGTTTTTGGTGTAGCAATGAATCCTGAAATGAGCAACAGGATGATACTGAATGTGGCATAAACCAACCAATTGGGCAATGCCCAGGGCTGTTTCAGTTTCATGACAGGTTTTATACCCTGGTAAATGGTAACGGCCCAGATGATGAAGACCACACCCAGGATGACCTGCCAGAGTTTTCCGATCTCCACATATTCCCATCCCTGGTGACCCAGCCAGTACCAGTTTTTACCGATTAAACCATGTGGCCCCAGTAATATTCCCGTGAATGATCCGCCTACCAAAAGTACCGTAAGCCAAAAAATCAGGTTGATCCGGGAAACCTGTCTGCGTGATTGCTGAGGCGAAACCAGGGACATCATAAAAAAGGAAGCCCCTATCCAGCAGGCCGATATCCAGAGGAGCGACAATTGTACATGCCAGCTTCGGGTTATTGTGATAGGCAGTGGTTCTGAAATATCAAAACCGAAATATGAAACGAAGCCCACAAAATCGTGTACGGTTAAAATACCTGCCAGTACCTGCACTGCAAACAAAAGAATTGCGACAAAGAAATATTTATAGGTTGCCCGCTGCACCGCATCCGGTTGAAATCTGGCGATCTCCCCACTGGTCATGAAGGGCTGGCTGTTTTTGGTATAGGCTTCATCATCCAGCTTTTCCAGTTTGCCATGGTAATACAAAACAATGCCCAATCCGAATATGAGGCCCAAAGAACCGATGATACTCCAGAGTATGATGGCCGGACTGGGTGTATTGCCAGCTGCCGGATCGTAAGGCCAGTTATGGGTATAACTATAGGTTTCACCAGGACGTTCTACTCCGCAAACCCAGGATCCCCAGAAGAAAAATGCCGTCAGCGCTCTTAAAGATGTTTTATCCGTAAGGTATCCGCTAGGTTTAAAAGCGCCGGGAAAACTTTTATCAGTGAATTTCCGATCATAATATTTTACCAGTTCACCGGTTGCGTATACCTGTGCATCGGTCAGTAATACCTTGTTTGTTTCTTTTTGATACCGATTGATTTTGATCTCGGCTTTTACCTGCTCCTTTGCTCCCTGTTGTAACAGAGAAGCATTGGAGTCTGTTATCATATGGGCTGCATAATAATCGTTCATGTATTGTGACACCAGGTGTAAGGCCTCGGCCGTATAATCCGGTCCGCGGTTAGCACCATCACCAAACATGCTTCCATATTCCATCAACGCGTATTTCTGAAATACAGCCTGCCCATCCAGGATCTCTTCTTTTGAAAACACAGTTTTGTTGCCACCTGTTACAAAAGAAGGAATGGGCGGCGCTTCTGTGTACGTATGCACACCAATCATAGTTACGCCTGTAATACTGATCACAAAAATTACCAGTAATGGAAGCCACCAGTTTTTGGGATTAAGTAAATAGGCAATGAAGTTTTTATTTGCCATATCTAAAATTTATTGGCGAATATAATAATAAAGGATAATTTTATCCTTAATTATTTTAACACCTCCCCATGTTCGCAGAAAGGCAAAAGATCGCTGTTCTTTCTTTATTGATAATCAGCTTTTTACTGTATTCTTTTTCCATTTACTTAAATCCCCCGCAAAAAAATCAAACGGCTTCCGTGCTGGCAAACAAGGGCAAACTGGCATGGCAGCAGTACAATTGTGTGGCTTGTCACCAGGTATATGGTCTGGGTGGTTACCTGGGTCCCGATCTTACCAATACTTATTCCCAAAAAGGAGCAGCCTATATTAAAGTATTCCTGGCCAATGGAACCGCCACCATGCCCACCTTTCATTTA
Organism: Sediminibacterium sp. FW305-C-269; assembly: GCF_058231045.1. Lineage (NCBI taxonomy): Bacteria > Pseudomonadati > Bacteroidota > Chitinophagia > Chitinophagales > Chitinophagaceae > Sediminibacterium > Sediminibacterium sp. FW305-C-269. The sequence goes on along the minus strand of NZ_JBIQXQ010000002.1, from coordinate 315,151 downwards.
TCAGATGATGAGATCAGCGCTTTGACAGCGTACCTGCAACAGGTTGATGCATCAGGCTCATCCGATCCAAGAAGTTATACAATCCAACCAGATGGAACCATTCAACAGTAAACAACCTGATATACCCGGATTATTCAGTCTGACAGCCTTATTATTACTGGTTACAGGAATGGCATGGGGTGTAACGGGCGGACTGCAATACCTGATGCCAGGATTGCTGAAAACGTATTTATCCTTTGAAAAAATAAGACCCTTACATGTATCATCAGTAGTGTTCTGGATCATCCTGGGCGCCATGGGTGCCGTATTATCCTATCTGCAACAGCATACAGGAAGGAAAATCTCATCGGTAAAGCTGTTGAAGATCCAGTTTCTACTTTTTGTTGTTAGCGTTATGCTGATACTTGTCTCCTATTGTGCAGGAATATTCGGTGGAAGGGAATATTGGGAGTTCCACCCTTTGCTGTCATTACCGATCACAATCGGCTGGATTTTATTCCTCATCAATTTCCTGAGATCCGCAGGCAGCCTGAAAAATCAACCTGTATATGTATGGATGTGGTTAACCGGCATTATTTTCTTTCTCTTCACCTTCCTGGAATCATATTTATGGGTATTCCCCTATTTCAGAAATCATGTGATCACAGATATGACGATTCAATGGAAATCATACGGATCAATGGTAGGATCCTGGAATATGCTGTTGTATGGCAGTAGTATTTTTCTAATGGATAAGATTAACAACCATAAGAAATACAGCTATTCAAAAATGGCTTTCATATTATACTTCACAGGCTTATTCAATCTCATGTTCAACTGGGGGCACCATATTTATACCTTACCTACACATACCTTTATCAAACATATCAGTTATGCAGTGAGTATGACAGAACTGTTTATCCTGGGCAGGATTATTTATTTATGGAGAGCATCGCTTACAGAAGCCAGAAAGAATTTCTACCACATCAGTTACCGGTTCTTAGCAGCTGCTGACCTGTGGATATTCCTGACATTGATATTGGCTATTGCAATGTCCGTACCCGCCATTAACGTATATACACACGGCACACATATTACCGTAGCCCACACCATGGGAGCAACCATCGGCATCAACAGTTTTATCCTGCTGGCCATTTCATTTGATCTGCTGAACGATACCTGCCAGTCGTTTGAACCCTTCCAAAAACTCTTCAGGCGCGGTTATTGGGTGGCCAATATCTCATTACTGGTATTCTGGCTGAGCCTGATCGGAGCCGGTGTACTGAAAGCCAGGTGGCAAATGAGTCAGGAGCAGGAAGTATTTCAAAGCATGATGCAGCAGCTACGCCCATTTTTTGTATTGTTCTTTGTTTCCGGAACAAGCCTGTTATGCGGTATCCTGATGGTGGTATACCCGTTACTGCGAAACCAATGGGTCTGTTATTTTACAAACAATGCCGAAAAAAAGCAACGCAAGCGGTATTTCTCCGCAACACATTTCAGCATAGAGTAATTGCCCATATCTGCTAAAACTCTTTCTCTGCCATTTCACTTGCCGGCAGACTGATTTTCCGGTTCTTTTTGGTGAGATTGAAATTTACAGAGAACTGCAGCTGGTCGGGTTATAAGTATAAACAACTATTGACAACAGGAAAGTCCGACAAAAGGAAACTGCTTTTCTGGTTATTAACAAGCCGGTATCGGTAAACTGTCATTTAAACCGGTGAAAGTGATTTTGTATTGCATTACCTGGCAATCATTTCCTGATCAGGCGTACTCTTTTGACAGCGTCCAGCAGTGGATATTGTTGCAGAAATGCCTGCTTATTTCGAAGCAAAAGTTCATAGTGAGTAAATACGCTATCACCATAACCGGCATAGAGGCTGTCCACCACATCCATACCGCTGGTTACTTTACCCAGGACGGGATAACCCCTTACACCCAATACCGTAAGCGTATCCAAACGGGGAGCGTTATTCCGCAGATTGATGAACAGGTCATTACCCCTGCTTTCTTTGCCACTTCTGGCAAAACTGATGGTTCCTCTTTCATTGGGCTGTAAAACAGGCTCATCGGGTATTTTTACCAAGTTCCATTTCGCCTGTTTCAGCGAATCATCACCACCTAACTGAGCTACATAATTGGGGCGTATGCGATAAAACAAAGTATGGTCATAATACCGGTGTTTTATCTGGACATACAACCTGTCTACAGCAAGGGGTGACCATTGGCGCGTAAAATCCGCTTCAACATTTCCATGGGATGTTTCAAACAGTACACTAAAATGCTCCGGAGCCTTTTCCCGAAGCCATTTTTCACGGAACATCGGGCGCTGGCAAGCGATGGTCAGGAGACATAGACTAAAGAAAAGGAGGTATCTCATGAGACAGGTATCTTTTACCTGAAATTACACATTCGCTCCATATCAAAAGTGCCCTTGTCCCCTGGCATGAATTTTTTCACACCAGGGTACAAAGGCACGGTTCGCATTAATCAGTAAAACTGCTTATAATTGGATCGCCCATTCATTCAACATGGGTCTGCCCAGTAAAGCATTCGCTTCGGGATCGTTTTGAAACGTTTCTGCTACAGGGTCCCATTTGAGTTTTCGGTTCAGTCGGTAAGCGATATTACCGATATTACAAACAGAAGCCGTGCGATGACCGATCTCTACATCGCAGATAGGTTTACTGCGAAGCCGCATAGCGCTCAGGAAATCCTTATAGTGATCTTCGCTCTTGTAAACATGTTTCTCATTTTCACCAATACCCTTGTCTTTCAGCGAAGCTGGCGTGGTTTGCAGTTTCCCGCGCTGCACTTTCAGTTCTCCTTTTGAACCCAGGAAATGGATGGCATTGTTCCAGTCCCATTTTTCATGCGTCATGGTTATACCATTGGCATAACGGTATGTAAGAAAAAGATGTTCCTTTCCATCAGGCGCCGTCACTTCAACCGGCCCGCTGTTATCCATACCCAATGCCCACTGGACAATATCGAACATGTGCGCACCCCAATCAGTTACCATACCGCCTCCAAACTCCCTGTAATTTCTCCAGTTAGGATATACATCTTTACTGACCGGTGGTGCCAGTTCTGCATTAAAAGCCACAGGTGCGTTAGGTCCCAGCCATTTTACCCAATCCAGTCCATCCGGTATGGGTTCTGCCGGAAGGTCATAAGCTACCGGTGGAGGGCCTACATTTACTTTAATGGATTTGATATCACCGATATACCCATTACGGATCAGTTCCGCCGCTTGTCTGAACTCAGGCCAGGAACGCTGCATACTTCCTGTCTGGAAGACCCTATCGTATTTACGGGCGGCATTGACCATGGCTCGTCCCTCCTTTACGGTAAGTGCCAGGGGTTTTTCGCAGTAGATATCCTTACCGGCTTCTGCAGCACGTACAGCCATTGCAGCATGCCAGTGGTCGGGGGTGGCTATCACTACCGCATCCACATCCTTTCTTGCCAGCAATTCCCGGAAATCGTTATAGACAGGTATCTCTGCATAAGTTCCGTATTTGGGATTTTTGGCATATTCAGATTTGATCTTCTCCAATGTGAGTTCTGCTTTTGCCTGGTACACTTCACTCAATGCTACAAAACGGATCTGCTCTGTTCTCAAAAAATAAGAAGAAAGTATCTTACCTTGTTTGCCTCCACCTATCAAACCCAGGTTGATGATATCACTGGGAGGTGTATACAACATACCTGACTGACTCTTTCCTCCCAATACATATCTTGGCACAATCATGAAACCGGCCAAAGCTTTGGCTGTTGTTCCAACAAAGTCTCTCCGTGAGACGGAATTATTTTTTTCTTTTTTCATACGGGCTGTTTAATGTTATCGAAATGGTTGTAGAGTGTTGTTAGTCTGAAAATGAATACGGTCTTGCTGCTTTTGCAATACCCCTGTTGACAGCAGGTTTATTACCCATCCTGAAATGTAATACCCCTCCCTTCCTAATATCCGCATGTTCCAGGTAGTTTTTGGCATATGCTATCCCACGCAGATCTGCTGATTGAATATACAGGTTTTTATAGCTGTTCTCCGGTGCTGATATAACAAATTTTTTACCATTGGCTAATTGTAATGTGGCTTTGGTAAACAAGGGTGATCCGATCACGTATTGGTTGGTTCCGGGACATACCGGATAAAATCCCAGGGAACTGAATACGTACCAGGCACTGGTTTGACCATTGTCTTCGTCGCCACAATACCCATCAGCTGTTGGTCTGTATAGTTTCTGCATCACATCCCTGACCCGGTATTGCGCTTTCCAGGGAGCCCCGCAATAATTATAGATGTAGATCATGTGTTGAATAGGCTGGTTGCCATGCGCATACTGACCCATATTCATCACCTGCATTTCCGTCATTTCGTGTATCACGCCACCCCGATAAGCAGAACCGTCAAATACGGGCCGCTGATCAAATACACTATCAAGCATCTGCTCCATAACACGATCGCCACCCATTAATTTCGATAACCCGGCAAAATCATGAAAAACACTCCAGCTGTAGTGCCAGGCGTTCCCCTCCACGAATTCACCACCCCATTTCAGGGGGTTGAACCCATTTTGAAAACTGCCATCCTTATTACGGCCACGCATTAATTTATAGTTGGGATCAAAAAGATTTTTATAGTTTGCCAGTCTGCCGGCAAACCTTGCCACCACATCTTTGGGTTTCTTTAGTGCAAGGTTAATACGGTACAGGCAAAAATCGGCATACGCGAACTCTAATGTCTTGGCGGCACTGCCTCCATATATATCTGCCGGAACATATCCCAGCCGATTGTATTCCTGCACTCCATCCCTGCCGAGCGTATTTATTGGACCCACATTCTCTGTATTCTTCATCAATGCTTCATACAGAATATCCATATCATAACCACGGATACCTTTGAGATAGGCATCCGATATCACTGAAGCGGAATTACTGCCGATCATGGTTCTGCGATGTCCCGGACTGGCCCATTCGGGTAACCAGCCACTTTCCCGGTAGGTATTGGCTAAACCCTGCAGTATCCGTGATTCCAGTTCGGGATACATAAGTGTGAGAAACGGGAACAAAGAGCGGAAAGTATCCCAGAAACCGGTATCTGTAAAAAGATACCCCGTGTCTATATTTCCGTTATATGGACTATAATGCACTACACGGCCATGTTCATCGTACTCATAGAATTTCCGGGGAAATTGCAGCATCCTGTACAGGCAGGAATAAAATGTTTTTTGTTGTTCTTCGCTACCTCCTTCTATTTTGATCCTTGAGAGTTCGGTATTCCAGGCCTGCTTGGCTTTGAGTGATACCTGGTTGAAGTTCTGTTGCGCCACTTCCTGCTGCAGATTGCGCTCAGCCTGTTCGTAAGATATGAAGGAGGATGCGATACGGAGATGCACCTGTTCCCCTTTTTGGGTAGAGAAGCCTACCACTGCCTGTGCATGCGTGCTGCTGATCTCGTTTTTACCGGGTATCAGCAGACTGTCATCAACCACATAAGTGATGGCAAATGGTTTATCTGAATAGATCACAAAATAGTTCTTGAAATTGACAGGCACGCCTCCCCGGTTACGGGTGGTATACCCCATGATCTTGTTCTGTTCCGGGATGATTCTCAGATAAGATCCCCTGTCGAATGCATCTACCAACAAAAAAGAACTGTCGGATCTGGGGAAAGTGAGCCTGAACATGGCACAACGTTCCGTAGGTGTTATTTCTGTTAGTACATCATGATCGGCCAGGTACACGTTGTAATAATAAGGTTTGGCGGTTTCTGCCTTATGCGAGAACCAACTGGCTCTTTTTTCTTCGTTCACCTGCAGTTTTCCCGTCATGGGCATAATGGAGAACTGCCCGTAATCTCCCATCCAGGGTGAAGGTTGATGGGTTTGTTTGAATCCACGGATCTTATCGGCGGCATAAGTGTATTGCCAGCCATACCCATTGGTACCAGTCTGTGCTGTCCAGCAATTCATCCCCCATGGTAGGGTGATAGCGGGGTAAGTATTGCCGTTGGAAAAACTGTATTTTGAATCTGTTCCCATCAACGGGTTCACCATTTCTTCCGGCTGGAAAGAAGTTTGGGCCTGCGCCGAGACACAAATACAGAAAGATAAAAACCAGTAATATATTTTCCGCATATTCATTTATTGTAAAAGGATCTGGTATTTACCGGAAGCAAGTATTGGGAAACGGTAATGATCTTTGGAAACGGTGGGTGATATAAGCCTTCCATTCAGCAAGACTCTTTTATTGTCTCTTGTAACCGGTAGTAATAGTTCCGCAGATGTGCCGCCGGGAATATTGATATCATACTGATCAGCGTCTTTACTTCTTTGAAAAGCTACCGCTACTTCTCCCTTGATGGTCCTGGTTCGCAGTCTGGCAAAACGTAGAGAACCAACCTGAGGTTGTATGCGGATCGTATCCGATCCGGGCGTCAAAGGTGTTACGCCCATCAGCCTTCGTACGATAATATTGGCCGGCGCAGCCCCCCAGGCATGGTTCCAGTCGAGATTAGGTTTGTATGCCTTATCCCATGCTTCCAAAGTAACCGTAGAACCCAGCCGGATCATATGGTACCAGCTTCTTTCAGTAGTGGCTGTAAGTAAGGATAATGCATAATCCTGCTCTCCCGCTTCATACAAAGCATCCAGCAAAAACTGTGATCCGTATACGCTGCAGGCCATTTTGCGCGATTTGATAAAACTGGTCACTGCAGGTATATCCTGATCGGGTATCAATCCAAATGCCAGTGCAAACATGTTGCCATGAAGGGATGTGTGAGAAGTTGTATCCCCATCCCTGATGAGACCGGTGACCGGATCACGAAATACTTGTTGAAAGGAACGATAATGCGCTTTTGCTTTGGCCAGGTAATTCGCTGCATCCGCTTCTTTACCAACCGCCAGCGCTATGTGTTGCATCAATACCAATGTACGGTAATAGAATGCATTGACCACGGCATTGTAATCCGTAAATACAAAACCATCTGTTTCGCCACCGTATTCTTTTTCCGGACCGATATAATTACCGCGTTGCGGCCAGTCAACAATATCTTTTAACCCGCGTTTGCCATCGAATATTTTAGAGATGTGTATAGATCGCAGAAAATCATCATCCTGAAATTTAGCCGTTGTACTGATCAGCCCGTTTGGCGCTGCCAGTGGCATCAGCATCTTCTTCTGTAATTCCGGATAATAGTCACGGATAAAACGGTCATCGCCGGTATACAGGTAATCATTCCATGCCAACAGGATGTTCTGCAGACTCCACTCCGTAGGCCAGGTAGGATGAAACAACAGGTAAGCCATAGTGCGCCTGGCAAGACTGTATTCAGCATCCACGGCATAATGCGACAACTGGTTGATCAGCGCATCAGCCTCATAAGGAAGCCGTTCCCTGTCACCATCCACATAGTACCCGGCAAAACTCGTTGCCTTCATGGAATATTTACAGAGTTCCCACACCTGATTCAACACGGTATCGCTGCTTACAAAGTCTGTCGCCGTTTCATCAAAAGGATAAAACACCGCTTTTCGGGTAACAGCAGCAGCTGTAAGGGTACCCGGCAAATGCTGAATACTGACATAGCGGAAAGGAAACACTTCGCCGATATAAGCGGGCATTTGAACAGGGTTTCGTGCGTTGCGCTTGGCATCTGCGGGCCACAATAAGGTATAATCGTGTGTCCCTTGTTTCACAAACAAACCGCGTTTGGCATAACGGATATTACCCCCGTTCTTAAGCAGGTTCGAGGGTGATTGCAGGGCTTCTGCAACTTCAATCCAAACTGAATCATCTTTCTGACTGGTCAAGCGTAATTGCACCTGTCCGAATGCCGCTTTGCCGAAATCAAAGAAATAACTGTCATCTTCTTTTTTGTGCCAGCTAACAGGTTGCTGTATCTCTGTCGTTACAGGATAATGTGAAAAAAGTTCTACGGAATCTGCAGCCTGGTATACAAAAGAGCTGACAGCAGAAAAATCAGATACGGTTTTTCCCGGCCCCCATACCTGTACCCTCCAGTAATAAATGGTTCCGGGCAACAGTAATTTACCGTAATACCTGGTTTGGGTTGCAGCAGAAACTATTTTCTGCGAATCCCAAAGATCTGGTTTACCGGACTGTAGCAGTTCAACAGCAGAAGCCACCTGCACCCGGTAAGCGGTGGTAGTATGCAATGCAGCCGGCAGCTCCCATTGCAACAAGGGTTGTGCCGTACGAACGATAGGATACTGGTATGCCTGTTCTTTTTGTGCAAGAGCCAGGCTGGTATGTACCGGCAGTCCGTTTTCCCATACCTTATCTGTATGTAATAACAGGTCAGTCCTTAACCTGTATGGTTGCAGGGCAGATTGTGCATATACAGAACCTGTGGTAAGTATACATATAAAAAAGGCCAGTAAGCTTTCGCCTACTGACCTGAAACCAAACTGCCTGAAAATTTTTCTCTCGCACTGCATATATGCATTATTTGATCTCTCTGATCTTGATATTCCTGAAGTACACGGAATTATTATGGTCCTGCAACAGGATCGGGGTCTGGTCCATCTTGGCAAAATCCTTGTTCTTCGCATATTTGCTATGTGCCAGCAATACTTTATAAATATTACTATCCTTCTCATATTCCACCACCTTAAACCCATTCAGCCAGTGCTGAACCAGTTTGTTCGGATACACAACAATTTTTCCCTGATTCCATTCTCCGATTTTTTTCTGAAAACGGGGATCTACTTTATTCGAAGGGATAAGATCATACAGACTAGCCAATGTACGGTTACCTTCTGTACCCATTTTGGCATCGGGATGGTGAGCGTCATCCAGTATCTGGTATTCCAGGCCAAGGCCTGCATTCTGAAACGCTTCGGCTACAAAATACTTAACACCCGAATTGGCGCCTTCGGTCAATTTAAAATCAAAGTTCAGTTCAAATGCCTTGTATTGATTTACCGAAACCAGATCGCCATATTTACTACCTGTATTATCACTTGGTAAAATATGCAGTACGCCATCTTCAACCACCCATCCCTGTTCGGGAGGGGCCTGTTTACCTATAGCTCTCCAGCCGGCAAGGTCCTTGCCATTGAACAAAAGCTGAAAACCCTGGCCCTGTTCCTGCAGCGTCAATGTGTTTAAGGTATAGTTGGCTACTGGAGTAGAGAGGTCCAATGGTCTGGGTTTCATGGCAGCGCCGGTTTGTATGCGTATGTTCTTCCATTGGATACTTTCACCACCCTCACCTTTTACGGCATGGACCTGTAGGGCAATGAATCCTTTCAGAGTCATATCATCTACCATATAAGTAACCGGCACATCATTCACCCAGGTCCTGAATACAGGGCCGATAGCTTCTATGCGGTAATGATTCCACCCCTCTTTTTTAAATGCTTTTTTTGCAGCAGGGTTCATTTCTGTCTGATACATCCAACCTCTTCGGGCCTCGTCGTAGATTCCGCCCGACCATGCCCTGTCTGAAGGATCGATCTCTACCTGATAACCATGTACACGGCCATTATTGTATTCCGGTTTCGATAAACTCCTGATCTGGATTCCCGAATTCATATTACCTACTTTCAGATCCAATTCCAGGATAAAATCTCCATATTCCTCATCAGTTGCCAGAAAGGAATTGGGCTCTCCTTTCACAGTAGAACCAATGATGGTCCCATTCACTACTTTATATTTTGCTTTGCCATTCAGCTGATGCCAGCCTTTCAGTGTTTTTCCGTCGAACAGATTTTTCCATCCGTTGTTTTGTGCCCATATGCCGGAAGTCACCAGCAACAGGAGGATGAGGATGCTTTGTTTTTTCATGGTGATGGTTTTATGTATACGCTTCATATTGCAATCTTTTAATACTGTTTTTTTTTAGTTATTATATCTCTTTAAAGATATGTACAGTCCATGTACTCTCATGCGTTATTATACCGCTATCAGGATAATTGTATGGTATGTTTGAATGGGGTAAATCCGGTGAGATACACTGTTGGCACATCTGCCGCCGGTAAAGCCCCCCGTAACTGTACGCCCTTATGTTCCTGTTTACCCGGGCCGAAATGGATCGTGTCATTACCAACTGTATACGTCCCCTGTGCTTCTTTGAACAAATAAGCATCTGCTTTCCCAACATATGGCTGCACCCCGGTGAATTGTCCACCTCTTCGGAAGATCAGTTCCATAGACACAGGAACACCGTCAGTACCTTTCATATCGACCTCTATGCTAATACCGCCTCCCGCTTCTGTAATGGTGACGGTTGTTTCCAGGTATTGTACTTCACTTTGTTTGCGGGCCGACCTGGGCATTTTGGCCATATCGCCATCGGGCGAAATCTTTTCGGGTGGTAGCGGTTGAAAATAGGGGCCTTCCTGTTTGCGTGTCAAGACCCAGACATTGCCTTTCTGTGTGATCGTATCTGACTGGAATTGCCCCTTTCCAAAAAAAGAAGCCGCTACACGCATTGCCTGCAGTACGGCATTGCCTTTATGAAAAGTTAACCAGCCCGGATTATTCGAGAGGATCGTTGTATCCCACTCATTCCTACGGATACGTACCACACCGGAATAAGGGAATGATTTTACATAACTTACAGGAAGTGGCTTACTATCCGGAAGCTCTTTCCAAAGTGAAGGATCCTCCAGAAAATAACTCAGCGAATCGGTCAGTTTCCGGAAGGAAGTTTTTTCGATCAGTCGGCACATGGCTGCCATTTCCCCGTCGTTATCCAGCAATGCAAGATAACGGCAGGCATAATAATAGTTCTCGATAGTACCGATCTGTCCCTTGTCCTGTCGGTTCGACGCTTCCGTCACCACTTCCCCATTTGGGTGAAGGTAATAATGCATCATACGCAGGTTCTTGCGAACAGCATCCAGTAATTCAGGCTTGTGTAGCCCTTTGGAAACAGTAATGAGCACACGATCTATCACTGCAGAATATCCATAAGTACTTTTTTCCGTGTATTGTCCATCAGGGTCAAGGTCGATATGTTCAGCCAGCCACTGGTCGGCCCTATTCACATAACGGGCATCGGGCCATTTTTCATTCAGTTTGGTCAGCGCAGCCGTTACTACCCAACGGTGATTAGGCGTATGGATCCCACCTACGATCAAGGCTTCACCTGCTCTTTGAAGGAACTGCTGCAATAAAACAAGCACCCCGTCTGCGTCCTTATTACCGGAAGCCTGAAGGATATTATATGACTGCACCAATCGCTTCACCATGAAAGCGGTATCCGGTGTAGAATGAAAATTCGTATCCACCAGGTCAATGGTGCCATCGGCATGCTGCATTTTTAACAGCGCATGCAATGCCTGTTTCATATCTGTGATGATCGCTGTCGACTGATAATAAGCCGACTCAGGGCTGGCCACTGCTTCTGCTGCCTTATTAATGAATGCACAGGTACTATGCGGATTGGGGATCGACACTCCTGACATGTAACCACCAAAATATCGGTGAGCATTATCTGTGACCTTGTATTTTCGAAGCTCTGTCAGATCCTGATCATTGAATCTGATCAGGTCTACCAGCCACGGGGGTTTTACTGTTGGAGCCATATATTTTTCCCTTTGCAGCCAGGAAGCTATACCCAGGAACGGCATCAAACAAACGGAGCTGGTACCCAGTGCTACAAATTTTCTTCTATCCATACTGCTTTGAATTACTGATGTAAATGACCCCTTATTTACGTATGCCTTTGTATTGTTCGTAAGCAAGGCCGAACATGATAAATGAGCCATAACCAAAACCAGTTCCTTCGGTGATTTTACGGGTAAGATAATAGTTCTCATCGCCTACGCAGGTTCCGCCGGAAACCCTTGCGGGTATCAGGTAAGCGCCGCCAGCGCTGGCCAGACTCATCTCACGTAACCCTTTATAGGCTTTATCGACCATTGGCGCATATTTTTTAGGATTCAGCAATTTCAGCTGCAAGCCCTTGGTGATGGTATAAGCAAACATGGCCGTACAGGAACTTTCCAGAAAATTCTTTGGGTTTTCCGGCAGTGTGATCAACTGATACCAGTGACCGGATTCTTTGTGCTGCCAGGGGGCAATGCTTTCCACATAATGCAGGAATGCTTTTTCCAGAGGTTTCCGGTAGCGGGAGTTCTTAGCGATGGTTTCCAGCGCATCTGACAGGGCCATGCCCACCCAACCATTCCCTCTTGCCCAGATCTGGCTGCTCTTGCGTGTGGTTTTATCGGGCCAGCCCATGATGCTGCAGCCATCGTTGTAATCGATATTATCTGCATCCCATCCATGCACCCACAAACCGGATGCAGGATCGGTGAGTTTTTCATTATGCGCGTTGAACTGCTCAACAAAATCTGCTATATATTTTTCGTCACCTGTCAGGCGATACATCTCAAGCAGGAACATGTTGAGCATATACACGGTATCATCCCATAACTCAACGGTTTCGGCCCTGTGCGAAACTCCTCCGTTAGGTGAACGCGGCACCTGCAGGTATTGCGCATAGATCTCGTTACTCTTATCAAGGTATTTCTTATCACCGGTGATCCTGGCCAGGAAAGCCATACCATGTGCCGAAGCCACGGCATTCGGATGTTTGCCATTGGCTACTGCATACGTAGCATCCATGGCAGTTTTGATATAATCGAAATATAATTTTTTATCAGCAGGGGTTTTACTGTTGTACAGATGTACCAATGCATTCAGAAAAGTTGCCTGTCCCCAGTCCCATTTGTATTTGTCCGCAGGCATATAAACATCGCGTCCATGTTTATCTACAGAATCAACCCAGGACTGGCTATGGGAAACCGTGCATAAGAATAAAGCAACACAAAAAATAGTCATTCTTTTCATGGCAGTAGGTTTGTTCCTGTAAACGTTATCCGTTACAGTGCAATCTTTATCGGTTAGCATTGGTAAGTTAAAACGTTTTAGTAGGATTAGCAGAAAACACCCGGATGCTTTTTTGCGAAATCGTTTTCGTGTCAAAAGGATCCGGGTATTGTTCTTTCAACGGCAAGGATAAGCCGTTTACTACTTAACGATATTTCGCCATGATGGGCTTACCAAGTTCTACGCCGTCGACCATAAACAGAAAGTCTTGCGGCAATACTGATGGATTTATGTAGGAAACCCGTTTTTTATTCACCAGGTCAGTCTGAACACCCAGTTTTCCGGAAGCGGTCAGCACACAGATTTCAGTAATACCATTGGTTTCCTGTATGGTCACCGGTGCGTTCAACACAGACTGGCGGAATCTGGTAAAGTCTGCATCGGTCCGGATCCCCTCAGCGGTTTTCCACCACATAGCAATCGTGGCTTTCCCATCGTTCGGATGCTGCAGGGTGAGGCGGAGTGCTTTGTTGTGTTTGAGCGTAAACTGCTCACGGCTGGAAGTATAGGCGAAACCATCGTTATACAAGGCAGGTCTTACCCCTTCAGCAGCATTATAATGGAGGTAGCGGAAAGCAATTGCCACATCTTCGAACCTCGCAAAAAAAGTGTTGGTCTCATCCAATACCAGGCTCTCTCCTTTTGCCGGTAGCGGTTTCCTGGTTTTGCCGATCCAGATCTCATCAAATGTATCGGGAAGAATAATCGTTGAATTTAGGTATTCTTTAATGCAGTTATGGTCTTTGGTGCCCGACACCAGCATCACGAACTCTCCCTTGTTCTGTGCCGACTGCATGAAGGGCATCAGGTGTCTAGTCTTGTTCCATCCTCCATTCAACGGATAATTCGCAGGCATCAGCTGTTTCATCTTTTCTCCCATACCTGTTGCGCTCCAGGTTCCGTAGTGATCGTCCCTTCCTTCCAACACATATACGATATTGGGCATGGCCGGCTTTTGGGGACTGCTCAGGTACATCACAAAAGGTTTATCATCCGGACTGTATGCCTGGTTGGTAGATGCGATAGAAACTTTATCACCATGATAGTCGGTGGCATAGGTATGTGCCAGGCTATCCCAACGCTGAACGATGAACCGGTTCTTGCGGGTCATCAGCTCTTTCTGTGCCGGAGACAGTCCCAGCTTCTTCAGTGCATCGGTACAGATCTGGTGAAACAGATGGTTATTGTTATTGCTTCTGCCCAATAAAGGATTGAAATATTTCTCTTCCAGCAGATCCAGTCCGAATACACGGTTGTAGTCGCGGCTATGGGCCCCTTCCAGATAACCGCCACGGGCATTATAGTGTGCACTAAGATCGGTCAGAAAGAAGCGCAGTACATCAGCGGCTTTGCTTTTGATGTCCGGATCAGTGATGAAGGTATGTATCAGTAACAGGGATTCCAGGTCTACACCGCAGTACGTAGGACTATCATATTCCCGGTTCCCATAGCGTGCCACATGTTGCAGCCACAGATCGAAATATTTCCTGCCCTCATTTAAAACAGCCTGGTCTTTATATACCTGTCCGTAGGAAACAAAGTTCCAGATCCGCATCAGGTAGATATTGGTATAAGAAATGCGGATCTCCTGGTTACGGCCTCCTTTCAGGGCAAGTGCAAAAATATCATCCAATTCCTTTTGCGCACCTTCTGACAAACGATCGTTGAACAGCAGTTTTACCAGTATGCCATACTGCATGCAGAACTGTACATTATTACCATCGCCGATGTCAGTTCCTGTTTCGTGCCAGCCCCAGAAAATGTTCCCATAACTTCTGCCTGCTTTCGGGTCTGTGATCATCCGTGTCTTTACCAGTTTGAGTAACCATTCTACCTGCGCCGGCTGCAGGAAGTTAGCATCCATGGCATCTACCAGGAACAGAAAACAATCCCTAACGCCTAATTGCGGGGGTGTTCTTTGCACGGCTGCCCATTCCCGTTCCAGTGTGGCTTTTCTTACCGCCGGATCAGGCATCGACGGGATCGTATAGCCTTTCGGCATCTGCGCAACTGCCGTGAAAGAAATAAGCAGCAGCGATAAAACAATGATATATTTTTTCATTTCTCTGATTTCAATTCTGAGTAATCAATTCAAAAGCCGGTAAACGAACTAATCATCCCATCCCGGGCATTAGCACTTATGGCAACCGTTGCAAACGGAAAAAAGCAACACCATGATGTCTGATGGATGCCGACAGGACCCCATTGGATACCCCCGCATCTTTCTGGCGCCATAGATCACGCAGTTTCCACTTGCCCTGTAAACCTATTTTACCAAGCTGCAGGCGATATTTCTTCTCCTTCTCATTTCCCCACCGGAAAAAATTGCTGGGCGTTGTCCCGTATCCATCAATATTAAAGAGACCCAACGCATAAGAGCCATCAGCCAGCGGTTTCAGCCATGTTTGTACGCCATCCTCATGCAGCACCAGCCTGCCTGCTTTGCCAAGGGTATCCTGGTTCACTTCGATCACTTCGTCGTTGGAAAGCAGGTTAAGGGTGAAATCGTCCAGTCTTTCTATTGGGCAACCGATCAGCATCGGCGCTGCCAGCAGGCTGTAGATGGTAATATGGCTATATTGTTCATCCGGTGTTAGTCTCGTAGGATGCATTTCCGGGCCGATCGATACATCTCCCACGATCATCATATCCGGATCTGCCCAATGACCACGACCGGTATAAGGCGACCATTTATCGAGTGAGAACACATTCGTAAAAAGACTTGTCCAACTGTCTTTGATATCCGGCCCGGTACGATACATATGCGACAGCCGTGCCCAATCGTTCACTTTTTCAAATGGAGCATTGTTGGATAAGCTGAACACGATATCACGTCCCGACTGTTTCAGTGCATTCGACATCGCTTCTGTTGCGGCAACATCAATGCGCCAGTCGTATTTCAGGAAGTCGAAACCCCATTTGGCCCATTGCCGGGCATCATTCCTTTCAAAAAAGTAGGTTCCCTTGCGGGTAGGTTTATTGGTCAGGAAGGTTTCCCGCCGCTCACCGCCTGCAGGAAAAGCTGATGACCCGCCAACATACATACCATAACTGGAGATATAGGGTGTGGAGTAAATACCTGCTTTGAGGCCAAGTGAATGGATATGATCCACCAATCCTTTCATATCAGGGAATTTTGCATTGGGCTGCAGCGCAGTATCTGGCCCTGTGCGAATACCCTGCCAGCTATCATCGATATTGACATAAGACCAGCCATGATCACGTAATCCCTTACTCACCATGGCATTGGCTGAAGCAATGACTTTGGCCTGGTCTATTTTGGCTTCCCACGAGTTCCACCCATTCCATCCGATAGGTGGTGTGAGTGCAATGGTATCACCGATCCGGATGACAACTTTCCGCGTAGCAGTTCCCAATACATTCTTTGCCTGAACTGTGATCACATAATCTCCCCGATGTTTCACTGAACCACTGATGATGCCTGTCCTGCCGTCAACATGCAATCCATCAGGTAAACCCTTTGCCGAAAATGCCATAGGTCTTTTTCCTGTTGCAGCGATGGTATACAGTACGGGGTTACCCGGTGTGGCACCGAAAAGTTTTGGTGAATGAATCGCCGGTATTTGTTTTGCGGGTGGCGTGAGTATGTATTTCTCATCGTGCATAGGTACATGACCTGGTTTGAAATCATCTTTCATCTCCAGTTTCGCCTCCAGCCAGTTGGCGTAAGTACGTTTATTGGCCACACCACCTACCGAATCCGTGATCAACAAACCAAGTTGGCGTACACCTGTCAGGTCTACATCCACTTCCCTGGGAGCATTACCTATCCGCATGGAGGGTGTTTCGAACAATACTCTCTGATCAGCCACTACAAAAAAGCGAACGGCAATATCTTTATTACCCTTATCATCTGGTGCTACCTTGGCTGTGAATCGTGTAGCCTGTCCATCCAGGTAAAAAGACAGTAGACTGATACTGATGGCTCCTAAGCCACGTGTATAAGGCACGCCATTTACCAGAAGTGGTTCCTTACCGTAACCGGTCTTTGCCTGTACGGGACGAATGCCTTCTGAGTATGTCTGAATAGGCAAGTCGTCAAGCCAAAGGTTGTGGGCTATCTGTGCACCAACGGCTGTTGCGGAAAAAATAAATAATCCTGCAGTGATGATTCGTATACAGATCCTATGCATAATCATTTTTTATTTTTTTGTGGGAACAAGCGATACATCACCGAACCATGGTGACGAATTGTGGAACTGACCCGATCTGCTGATAAAACAAGATCCTTTTGCCGCCATACATCCCTGATTTTCCATTTTCCTTTCAAACCGATCCGGGACAGGTCCAACTCATACGTTCGGGGTTGTTCATCACCCCAGCGGAAATAGGATTGTGGTGTTTTTCCAAATCCATTGATATTGAATATGCCCACTGCATAAGAACCGTCTTCCAGCGGTCTTACCCATACCTGCATATCATTTTCTTCCAGCAACAATCTTCCGGGCTTGCCCAGCGGGTCCTGGTCTATCTCTATCACCTCACTATTGGTGAGCAGATTCAGCGTAAAATCATCCAGTTGCTCAATAGGGCAACCGATCAGTAAAGGAGCTGCCAGTAAACTGAATAGCGTAACATGGCTGTATTGTTCATCGGGTGTTAAACGGGTGGCATGCAGTTTAGAGCCCGTGGTAACATTACCCAGGATCATCATATCCGGATCGTTCCAATGCCCCGGTCCGCCATAGGGCATCCATTTATCGAGGGTAAAAGCCGACACATAGAGGCTTAACCAGTTATCGCGGATATCCGGACCCGTTCTCCATGCATTGGCAATACGGGCCCAATCCTTAGCCAGTGCGAACGGCGCTGAATTGGACAAACTGTACAGGATATCCCTTCCTGATTGCTTTAACGCAACAGACATACGTTCTGCAGAATTGAGGTCGATGCGCCAATCATATTTCAAATAATCAACACCCCATTCAGCCATCTGCAAGGCATCTTCTTTTTCAAAACGATATTTTCCCACATACCGGTTGGCTCTTTTATCCTTTTCAATGGAATCGGTATATGTGCCATCCATGAAATTGGAGGAGCCACCTACTTTACCCACATAACTGGAGATCCAGGGTGTGGAATAAAGGCCCAGTTTCAGTCCTTTGGCGTGGATCGTATCCACCATCGCCTTAAAATCAGGGAACTTATTGGGGTTGGGCTGGATGGCATTGTATTTGCCGCCCCGTTGGCCCTGCCAGGCATCATCGATATTGATGTAGGTCCATCCATGACTCTGTAATCCCATTTTCACCATAGCATTGGCAGAAGCCAGCACTTTCTCCTGATCTATATCCCTTGCCCAGGAGTTCCAGCCGTTCCACCCGATGGGAGGTGTCAGTGCAATAGTATCGCCTATTTTGATACGCAGCGTTTTGGATGCGATACCCAGTTTATTTTTGGCTTGTAGCGTAGCCGTGTAAGTACCTCTTTCTTTCACAACACCACTGATGATACCGGTAGCCGGATCCAGTTTTACGCCTTTGGGTAAACCGGATGCCGCATAAACCAGAGGTTTTTCACCGGTAGCCAGTATCGTATATAAAAAAGGGTTCCCCGGTGTAGCACCGAAGATGGCCGGAGAATTGATCTTCGGTTTGGCTGAAGGGCGGGGTGTAAGAATATATCTTTCCCCGTCGTTAGGGATCGGTTTTGGCAGTTCCTTATCCAGCATCACGAACTGTGCATTGGCCCAGTTAGCATATGCACGTTGCGATTCTTCTTTTGGCAGGATCAGCAAACCCAACCTTTTGATACCGGTGAGATCTACGCTGACTTTCCTGGCCGCATCGCCCAATTTCATTTCCCCGCTTTCGAAAAGGATCTTTTTATCACCGATCACATAGAATCGGCTGGTGATGCCTTCTACAGCCTTATCATCAACTCCCACTTCTGCAGTGAATGACCTGGCTTTGCCATCCAGGAAAAAATAAATGGCACTTGTACCGTGTATACCTAATCCACGCTCGTAACGTACCCGGTTGATCTCAATGGTGCCACCACCCGATGTCGTTTTCAGAGATACGGACGGTATGGCTTCATTAAAGGACGGAATACCCAGCTCATCCAGATATACGGCTGTTTGTGTTTGCGCTCCGGCTGATGCCAGCAATGACATTGCCAGTGAACAGGCAACTACTTTTTGAATTAACCTGTTCTTGTTCATGTTCCTTATCATAGGTTGCTTCTCATTGAATGATCTGACTAAAATTGAATCATTATTTTTTTACCGTTACAGATTTACCCGGGTCAGCGATAATGACCTCAGATCCATCTTTACACTTCTGAACAAACACGTCAGCTTCTTTTGTCAGTTCAAATATTTCTTTCCCGTTTTTATGGAGGTAAGAGAACCCGGTCGCCGCCAGTTTTTGCAGGTTCCCATTGGCATCCAGTTTCACAGCTGCCAGCCCTTTATATTGCCCGGTATACAGGTTGCCTTTATATTCGAACCGGAACATAGCGGGCCGATCACTGTCCAATGAAGCTGTATTGGTAAAAGTGAATGAACCCTCTTCGTTCACCACTCCGTCTTCCAGCTTGTTCGGTAATATACCTAACCGGGCCACATTCTCCAATGAATACCCGATGACCGTGGCTTTACCGGCGATCTGTTTCCAGGTTGTTGTAATATCCTTACCCATGAAATCATGCGTAGCATTGCCCTCCAGCAATAACCTGCCGCCTTTTTGCACATACGTCTGGAAAAAACGCGTGGTAGCGGGTTTGGCGTACTGCGGGTTCAGCAGTATGATCGCATCGAATGTATATCCATTCAATTCAGGCTTGCCGGCCGCGTTCAGATGCAGTCGGCCATCTTCTATCAGGTCTGTAGGTACAGATGCATTGAGATATCCTTTCTGCCAGAGCGCCACTGATTTCTTTTCCATTTCAAGCTTATCATTGATATCGTACATGCCCCGTCTTGAAAGATCAGGATACCAGTTATACATGGCTTCCATTCCATACACGACCAATAACCGTATCTGTGGAAAGGGTGGATTAAAGTGGTTCAGCAACCTTGCGGCATTCTCTACCTTATTAATTTTGGCCAATGCTGCAGGATCGTCGATAGAAACGCCCCAACCCTGCACGTCATTGGCAGCATGGTAGTGTGTACGGATACCGTAACGCAGATCGGTCAGGGCTTTTGTCCAGATCCGTGTAAGGTCTTTTCCATAATACATGTTATACATGGCGTTCTTCGGATAACTCATGCCGATACCCACCTGTATGGGTGTGGCCGTTTCTTCATCCGTATGCCCGTAATCCCGTTTAATGCTCCACCAGGTAACGCCGGTTTGCCAAACTTCATCTTTATCCAGGTTGTTATGAAAAGTATTGTGTAATCCAATGAATGTATTTTTGCCATACATTTTTTTACCCAGATCATACATGGCTGCTTCAACAGGCAGCGTAGCAAAGCGAACCAGCTGCATATATTGGTTGATGGCTTTCATCCGTATTTCTGGCCTTCCTTCCGGTGCATACCGCATATCCAGCAAAAATCGGGCGGGCTCTTTGCCGCTCTGGGCTGATATTTTTTTGCCCATACCGATTGAGTACAGCCGTTCCCTGAATACATCTTTTGCGGATTCCAGTACTTTCTGCTGTACGATCCGCAGGCTTTTGTATTCATCTATCCCAATGGCATCAAAGGGGATATCCGCATATGCTTTGAAGGCACCCAGGAGCATGTCCTTGACCTGCTCCGAATAATTACTGCAGGAATTATAATAATGCTGCGTCATGATGAAAGCGGTATATCCTTTCAGCAGGCTGCCTGCATTAATCGAAACAGATACCGTTTCTTTTGTAGTATCTGATTTTG
This sequence comes from Sediminibacterium sp. FW305-C-269, assembly GCF_058231045.1. NCBI lineage: Bacteria > Pseudomonadati > Bacteroidota > Chitinophagia > Chitinophagales > Chitinophagaceae > Sediminibacterium > Sediminibacterium sp. FW305-C-269. Next base: position 294,447 of record NZ_JBIQXQ010000002.1, on the reverse strand, counting down.
CAAAAGAACTAATGTCTTTCAGACTGGCCGGATCATAGAACCCATCTCCCGTCTTGCGAAAAGCATATATTTTAAACAACTCACTCCTGAGAATAGATTTCATATCACGTGACCCCTTGGCCGCAACTCTATAACTGGCACTGCCGGCAGCATCCAGCGTTACTTCTCCATCCTGTATTAGTCTCTCTGTGTTTTCTATCCTGGTATCAAAATCACGCTTCCAGATCTGGAGACCGATCTGAAGTCCTTTCGTATGTGCATATTTCACCAGTTTCGCGAATACGGGATGCATGGTCGTAACATCATAAAAATTGCACCCATTCCTTTCTGTAAGGAAGATCAGCGTGTATTTGCTGTAGCGTGCAAAACTGTCGATTTTTCCCATCCATGCTTTCTCATCCATCATGTTGGCTGCAAAAAACCAATAAGCTACCTGGGGATGGTTGGTATTCTCAAATACATCCACGTATCTTATCCTGGATGTTTGTGCCACCGAAATGGTGATTGCAGCGAATAGTAACATTAATAATGCAGTGATCTTTTTCATATAGCGAGCTCGTTATTCCTCTAATTGTTTTTACGATCCTGATGGGCTTTTACTTTTTCTGCGACCATTCTCAATACGGCTTTGTCGCTCCATTCCTGGCTATGCCCGGCCATGGGCGTAAAATGGAGCTGCGCATCTGATTTGGGGTTCTCTGTTTTTTCTATAAACTTCTGAAAGAAACGGGCAGCAACATTCGAGTACAATCCGTCCATATCTCCCATCCACATCCATATTTTACCCTGCAGCTTGGGACCAAGCACGGGCCAGTTCTTCTCTAAGACCCTGGTGAGATCATATTTTTCCCATTGCTTTGCGATCGTATGATCGATCTTTCCCGTAACCGGATGGAACATCATCGTAGGCAGACCGTCCGTTCCCTTGGGACCGAATACAGCATTGTAAGTGCCAAACTGGCCGCCAGATATACGGTAATCGCTGGTCCTGCTATTCACATTCTCACCGTGTATCCATTCCTTCATCGAGAAGGTAGGTTCCCCATAAACCGTTCTTCTGCCCGGTTGCAGATAACCCCATTTATTATAAAACACCGAACTGTCCTCATAGATATTGATCAAACCATAATGCGAGAAATTAAGGGGGTCCGGACTATATGACCAGGTACCGTCAAAAAAGTCTGGGTAAAAGACCTGAAGTCCCATGGCCACCCACCCACCGGTGGAAGATCCAGCCAGGAATCGTTCATGACTGGCAGTGTCATAATGAACCATCTTTTCGATCGCAGGAATCAGTTCTTCTGTCAGTGCTTTCCCGCATGGACCATTGTTTTCTGAATCGACCTGGTAGGTATCTCCATAAGGTCCCTGCGAATCTAGGAACACATATACCACCTGGGGAGCTTCTTTGCTGAACCACCAGGTAGTAAAATCTGTATTATTCATCATACCATTGATAGCCGTATACCTCCCATTCAAACCGGGTATGCGATAACAGACAGGATAGGACCTGACTGGAGCATCGAAATATCCCGAAGGAAAGAGTATGGAAGCTCGCAGATAACGCGGATAACCTGAGAAGGCCGATAAGTATTCACTCCGCATCTCTACTTTTCTAACATGGGTATGTGTTATGATACCCGGCTGAGGGATCAGGTATTTGAGGGAAGCCGTTACTTTCAGCTGATCGCCTGCCACGCAGGAATCAACGGCACTGTAAAGATTACCCGGAACATTCTCATTGCCATCATCCCTATTCTGTTTATATACGAACTGATAATACAGTTTTCCTCCGGGATCGTCTTTGATCTTAGCCAACCCATTGGCCAATACCGTTTTCTCAGCGGTATTGAAAACGAAGGGTTCTTGTCCATTCCAGCTATCGGGCGTAGTTACACCAATGGTGATCTCAGACCGGTTCCTGGGCTCTTTTTCTGACTGCCGGGTAATATGCAGTAGTAAACGTCCTCCTGTCCGGAAAACATGCCGCAATGAATCGCTTACAAACAGTTTCGCCTCCACCAGGGGTACTTGCTGACTGAAAACAGCTTCTGATAAACCCAGAAGCAAAAAAATCAGTATGGTCGTTCGTTGTATCAACTGATGACAGTATTATTTATAATTGGTCCTTATAATGGCTTTCTCATCCTTAACAGGAATATTCAACCCTTTGAAGGAAACAGCTTCTGCATTATTGAGTTGTATGACAGGTAACTCCTTCACTGTTGGGATACTCACCCCTACCAGCTCAATCTTTTTTACATCATCAAACACAAAAGCTGGCCTGAAATCTTCTTCGAGATAACTCACTTTGAAATTTTTCAGTGTGATGCCTTCTGCATGGCGCATATACAAACCCCAGGCCGGCAATTCACCGAACATCGAGAACTCAGGATAGGCCGCTTCATTTTCGGGGATCCGGGTGATCTCTGTCAACGGGATATGTGCAATAGCTCTATCCGCTCTTCCCCCATAACTAATCTCAATGTTCTCCAGTGTCACATTCTGTACAGGGTAACCAGGTATCCCTACAATGGAAGAAGGCACCAGGTTATAAGGAAGATAGGGATGCCCATAGATATGATAATGAGAAGGACGCACCGGCATCTTATCAAAACCCGGACGCAAATGATCTGGCGGACCTTCGATCGGATAACCCTGGTCTGGCTTCAGCAATGGTGTCTCCACCTTCACGTTGGCGATATAGATATCTTTCAGTGTTCCCACTTTACCTCCCGTGTTTCTGTGACCACGACGGATGAAAATGGCATTACCGGTATTTTTAGCCTGTACATTCCGGATATCGATATTATCCATGAAACCGCCATCAACCGATTCCAGTGCAATAGCAGAACGATACGTATCAAATACCGTAAGATTGGTGATCTTAAAATTCCGGAACCCTCCATGGTTGGCAGTCCCGAATTTCAAACCGTTGGCACTGGAGCGCAAAATGCAATTGTCTACGTAGACATTCTCACAGGAACCATTCACATTATCTGATTTAAAACAAAGCGCATCATCGGAGGCATTGATGTAACAATTGGTGATACGGACATTCCTGGAATCGGTCACATCCAATCCATCATTGTTCCAGTAAGCAGTGCTTTGCACGGTTATCTTATCGATCACCACACCATCACATCCACGGTAGTCCTGTACCCAATCCGAGGCATTCTTCAATGTAATGCCTGTTACCCGAACGTCCTTACAGTTATTAAATAACAAGACCAGTGCGCGTCCGGGGCCTGGTCGTTTCAGCAACCAGGATGAGTCCGACTTAACTTCCCCACTTCTTAGTTTTTTGAACACATCCATCATCAGTTCCTGTCCCTGGCCATCGATGATACCTTCACCCGAAATAGAAATATTTTTTTGTCCGTCAGCCATTACCAGAGCGGCGGCACGACCACCGACCAGTTTCCGGTAATCATCTGTTACATGTGACCCCAGCAATACGGCGCCCAGGGAAACGTGCAGATCCACTCCTGATTTGAGTTCCAGTGTACCGGTCATGAAATTTCCCGGAGGAACAATCAGTTTACCTCCACCCTTTGCTGACAAGTCATCGATCAGTTTTTGGATGACCCTGGTATTAACCGTTCGCCCGTCTGCGATAGCCCCATATTGGGTGATCAGGACTTCCTGCTGTGCCTGTGTCGTATAAGAAGCAAGCAGGACTAAAAAGACGAAACATATTTTCTTCATGACATTCATTTATTTGAGTTCATAAGTGACCGCAGGAATATTCCAACCTTTTACTACCAGTTTTGCTAAATCAAGATCATCACCAATAGCTGCTGTCTCTATGCTCACGTGTTTGGTTTCACCCGGTAACAGCGAAAAGAAGTTATCGGTATAAAAAGAAGGTCGTACAGGTTTCAATGCCCCATCGAGCAACTGCAATTGTGTAAAAAAGGCGATCTGATTGCTGGTATTTTTCATATCAATGTCGACCACATGCATACTACCCTGCTTCCGAACTGTAACCGTTGACCGCAAACTGGAGGTCTTCATGGTTGCCAATGGTTCTAAACCTGCAGAAGCCGGACCAGTAAGGGTTTGCTTACCCTGATAGGCATTATTGGATCGCCAGTAAAAACTGCTGGTGACAGGTGCTCCTTTTTCGTCAGTAATTGATAATCTGATAAAATGCACAGGTGTTATCTGCTGTCCAAAATCTATGGTGATCAGGTTATTCAGCACGGCATCTTCGGGTATCGAGTCCAGGATGACCGATTTAGAGAAGACCCGCTTACTGTTCAGGTCGTATACTTCCGCTTTGAGCCGGTAGTTAACGAATGACCTGAAATAATCATTGGATACCGATACGGTATTCTTCAGGTAATCGAACTGTGCATGCAAGGGTTCCAATGCCTGTTGTGTGTAATACAAAGCAGAGGTAGGCTCCAGCGACCAATCCCACATTCTGCCACATACCTGCCGGGTAGGTGAGTTATGGTACCAGAACAGCAGGCCGGAACAATATCTGTCGCCATACCCGAATTTATTGGCGTTCCAGACCTCCCATACCGACCTGGCATTGACGGCATTCAGCAATTGTGCTTTTTTGGCGAACTCATCTATCGAATTTGAAGTGCCATAATTATCGACCAGGTCCTTGAACTTACCGGTCATTCCGTGAAAAGCATCCCCATCCAGATAATCCCATACCGCTTTATTGATGGGCCAGAGATCCTTTTCGTCCATCATCTCGCGCAGTGCTTCCACAGTTGGCAGGGATGGCGCACCATATTCAGGATTAAAACCGTCTACCCTGCTGCCCCTGGCAGACGCCGTATTTTCATAATGCTGCATGGGATTGACCTGCTGGTAAGGACTGCCATCGTGCACGCCATCTACTTCAGACTGCATCTGGTAAGGCCTCGTACCATCCAGGCTATTCAATACTTCACGGATACCCGACACTTCTGTACTTTCATTCGATGCCACATAGAAAGCAACAGAAGGGTGATTACGTATCCGTTTGATGGTAGCGGAAAGATTGCTGAAATAGAGATCCTTATCATTCGGGTGTTTGGTATCGCCGGTAAGCCAGAATTCCTGCCATACCAGCAGCCCCAATTCATCACATAGCTGATAGAAATAATCGGACTCTGCAATACCTCCACCCCATAATCGCAGAAGGTTTACACCCGATTGTCTTGTATAACGTAGCTCTGAATAAGTGCGTTCATCAGAAATGCGTAACATGGCTTCCGGTATCCAGTTGGTGCCACGGATAAAGATCTTACGGCCATTTACATAAAATGTCTTGGAACTATCCGGTGTATTCCTGTCGGCTCTGATCTCCCTGATACCAAATCGGGTTTTTACCGAGTCTCCCGGAACACCATCCACATACGCAACCAGTTTCAGTTCATACAATTCAGGTTTGCCTTTATTTACGGGCCACCACAAACGTGGCCTGGATATGCTGAGCTGAGGAAAATCCCTTGCTGTAAAAGTTATGGTCTTATCTTCTCCGCGCAACAGGTCAACGTTTTTTTCGAATTGTATGCCTTCTCCTACGATCTCTCCCTTCACCACACATTTCACCGTTTTCATGGCCACGTTAAACAGTTCTACGGAAACCGTTTCATTTGCTCTGTCATAATGCGGTTTCGCCAGCTCTGAACGCACAAAGGGATGACGCAGGGCTACTTTATTAGTGGCGTATAAGCTGATACTTTTCCAGATACCTGTATTCCTGTCGCGGATACCGTCCTTAAAAGTGAAATCCCAGCCAACAGACATCAGCATCGTTGTGTTCAACCCGATATTACCATCACCTCCGTTCCGGTTCTCTCCCCGGGCACGCCAGGGTTTTGCCTTATTGGTTCCGGGAATGTCAACCGGATATACTCTGATGGCTATGGCATTCATTTCACCCACTTTGGCAAAATCTGCGATATCGACCTGGTCCTGCCGGAACATTCCCGACAGATGCATGACCTGGTCCCCGTTTACCCAGACCTCTGCACGATAATTGATACCATCGACCTGCAACCAGATGTTCTTCTCTTTGAAAGAGGCCGGGATCATTAGTTCCGTGCGAAACCAGTAGGTATAGAAATCTCTGCCTGTTTGAGCAATATCGGGTATCAGTTTACTGGATAACTTATTATTGATACCATAATAAGGTTCCGGGTACAGTTTATTATGGACCAGGGAATTGAGTACTGTTCCGGGAACTATGGCCGGCATCCATCCAACTGTTGCGAAACCAGGCCTGGAGATCTGTTCCGGCGTTACAGTCAGCTCGGCCGACCTCTTCATCACACAGTTGAAATTTCCACCGTGCACTTCACGTGAATCAAGGTAGATCCTCTTTTCATCCTTGGCAAGATTCTTCACCTGCGCCGAAGCAGCAGTGAACAGTAACCCCATCCAGATACTATGTAAAATAATTTTCATCTTAGTTGTCCTTGGTCCTTTTAGTATGGACTTTATCTTAATTCCCTTGATAAACAGTTATGATCATCCTCAAGCCTATAATTTATTAATGACCGGCTTTTTCTTTCCGTTTCTGTCAGCAATGATGAGTTTACTGTCTTTGTCATTTTTCTCTACAAAAATGTCTGCCGGCTCTTCAAAACGCAATATTTCTTCTCCGTTACGGCGCAAGCTGGTGAAACCAGTGGCGCCCATTTTTTGCAGTCCGGTCTTTTTACCTGCCTTAATCACTGCCAGTCCGCGATACTCGCCGGTATATTCATCCCCTTCGAAATTCACGCGAAAAGTGGCTGCCTTACCAGTACGCATAGAGACCAGGTCATTAAATGTATAAGAGCCATCGGCATTACGGCAGCCATCCGGTAACAGGTTCTTCTGCAGGCCCAACTTCGGCAGATCCGCTACTGAATACCCAACCACAGTGGCCTTGTCATAGATGGCTTTAAAACGATTGGCGATCAGGTTACCCTTAAAATCGCGATCGGCCTTACCCTCGATCATCAGCTTGCCACCTTTGCCGGTATACTGTTCCAGGAATCGGATCACCGGCTCCCTGGCGTATTGGGGATTGATATATAATACGGCATCAAACTTGTGACCGTTCAATACAGGTTTTCCATCAGTGCCAACGGTGAGTTGATTATTTACGATCAGGTCTGAAGGAACCAGGGCATTCAGGTAACCTGACTTCCAGATCTCTACCGCCCTTTCTTCCACCTTCATCTTATCATTGATATCATACACACCCCTGTCAGCATAATTCGGATACCAATTGGAAAGCCCTTCCATTCCAAAGATCACGAGCAGGCGGATATCTGGTAAAGAAGGATTGAATTTATTCAACAGTCTGGCGCAATTCTCATTGGCATTAATACCCCCTATGGCATCCGGATCCTCCAGATCAAAACGAAGCGGCCTTTTATCATTCATGGCATGGTAATGCGTTCTCACACCATATCTCAGATCATTGAACGATTTAATCAGTACCGGTTCCAGTACTGCATCGTAATATTGGTTATACATTGCATTTTGGGTATGTGCCATGGCAATACCCATTTGTGTAGGCAGGAAGGTTTTTTCATCTGTCTGTCCATACGCACGCGGTGCACTCCACCAGCCGATTCCATTGGCCCAGATCTCATCATTGATGAGACTATTGTGATAGGTGTTATGGATCCCGCTGAATATATGCTTCCCATAAATTTCACGAGACGCATGGTAAACAGCTGTTTCAACCCGTAATGCTCCTCTGCGCATGAACTCCATGTATTCGTTGACGGCTCTGATACGCAGTTCGGGTTTCCCGGTGGGTGCATAACGGCCTTCGAACAGCGTTTTCTCCAATGAATTTCCGGTGGCTTTGGCATACTCCCTGGCCATTGCATTAGAATACCAGCGCCCCCTGAACGGGTTGGGAGTATTCTGGTCAAAAATGCGTTCTATGAACTTATTACCGTATTCATCCAACGAGAAACCATCGAAAGGGATATCCGCATAGGCTTTCATGGCTTCTATAAAACCATTGACCTCCACATCGTCCCAATTACTGCTCTGGCTGCAGTATTGTTGTGTCATAATGCAGGCCGTCAGACCTTTCATAGATTCCCCTGCCTTAACCTTCACTTCAACAGTGGCCTTGTCCGGCAGAACGGTTTCGCAATTCCTGGTAATATCCTTCCATGTGGCCGGGTCATAAAAGCCATCACCGGTCTTTTTGAATGCATAAACTTTAAACAGATCCGATTTCAGCAGCCGGTGTTCAAAGCGTATAAACTTAGCTTTGATCGTGGCAGATGCATTCCCTGACTGATCTAACGGAACTTCCGTTTCAATGATCATCCGTTGGGAACCTTCTATAGTTTTGTCCTTATAATTACCCCATAACTGCAATCCCACCTTCAATCCCTTTTTGTGCGCCGCTGCCACGAGGTTCTTGAACACAGGATACATTTTTTTGTAATCGTAGAAATCAGCACCTTCACGTGCCGTCAGGAAAATCAGCGTGTATTTACAATTTTCCGCTATACTGTCAATGTGTTTCTGGTAGAGGTTCTCTTCTGTGATCAGGCTTGGTGAGATAAACCAGTAGCCGATTTGTTCATGATTCTCGTTCGCGAATTCGGGCACATAGGCGGTCTTCTGCGATTGTGCATAGCTCGTATGACTCATTACGAGAAAAAAGAAAGCGATCGGAAAAATTAGTTTTTTCATCAGTTGTCGTTATTCAGATTTGTTTGTATTCTTCTTAGGTGGTTTCACATGCATATTCAGGGCCCAGGTTTCATACTCTTTTTTCATGCTGCTTACCCTATCGGGATACCGGGCTGCCAGGTTGCGGGTTTCAGAGGGATCAGATGCGATATCATACAATTCCCAGTCGGCATCTTCCAGGTCCTTCACCAGTTTCCAGTTACCCGAACGGATAGCCCGGTTGCCTTCATGCTCCCAGCAAATAATGCGTTCCACAGCTTTTTTATTTTTCCATAGATAGCTAAGGCTTTGACCCGCAATACCTGCCGGAGTTGTGGCTCCTGCCAGCTCAAGAGCAGTCGGCATCAGATCGGTCACATGGCCTGTAGAGGACAGGTAAGCTTTCTGCGGCTTGATGGCTTGAGGCCATTGCAGGATACAGGGAGTAATGATACCCCCTTCGTGCATAAAGTGCTTGTATTTTCGGAAAGGGGTATTGGAGACATTGGCCCACGGCATATCATACGTATAATACGAGCCGCGCTGACCAACCAACTTAGAAGTGTCGTTCAAATTTCGGTTATTGGTATTTTCAGCACATCCTCCGTTATCTGAAAGAAAAACAATGAGGGTATTCTCATATTGCCCATTGGCTTTCAGTGCAGTGATCAGTCGCCCGATATTCTGATCCATTCTCTCGATCATGGCTGCATATACTGCCATTTTCCGGATCCAGGTCTTTTTATCGCTGGCAGCTTCCCATGCCGAGATATCGGCGGGCCTCTCTGTGAGCTGATAACTTGCATCCACCAGACCTAACCGTTTCATTTTGGCATAACGTTCTTTACGGATCTGGTCCCACCCCTTTGCGTAGATCTTTTCATAACGGGTTATCAATGCCTCATCCGGTGAATGGATTGGAAAATGCGGGGCCGTGTAAGCGAGATACAGGAAAAAAGGCGCAGCATCTTTTCTGTTTTTTTCCGTATGCAGGTATTCCAAAGCATGATCGGTAAAAGCATCCGTCATATAAAAACCATCTTTGGGAATCATATAGTCACTGTCTTCCAGTATGAAACGACGTTTGTTACGCTCCTGTGGCAGGATCTCATAATAGCTGCTTGCCCCCGAGATCAGACCGAAGTAATGCTCAAACCCTCTTTTCCTGGGCCAGTGTTCCGGACGTTCACCAACATGCCACTTACCCGACATGTATGTGTGATATCCTTCTTTCTTCAACAGTTCCGCCACGGTAGCATAGGATGTATCCAGAAAGCCCTGGTAACTGCCTGGCTCATACGATGCAGCAGGTGCTGTGACCATTAAACCCATACCCACCTGGTGGGGAGATCTGCCGGTAAGCAGACTGGCGCGGGTTGGACAACAACGCGCATTGTTATAAAAACTACGCAGTTTGATCCCATTGCCCGCCAGTTGGTCAAGGTTGGGTGTATTGACTTCTCCACCATAGCAGCCTATATCTGAATAACCCATATCGTCCGCCATGATGTAAATGATATTAGGGCGGGAGTTCTGTGTACGGGGTAGTTGTGCCGACAAAAGATTGAAACAACCAATTACCAGCAATGAAAGCAGATTCTTTTTGTGGTAAAACATACGCATACAATTCGATTTATTCATGATGATTTCAGTACCATTATCCCTGCCATAATTCCATCGGCCTGTTAATTTGTAACCCTTTTCCCTTTGGGTGCTTTCTGGATCTTTTTTAATTCATTCAGCAGCTCTTGCACTTTCTCGGGATGTTCATTATACAGATTGTGATCTTCATGGATATCATTCGACAGATCATACAACTGGCCCACCGGCTCCCCCGGTTTGGGTTTCACATCCGATGGCACAGTAAACCCACCTGAACCAAGTTTGGTGACCAGTTTCCAAGATCCCTTACGGATATTCATGGTTCCTTTGGATGAAATATTGACGATGGCAGGTTGTTCTTTAATCACATCAGCTTTGCCCGTCAGTATCGGAAAAATAGAATAACTGTCTTCTGTTTCAAACCTTTCACTATGGTTCCCGATCAGGTCTGCACAGGTAGACATGAAATTGGCCAGTGTTGTGGTAACGGCTGATTGTGTTCCTGCTTTTACTTTACCGGGATAACGGACAATCAATGGCACCCGGTGACCTCCTTCAAACACATCGCCTTTCATGCCACGAAACTCACCTGCCGCTTTATGTCCGAACTGCTGTACAAAATTTTCTCTCCAGTAGGGGCCATTATCGCTGGTGAAGACCACCATGGTGTTGTTAGAAAGTCCCATACTATCCAACACATGTAATATTTTACCTACAGCAGCATCCACTTCCTGTACATAATCGCCATATTCTCCGGCCTGTGAGCTACCGTTATATTCTTTTGCAGGAACCCAGGGCGTATGCGGTGCCGGCATAGGAAAATACAGGAAGAAGGGATTTGATGCACCCGCCTGTTTCCTGATAAAATCGTTCGCCTTTCGGGTAAAGAAAGGAAGCACATCATAAAAATCAAAAGAGGGTGTCATCAGGCCTTCTCTCCAGAACGGGCCGGTATACCCTGATTCCAGTTTATTGCCTTTTGTATATCCGCTCAATGACCCGGTCAAGCGGTCATTCTCGAGATAACAATACGGAGGCATATCCAATGAAGCAGGCAGTATGAACGAATAGTCAAAACCCTGCGTCATGGGTCCCCGTTCAGGTGCTTTGCTGAAATCGATCTGTTCCGGTTTCATTTCATTGAGGATACCATACAGATTATTCCGGTTGTTCTCCGGTTTCAACGAATCTCTGAATGCGTCTTTGGGTACCCAATCCAGACCAAGATGCCATTTGCCCACCACAGCTGTCCGGTATGATTTTGTTTTTAACAGATCGGCCACTGTTGGCAACCCCTCTTCTATCAATGTTCTGCTATACCCACGCAATACCCCGACTGGCAACCTGCTACGCCAGGGATACCTGCCGGTAAGAATAGAATAACGGGAGGGTGTACAGACAGACGAAGTGGTATGCGCATCGGTAAAACGTATACCCTGCCTGGCCAGCATGTCTATGTTAGGAGTATTGATTTTGCTATCGGGATTATTGACTGATACATCTCCATAACCAAGATCATCTGCCAGGATATAGACAATATTGGGAAGCAGCGTTTTTTGTGCATTTAATTGATCTGCGCCCAATAACACACCACACCCAAGCATGGCAATATGCATGAATCGGCGTATTACAAAAGAGGGGATTCTATTCATCATTGTGATTTATTTTTTACTATAGTTTTCTTATATCTAACCGAAATCTGTACCCGATGTAACTATTGGTTATATGCAGTATATTTTATGCATATAGCATACCCTCTCTTTCTATAAATCAACTAACGGCATTACGCCTGAAGCGCCACCTCAATTCAGCAGAAGGATCAGAGCGCCAGCGCCAAAAACCGGGCTACCTTGCATTATCGCATACCGACCGGATAAGAGCTATCGATTTTCAGGATATTTTGGATTTGAAATTTTGCTTTTTTGGAGAAGACTCCCGGATGATGATCTGAGGTTTAATGATTTCCCCCACCGTCATAGACTGTTTCTGCTCTTTCTTGATCACTTTCAGCAGCAGGTCAATTGATTGAATCGCAATCTCTTTGATAGGCTGTGCCGCTACGGTGATAGAAGGCGAAAGTAATCTGAAAAGATCGTTGTCGTCAAAACTAACTACCGCAATATCTGCAGGTATCTTCAGGTGACACTTTTGTAGAGCATCAATACCCATTACGCCCAGGTAGTTGGTAGCAAAGAATAAGGCATCGAGTTGAGGATTAGCCTTTATGTATTTAATCATGGCTTTGATGATCTTTTCCTCGTTGTCGGAGAATTTGACCTTGAGAACATACTTGGAGTGCATCGGAAGTCCTGCATCCGCCATTGCTTTTTGAAATCCCTTTTCCCTTTCCGTCATCATCGACATCTCACTAAAGATGGAAATAAAGCCAATCTTCTTATATCCATTATCAATCAGGTGATTTGTCAGATTATAGCTACCCTGGTAATTGTCGAGTATCACATAATTGGTTTCTACTTCAGGGATTAACCTGTCTATCAGTACAAAGGGTACGTTTTCCTTTTTTAATTTGAGGATCTCATCCTTTATACCCTGGGTTGCCGTAATGATATATCCATCCACAGAACTGTTCCGCATCTTATTGATCAGCTGCCTTGCCTTATCATCATTGTTCTCAGTACTGCTGAAAAAGACACTGTATCCATTTTTATTCGCTTCTACTTCTATAATCTTAGCAACATTTCCGAAAAAATAGTTGCCGATATCTTCCACGATCAGGCCAATGGTTTTGGATTTCCCTGTACGCAAGATCCTGGCGGCGCTATTCGGATTAAAGCCTCTTTTCTTAATAAGGTCGCGTACTTTTTTTTCCGTTGCCGGACTGATACCCATTTCCGCACTTTTCCCATTGATCACAAACGAGACCGTTGTGATCGAGGTATTCAGTTCCCTGGCGATATCTTTCATTGAAATTTTCTTCATAAGAAAGCTTTTTCAGCAATTAAGAATCTCCGTATTCTATTTTAGCGTTGACATGGACGGCGGCGCTTTACGCAGATCACTTCCCCACTTCCGGTTAGGTTTTGCTCCCATATTCAATACCAGCTTTCCACCCTTTATCAATTCCTCATGTAGAAACCAGGGCTGATCCCAGGTTTTTCCATTGAGGTTTGCTGTCTGGATGTACACGTTACCCGGCCCCTGGTTCCGGGCCTCTATCACGAACTCTTTTCCGGGATAATATTGCTGGTTCAGTTTAATGGTAACCTTGTTGAAAATGGGGCTGCTGATCTCATAAAACGGTTTTTCAGATGTACCGCCATTTGTTGAGAACAGGCCGATCTTCAGCAGTACTGCCAGTGAGCCCATCAGCCCCTGGTCTTCATCGCCACTATACCCCTTTTGCGGGGAGATGCCACTATATACTGAATCAATTAATTGCCTTGTCCAATACTGTGTTAACCAGGGTTTACCTGCATAATTGAACAGGAACGGTGTTTGCATACAAGGCTGGTTACCATAATTGATATATACCCTGCGCAATAATTCCTGATCGGTTGGATTTTCAGATTTTCCTGAGACAAAGCTATGTTTCCGGGATTCCAGAAAAGAACGGTTCAGTTTATTGGTAAATATTTCTGTACCGCCCATCAGGTCTATCAAACCTTTCACGTCATGTGGCACCCACCAGGTATACTGGGCGGCATTGCCTTCTTCAAAGCCGTGTTCATACTGAAGAATATCAATAGGCTGGTTCCATTTCCCTTCTCGGTTACGCGTCCACATCCAGCCTGTATCCTTATTGAATACATTCCGGTAGTTCAATGCCCTTTTACTGAACAGTTCATAATCCTCTTTTTTACCCAATACTTTGGCCATCTGTGCCAGTGCATAATCCTGGTAGGCATATTCTAGTGTCTGGGTAGAGCCATCCATATGAAATCCATATTTGATATTGCTGAGCGGGTAGGGTACATAACCCAGCTCCATATATTCCTCTATACCTCCGCCTTTGAATGTTGTATGTTCATAACCCACTTTGCTCATCATACCTCCGGGAAAATGATCTTTACGCATCCCTTCATAGGCTTTTGCAATATCAAATCCCCTGATTCCTTTCAGATATGCACTTACAATAAAGGGAGTGGTGGCTGCACCTGTCATTACATACGTATAATTACCCCCGGAAGGACCTCTCGGTATGAGTCCTCCGTCATCATACATTAACAGAAGAGAGTTGATGAATGATTCAGTCACTTCAGGGTATACCATATGCCATAAGGTATTCAAAGACCATTGTGCACCCCAGAAAGAATCTGAATTGTATTCGTTAAACCGAGGTTTACCATCCGAACCCAGTGGTATCTGACGTTTGCGCGGCTGAAGACCTGTATTATCGATATATGTGCCACTGACATCACTAACGATCCTTCGGCCCTGCAACGCATGCCACAGGTCCGTATAAAAACGTCTTTGCTCGGTAAGTGTGCCACCTTCTACCTCTATCCGGCCGAGCCATTGGTTCCATTCTTCAGCAGATTCCTTTACCACACGTGCAAAATCCCAATGTGGCAGTTCTGCTTGCATGTTTTTCCTTGCTTCTTCAATACTCACATAAGAGATGGCCACTTTCATCTGCCTCACTTCGTTGGCAGCAGTGGCAAAACTTACATATACACCGTTTTTTGATCCCGACACCTGATCCTGCATGCCGGTAAGTTTACCATCCTGCCAGCCGTTGAATGAATCAAATGGTTTATCAAAATCAGTCACGAAATACACTGTGACAGGCTTAGGTCTGCGGATCGTTGCAGCCATCGTAACAGAACCTTCGATTGACTGGGCAGATACTTTCTTTACACTGGCGCTCTGTGTTTCGGAAGAACCCAGCATGGTGGTAAAATCGAAAAGGATATGGCTGGCTGCCGATTTTGGATAGGTGTATTTATGAAACCCTACACGGGTAGTGGAAGTGAGTTCGGCAGTAACACCATAATCTTTCAGCAGCACTTTATGATAACCAGGTTTGGCAATCTCCTGCTGGTGCGAGTAGCTGGATCCATATCTATCGGGGCCCAGCTGACCCTTGAACGGGCCTGTGGTAGGCAGTACCGGTATACCCGAAAGTTCCCAGCAATGAATATGACTGAATACCTTAATTGTATCCTGGTTATACCGGTAACCGGTATTCCAGGTCCCTTTCAATACCATATCCGGACTCAGGTTTACCATACCAAAGGGGCGGGAAGCGGAACTGAAATAAAAGAACCTTGAATTAGCCGCATCCACCATGGGTTCTACCAGGTCTGTTTTCTTTGGTTTTACTGCTTTGTTCGTCTGCGCAAACAGACCGGTCAAAGGCATCAGGACAAAGAAAAGATATGGCACATACTTACAGCCTCTCATAGGAATGATACTTTATCAGAATAAAAAATAAACAATGTATACATCTATGGTCATTAAAATTATCCACCTGCTTCCCCCATACGATCAGAGATACGATGGCGGAACATTAGAAAGGATCCGTTCAGGGATATAAAAACATACCCCGATGAACAGATCCTTTTACTTTTCAGATTAATAACCAGGGTTTTGTGTCATTGCAGGGAAAGACAGATCGATCTCACTCTGAGGAATAGGTCTCAGGTAATGTATGTCTTTGATTGTATTACTTTTCTTAGCCCAGGGGTTATACCGCAATACGCGCTCAATCAGTTTACCGGTTCTTTTCAGGTCGAACCACCTGTCATATTCTCCTAATAATTCTCTTGCTCTTTCATCCAGGATCAGGTCTACTGAAATGTTTGCAGAAGTGGCACGGTAAGAAACCGCTTCCTGCGATTTCAGATCCTCAGGAAACTTAGCACATTTAGGATCTGCACCAGCCGTTGCCATGGCACGATCCAGTACTTTGTTGTAGTATACTTCTGCGCCCCCCAGTTTTCCGCCGGTTGCTCCTTTTACAATGGCTTCAGCAGCAATCAGGTAGGCTTCCGCTACACGGAAAACACTTTCATTAAAAGTACCATAAGCATCACCATAAGGAATACCCGGCTGCCAGAATTTCCACATATTGGGTTCACCGGTGGGGAATCCTGTAGTTACTACCCCATTCACAATACTGTATCCACCACCCCATTCATCACAATTGATCACAGAATATTTACGGGTACCGCCTACATCAATACCACGCTCATTGGCTGTGGTTGCCGGCCTGTTCCATGGGCGGAAATACACCACGGTGTCACCGGCTTTGATATCGATCTTCAGGTTAGGGTTCAGTATAGGCAATGGCTTGAAGCCTGCTACAGGCAACAAAGCATAACCCACATCCAGGAAGTTATGATCGTAGCGCAGGTCTACCTGTGGATCGTACATACGATAAATCGCAGCACCCAGGGGATAGATGGGCTGTGAACGGTTATAATCGCTGGTACGTCCCTTGGTTCCGGGGAACCCTTCTCCGCCTCCACCAAAAACTGAATGCAGGTTGTTACCACCCGCTGCATCCTGTGTAAATGCAGGATCAGTTTTATTGGTAAGTACATCAGAGTTCCACTGAACAGAGAAAATGATCTCCGGGTTCTTGTCGTTCTGTGCTCCGGTATATTGTGTGAGTGGATTTTCTGAACGAATTGGGAACAGGTCTTTGTATTTGGCAGCCAGCGGATAAGTTGCAATGACTTTATCGGCATATTGTAATGCTGAGTTGAAATCAGCAGTACTGCCACCCAATGCATTCTGGAAATTCCAACCCCTTGTGAGGTATACTTTTGAGAGGAGGAATTGTGCTGCCCCCTTGGTAATCCTTCCGTAATCGGATGCTACTGCCGGCAATTTACCTTCGGCATCCAGCAGATCATCCAGTATCTGCTTGTATACATCTGCCTGGGGCACCCGTTTGGCTTCCTTACTGGCTCCCTGGATCTCAACCAGTGGCATAGGAATATCTCCCCACTGCTGTACCAGGTAAAATAAAGTAAGTGCCCGCAGGAATTTGGCTTCTGATACCCTGGTAGCTTTCAGGGTTTCGGTCATACCACTAACGGCAGAGGCACGGCTAATGACAGTATTCGTTCTTCCAAGCTCAGCATAAAGTAATGTCCAGAGAGTTCCTACATCTGCAAGCGAACCATTCAATCCTACATCATACTGGTTCAGTGAACCCGCATTGGGAGCAGAAGTTGCGAATTTGGGATCATTATATCCTCCCGGATAAAACAAGTCGGTACCATTCAGTACCAGCTGGCGTGCCTGATGAATATTGCGCAACAGCGGGTAGCAGGACTTCACCAGGTCCTCAAAACCGGTTGGCGTTTTGTAATAACTATCCGTAGTTAGTGTTGATACCGGATTTTCATCCAGGAATGTTTTTTTACAGCCGCTAACCAGTACACCAGTGAAAGCGAGTGCTACAGCTGCAGATCTTATATTGAGTATTGATTTCATAGTAATAATTTTTAAGATAAAATTAGAAGCTGACATTTACTCCCAGGGTTACGAGAATAGAAGGCACATCATCCTGATAGATCGCAGAGTTGAACTCAGGATCGAATCCGGTATACTTGGTAAAGATGAACGGATTTGAAACCTGTGCATAGAACCTTGCATTGGTGATCTTCAGGTTGTCTCTCACACGCTTAGGAAGTGTATAACCAACGGTAATATCAGATACCCTCAAGAAACTTGCATCCTGGTAATTGATGGCACTACGGTAAGGATTGGCCACATAAGGCGAGAAATAGGTGTTGGATGGATTGTCCTTTGTCCAGTAATTCAGTGAAGCCAGTGAATTGTACCTGGTTCCCAGTTCGCCGAAAGTTCCTGACAAAGTGGAGTTGCTGTACTGAACACCTTTTCTGTAATAGATAAAGAAAGACAGATCAAAATTATTAAAGTTGAAACGGTTGGTCACACCCAGCAGCCATTTAGGCAACTGTGTTCCCAGGTAAACCCTGTCGTCAATATTGTTGGAAGAAGAGATCACATTATCATTATTCTGGTCTACCACCCTAACAGCGCCCGGAACCTGCTTATATACTTTGGCCAGGTTAGAATCGGCCAGTTGCCAGATACCAGCAAACTGGTAATCGAAATTGGCACGGATAGGATAGCCTACAAACAGTTTGTTTCCTTTATCAGCTGTCTGACCATCGCCATATAATTCAATCAGTTTGTTGTTGTTCTTGGTAAAAGTCAGAGAAGTATTCCACTTGAAGTTTTCCTTGTTGATATTCACGGTGTTCAGGGTAACTTCAATACCCCTGTTCTGGATCTTACCTACATTGGCAGTAACCTGGTTAAAGCCGGTTACGGTAGGTATTTTCTGGTTCAGGATCAAATCAACGGTATTCCTGTTATAGATTTCAACAGAAGCGTTCACTCGGTTCTTCAGCACGCTGAAATCGATACCCAGGTTCAACTCTTTACTTCTTTCCCATTTCAGTGATTTGTTGGCCAGGTTCAATGGTGCAAAGCCCATAGCGGCTACACCATCAAAATCATAACCAGTATTCAGCAGGCTGGCCTGTGTGCTGTATGGGTTAACTGTAGAGTTACCTACTTCTCCATAACTCATACGCAGTTTAACATTTGAGAAGACGTTCTGCTTCATCATGAACTTCTCATCGCCCATTCTCCAGGCCACGGCCAGTGAAGGGAAGAAAGCCCATTTATTGCCTTCTGCCAGCTGAGAGGCACCGTCGGCCCTGCCAGTCAGGGTAAGTAGGTATTTATCATTGAAGGTATAGTTGATCCTTCCCATGTAAGAAGAAAGTGAACGCTCTACCAGTGAACTACCCTGTGCGGTAATAGTCCCTGTATTCAGCGCATACCAGTAAGATGTGTAAGGCAAATCCTTTACCGCGATGGTGGTAACCTCATCACGCTGGTAGAAAGCACTCTGCAGACCGGTCAGTTCAAGCCTGTGCTTGCTTCCGAAATCCCGCTTATAGTTCACAATGTTATCGATAGTGTAATTGGCAGTCTTCCTGTTATCCAGCTGTGTTCTTGGTTTGGTGCCGATCTGTGATTTTGACCACATACCCCTCCAGTCACCGATCTGCTGCGTATTATAGGATGCAGAGATAGAAGAACGGAAACTCAGCCCTTTCGCCAAAGTTATTTCCATATAGGCATTGGTGATGGCGGACAAAGTGGTTGTCTGCAGTTTGGACTGTGCAGGATCTATATCAAGCAAGGGATT
Organism: Sediminibacterium sp. FW305-C-269; assembly: GCF_058231045.1. Classification (NCBI taxonomy): domain Bacteria; kingdom Pseudomonadati; phylum Bacteroidota; class Chitinophagia; order Chitinophagales; family Chitinophagaceae; genus Sediminibacterium; species Sediminibacterium sp. FW305-C-269. The sequence continues at coordinate 275,036 of NZ_JBIQXQ010000002.1, read as the reverse complement.
GGGAACTTGTTTATCGTTGATACCCATCCATACAGCATAACCATTCACATCCAGGTCGCCATTCTGGCTGGGATTGGTGAGGTCGCTATAATATACAGTACCGGTAGGTCTTGCGCGGTAAGCACCACGCAGCGACTCCATAGAACCCCAGTTCTGTTCACTATAGGTAAGATAAGAGGTAAAACCTACTTTCACACGCTCACCCACTTTGCTGTCGAGACCTGCATTCAGGTTATACCTTTTGAACCCGGTATATAGTACATTTCCTTTTTCGTTCAGGAAACCGCCTGAGAAACGATACGTTGTTTTTTCGCTACCGCCGGATACACTGATATTATGGCTGGTCTGTAAACCCGGATCTGTGATCAGGCTGGCCCAGTCGGTGGTTTTTCCGGCATCGATATTAGCCTGCTCAGCAATGGTGAATACGGTTCCGGTCAAACCTGCAGCAACCCTGTCAGTATAAGTGAGTTTATAGAACTGAGGAGTACTCATCAGTTTAGGCACATGCGCCAGCATTTTCATACCCACATAACTATCGTAGGTTACCCTGGGTTTACCGGAAACACCTTTTTTGGTGGTAATGATCACCACACCGTTAGCACCTCGTGCTCCATAGATGGAAGTGGAGGATGCATCCTTCAATACATCCATCGACTGAATATCGTTGGGGTTAAGGTTATTGATATCGCCACCCATTAAACCATCGATCACAATCAAAGGCTGAGTAGAGTTGTTGATGGTATTCTCCCCCCGGATAGTGATACTGTAACCAGCGCCCGGCCTGTTGCTGGATTTGGTAACGGTAGCACCCGCAACCTGTCCCTGGATAGCTTTGGCAGCCTGTACAGGGTTGGCACGTACAATATCCCTCGACTGAACAGATACCAACGCACCGGTCAGATCGCGTTTTCTTCTTTCACCATAACCAACCACTACAATATCTTCCAGTGCTTTGGTTTCAGAAACAAGGCTGATGTTTAATGAAGTCTGATTGGTAACGGCAACTTCCTGACTGGCAAATCCAACAGAAGCAATTACCAGTACCGATCCACCTTTTGCAGGAATGCTGATGGTGAACTTACCATCTGCATCTGTTACCGTTCCACGGGAAGTACCCTTAACGGTAACACTGGCGCCGGTAAGAGCAGAGCCGTTCTCGTTGTTTACCACCCGGCCCGTCAGTGAACGGTTTTGCGACCAGGCAATGCTTACTATGCAAAATAGAAGCGCAGTTAGAAAAATAACTTTTCTCATAATGGCAGATTTGGTTTTAGCAATTGTTTGTATGATGGCAGGGTTCTCTAAGAACGATACAATCATAGTTAAACTTAGTTAAAAGGTTTTAGTAAAACGTTTAACCAGTTCAAAAAAAGTACGAAAACGATTTCGGGGAAAATTATCTTTTAAGGAACAGGGGGCAGGAAAACCAGCTACTTTTAGCAAAAAGACTGTATGAAATATCGCCTCCGAATGGTTACTGCCCTGCTGTTTATTTTACAGGCAAGCGGTTTCTCACAACAAAAAACGGTGACACTTGACTATTTTTTTAACAACGAGTACAAAAAGAACCCACAGGGAGAGATGGAGAGATTCCATTACACCTGGGAAGACAAAAGTATTAACGGGTACACCATCTGGGCCGAACTCTTCAAAACCAGGAATGCAAAACTTACCAGCTTACCTGCAGCCCCCTCTGTTAATAACCTAAAGGGAACAGATATCTATATTATCTGTGATCCTGATACAGAGAAAGAAACCGAATATCCCAATTATATGACTCCGGCTTACGCAACCGTAATTGCCGACTGGGTAAAAAAAGGGGGGGTGCTGGTATTAATGGCGAATGATTCTGCTAATGCAGAACTTTCCCGGTTTAACCTGTTGGCCGGCAAATTCGGGCTTCACTTTACCAATAAAACCCGCAATGCAGTAATAAAAGATATTTCGGTTGGTAAGATCATGGTTCCCGAGCAACACAATATCTTCCGAAAAGCAAAACAGTTATACCTGAAAGGCATTTCTACCCTTACCGTTCAGGGTAATGCCCAAGCGGTTTTGGAAGACAATGGAGATATTATCATGGCTTCCGCCAGGTACGGAAAAGGTATTGTTTTTGCTATCGGCGATCCCTGGATCTATAATGAATATATCGTAAATGACAGGCTGAGTCCCGATTTCCAGAACGGTATAGCCGCGGCTGAGTTCACGGATTGGTTACTCAACCAAGTACCCAGTAGAAAGCCATGAATACCTTCTTCTCGAAATCAAAAGATCCTGTTTCGGAAAACAGGATCTTTTGATTTAACCAATAACCAACTGCTGCAAAATAAATAACCCTGTTCTGCAGCTGAACAGGCGTTGAAAATGCAACTCATTTTTAAATCCACTAATCGCTGTCCTCCAGGTGCAGTTTTTGGTGATGCGCCCCAGCAGCCAGGTGCAGGGCAAAACCTGCGATCGCCGTATCGTTTAGAATATTGATCAGGGCCATTGCCTGTGTTTCGGCATTACCTGCATTGAGGTAATTGGGCAAGTGTATCACAATCACAAACACGAACAGGAGAATAGCCAACAGATAGCCGGCCATTTTGACCCATTGGTTCAGGATAAATGAGATCCCGCCAAGAATAAAGGCAGCCCCTACCACATGCACCCATAGCACACCCCCCGGAATATAATCAGGGATGTATACAACCAGGTCATGCGGTTTGAAAAGATGAATAAACCCATAGACGATCATCACCGCAGCCAACAGGTAAATGGCGATACGGGAAACAATATGATACTGTTTCATGGGAAAAGATTTGGTTTCTAAAAGTTACAACAGTTATTTACCAAATGCAATAGCTGCTGCATCTTTATTTTAACCCTATTCACAATCAGTCCTTACCCTGCGGATAAAGAGGCAAAATGCTTATTTATTCTCGTAGTAAGGGACCTGGTCGTGAGCAATTTTTTCCTGCTGGCGCCAGTAAGCCAGGGTAACTATGTGACCGTCGCCAGTCTTCAGCAAACGCCCAAACACTGCATTGGTGGCATTGAACATGACATCCGTAACACCCAACGTAAACGTTTCAGAGGCCGGTGGCGGTGGCAGAGGGGCGGCAGCACCTGCTGCAGAAGGTGCTGCCGGGGCTACTTTGGGGGGGGGACTGGCTACCACCATTACGGTATAGCCATTCAATTCCAGTAAAGGCTTCAGAAAATCAACCCGGTCTTTAGAGATATTCTTCTCTACCACAGCACATTTTACGCCATCCAGGTCTTCAAATTCATGATTTTTATTAATAGCCATGTTAATACTATTTATAAGCCGTAGCTGAATGAGTAAATATAATCATATACAAAACTGGCCAGACCGGTAAGGATGATACCTGCCAAACAGATATACAGTGACAGTTTGGGTAAACCCGGAACCGCTATCCTGTTGATAGGATGTTCGTTGCTATCCATAAAGATGGCTTTCACCACCCGCAGGTAATAATAGAAGGACACCACCATATTCAACGAAGCTATACCAATAAGCCAGTAATTACCCTTGGCTGCTCCAGCTATAAGCAGGAAGAATTTACCAAAGAACCCTGCGGTAGGTGGTACACCGGCCAATGAGAAAAGGGCGATGGTGAGTACCCAAGACAGGAATGGATTGGTTACATAGAAACCTTTGTAATCCGCCACATTTTCCTTTCCGGCTAAAGCACTGACCAGCGAGACCACACCGAATGCTGCCAGGTTAGAAAACACATACACCAAAATGAAAAACACGACAGAAGCCATACCAGCTGGCGAACCGGCTGATATACCTACCAGGATAAAACCAACCTGCGCAATGGAAGAAAAAGCCAGGAACCTTTTCAGGTTGTTCTGGCGGATGGCAAACAGGTTACCGATGATGATGGTGACCAGTGCCAGCACGAACAACACATTGTACCAGGTTCCTGCCAGGGGTTGAAAAGCCTTGTACAAAATAGGTACCAACACAAACAATACCGCTCCTTTTGACACCACTGAAAGAAAAGAAGTAACAGCCACAGGCGCCCCTTCATACACATCAGCTGTCCATAAGTGAAATGGCACCGCCGAAATCTTAAAGGCGATACCCGAAAAGAATAAAATAAAGGCCAGTATGTGTAATGGACCGGCAGACAGGTGTGCCGGGATTTCAGCAAACAATAATGTACCGCTTACACCATATATCAATGAGATACCGAACAATAGCAGGCCCGAAGAAAATGCTGATGAGATGATCATCTTCATAGCTGCTTCTGATGACTGGCGTTTGGCCAAATCGAAGTTAGCAGCCGCCGCCAACGGTATGGTTGACATTTCCAGTCCCAGGTAGAACATCAACAGATTGCCACTGGATATCATAAAGAACATACCCAGCAAAGACGTCAGTAATAAGAGGTAGAACTCGATCACGTGTTTGTGTGTTCTTAACCACGCATAGGATTGCAAAGAGATCAGCCAAAATGCAAGATTCAGGATATTCTTTTCTATCACGATCAGGTTATTGGTCCGGAACATGTCGTTGAATATTGTCCCTTCCTGGTTACCAAAGAAACCTGCAGACAGATTTACAAACAAGAGAAAATTAACAATCGTAAGGACCGATTCATTGGATCTGTCTTTACCCAATTTCAAAAATAATAACAGGAAAATGATAGCGGTGATCACCAGTTCCTGTTTCAGCAATATAAAAAATTCAGTTAGCATGGGTCAGTATCATTTTTGGGTAATCGCTTTTCCTACCTGCATCATGATGGTATCGGTTCCGGGCATAATGAGTTGGTTGATGAGAAAGGGGGCCACACCGATCAGTACAATACCAACAATGAGTATGGCTGCCGCCAGCTTTTCGTTCCAGGTGGCATCGGTGAGTGTTGCATAATGATCATCCATGGGTCCCATCACGGTTTTACCGGCAGCGCGAAGGATATACACGGCCGTCACCACAATCGACGCACAGGCAAGGATTGTTGCAAACCGATACCAGCCATCCGGGTTTTGCCAGGATCCCATGAATACGGTCATCTCTGCCACAAAACCACTGAACCCTGGAAGACCCAATGAACAAAGACCCGCAATCACAAACACTGTGGAAATGAATGGCATCACTTTTAATAGTCCACCCAATTGCTCCACCATCCGGGTATGTGTTCGGCTATAGATCATTCCGATAGCGGCAAAGAAAAGAGCTGTCATCAGACCATGCGATACCATTTGCAGTACTGCCCCATTGATTGATGTGCGGGTCAGCATCCCGATACCCAGTATCACAAATCCGCAGTGACTCACTGATGAATAAGCGTTGATGTATTTGAGGTCCGTTTGCATCATGGTAGCGAACGCACCATAAATAATGGCGATGGTAGCCAGCAGGACGATGATCCAGGAGTAGGCATGTGCCGCATCGGGCATCAGGTAAGTAGCTACCCGCAAACAACCATAACCGCCCAGTTTCATAGAGATTCCGGCCAGGAACATAGATGCAGCTGTAGGCGCAGAAGCGTGTCCATCAGGCACCCAGGTATGGAACGGGAACAAGGCCGCAAATATGCCGAAACCCAGAAAGGCAAAAGGAAAGAAGAATTTCTGCACGTCCAGCGGGATCGGTGTATTGGCGATCTGCATCAGGTCGAAGGAACCGGTCTGGTAATATACGCCCATCAACCCTACGAATACCAGGGCAGAACCGCCCATCAGCATCAATGCCAGTTTCATGGCACTGTATTCTTTTTTACCGCTGCCCCAGATACCAATGAGCAGGAATTTGGGGATCACGGCCACTTCGAGAAAGAAGAACAAAGTGAACAAATCAAGCGAGATAAAGAATCCATAAGCACCCATGCTCAACAGAATGAGCAGGAAGAAGAACTCCTTACTGAGCTTATCCATGGTCCAGGAAACCAGGATGCCCGCCACCACCACCGAAGCTGTTAACAGGATCATGGCGATGGAGATCCCATCTACTCCAATATGATAATTGATATGCAGGTTGGAGAACCATTCCTGTTTGCTTTCGAACAACATCGGGGAATGATTGCCCGCAGCCCTTTCAGCCTGGTACAATAACAACAGGCGCACCGATACGGCCAGCTGTGCCACAGAGCCCACCAGCGCTGCCACACGAACCTGCTTCAATCCGTTGCAGAAAAGGATCACCAGGGCTGTAACCAGTGGAAGTAATATGAGTAATGACAGGTTCATAATAGATCTATTTCCAGATATAAATAAATAGTACCGCCAGTGCCGCTACACCTCCAAAAAAGTATAAAGCGTAGTTCTGCACCTTACCGGACTGTAATCCCTTGATCAGTTCAGAGATCCTGGCCGTAACTGATGCCAGCCAGTTCATCAATCCGTCAACAATATTTTTATCGATCCACGCAATCGGCTGACCAACCAGCGGGAATATAATTTTTTTGGTGATGAACAGATACAGCTCATCCATATAGAATTTACGGCTGGCCGCTTTGTACAGTCCGCCCATGGTACTGGCCACTTTCGCAGGTTTATCATTCGCCACCCGGTACATCACCGATGCCAGCAGGATAGCCAGTAAGGATAAGGCAACCGGGACCACAGAAAACCCAAGGTCCATATGCGTTTCCAGCGCAACACCATCAGATGTAACAAAATGGGCGAAGGGTACAAAACCAACCACTACTGCACAGATTGCCAGTATCACCAGTGGGAACTTCATCGAAAAAGTACCTTCCCCATGATCATGCGGGTGATGGGCAGCTTCCTTGTTCCAGAAAATGGAGAAGTAGAGGCGGAACATATAGAATGAAGTAAGTGCTGCTGTGAAGAGGGCTACTCCAAAAATGAGCTTATTGGCATGGAATGCGGCCAACAGGATCTCTTCCTTACTGAAGAAACCGGCAAAAGGCGGAACACCCGCAATGGCCAGGCATCCCACCAGGAAAGCGATATGCGTAACCGGCATCAGTTTGCGTAAACCACCCATATCTTTCATATCGTTGCTGTGCACCAGGTGGATTACAGCGCCTGCACCAAGGAACAATAATGATTTGAAGAAAGCATGCGTGAACAGGTGGAACATAGAAGCCATATAACCCAGGCCCGATTCACCCCCCTGTTTGGAAACGCCCAGCGCAAACATCATATAACCGATCTGCGACATGGTTGAATAGGCCAGTACCCGTTTGATATCGGTTTGCGTACAGGCAATGATAGCCGCCAGCAAAGCAGAAAAAGCACCTACATACGTTACCAGTTGCAGCGAAACCCCATCCACCGAGAAGATCGGGAACAATCTTGCCACCAGGTATACACCAGCTACCACCATGGTAGCCGCGTGGATCAAGGCAGAAACAGGTGTAGGACCTTCCATTGCATCGGGTAGCCAGATATGCAGCGGGAACATAGCCGATTTACCGGCACCTCCGATAAACACCAGTGACAATCCCCAGGTGAGCATCGACACACCCAGAAAACCTGCAGTGGTGATTCCGGCAAATTCCGCTGACTGTGCAGAAGTCAGTCTTTCAATCAGGGTAGTGATGTCCAGGGTTTGCCCGTAGAAAGCCAGTACCAGTATACCAATCAGGAAACCCAAGTCGGCAAAACGGGTCACGATAAACGCTTTTTTAGATGCTGCAACAGCAGATGGTTTATGATAATAATATCCGATCAGCAAGTAAGAAGACACGCCTACCAGTTCCCAGAACATATAAATCTGGAAGAGATTGCCGGATAATACCAGGCCCAGCATGGAGAAAGTGAAAAGGCCGAGATAGGCATAATAAGTAGCGAAGCGCTCCTCTCCCTTCATATACCCCAGACTGAAAACATGCACCATCAGTGAAACAAAAGTGACCACTACCAGCATCATCACCGAAATGGGATCGATGATCGCACTGATATCAATGGATACATTGGGCGAAAATTCCAGCCAGGTGAATTTGAATGCGATGATCTTCTGGTAAACACCATTGAGCTGGCCATCTTGCAGGAAATACTGCCTGGCAGCCAGCAGTGATAATACAGTTGACACCAGCAGGGAACCAGAGCCCAGGATACCGGAAAAATTTTTAACGTATCTGCGCCCGAACAGTCCCAGCAGCAGAAAAGTCAGCAGCGGCAACAACGGGATCCATACGATGTAGGAATAGTTTGACATCTTTTTAATATTTCAGTTCCGTGGCATCTTCCACATCTATTGAATTATGACTTCTATACAGATTAATGATGATCGCAATCGCGATGGCAGCTTCCGCAGCAGCGATCGTGATAATGAACAGTGTAAAAAAAATACCGTCCAGTTTCTCCGGCCACAGATATTTGTTGAAAGCCACAAAATTGATGTTCACGCTATTCAGCATCAGTTCAATCGACATCAACATGGTGATCATGTTCCTCCTGGTGAACAAACCATACATGCCGATACAGAAAAGGGCAGTGCTGACAAATAAGATATGTGTTAAGGGTATGCTATTCATATCAGGCCTCCTTGTCTGTTTGGTTTGAGGTAAAATCGGCATGAATCATCAGCTTTGCTCCTGCAGGCTCCTGCAGTTCCGGGCCGATATTCCGGTTCTTCATTGCAATCACGATACAACCAATCATCGATGCCAGTAATAACATGCTCACTACTTCGAACGGCAGGATGAAACCATGGTCGGTGGTACTGAGCATTTGCGTACCGATGGCATCTACCGTAACCCCGAATGGCCGTGTAGCCTGCTCTGCAAAACCATACTGTGCAATGATACTGTAGATCAGTGCCAGGCCAAATACAACAGCAAGGGCTCCAAACAAAGCCCGACGGGCTACCGGTTTGGCCATCTCTTTACCGGACTGTTGTGTCAGGAAGATGGAGAAAATGATCAATACCACGATGCCACCGACATATACAATGATCTGCACAGCCGCGATGAACTCGACCTGTAGCCAGAAATACATGGCGGCAATGCCGACCAGCGAAAACAACAGCCAGATGGCAGAACGGAATATCTTACGTGTGGTTACAGCCAGGATCCCGGTACCCAGGATAAAGGCTGATATCAGATAGAATATAATTGCAGCAGCTTCCATTATTCAACGCCCTCCCTGACTTTTGAACCTGGTTTATTTAATCGTTTGGTAAGTTTGTTTCTGTCATATACACTATGCTCAAAATTCTGCGCCATACTGATGGCGCCTGTGGGACAGGCTTCCACACATAAATTACACATGGTACAGAGCTCGAGGTGATAGATAAATGTATCAACGGCTTTTTTCTTTTTGCCTTCCGGCGTGATATCGAACTTGGTGATGACCTTGATGGTGCCGTTAGGACAAGCCAGTTCACAGGCCGTACAGCCGGTGCAGGCATGTTCGTTGTTCTCATCATGCAACATCACTACCTCTCCACGGAAACGTTCGGCCAATTTCAAAGTGGCGCGATTATCGGGGTATTGTTCGGTGATGATCTCTTTGGTATGAAAGAAATAATAACCGGTCTTCCGCATTCCCTTCAGCAAAGAGGTTACACCCTTGTAAACATCCTTTATGTACTCTTTCAAAAACATGATGCTGTTTTTATGTTTCCTCTGTATTCCAACCCTGCTCCTGTCCGGATGATCGGTTTCCCTGATTACCGGACTGCAAAACAGGTTTTGATACAGAGAGGTTATTGAATAATAAACCTCTGAACCTCCCTAAAAATGCCACCCCATGATCGCTATCAACGTTACCAGCAGGATATTGAACAAACTGATTGGTAACAGGTATTTCCATTCCAGGTTCAGCAGCTGGTCTACACGCAAACGCGGGAAGGTCCAGCGGAACCACATGATCAGGAAAATGAGGAAGAAGGTCTTACCCATGAACCAGACCGATGAAGGAATATAATCCATCAGGTGATTGAACGATTCCCAGTTGCCGATATGCAAAGGCATCCAGCCGCCCAGGAAAAGTGTAGCTCCTATCGAACACACAATGAAAATATTGATATACTCGGCCAGGAAAAAGAACGCGAAGCGCATACCCGAATATTCGGTATGGAAACCTGCCGTCAATTCTGATTCGGCTTCTGCCAGGTCAAAAGGTGCTCGGTTGGTCTCTGCCGTAACTGCGATCAGGAAAATCACGAACGCAATGATCACCGGGATATGCCCCTTGAACAACCACCAGCCATCTTTCTGAGATTCGATGATATCGGATATCTGCAGGCTTCCGGTCAATACTACCACCGATAATATGGCAAGGCCCGCTGAAAGTTCATAACTCACGATCTGCGCACCACTGCGCATCGCACCCAGAAGCGAATACTTATTATTACTGGCCCATCCAGCCATCAGGATACCGATCACGGAAAGGGAGGATACCGCAGATACATAGAGCACACCGATATTGATGTCCCATATCTGGAAATTCTTTGCAAAAGCGATGGGGGCCAGCAGCAGCATAGCCACGATCATCACAATAAATGGCGCCAGGTTAAACAGGAACTTATCGGCCATATCCGGCGTCAATCCCTCTTTCATGATCAATTTCACCGTATCGGCCACTGTCTGGAACATACCTCCGGGTCCTACCCGGTTAGGTCCCAGCCTGATTTGGATATGCGCCGCTACTTTTCTTTCCATCAATACCAGCACCAGGCCGAGCACAGCAAACAAAGCAATCGCCAGCAGTATGATGATCGCACATTCAATGAGCAATGCAACCGTAGGACTGAAGCTGCTGAATAACCAGTCCTGTATGGTTTTTGTTATGCCTTCTAAACTGAACATTGTTTATGTATTACTTTCGTTTATGATCGCTCACGGCAGATGCAGCATCGCCCATCTGCCATTCACAATTGTCTTTATCTGTCAATATCCGGAATCACCAGATCCAGCGTACCCATAGTCGCCATCAGGTCACCGATCTTACTGCCGCGGGCCATATGCTCTAATGCGGACAGGTTAGAGAATCCCGGTGAACGGTATTTGATACGATACGGTGTGGTTCCGCCTTCGCTGACCAGGTATACACCCAGTTCTCCACGGGCCGTTTCCACCCTTGTATAGAACTCTCCTTTCGGTGGTTTCAGAACCGCTTTTGTTTTGGCCTGGAAATCGCCTTCCGGAATAGTATCGATCAGCTGTTCGATGATACGGATAGACTGGTTCATTTCTTTTACGCGAACGATATAACGGGCAAAGGAATCGCCCGCGGTATCCAGCACTTCATCAAAGTCCACTTTACCATATACTTCATAAGGATAGATCTTACGGATATCGCAGCTAACCCCGCTGGCCCTTGCCACAGGTCCACTGCAACCGTAAGAGATTGCATCTTCTTTGGACAGGTAACCCACACCCTTTGTACGGCTTTGAAAAATCACATTATTGGTAACCAGGTCTTCATATTCCGTTACCTTATCCTTGAACTGTTGTACAAATGCTTTTACTTTTTTCTGGAAATCCGGATGGATATCATACATTACCCCACCGGGCACCATATAATTCATGGTCAACCTGGCTCCACAGGAGTCTTCCATGATCTCGGTGATCATCTCTCTTTCACGGAAAGCGTAGAAGAAGGGAGTGAATGCACCCAGGTCCATTGCCATTGCACCGATCCACAATTCGTGGGAAGCGATACGGGTCAGCTCGTTCATCAATACCCGAATCACCTGGGCACGTTCAGGAACTTCTATCTGCATGGCTTTTTCAACCGTCATGGCGCAGGCCAGGTTGTTGATATGAGCCGACAGGTAATCCATCCTGCTGGTTACATAAGTAAACTGCCGGTAGGTCAGGCTCTCTGTCATCTTCTCGATAGAGCGGTGGATATAACCCAGATGGGGTTCGATTTTTTTGATGGTTTCACCGTTCAAAGTGATGACCAGGTGCAGCACACCATGTGTTGCCGGGTGCTGTGGTCCCATATTGATCACCAGTTCGCCTTCAGAACCGCTTGCAGTAGTATCTTTTATCACCTCAGTTTGCGTATACATGCCCGCTACAGTTTTATCATATTAATAGGGTCCTCAAAATCTTTTCGCAAAGGGAATCCCTCAAAATCATCGGTCAAAATCAGCCTGCGGAGATCGGGATGGTTCAGGAACACGACACCGAACAATTCAAACACTTCCCTTTCATGGAATTCTGCCGTGCGCCAGATATCACATACGGTCTCGATCTCAGGTTGACTCCTGTCAACTTTTGCTTTTACAACAATATTATGCCTGTGGGAAGTGGAGGAAAGATGGTACACCATGGTCATATGCGTTTTCCAGTCAACACAAGTCAGGCAAAACAAATAATCAAAATGCATGGCCGAGTTCCGCAGTCCCCTGGCCAGTTCTTTCCATTGGGCAGGCGCTACCTGTACATTCAGCCATTCACCTGTTTCATCAAAAGTGGCGGTGGGTTCGAGAGAAAGGATCTGTTCTTTAAGTTCTTCGTTCGTCATACAATTACTTTATGCTAAACTTTGGATCCTTCACGGATCTGTTCGCGGGTTAAGCCACTTTTGATCTTTTCCTGGAGGGTGATCAATGCATGCAATAGCGCTTCCGGCCTGGGGGGACAGCCCGGTATGTATACATCTACCGGAATGATATGGTCCGCTCCTTTTACCACAGAATAGGTATTGTAAAAGAATGGCCCACCGCTGATAGCACAGGCTCCCATGGCAATCACATATTTGGGATCGGCCATTTGGTCGTACAGGCGTTTTAAAACAGGCCCCATTTTATTCACGATGGTACCGGCAATAATGATCACATCCGCCTGACGTGGCGTAGCACGGGTCACTTCAAAACCAAATCTGGAAAAATCGTATTTGGCTGATGCGGTAGACATCATCTCAATGCCACAGCAGCTGGTTGCGAAAGTGAGAGGCCACAAAGAGTTGGAGCGCGCCCAGTTGATCAAGCCATCAAAGCTGCTCACAATAATACCGCCTCCTGCTGTTGGGTGTATCTCACCCGGAAAATCTGATTGTGCCTGTTTGGCTTCGGTTAACTCCATTTCAATGCTCCTTTTTTATGTGCATATAAAAAGCCCATGAACAGTATAAATATGAATATAAATATCTCTGCCAGCGCCAGCAGTCCCACTTTCTTAACCACCACAGCCCAGGGATACATAAAGACCAGCTCTACATCGAAAATGAGGAAGAGCAGGGCAAACAGGTAGTAGCCCACATGAAACTGGTGCCAGGGAGATGTATCGGTAGGGATACCGCATTCGTAAGGTTGGCCTTTCTGGGAGTTGCGGCTTTTCTTCAAAAGTATTTTTCCAACCAGGATCCCGCCTGCCGAAAAGAGGATGGCTGCCAGACCCAATGCAATCAATGAAATGGCTCCCATATTTTGAACGGGTTACAATTTTATACCCACATCCAAATTACGGAATTTCACATGAAAAAAATTAAGTGTACAAAGAATTGCACAGCTAATTTTAAAAAAAGCTGAAATAGTCAAAAATCATCGGAAATCTAAGAATATCAACAAATGACATAAATCAGTTTTATGCATTTTTTTTGTTTCCATTCACATTTTTTGCTAGGCGGCTGGCTCCTTTGCAACTATCATTTTCCTGGTAAAATCCAAGGCTCTGCCAGTGATCTATGAGGACTAAAAGATGCATGCTACCGAGAATACATTTTCCTGCTGTACAAATTTGTCCAAAAAATATAGTGCAAAAAGGATGCCTATTATTTAGCCTGTAAAGGCGATTACAGAATATGGGCGACATAGGCATACTCCTTCCTGACAGGGTAACTTTTATGCTATCAATGATTTCCCACCAGTCGCCGATGATAGTTGATCTGTCCCAGGTGATAATCAAGATGTGCCAGCAGATGTATCATAAAATATTGAGTGGTCATGGGGTAGTCAAATACTTTTTCAGGATATTCCGCTTCCAGTGTTTCGGCCGATAAAGAACGCAGGGTCTTTGGAATAAGTACTGCCACCTGATCCAGCTGCTGCCGTATATCAGCCAGTGGAATATTTTTGCTGCTGAATTCTTCCGGCCGGTTACGTTTATAATGACCGGCTCCCAACACAGCGCCTATATAATGCTGCAGATTACCTAACAGGTGCAGGCACAAATTTCCACCCGAATTACTGGTACCGGGTAAGGTTACCCATAACAATGCTTCATCTGTATACAAACTGATCTCGGCTTTCAGCTTCAGAATATCCCGTTCAAATAGTATAGCAAGGTTTTCGGTTAACATGGTTTATACGGTTATGCGTTATTATATACTTTATAAATCGACTCTCGCAAAGGGGCACCGGCTTCCGAAACAATGAATTCCAGTATACCAGCCAACGCTTCCGGTTTTACCCAGGTGGCCGGATCTACATCGGGCATTGACAGCCTGTTTATCGGGGTATCGAGGGTGGATGGGGCTACCACCGTTGCGGTAATATTCCTGCCCTTTGCTTCCTCGTTCAGGTATTCTGCCAGTTTGAACAGGAGAGATTTGCTGAGTCCATAAGCCAACAGGTTTTTACCGGAGGCTGCTTCCAGTGCGGGTCTGGCTCCGATAAATACCAGGCGGCCACTACCCTTTTCCAGCATATGTTTAAACAGCGGCCTGGCTACCTGATAGGCGGTTTTAAAATTCAGGGATACCTGCTGATCGATAGCGGCAGTGGAAGTGGTAGCAATCGTTCCCATGGCAAAACCTCCTACAAGCATCAGTGCCGCATCAATTGTACCATATTGTTTAATTGAACGATCAATAAAAACCTCAGATCCCTGCTCATCAGTAAGATCCACAACCTGAACATCCAGTCGCGGATCAGATGGCATATCCGCTTTCTGACTTTCATGGATTACAGTGGCCACCAACCGATAACCCTTACTAATAAAATGCCTGGTAACAGCTGTACCAAGATTGCCGTTGGCCCCTGTAATGATGACAGTTTTCATGAATATTCAAATGGTGAAGTAACAAGTAATTTACTGTTTTTTTTAGCAACTCCATTCATCCAGGTACGGGCGAGAGATAGCAAACAACACACAACTTACTTGTTAATAGCAAGTTAACGGCATTACCTTGTTAATAAAAGCGATCCGGTATCAAAAAATAAAACGGTTCTTTGTACATTGAATTTATTTTGCAAGACAATTCTACCCGGATGAAACTACTTTCTTCAGCTTTACTCGTAATGACTTTTTCTTTTCTGCTGGCACAAAAAATCCAGGCGCAGCAGGTAGACTCAATGATGGCTATATACGCTGAGCAGTATCCAACCGAAAAAATACATATACACTTTGACAAGAGCATCTATAATAAGGAGGAGACCATTTTCTATAAAGTATACCTGTTAAGTGGTACGGAGCTAAGCGGGCTGAGTAAGAATGTATACCTGGAATGGTACGACACCACCGGGAAAATGCTTAAACAGACAGTAGCGCCTTTATACCAATCTACTGCAAAAGGATCTTTTGAACTTCCCTCTGATTATATCGGTAATTTCATTCATGTAAAAGCCTTCACCCGCTGGATGCTGAATGATGACCCCGCCTTCCGTTATGAGAAAGATATCACTATCAATACCGGAACCATCAATGCCCAAAAAAAACAACCCGTTGTTTTTAAAACAAGGGTAGAGACCTTCCCCGAAGGAGGTACACTCGTGAGTGGGCTCACCACCCGGATCGCTTTCAAAGCCACCAACCAGTTTGGCTCGCCGGTATTCATAAAAGGATTCCTGGTAAATGATAAGAACAGGATACTGGACACGTTGAGAACCAAACACGATGGTATGGGCAGTTTCTGGTTATTGCCCAATCCGCAGGAGGGTTATAAGCTGAATTGGACAGATGAAAACGGGAAGACAGGCACAACCCCCATCGCTGTCACCAAAACACAGGGAGCCCGTATCAGCATCAAAACCACCAATGAAAAAGCCCTGGTACAGATAGAACGTACACAGAATGTTCC
This sequence comes from Sediminibacterium sp. FW305-C-269, assembly GCF_058231045.1. Taxonomy (NCBI): domain Bacteria; kingdom Pseudomonadati; phylum Bacteroidota; class Chitinophagia; order Chitinophagales; family Chitinophagaceae; genus Sediminibacterium; species Sediminibacterium sp. FW305-C-269. Next base: position 259,124 of record NZ_JBIQXQ010000002.1, on the reverse strand, counting down.
GGATAATTTCAGGAAGATGAATCTACTGGTACACATGAACCAGGTTTTGTATTATAAGGTCAGCCTGAATGCTTCAGAAAAACTGTTGCTGAATGCAGAAGTGCCGATCGATGAATTACCAACAGGCATCCTGCAATTCACTCTCTTTACATCAGACTGGTTACCCATAGCCGAAAGGATCATTTTTGTGAACAACCGCCTGCACGAGTTCAACACCAAACTGAACACAGCGCTGGTAAGCCTCGATAAAAGAGGAAAGAATGTATATGAAATATCAGTATCGGATACGGCTACCACCAATATGTCTGTCTCCATCACTGATGCCAGCATTGGCGAGCCCGATACAAGAACCATTTTTTCAGATATCCTGCTGAGCAGCGAGATCAAAGGAAAGATCCACAACCCGGGTTATTACCTCAACAGTGATGCAGATACGGTAACTGCCAATCTCGACCTGGTAATGCTTACCAATGGCTGGCGAAGATTTGACTGGGATAAGATCAAAGCAGGTGTTACCCCGGCCCTGCAATACCCGGCTGAAACAGATTTTATGAAGATCACCGGTAAAGTATTCGCAGACAGAAGTATTCTCAGCAGCAAACCACTATTGCTGAACCTGATCATCGCCGGTAAAGACAGCAGTCGGAATTTCGCGTTCCTGCCGGTAGATAAAGAAGGTAATTTTGAACAGAAAACTGCCTTCTTCTATGATACTGTTCGCATCTTTTACAGCTTCAACGGCAATGATAAACTGACAGACCTGACACAAGTGAAATTCGAGAATGGCCTTTTACGACAGACTCCCAAGAAGATACAGTTTACAGATACCTACCGGCCATTACGGTATAGCGACAGCATTGCTAAAGCAAAAATGAACTATTTCCTGAACGAGCAGGAACTATTAAAGAAGCGGATGGCATCTACTACATTACAGGAAGTAATTGTGAAAGCCAGGGCCAAAAGCAAAGAACAGCAGCTCGACGAAAAATACACAAGAGGCATGTTCACTGGCGGCGATGCCTATTCTTTTGACATGACAGATGACCCTGCTGCCAATGGTGCCATTGATGTATTGTCTTACCTGCAGGGGAAAGTGGCCGGTTTAATGATTAGCGGTGCCGGCTCCAATGCAAGCATCAGCTGGCGGGGTGCAGTTCCAAACTTATTCCTGAACGAATCTCCTGCAAGCATTGATATGGTGCAGACAATAAACGTCAGGGATATTGCCATGGTAAAGGTTTTCCGTCCCCCATTCTTTGGTGCTATCGGTGGAGGCAGTGGTGGTGCAATTGCGATTTACACCAGAAAAGGCGCTGATACCAGGGGAAACAATCCCAACAGCAAAGGACTTGAGAATACCATCCTGGGCGGTTATTCCCGTTTCAAGGAATTCTTTAACCCTTCTTACGAGAAAGCCAGCGACAATTTTGAGACCGACAACCGAACCACGATTTACTGGAATCCTTACCTGATCACCAATAAAAAGAATCCAAGGGTGCGTATCCAGTTTTATAACAATGATGTCACCAAAAAATTCCTGCTGGTTCTGGAAGGAGTCAATACAGATGGCAAGATGACAAGAGTGGTGAAACTGATCGAGTAATGTTTAAACGATGCCCATCTGTTTCATCAGGTAGGTAGCATTCCTGCTTTGGGCTACCCCCGCTTTCCTGGTAAAATCAAAGTGTAAGCCTGTTTCTGTGACCTCGCTTTCAAAACAATAATTCTCCACCTGTCCGGGATATTGCGCTGACAGTATACCCAGCTCCGTATCATGTGTAGCGATCAGAGTCAAACAGTTTTTCTGTAACAGTTTCTTTATAAGCAAAGCGGTTCCATCGTGTTTATCCACCGAATTGGTACCCCGCATCACTTCATCCAGCAATACCAATGCAGGCGTCTGTCCCTCCAATGCATGCATGATAGATTGCAGGCATTTTAATTCGGCATAGAAGTATGACGTGCTTTCTTCCAGTGAATCAATATGATGAAAGGAAGTGAGTAACCTGACCGGGCTAAACATAAACTTCTCTGCGAATACAGGTGCCCCCATCTGTGCCAGCAGCATATTCAACCCAACAGATCGCAGGAAAGTGCTTTTCCCGGACATATTGGAGCCGGTAACCAGATGTAATCTGGCAACTGTTCCGATGGAAAAATCATTCGTTACCGCTTTTCGTTCATCCATCAATGGATGACCCAGGCCGGTAGCATTGATCACAGGAGCACCCACAGCTACCTCAGGAAAAATAAAACCGGGATGATTCTGGTAAAAGCAGGCCAGCGAATTCAGCATTTCTATCTCACCCAGGGTATCAAACCATTTGTCAAACAATGGCTGGTATTTTCGGTTCCATTGCAGGTAAGCCCTGGCGCAGAGCAGATCAGATAAGAACAATCCGTTTACAAAAAAACTGAGCAGACTTACCCGGAGATCAAATACACCCATCAGGCGCGATAATTTCCGGAATGCTTCAGCGGCTTCTGCAATCCGTTCCTGTTTCTCTTGCAGGACTGGATGCTGAACCTTTTCCTCACAGATCAACTGAAAACAAGCGGCATACTGTGTAAAAAGATAACCCTTCCTGGAAATATGATGGTACAATTGAGATACCTGCCTGAGTGCCGGAGACAAAACCAGCAAACCCAGTAAAGTAAAAATCAATATATAAGAATAGGTATGGATCCAAACCGCGTAACTAATGATCAACACGCCGGTAATTGGCCATATCCAGGCCAATTGTTTCCAGGGAGATTTTTCCAGACCTGAGCCCGCTCCATCCGGCAAACCGGTGATCATTTGCGACAGGCTGACTTCTTCTTTCAATAACAAAGTATGTGCCTGCAGGTTTTGTCTGAATGCGGTCTTGCCGGATAATTCTTTTATACAAGCCTGGTAGTCGATGATCTGTTGTGGAGCCATCAGGGGATCCGTAATGGCTTTGGCCAGTTGTTTTTTACCAGAGATACTGCCGGTTCTGTTCAGTTGATGATACAGGGAATGTTTACCCAACACATTCAGATCTGTCGCGAATCCTGGTCCTGACTGTGAGGTTCCACCATCTTCAAAACAGGAAACCCCTCCTTTCAGTACGGCGATCTCATTTTCATTGATCAGGATCAGTTTCTCCACAAAAGCGATCTTCTGTTTCAGGATCCCGGCCCGCGAAACCCAATACAGGAACACAATGAAACCTCCTATAGAATACAGCAATGCATTACCCGAGAATCGTTCGCGGAATGCGGCATACAGGAACCAGCCAAACAGGATAAAAAACACCAAACGCAACAGACTATTCAACAACAGCCGGCGGCCTAATGACTCTTTCTGTGAACGAAATTCATGGGCTCTTTGCTGGTATACACTCAAAACTGCTTCATTCATATGTTTACCAGTGTAGTTCCCTCATCAATATTGACGATATAGGTTTTCAGTTCCTTGCCGAACTTTTCCCTGTAGTCTTTTTCTACGGTCGCCACCAATCCAGGTATCGCATCCTGTTGTACGATATTGATGGTGCATCCACCGAAACCACCACCCATCATACGTGCGCCCGGTACCTCAGGCCGGTTTCGTACCATATCTACCAGTGCATCAGCCTCAGGGCAGCTTACTTCATACAGATGGCTCAGACCATCATGCGTAGCGAACATTTTTTTGCCGAATGCAGCAAGATCATTATTCACCAGGTCATCACAGGCTTCCTGTAAACGCGATATCTCCTCTACTACATATTTACAGCGCTTGTATACCACCGGATCTCCCGCCTGTAAACATTCGTTTACCATAGAGATAGTTGCATCCCTTAATGAAAGTACCTGCGGATAGACTTTTTGTATGATCCGTATCCCCTCTTCACATTCCTGCCTGCGCAGGTTGTATTCAGACGAAGCCAGTGAATGTTTTACCCCGGTATCGAACAGAACGATCTTGTACGTTTCGGTTGAGAATGGCATGTAGGCATATTCCAGCGAACGGCAGTCGAGGCGAATCACCTGACCTTTTTGGCCAAACACACTGGCAAAGGGATCCATGATACCGCACTGCAGTCCCACAAATTCATTTTCTGCCTTTTGTGCCAGTTGCACCATATTCCGTTTTGACAATCCTAACTGGAAAAGTTCATTCAGTGCAAACACTGTGGCACACTCCAAAGCAGCAGAGGAGGAAAGCCCTGCACCCAAAGGAACATCTCCCAGGATCGCAGCAGAGAAACCAGCCAGCTTATGGCCTGCTTTCTGCAACTGCTGTACCACGCCAAGAATATAATCGGGCCAGTGTTGCCCGGAAATACGTACGTCTGAGAGTAATCCTTCGTACGTACTGTCAAGATCTGCGGCATAGAGATGTATGCGACCATCGTCCCTTTTCCCGATCGACACATAGATGGCTTTATCAATGGCCGCGGGTAATACAAAACCCATATTATAATCGGTATGCTCACCTATCAGGTTGATCCTGCCCGGTGATCGAACAATACAGGCAGGTGTTCCAAATCGTTGTTGGTATATTTCCCTTATGCGGGAAGAAATGGGAAGATTGTTTTCCATGTTTGCTTTTACTTGAACAATTGAATCAGGCATCGATCAGAGAGAAGTTTCATAATGCATTTCGGGAATCACCACATCTTTGAAGCCTTTGCGCACCAGCCTTCGCGCAAAATCCTGCTGTACCTCATACTCGCCATGCACCAGGAAAAGTGTCCGTACAAGAGCGGGATCCTGGCAGGCAAGAAACTGGCAAAGATCGTCGTAATCGCCATGAGCACTCATGCTGCGCATCTGTCCCACTTCAGCAATTACAGGAAACATTTCTCCAAAGATCTTCACTTCTTTGACGCCCGCCATCAACCGGCCACCCAACGAATGGGGTTCGCAATAACCTACCATCAGTATGGTATTCTTTGCATCATGTACATTATTCATGATATGATGTTTTACCCTTCCCGCATCTGCCATTCCACTGGCTGAGATGATGACACAGGGTTGTGGCAGGTTATTGAGGTTCTTGCTTTCATCTACCGTTTTGATAAAATTCAGCCCTTTGAAATCAAAGGGATCATTATCTGACTGCATGATCCGTTTGATGCGCTTATTGAAATACTGCGGATAATTCTTCACTACTGCCGTAGCCTCCCTGCTTAATGGGCTGTCTACATAATAGGGTACGGATGGCAGGCGATTCTCCACTTCCAGTTGGTTCAGTGCATAGAGGATCTCCTGTGTACGTCCTACACTGAATGCAGGTATGATCAGTTTCCCTTTTTTCTCAATACAGGTCTTATGCACCCAATCGTACAGGGTATCTACAGTGCCATGCACTTCATCGTGCAGTTTATTGCCATAAGTACTTTCCAGTATGATATAATCAGCCTGCGGAAAAATATCGGGCGATCGCAGGATGGCATCATTGTACCGTCCCACATCGCCACTGAAGCTGATACAGGTGGTCTCCCCTTTTTCTGTGATCCGGAGATGAACCGCCGCACTTCCGATAATATGGCCTGCATCGGTGAACATCACTTCAATACTTTCATCAATGCGGGTCCATAGGTTATAATTGATCGTTTTGAACTGCTCGAACGCTTTGGCTGCGTCTTCGAGATCATACATCGGTTCATAAGGGGGCAGACCTTGTTTGGCTCTTCGTTTATTGATGAAACGGGTATCATCCCGCTGTATCTGTGCCGAGTCTTCCAGTAAGATGCCCGCCAGTTCCTTCGTGGCGGGTGTTGCATAGATCGGGCCCTTGTAGCCATGTTTTACCACGTGGGGTACCTGGCCGCAATGATCTATATGTGCATGCGACAGGATAAGGTAATCCACCGAAGCGGGATCAAAACCAAAGTCTTCATTCATGGATGCCGTATCTTTCCCCAATCCCTGGAAAAGCCCGCAATCCAGCAATAATTTTTTTCCGTTCTGAAGTGTGATCAGGTGTTTGGAACCGGTAACTGTTCTGGCTGCTCCATGAAATGCTATTTTCATAATCCCTCCTATCCGCAAGGAAGAACAACTCCATTCTTACCTGCGGCATTTACAATTGATAAAAATATGTGCCTACGTATGTGATTTTGCTTTAAAACTCCAGCTAACCAGGAATTCCGATACCTGCTCGCCCGCCTCATTGGTTCCTATTGACCTGCAGGTGATCGTTCGTCCCTCACCGGTCACAATCGCGTGTTCCACTTCCCTCTCAATGGCATCACCATCGGTGCAGGTGAATGCAATCAGACCGGTTGCTTTCTTAAAAAACTTCGCCTCCAATCCTACCACCAGCATACTTACGGCGGGGTTTCTCTGGTAAACCTGACCTGATGCCAGTAAACCCGTACTCATCTCTGCGGCCATAGCCTGCACAGCAAAATACATGGAACGGAAAGGATTCTGGGTAAACCAATTATAGCGGACAGTGATGACAGCAGCCTTTTCATTAAAAGATCTGATACGAAGACCGGCAAAATAAGCCGAAGGAAGTTTCTTCAGCATGAACAGCCGAAACTTAACCGGATGAGTGATCTGTTTTTGAAAAGATGAAAATCCCGGATTCATACACTGTGTACTTTAATGAAATGTGGCATGTAAAATCGATACCCATTATCACCTTAAAAGTAACAAGTAGTGGCTTGAGTAAAAAATTTAATACAGGATTTACAACAGCAATGCAGCCAGTGCATAATCGGCCAGCAGTATGAGGATACAACTCACTACCACCGCACTGGTGCTGGCCCTTCCGATCTCCAGAGAACCGCCTTTTACATTATAGCCGAAATAAGCAGGTATGCTGCTGAGGATGAACGCAAACGTATACGATTTGTATAACGCGAAATTGATATTATAAAGGTTCAGATTCTGTCGAAGGCCGATATCATAGATATCAGTAGCCAGGATACCTGATAATGAACCCGCAAAACGTCCTCCCCAGATACCCAATACCGCCGAAATGATTATCAGGCAAGGTATCACCACCAGGGAACCCAGTATTTTGGGAAAGATCAGGTAACTCTTGGTATTGATACCCATGATCTCCAGCGCATCGATCTGCTCACTGATGCGCATATTCCCCAGTTCACTGGCGATCTTACTGCCTACCACACCCGCCAATACGATACTTACCACCGTAGGGGACAGTTCAAGGATCATACTATCGCGCACAATCTGCGCAATGGTCGATTGCGGCACCAGCGGACTAACCAGCTGGTAAGCGGTCTGTATGGTGGTTACCGCACCCAGAAACAGGGAAATGATCACCACGATCGGTAATGCCCCCACGCCAATCTCCACACACTGATGCATGAACTCTTTCCAGTACATACGCCAATTCTCGGGTTTGGTGAACATACCCTTTAACATGAGAAGATAAGTACCGAAATGTGTGAAAAACGACATATGGGATAATTAGGAATGAATAATTAGTAATTGGTAATTGCCCCCTGCATTATTGCTTGTTATGATGCGTAACCATTTGTTCCATTAGTTGCGGGTGAAATTATTTTTTACGCTTTTTCAGGCGCTTCCACCATGCGCTCCGCTGAACCACCTCGTCGGTATTGATCCGGCATTTCAATTGCGCATCTACCACGGCCACTAATGCCATATTGATAATGCTCCTTACCGTACTGCCCAATTGCAGTACATGTACCGGTTTTTTCAATCCCAGCAATATCGGTCCGATCGCATCAGCGCCACCCACTTCTTTCAGCAGGTTATAGGTTACGTTACCCGATGTCAGGTTGGGGAACATAAGCACATTCACATCTTCATCCACCAGCTCACTGAAGGGATAATTATCACGCAGTATCTCTTTGTTGAAAGCCAGGCTTCCCTGCATCTCACCATCCACTATCAGTGAAGGATTCCTTTGTTTCAATATGCGGGTAGCTTCTGCCACCAACCGGGCCTCCCGCGAATCACTGCTGCCGAAATTGCTGTAACTCAGCATGGCGATCCGGGGTACCAGGTTAAAGTTGCGCACTTCCTTGGCCACCATCATGGTGATATCTGCCAGCTCTTCTGCTGTTGGATTGAAATTGACCGTGGTATCAGCAAGGAACAAGGGACCTTTTTTAGTAAGCAATAGATACATGCCTGCTATCTTTTTCACGCCTTCTTCCGTACCAATGATCTGTAAAGCCGGGCGGATGGCTTCCGCATAATTTTTTGTCAGGCCAGACAGCATCGCATCGGCATCTCCGGTTTCTACCATCATACAACCGAAGTGGTTCCGGTCTTTCATGATCTTCAGACTCTCATATTTGTTAACGCCTTTGCGGTGACGCTTCTGGAAGAACAACTCACTGTAAAACTCACGTTTGGCTTCCATCTCATCACTTCTCGGATCTATAATCGGTATATCCGTGAGGTCAATATTATTCTCTTCTGCGATCCGGTTGATCTTAACAGGATCACCCAGCAATATGGGGTAAGCAATACCATCATCATACAAGATACTGGCCGCTTTCAGGATCTTCTGGTTATCCGCCTCGGCAAATACCAGTCGCTTAGGATCTCTCCTAGCCTTGTTACCAATCACACGGATCAGTTGGTTATCCAGTCCCAGGCGTTTATTCAGTTCCAGTGTATAAGCCTCCCAATTCGGAATATCTTTTTGCGCCACACCCGTTTCCACTGCAGCTTTTGCCACTGCTGGCGCTACGGTCGCCAACAACCTGGGATCAAGTGGTTTGGGAATGATGTATTCGGGACCGAACGACATATTATGCTGGTTATACGCCATGTTCACAATATCCGGCACAGGCGATTTGGCCAGGTCGGCCAATGCACGCACCGCCGCCAGTTTCATGGCTTCGTTGATCTGCCTGGCACGCACATCCAAAGCACCCCGGAAAATGTACGGGAAGCCCAGTACATTGTTCACCTGGTTCGGGTAATCTGTCCGGCCGGTAGCCATGATAATGTCTTTCCGAACTGCTGTCGCATCTTCATAAGTGATCTCAGGGTCAGGATTAGCCATAGCAAATACGATCGGATTTTTCGCCATACTCCTGACCATATCCTGTGTCACCACATTACCGACACTCAGGCCCAGGAACACATCCGCATCTTTCAAAGCGGTAGCCAGGGTCCAGTCACTCTTCTTTACTGCAAATTTCTCCCTGATCGGGCCCAGATCTGTCCGGCCTTCGTGTAAAACACCGTCTTTATCGAACAGGATAAAATTCTCGTATCGTGCACCCAAAGCCACGTACAACTGTATGCAAGCCATTGCTGCCGCTCCAGCACCATTGATCACAAATCTTACCTTCTCTATCTTCTTCTTCTGTAATTCCAGCGCATTCAGTAATGCAGCACTGCTGATGATCGCTGTGCCATGCTGATCATCATGCATTACCGGGATATTCATTTGTTTTCTCAGCTCCTGTTCAATATAAAAACATTCGGGCGCTTTGATGTCTTCCAGGTTAATGCCGCCAAACGTTGGCTCCAGGGATTTAACGATCTGGACAAATTTCTCAGGATCCTTTTCATTGATCTCAATATCGAACACATCTATATCAGCGAAGATCTTGAACAATACACCTTTCCCTTCCATCACGGGTTTACTGGCTTCAGGGCCAATATCACCCAGGCCCAGTACTGCCGTTCCATTACTGATCACCGCCACCAGGTTACCCTTGGCAGTGTATTTATACACTTCTTCTGTATTGGATGCAATCTCTTTACAAGGCTCAGCTACACCCGGGCTATATGCAAGTGAAAGGTCTCTTTGCGTTTTGGCTTCTTTGGTGGGAACGACTTCAATTTTTCCGGGGCGTCCGCTGGCATGGTATTCCAGGGCCTGTTCCCGTCGAAGATCTGTATGTTTGGCCATATATTTTTTTTAGGTTACCGGCAACACAACCCGGGTCGACTCCTGTTGTGTCACTCACTTGTACTGTCGGTTCGCTACTGAACGGGCGTACTTCATGAAAGGCAAAAATACGATATATTGAATGGAAAGAAGATAAGCAATTTAAGGTCTGAAACCGATCCTTTCCCGCTCCCGCCAGGTTTGCAGGTCCTGCTTTTCATCCAGCAGGTTTTCGATAGCATCATAGATCTGGGAAAGCTGTTCATTATGATTGGCCACAGAGCGTCTGATATCGACGATCTGTTCTGTCAGTTCATCATACTGATATAAAACCGGCGCATGGCTATCAAAGCCCGCATGATCGAAATATTCATAGCAATGGAACGCTCATTATGAAGTACACCACTCAACATGGCTATCCCCTGTTCGGTAAATGCAAAAGGAGCATACTTGGCATACTTTTCCCTTCCGCCGGTTTCTAAGGTCGCAAATTGCGACCTTAGAAACCGGTATTCTTCCGGGGTAAGTTCATACATAAAATCTTCCGGGAAACGGGATCGGTTTCTGCGTACAGCTTCTTTCAGCCGCCTCACTTCCACTTCATACAATGCAGCCAGGTCAAAGTCTAGCATCACTTTTTGACCGCGGATCAAATAGATACGTTCCTGGATCAGTTCAATGTCCATAGGAAGGATTTTGTCAAAAATAGCTTCCTGACAAATCAAAGGCAACCGTTTTTTCACCCATAAAACAGCGTAATTATACCTAAGTAGCCGCTCCCAGCCAGGCCATCATACCCATACCGGTTTCGATGGCCCGCTCATCAATATCAAACCGGGGCGTATGTACGTTGTGAATGATACCTTTGGCTTCATTCCTGACTCCCAGGCGGTAGAAACAACCCGGTATTACCTGGGTATAAAATCCAAAATCCTCGGCACCCATCCGGATCTCTGTTTCTTCCACCTGTTCCTTTCCCATATAGGCTTCTGCCAGTTTCCAGCCCTTTTCTGTAAGCACCGAATCATTGTCAACCGTGGGGTAGCCGATATCAATATGAAGATCTATTTCGGCTCCGGTAGCTTCGGCTATGCCTTTTACCTGGTTTCGGATCAGCTCATGAGCTTTGGTGCGCCAGGTTTCATCCATGGCCCGGAAAGTACCCATAAGTTTAACCTCGCTGGGGATCACATTCGTGGTATGGCCTCCTTGTATGGAACAGATAGACAACACTGAAGGAGAAAGTGGGTTATTATTTCTTGATATGATCTGCTGCAGGCTTTGTATCAGTTGCGCTGCCACCAGGATCGTATCCACGGTTATATGCGGTGCTGCAGCATGACCGCCTTTGCCTTTCACCGTAATATATAATTCATCCGCACTGGCCATTACCCGACCTTTCCGGAAACTCAGTTTACCCAGATCCAGGCCAGGATGTACGTGCAATCCGTAAATACCCTGCGGTTTAGGATTTTCCAGCACGCCCTCCCTGATCATATAACTGGCGCCTCCCGGATTTCTTTCCTCACCCGGCTGAAACAGCAGTTTAATGGTACCCTCCCATTCCTGCTTCAATTCCTGCAATATCTTGGCTGCACCCAACAAGATGGTCGTGTGCACGTCATGTCCGCAAGCATGCATGACACCGGGGTTCTTCGATTGATACGCAACCTCGTTTTCTTCCATAATCGGTAGCGCATCCATATCGGCCCGCAGGGCAATCACCCGGCTATCCGGATTTTTGCCCGTAATAATTCCCAGTACACCGGTCGTAGCTTTCACTTCAAAGGGTACTCCGAATGAACGCAGTTTTTCCTGCACAAACTTACTGGTCTCAAATTCCTGGTAACTCAACTCCGGATTAGCATGCAGGTGTCGCCGAACGGCAATGAATTCCTCCGCATACTGGCGGGCAAGTTCTTGTATTCTTTGTTGTAACATTTTCGGTTATTGGTTAATGATATCCTCGTCTTCTTTCAGTGTATATTCAACACCATCTTCCACTATATAGACGCCTTGCGGATATATTTTATTCAGTTGAGCCTTAAATTTTTCTACTTCTTCCCTTTTAAGAAAGTTACCGATACGTACTTTGAAATTAGGCGATTGAAAGACCACATATACTTTCTGGTCCGGGAAACGGGATAGCAGTTCTGATCGTTTCCTGAAAGCATCATCTCTTCTGGGCGTGCTGATCACCTGGATGCGGTAGCCCCGGTACAATCCATTGGGTGTCATCATGGCGCTCCGCTGGTTGGCCTGCATTTGTTTAATGCTCAGCACATCCAGCCGGGGATCTTTTTTTACCACAACGGTATCGGCAGCGTACAAAGTACTGCTGCCAATAATCGCCCATATCAGTATGATGATTCTTTGCAACATATGTACCGTTAAATTACACATTCCTGTTTAATAACCGCTTTCACCCGCCGGTTGCCCCTCTACAATGGCTACACCGGCACTGCAGCCCAGACGTGTGGCTCCGGCATCCACCAGCTGTTTGGCAAATACGTAATCGCGGATGCCCCCCGATGCTTTGATACCGATATTAGCCGGTAAATGTTGCCTGAATAACCGTACCGCTTCCACGGTAGCGCCTTTTTCAGCATAACCCGTCGAGGTTTTCAGGTAATCGATGCCCGCGGCGCCATAGATGGCACAACATTTCACGATCTCTTCATCTGTGAGTATCCCGCTTTCAATGATGATCTTGATCACTTTATCCTTGCTGCGAACGATTGGCAGAATATGGTTGATTTCGTCTGCCAGGAATCCCCAGTCATTATTTTTAATAGCCGAGATATTGATCACCACATCCAGCTCATCGGCTCCATCTACGATTGCCAGTAAAATTTCTGCAATTTTGGCTTCCACTGCCGAATATCCAAATGGGAAACCGATCACTGTTGCCACTTTCACGGCAGAGCCTTCCGTCAGTTCTTTTGCCTTTTTTACAAAATTCGGAGGCACGCAAACTGCAGCAAAACCATATTGTCTGGCTTCAGCGCAAAGTTTTTCAATATCACTCAATAAGGTTGTAGGCTTTAGTATTGTATGGTCGATATATTGATTGAGTTTCATTTTAATTAGTAATTAGTAGTTAGTAATCAGTAGTTGCATACCATATTATTATTATTGAGATGCCTTCAAAGTATTAATAATAGCTGTTAAGAGTTTTATCAGCTCTTCACAATCCTTCAGTAAAGAACCCGCAAGTTGTGAATCCAGTATATCACTATCTCTAAATAGCCTGATCCAGTATCTGGTTTCTCTTGCTTCTTTGTACGCAATGTCTAGTTTATCTTTAAAGTCCATCCTTGAGGATCCATCTGTAGCTTCCTCTATATTTGCCCCGATCGATGTTCCAGACCTGACAATTTGCGCCGAAAGATGGTACTCTTTTTTCTCACTGCGAAGATAGATATACAATTTTACGATTCGCAAAGCAAAGAGGAAACTCTTATCCAAAACCACATTCTGCTGCAACATAAAAAAGGCGTTTACTATCAAACATAGTAAACGCCTTTGTACACTTCATTAAGTATAAACCGCAAAAAATGCGAATTACTAACTACTAATTAATTATGCCTCTCGCCCATGGCAAGCCTTGAACTTCTTCCCACTACCGCAAGGACATGGATCGTTCCTGCCGATCTTGGGGCCTACATGAACAGGCTGCTGTTTAACAGGCGTAGGGTCATAATAATCGTTCTCGGTCGGAGGCGCATCCAGGTCATCCTTGCTGGCATTCATGCGGCTCATATCCGTTTTCTCCTGGCGGCCTTCTTTCAGTTCATCACCACTGTTCAAAGGAATACTGGCATGACACAGAAACTGTACAATATCCCTGTTCACTTCTGTATCCATCTTTCGGAACAGTTCAAATGCTTCCATCTTGTAGATCACCAAAGGATCTTTCTGTTCATACGTGGCCGTCTGCACACTCTGTTTAAGGTCATCCATGGAACGCAAATGCTCCTTCCATGCATCGTCTATGAAACCTAGTGTAATACTTCTTTCCAGCGAGTTCACCAGTTCAGCACCATGGGTTTCGATGGTTTTATTCAGGTTAGACAAAGCCTGCATTGCCCTTCTGCCGTCCGTGAAAGGAACAATCACGTTCTCGATATGTGCACCCTGCTGCTGGCGTATGTTCTTGAATACGGGAACAGCCTGCGCCATCAGCTCCTGCTTGCGGCGCTCATAATTGGCGGCAGCCTCGCTATAAAGTTTCTCCGACAACTGGTGTTCCGGTAATTTACCGAGCTCTTCGGCAGTGATAGAGGTATCGATACCAAAGTTCACAATGGCCGCCATACGGAAACCTTCATGATCGCCCTGCTCCTTAAATGAATTCACCAGGCCTTCTGCTACGGAATACAATGCATTATCCAGGTCAAGAGCCAGGCGTTCTCCAAACAAAGCGTGGTTACGCTTGGTATAGATCACCGTACGCTGTTTATTCATCACATCATCATATTCCAGCAAACGCTTCCGGATACCGAAGTTGTTCTCTTCCACTTTTTTCTGCGCCCGCTCGATGGATTTGGTGATCATACTGTGCTGGATCACTTCCCCTTCCTTGTAACCGGCGAAGTCCATCACTTTGGCAATACGCTCACTTCCGAACATACGCATCAGGTCATCTTCCAGCGATACAAAGAACAAGGAAGAACCCGGATCACCCTGACGACCGGCACGACCACGCAACTGCCTGTCCACACGGCGCGACTCATGCCGCTCCGTACCCAGGATCGCGAGACCGCCGGCTTCTTTTACACCAGGTCCGAGTTTGATATCCGTACCACGACCCGCCATATTGGTAGCGATCGTAACGGCACCTGCAAAACCTGCTTCGGCCACGATCTGTGCCTCACGTGCGTGCTGTTTTGCGTTCAATACGTTATGCGGTATCTGCTTTTGGCGCAGCATGCGGCTCAGCAGCTCACTCACTTCCACCGAAGTGGTACCTACGAGTACCGGTCGGCCGGCAGCTACCAGTTTCACGATCTCATCGATCACCGCACCGAATTTCTCCCGTTTGGTTTTGAACACCAGGTCCTGCTCATCTTTACGAATGGCCGGTACATTGGTGGGGATGCTTACTACGTCTAATTTATAAATGTCCCACAACTCTGCCGCTTCGGTTTCAGCGGTACCGGTCATACCTGCCAGTTTATGGTACATACGGAAATAGTTCTGCAGCGTAACCGTTGCATAGGTCTGTGTAGCTGCTTCTATCTTCACATTTTCTTTGGCTTCTATCGCCTGGTGCAGACCATCAGAATAACGGCGTCCGTCCAGGATACGACCTGTTTGCTCGTCCACGATCTTTACACCACCATCCATCACTACATACTCCACATCCTTATCGAACAAGGTGTATGCTTTCAGCAACTGCTGTACGGTATGAATGCGATCTGCTTTTACCGAATATTCGTTAATGATCGCTTCTTTCTGATGCAGTTTTTCTTCTGCAGATAAAGCGCTGTTATTATCTACTGCTGCCAGCGACACACTGATATCGGGCAATACAAAAAAGTTAGGATCTTCACCGGAACGGGTGATCAGCTGGATACCTTTATCGGTAAGTTCCACCGAATTGTTCTTCTCATCAATGTAGAAGTAAAGCTCCTCGTCTGCTTTGGGCATTTCACGTTGCTGATCGGCCAGGTAATAGTTCTCTGCTTTCTGCAGTTTAACGCGCATACCGGGCTCACTCAGGTATTTGATCAGTGCATTGTTCTTGGGCAAACCACGATGGGCACGGAACAGTGCCAGTCCGCCATCCTTAGGATCATCATTGCCTTCAGCGATCTTTTTCTTGGCCTCATTCAAAAAATGGTTGGTAGCCCTTTTCTGGGCATCTACCAGTTTCTCGATACGGGGTTTCAGTTCAAAGAATTGCTGCTCACCCGTCTGCTGTCCAATCGGACCTGAAATGATCAACGGTGTTCTGGCATCATCAATCAATACAGAGTCAACCTCATCCACCATCGCAAAATGATGTTTGCGCTGTACCATTTCCTGTGGGGTATGCACCATGTTATCCCGCAGGTAATCAAAACCAAATTCATTATTGGTACCGTAAGTGATATCTGCGAGGTAAGCATTCCTTCTCGCTTCGCTGTTGGGTTCGTGTTTGTCGATACAGTCAACACGCAGACCCAGCCATTCAAAAATGGTTCCGTTCCACTCACTGTCCCGTCGTGCCAGGTAATCATTCACGGTCACAACGTGTACGCCTTCTCCGGCCAATGCATTCAAATAGGCAGGCAGGGTGGACACGAGTGTTTTACCCTCACCCGTTGCCATTTCAGCAATCTTTCCCGCATGCAGTACACTACCACCAATCAGCTGCACATCGTAATGCACCATGTTCCAGGTAACGGCACCACCGGCTGCGGTCCAGGTATTCTTGAAAACAGACTGGTCGCCGTTGATACGTATATAATCTTTTTTTACACTCAGGTCTCGGTCAAGCTGTGTGGCAGTAGCCACGATCTCCGTATTTTCCTTGAATCGGCGGGCTGTTTCCTTCACTACGGCAAAAGCTTCCGGCTGAATTGCAGCCAAAGCTTCTTCGATCTTTTTATCGCGGTCTTTTTTCAGTTTATCCACTTCCTGGTAAATGGCATCACGCCCGTGGATGTCCACATCCGATAATGCTTCTGCAGCCTGCTTGCGTTCTTCTATGCGGGCATCGATCTCAGCCAGGTGGGCTTTGATGCGTTCACGGAATTCCTGGGTCTTGTTCCTGAGCTCATCGTTGGTCAACGACTGGTATTGCTGGAAGAACTGGTTGGTTTTTAGTACGATGGGCATGATCTGCTGCACATCTTTCTCACTCTTACTGCCCCCGAATAACTTGGAAATGAATTTCAACATATCGCTTGGTCTGGTGTATTATGAAAAATTTTAACAGTCAAAAAGGATGCGAAAAACAATTTTGAGCCAATTTGGCACCCCGATTGAGAGCCGCCAAAGGTAAAGAATTTGAACGCAGCGCCATCGTGAATTCCCGATCGGCACATCTTTATCAATTAGTTAACGAAAAATGCCCCCATGAAAAGAATATTCTTCCTTTTGTTTTCCCTGGCAGGACTTACCGCTTCTGCCCAAAGCCCTTTACAGGATTCTGTTGTCAATTTTCAGGACTCGATCGCTATTGAAAGGTCAAAACTGCTGAAAAACAATATGTGGGTCCTGGGCGCCTGGGCCGGTGCCAACATTATTCAGGGTAATATTTCTGCTGGTAATGCCCAGGGCAGCGACCAGTATTTTCACCGGATGAACGTATACTGGAATACCGTGAACCTGGCCATTGCGGGAATCGGCATGCTGGCTGCCAAAAAACAACTGGCCGGAGAACACAGCCTTAACCGAAACCTGCGGGAGCAGCAGACGCTCGAAAAATTGCTGTTATTGAATACCGGGCTGGATATGGCCTATATAGCCACCGGACTGTACCTGAAAGAGAGAGGAGCACGCACCAGCAGCGACCAGGCCACCGGTTATGGCAACAGTTTACTGCTGCAGGGTGGTTTTTTATTGGTTTTTGACCTGATCCAATACTTCGAGAACCGCCGTATCAGTAAAATCCTCGACAAAAATGCCGGCCGCTGGGAACTGGGTAGCACCCCCAATGGCATGGGACTGGCCTATCGGTTTTGAATATCGAACGCTGAACAGGGAATGTTGAATTTCGATTGATACTTCCCCGTTCAACATTCAAAATTGCCTGTTCTACGTTCAATATTCCCCCGTTTTATCCACTTCGGGGGGATTTTTGCCCCGGAGAATGGAATTTCAGGCTGATTCTGCTACTTTTGCAGCCTTAAAAGAAGACCTTGGGATCAGCAGCAAAGCCGCAGGGCTTTTCCGGTAAGCCGGGGTCAAATCAAATAGAAACTTTTACAAAATGGCAGGACAGTTAAAAGAGGTACGTAACCGCATCAAAAGTGTACAAAGCACCCAGCAGATCACCAAAGCGATGAAGATGGTTAGTGCGGCCAAATTACGCCGTGCACAGGAGTCCATCACACAGATGAGGCCCTATGCCCAGAAACTGCAGGAAATGCTGAGCAATATCGTCAGCAACCTGGATGGCAGCATGAGCCTGAAACTGGCTGAAGAAAGAGCCGTAGAGAAAGTACTGTTCATCGTGATCACCAGCGACAGGGGACTGTGCGGTGGTTACAATGCCAACATCATCAAACTGGCTAAAAGCACTATTGCCGAAAAATACGCCACGCAGTATAAGAATGGTAATGTGACCGTTTGGAACATTGGCAAAAAAGGATTTGAAGCCATGACCAAAGCGGGTTACAAAACCGATGCTACCTATAAAGACATTTACCTGAGCCTGAATTTCGAAAATGTACAGGCAGCTGCCCAGGCAGCCATGAAAGCCTTTGAAAACAAGGAATTCGATGCAGTGGAGATCGTATATAGCGAGTTCAGGAATGCCGCTACCCAGCGTTTTGTGGCAGAAGCCTTCCTGCCGATCCCGAAAACCCCGAAAAAAGCGGGTGCCAAAAAATCCGACTTCATTTTTGAGCCGGCCAAGGAAGAACTGATCGCAGAACTGATGCCCAAGATCCTGAATACCCAGTTATACAAAGCCGTTCTGGACGGTAACGCCAGTGAACACGGTGCCCGTATGACCGCGATGGATAAGGCCAGCGAGAACGCCAATGAATTACTGAAATCACTTAAGATCAGCTACAACCGTGCAAGACAGGCAGCCATTACTACCGAACTTACCGAGATCGTAAGTGGTGCCGCCGCATTGCAGGGATAGTCAATTTGAAAATTTGAAAACAGGCTAATTTGAAAATATGGCCTGACAGAGGTGCATTTTACTTATCATTGCTTCCCATTTTCCTATTTTCAAATCAGCATATTCTCAAATTTTGTTCTAACCATGGAAATCAGCCAGATCATACCACATATAGAGGTACTTATTTTCGCCAGCGAAAAACCATTGTCGTCACTGGACATTGTTGAGCTGATCAACAACACTTTCGGTTTCCTGGAAGAAAGAGTAACACTTGACCAGGTGGAAAGCGCATTGGAAGGTATCCGTGAAAAATATGATTCTGAATTCTACCCTTTCGAGGTGAAACAAAGCGGTGGGGGCTGGCAGTTCCTGACCAAAGCCACATATCATGCCACCATCGCCCAATTGAACGGTGATAAATTCCTGAAACGTTTGTCCAATGCGGCCCTCGAAACACTGGCCATTATTGCATACAAACAACCCATTACCAAGGGCGAGATCGAAGCCATCCGCGGGGTGAACAGCGATTACAGCATCCAGAAATTACTGGAAAAAGAACTGGTACTCATCAGTGGCCGTAATGAAAACATGCCGGGTAAACCGCTGGTATATTCCACTTCCAAGAATTTCATGGACTATTTCGGTATCAACTCAGCAGCCGATCTGCCCAAGATCAAAGAGGTACTGGCCGATCAGATCGTAGAAGGTACGATCATCAACCCGGAAGACTTTACAGACCAGCATGTGGCCGATACCGTAGCCGAGGAACAGGAAATCCTGCCCGGCGAAGAAGGTGACATATCTGCTATTGCTGTGAACGAAGACGGGGAACTGATCATCGAACATACAGAAGAAGAGAAGGAGACCGGCACTGAGGAAGACAATACAGAAGAACCGGAGAACAACGAAGACACACCGGAATAATTTCTGAATTTTGGTACAGGGAAGGAACAGCTGAAGCTGCTACATCCTTTTCAGAATTCCCCAGAATGCCTGTGGCCAAACAGGCGCCCCTATTTCCAAACAGCCTGTTGGCGGACAGGTTTCAAAATTCCCCGATACGCAACATGTCTACATCCCTATCAAACGAGCAACTGAACCAGATCGCCAATGAGTATGGCACTCCCGTGTATGTATACCATGCAGAAAAGATTACTGAACAGTTCGGCAAACTGAAACAGGCATTCAATCTGTGCCCCACCCGATTTTTCTATGCCAGTAAGGCATTGACCAATATCAATATCCTGAAACATATCCGTTCATTGGGTTGCAATATAGACTGCAGCTCCATCAACGAGGTAAAACTGGCCTTACACGCCGGTTTTGACAGGGATAATGTGCTCTACACCAGCAATGGCATTGCTTTCAGCGAAATTGAAGAAGCGGTGACGCTGGGCGTGAATGTGAATATCGACAGCCTTAGCAACCTGGAGAAATTCGGGAAAAAATACGGTCACTCCTATCCCGTAGGCATACGTCTTCGCCCCAATATCATGGCTGGCGGCAATCTGAAGATATCTACAGGTCATGAAAAGAGCAAGTTCGGTATCCCTATCGAACAGCTTGACCAGATATTGTCACTGGTAGAAAAAGAGAATCTGTTCATTGCGGGCCTTCACATCCATACCGGCAGTGAGATCAAGGATGTGGAAGTGTTTATGAAAGTAGCCGATATCTTTTTTGACCTGGTTCCACATTTCCCCGAACTGCGCTTCCTGGACCTGGGTGGCGGATTCAAGGTTCCTTATAAAGAAGGGGAAACCGGTACAGATGTTCCGTTGCTGGGACAAAAAGTGGCCGAGGTACTGGACAGGCTCAAACAGACCTACCAGCGCGAATTTGAAGTCTGGTTCGAGCCCGGAAAGTTCCTGGTAAGCGAATGCGGATATTTTATCACGGAAGTGAATGTGATGAAACAAAACGGCAACACCGTTTTTGCCGGGGTGAACAGTGGATTCAACCACCTGATCAGACCTATGTTTTACGAAGCCTATCACCGCATAGAAAACATCAGCAACCCGGATGCCCCCAGGCACCCGTATACCGTTGTAGGCAACATTTGCGAAACAGATACTTTTGCCACCGACCGCCCCATTGCCAAGGTCCGCGAAGGCGACCGGCTGGTGTTCTACAATGCAGGGGCTTACGGCTTTGAGATGGGCAGCAACTACAATTCCCGCTTCAGACCGGCACAGGTACTGGTTATTAATGGACAGTCACACCTGATCGGCCGCAGAGACACATTCGAGGACCTGCTGCGCAACCAGGTAGCAGTTTTATAAACCGCTTAACCTTAGTTTCTGCTCCGGGGGCAAAAAGAAAGTTATCTTGCACCAGCATGATCGAAATAAAGAACATACACAAAGAATTTAACGGCCGGGTAATCCTGGACGGGATCAGTGCCGTTATGGAAGCCGGTAAATGCAACCTGATCATTGGTAGCAGCGGCAGTGGTAAAACGGTACTCACCAAATGTATGGTAGGCTTGTTTCGTCCCGAAAGAGGTTCGATCCTGTATAATGGCGAGGAAATGCTGATGATGGATAATGAACAGCGCAAAATGCTTCGCCAGCAGATCGGCATGCTGTTCCAGGGAACGGCACTCTTTGATTCGATGACGGTGGAACAGAACGTATTGTTCCCGCTGGATATGTTCACCAACTGGACACTGGCCCAGAAAAAGAAACGGGCTGATGAAGTGCTTGCCCGCGTAAACCTGGTAGATGCCCACAAACGTTACCCTTCCGAGATCAGTGGTGGCATGAAAAAAAGGGTAGGTATTGCCCGTGCCATCGTATTGAATCCCAAATACCTGTTCTGCGACGAGCCCAACTCAGGTCTTGACCCACAAACCTCCATGGTGATCGATAAGCTCATCCTGGAAATCACACGCGAATACAATATCACTACCGTAGTGGTGTCTCACGACATGAACAGTGTAATGGAGATCGGGGACCACATCGTGTACCTGCACCAGGGCCGCAAACAATGGGAAGGAAGCAATAAGGATATCATTTTCAGTAAGGATGAGCTGTTGAATAACTTCATCTTCGCTTCAGAATTCCTGCAGGATGCGAAACAGATGCGAATGATGGAAGCCGGCGATACGCAAAAAAATAAATAACCAGGTCTTACCTAGAAACAAAGGGATATGAAACAGGTGGTCTTTTTTCTGCTTTTGATACTGACTGGCAGCACTTTATATGCCCAGGGTAAACCAGACAATCAGGCGCCCTATAAAAAAGATCCCACGATCCCGGCTTTCACGATCCAGCTTACAGACAGCACCTGGTTTACCAAAGAGCAGTTGCCTAAGTACAATCGTACCATCCTCATCTATTTTTCACCTGATTGCGGACATTGCCAGGAAGAAGCCAAAGACATTGTACAGCACATGGACAGCCTTAAGAACGCGTTTTTCGTATTCATTGCCTACAAACCACTGGAAGACATCAAAGGTTTTGCTGCATACTACGGTCTGGAGCGTTTTCCCAATGTACGTATCGGCAGGGACCCTAAGTATTTTGTTCCGGCATTCTACCGGGTAAAATATACCCCGTTCCTTGCCGTATATGATAAAAACGGCCTGCTTGAATCTGTGTTCGACACTGAAAATACCCCTGTTCCTGATGCAGCCGGCCTGGTAGCACTGGTGAACCGGAATTAATGTGTTTTTTGCACCATTCCATCCCTGTTACCCCTACCTTTGCAGCGTAAAAAATTCCTCATTTAAATACCCTTTTTTATGAAAGTAACTGTTGTAGGTGCCGGTGCCGTAGGTGCTACCTGTGCCGATAATATTGCCCGTGCCCAACTGGCGGATGAACTGGTTTTATTGGATATCAAAGAAGGTTTTGCAGAAGGTAAAGCACAGGACATGATGCAGACCGCTGCCCTGCTCGGTTTTGATACACGCATTTCCGGCAGCACCAATGATTACTCCAAAACAGCGAAATCTGACGTAGTGGTGATCACTTCCGGTTTGCCCCGTAAACCCGGCATGACCCGTGAAGAACTGATCGGCACCAATGCAGGAATTGTAAAGGGCGTTACAGAAAATATCCTGAAATATTCACCCGATGCTATCATCATCGTGATCAGCAACCCGATGGACACCATGACCTACCTGGCCCTGCAGTCTACCGGCTTACCCAAAAACCGTATCATCGGTATGGGTGGTACACTCGACAGTGCCCGTTTCAAATATCAATTGAGCCAGCACCTCGGTTGCAGCCCTGCCGACCTGAACGCAGTAGTAGTGGGTGGTCACGGTGATACAACCATGATCCCACTGATTCGCATGGCAACCTGGAACAGCGTTCCCGTTAGCAAGTTCCTGAGCGAAGAACAGCAGAAACAGATCGTGGCAGATACCATGGTAGGTGGTGCTACCCTTACCAAATTACTCGGCACTTCTGCCTGGTATGCACCTGGTGCCGCCGGAGCTGCCCTGGTAGAGAGCATTGTGCGTGATGAAAAGAAACTGTTCACCTGCTGCGTAAGCCTCGATGGCGAATACGGACAGAAAGACATCTGTCTGGGCGTTCCGGTAGTCATTGGCCGCAACGGCTGGGAGAAGATCGTTGATTTTGGTCTGAATGCAGAAGAACAGGCCGCTTTCAACAAGAGCGCTGATGCAGTACGAAGCATGAACGATGTATTGAAGACCTTATAGGAATCACACGAATATGTGATTGAAAACAGCACAATGAAAACAGGAACCGGCAGAAAAAATCTGCCGGTTTTTTTTGTCCGGATTTTTCTGCCGTTTATCCGTCGATTAACACAGCTCATCCTTAATCACATCTTTTTACTGTAACATTTCAAAGTCCTTTGCGTCACATAAGCTCAAAACAACAACCCTTCTTATGAAACAACTCGGATTAATAGCCATAATGACACTCGCCCTGACCTCAACCGGTTTTACACAGAGCGGCATTACGGTCAGCGGTAGCGTAACAGACAATACCGGCAAAGGGTTACAGGCGGTAAGCGTATCCCTGTTACAGGCAAAAGACAGCAGCCTGGTAAAAGCGGATATCACAGATACGGATGGTAAATACCAGATCAGTTCAGCAAGAACAGGAAAATTCCTGCTCAGTTATAACCTCATAGGTTATGAAATGAAATATTCAGAAATTTTTGATCTCCAGGACGGACAAAGTTTCCAGGCACCTGCAGCCTCACTAATAGTGGCAGCCAAAAAACTGCAGGACGTAACCGTGGTTTCACGTAAACCTCTGATCGAGATCAAAGCAGATAAGACCGTCTTCAATGTTGAAAGCAGCATCAATGCCACAGGAAGTAATGCGTTGGAGTTACTGCAAAAAAGTCCTGGCATACAAGTAGATAACAATGATAATATCTCCATGAAGGGAAAGACCGGGGTCAAGATCTACATCGATGGCAAACCCACACAGATGAACAGCAAAGACCTGGCAGCTTATCTCAAAGGCATCAACAGCAACGATGTAGAAGCGATAGAGATGATCAGTAACCCGAGCGCCAAATATGATGCCAGCGGTAATGCGGGTATCATCAATATCCGCTTGAAAAAGAACCGGAAATTCGGAACAAATGGCAGTGTAAGTGCCGGTTTTACACAAGGTATCACCCCTAAAGGTAATGGCTCCGTTAACCTGAACTATCGAGATAAATATGTAAACCTGTTCAGCAATGTAAGCGGTAATATTGGCAGATATGAGAATGATCTCAGCCTGTATCGCATACAGAAAGATTCCATCTATGACCAGCACAGCATCAATGCCAATTACAATAAGAATCTGAACCTGAAAGCAGGTGCCGATTATTTCATCAACAGTAAAAGCACATTGGGAGCATTGGTAACAAGCAGTTTTGGCAACTCAGAATGGACCAATAACAGCGTTACAGGCGTGTACTATCAGCCCAGCAACCAGTTTGTAAAAAGTCTGAAAGCCGCTAATGCTATTCCTGGCAGCCGTACCAATGTCAATGCCAACCTGAATTACCGGTATGCAGATACCAGTGGCCTGGAGATCAATGTGGATGCTGACTACGGACTGTTCCGTGGTGTTGGCCGCAGTTACCAGCCTAACAATTACCTGGATCAGAACGGCGCGCTCCTGTACCAGGTGATCAACCGCAACTATACCCCTACCGATATTGACATCTACACTTCTAAAATTGATGTAGAGCAAAACAAATGGAAAGGTAAACTGGGATATGGGGCCAAGTTCTCATACGTAAAAACGATCAACACCTTCGACTTCTTCAATGATGTGAATGGTGCACCGGTAAAACAGCTGAGCCGCAGCAACAGCTTCGCCTATACAGAAAATGTAAATGCAGCTTATATCAATTACCAGCGTAAGTTCAACGATAAGTGGAGCATTCAGACCGGCTTACGTGCGGAACAAACCAATAGCAAGGGTGAATTGACCCGTGCAGATGGCATCATTCAGTCCGACAATACTGTGAAAAGAAATTATATCAACCTGTTCCCAAGCGCAGCCATCACCTGGACTGTGAACCAGAAGAATACGTTGAACCTGACTTATAGCCGCAGGATCGACAGGCCAAGTTACCAGGACCTGAACCCATTTGAGAACAAACTGGATGAACTGACCTATGAGAAGGGGAATGCTTTCTTACGCCCGCAATACACCAATAATATTGAGCTTACACATACATTCAAGTCGGCCATCAATACCACAGTTGGTTACAGCCATGTAAAAGACTACGCCACTCAGATCACTGATACGGCCGGCAATGCCACCTTCCTGCAGCAGCAGAATCTGGCCACGCAGCAGATCATCAGCTTCAGCATTGGCTCTCCCCTGCCAATAGCCAAGTGGTGGAACGGTTATGCAAATGTTTGGTACAACTACCAGATATTCAACGGTAAAGTAGGTACCAAAGATGTGCATACCGAGATCCCTTTGTATGGTGCCTACATGCAGCAGACCTTCACTCTGGGTAAAGACTGGAGTGCCGAACTGAGCGGATGGTTCAGCGGGCCTTCTATCTGGGGCGCTACCTGGAAAACAAAATCACAGGGTGGTATCGACATCGGCTTCCAGAAACAGCTGATGCAGAAGAAAGCAACGATCAAAGTGACAGCCACCGATATCTTTCATACCAATCCATGGAGATCCCTGAGTGATTTTGGCGGACTGTATATCAAAGGCCGTGGAGCCTGGGAAAGCCAGACAGTTCGGGTAAACTTCACCTATCGTTTTGGAAGCAACCAGGTAAAAGCGGCCCGTCAGCGCCAGACAGGTCTTGAAAGCGAAAGCAAGCGAATAAAATAACAGTTGATATAGCAGTTGAGTTTTGAATCGGTCCCTCTGAAGCAATTCAGGGGGATCTTTTTTGAAACATACAGATGGGCTTTCCGGAAGCCATCTTATATCAGAGATATTTTTTCACAAGTGAACTCAGATGGGTCAGGTCCTGCCGCTCCATACAGCTAAAATGGCCCTTGGGGCATTTCTTATATCCGATCTTACTGCAGGGGCGGCAGCTGAGTCCGGCTACTTCGGATAACTCGCTGCTGACCATTTCAATACCGTAATAGGGTCCCATTCCAAATTCAGGTACGGTATTTCCCCAAACGCTCACAATCGGCTTTTTAAAGGCTGCGGCAATATGCATCAATCCGGTATCATGTGTGATCACGAGGTGTGCCCGATGTACAAGATCGGCACTCTCGTTCAGGCTGAACTTGCCACAAGCATTATAAACCTTGACAGGATCCACCGCAACGATCTCTTCCCCGGCAGCCCTATCTTCCGGGCCTCCCAATAAAACGATGGGGTAATGTATCTGTGCACACAATTCTTTCAGTTTATGCACCGGCAGTTTTTTGGTTGCCAGCGCTGCACCGATCACCACACCAACATAACCGAACAGGTGAGAGGCGGGCAGGTCCTTCGCTGTCACCTTGTCTTTTTCAGGCAGAAAATAATCCAGCCCCTTCCCATCATTCACCACGTCGAAACTTTTCAGGGTATCGAGGTAACGATCTACAATATGCAGATCCGGCAGCCTGTTTATTTTGAAAGCAGTGAACAACCACTTTTCAATATTCAGTTTATTAAAGGAAAAAGATCTGGCAGTCGCTAGAGCGCGTTTGATACGCAGTGTCCTCAGGTTATGGTGGAGGTCAATAATGTAATCATATTCCTCGTATGCCAGTTGGTGCATCATCAGGTCCCAACTGGCACCCAATACCTGCACTTTATCTACATAAGGGTTATTGCTAACGAGGCCACGAAAACTTTCCTTGGTGAGAAAATGTACTTGCGCACCCGGAACCTGTTGTTTCAAACACCGGATCACCGGTGAAGTGAGTACGATATCTCCGATAGAAGAAAAACGGATAATGAGGAATTTACGCCCGGACTCACCCGGAGATGAGTCTGCAGTTGATTTCCATTCTTCGTGATGATCGCCAGACATGATGGGGCAAAGATACTTTAATTAAACCACCAGGGCTCAGGGCGTCAGGGGGTACTCGGTTTCTACGTAATTCAGGTCCTTATGAAAGGTCTCTTCTGTAAAATAGAAAGCAACAATCGTGATACTCATCACCACCACACCGGTAATGATACCGCTCTGGATCAACCCCCAACCCCAAGTTTTCTGGAACAGGTCCAGGAACATCAGGTTGATCAGCGGCAAGGCTCCGCGAACCATATTGGGAATGGTGGTTGCAGCAGTAGCACGCAGGTTGGTTCCAAACTGTTCGGCCCCCATAGTGATAAAAATGGCCCAGAAACCCGTACTGAAACCCAACATGGCACAGATGGCATACATGCGGGTATCGTTATTATTAAAGGCGCTGAAGAAAAGCACCAGCGACAACATGCAAAGGATGAAAAAGCATAACAAAGCTTTTTTGCGGCTCTTGAAATACTGACTTACAAGCCCTATCAAAATATCACCCACTGCAATCCCTACATAGGCATACATGATGGCCCGGCCGCTTTCAACATGGTTCTCGCCATACAATTCCCCTGCAAAACGGTTACTCAGGTTCACCAGGATTCCGATAACATACCAGGTGGGCAAACCGATGAGTATGGCCAGAAAATATTTTTTGAATCTTTTTTTATTGGTAAAGAACATCAGGAAATTACCGCGCTGCACCCCCGCCTGCTGTTTCACCTGGTGGAACATGCCGCTCTCTGCCACAGAGATACGTAACAGCAGCAATACAATTCCCAACCCCCCTCCTATTTTATAGCAAAGACGCCAATCATTCGTTCCTTTATAAATGAAATAGGCGAATACAGCCCCAAACAGCCCGATACCAGCCACCAGCGAAGTACCCACGCCCCTTTTTTCTTTGGGCAGCAACTCGCTGACCAATGTAATGCCGGCACCGAGTTCACCTGCCAGACCCACGCCAGCCACAAACCGTGCCCACGCATACTGATCAACGGTTTGTACATATCCCGTTAAGAAATTGGCAATGGAGTATAAGGCGATCGAACCGAACAAAACACTGAGTCTTCCTTTTTTATCACCGATGGTTCCCCAGATCACACCACCAATCAGCAGACCAACCATCTGCCAGTTGATGATACGGGTACTGGCCGCAATCACCTGCGCCTTATCGGTCAATACAATGCCAATGCCCTGCAAACTGGGTTCCCGTACAATGGTAAACAGCAGCAGGTCATAGATATCTACAAAATACCCAAGAGCCGCCACAATTACCGGCACAGAGAAGATCCCAAACTTTTTTCCAGACATATATCGGTTTTAGCAAATCATCTCATCCATCCACTCATTCACTCATCCACTCATTCGCTCATTAATCAACTCCCCCCTTCTCTTTATGAAAAATGAGTTTATAAATAATGGGGAATGTGGTTACCAGAACAATTCCCAGAACAATCACTTCCAGATGGTCTTTCAGGTCAAAGCCAAACTCAGACAGGATCCATTTCTGTAAAAAATGCCCCCCGAACAGCATACTGAATACCCAGGCTACACAACCCACAATATTAAAGAAGACAAATTTTTTACGATCCATTTCCACAATACCCGCCACGATCGGTGCAAAGGTTCTGATAATGGGAATGAACCTGGCGATCACAATGGCCCCGCCACCATGTTTTTCATAAAAATCATGCGCCTGCCGCAGGTATTTTCTTTTGAAGAGCATGTTCTCTTTCCAGCCATACATGGCCGGACCCACTTTGCGCCCGAACCAGTAACCCACCATATTACCGGCAATACCGGCAGCTGAGATCAGCACCAGCAAGGTAGCCAGTCCCAGGTACTCATTATCGGTTGCAATGATCTCGTTCGCAATATTGGAACTGTAGATACCGGCAACGAACAGAAGACTATCGCCCGGCAGGAAAAAACCGGCGAACAGTCCTGTTTCTGCAAATACAACAAACAGGATCAGCCACAGACCACCGTGTTCAATATAGAACTGAGGTTGCAATAACTGACTCCAGTGAAAAGAAGATAAAAGGATATCTGCTAACATAATCTTTGCTTATTCGGTGATGGCTGCCGCCGGTTCGAGTGAATGCTCCCATTTACTCACCACGCTGGTGGCAAGTGCGTTACCCAGTACATTGGTGGCCGTCCTGAACATATCGCAGAAATGATCGATCGGCAGGATCAGTGCAATGCCTTCTGGCGGAATATTGAACATGGCGCAGGTAGCCGTTACCACTACCAGTGAAGCACGGGGTACCCCGGCTATCCCTTTACTTGTCAGCATCAATACCAGTAACATGGTAAGCTGGGTGCCCGTATCCAGGTGGATACCGTATGCCTGGGCAATGGCGATACTGGCGAAGGTCATGTACATCATACTGCCATCCAGGTTAAAGGAATAACCCAGTGGAAGAATGAAGGCAACGATCTTGTCCTTACAACCGAATTTCTCCAGCTCATCGGTCAATTTCGGAAACACAGCTTCACTGCTGGTGGTACTGAATGCAATGATCAGTGGAGGAAAAATACGTTTCAGCAGTTCGGGTAAACGTTTACCCAATACCAGGAACCCGACAAAAAGCAATACCACCCACAAACAAATAATTCCGACCAAGAAGAACAGCAGATACTTTCCATAAAAAACAAAGACTTCCAATCCTTTCGTGGCTATTACGGCCGCAATAGCTCCGAATACACCCAGCGGTGCAAAGTTCATCACATAATTCACCATACGCAGGATCACATGTGCCACCGCGTCGAGGGCTTTTACCACCACTTTGGCCTTCTCGCCCAGAGCTGCAGTAGCAATTCCGAAAAAGATACTGAAGATAACCAGTTGCAGGATCTCGTTATTGGCCATGGCCTCGACCACACTTTTCGGGAAAACGTGTTCGATAAATTTCTGGATATTGAATTCCTGCGTTTTACCCATCAGGTCCT
The DNA here is from genome assembly GCF_058231045.1 of Sediminibacterium sp. FW305-C-269. Taxonomy (NCBI): domain Bacteria; kingdom Pseudomonadati; phylum Bacteroidota; class Chitinophagia; order Chitinophagales; family Chitinophagaceae; genus Sediminibacterium; species Sediminibacterium sp. FW305-C-269. The sequence continues at coordinate 229,146 of NZ_JBIQXQ010000002.1, read as the reverse complement.
TGGCTCCGCTTATATCCGCATTACTCAGGTCAATACCAGCACCCGGCTTAAACAGGTTCACCAGCAGCATACCCAGCAGCAAACTGGTCAATGATGCGGTAATGAACCATAACATCGCTTTTCCGCCTACCCGGCCCACTGTTTTCAGGTCGCCCAGTTTGGCAATTCCCACCACCAGCGTGGAGAATACCAGTGGAGCAATGATCATTTGCACCAACCTGAGGAAAATTGTGGTCAGCAGCTTGATATTAACGGAAAATGACTTGATGAATTCGGGGCTCGACTGTGTATGGATCAGGTAACCCAGTAATATGCCGGCGATCATGGCAAGTATTATGTATAAGGTAAGCCGGTTCGATTTCTTCATTGGCGGGTTATTCATGTCGCAATATAAGATTTCTGCAGAAATGACCTGTCGCAGAACCCCATTCACCGGTTTATAAATCTTTTGAAGCGAAAATGGCAGAAATGCCTATTTTGCCGGACCTTTTTAATTAAAGAAAACTTAACTACTTACTATGAGTTTATTCAGAAAAAAATCTCTTTCAGCGATGCTGGCCACTGCGGCCGATTCTGAAAAGGGGCTAAAACGGACCCTGGGTGCGGGCAACCTCATCGCACTGGGTATCGGTGCCATTATCGGTGCGGGATTATTTGTAAGAACAGCCGCGGCCTCCGCCGAAGCTGCCGGACCCGCGGTTACCTTATCATTTGTAGTTGCCGCCATCGGTTGTGCATTTGCCGGTTTATGTTATGCAGAGTTTGCCTCTATGATACCCATCGCCGGTAGTGCCTATGCGTACAGTTACGTGACCATGGGTGAGCTGATCGCCTGGATCATTGGTTGGGCCCTTATCATGGAATATGCTTTGGGAGCAGCCACAGTATCTATCGCCTGGAGTGAATATCTGAATAACCTGCTGGGGGGAACCATCCCGTATGAATGGTGCCATTCCCCTTTTGAAAGTTTACATAAGGTAACCGGAGAAGCAGTCAACCAGATCGTGACCACCATGCCTGAACTGACCAAATCAGTAAAAAATGGTATCCTGTTAATAAGTGAAGACCAATATAAGATGCTGCCGTCCAACCTCACCGGCCTGGTAGAATCTACACATGGTATCATGAATGCACCGGCATTGATCATCCTGTTATTGCTGACACTGCTGCTCATCAAAGGTTCCCAGGAATCTGCTTTTGTGAACATGATCATCGTATTTGTAAAAGTTGCGATCGTTCTGTTGTTCATCGGCTTTGGCTGGCAGTTTATCAGACCCGAGAACCATCTCCCTTACATGATTCCGGAAGGAACCGTAGGACACGAAGGTTTCTTCAAACATGGCTGGGGCGGCGTATTGGGTGGCGCAGCTATTGTATTCTTTGCCTTTATCGGTTTTGATGCCGTATCTACTGCCGCACAGGAAGCCAAAAACCCCAAACGCGATATGCCGATCGGTATCCTGGGATCACTGGTGGTGTGTACCATCCTCTACATCCTCTTCGGACATGTACTGACAGGTGTTGCCAATTATACCGAATTCAAGACAGCAGGTAAAGAAGCTTCTGTAGCCTATGCCATCCAGACCTATATGAAAGGATATGAATGGCTGGGTACCAGTGTAACCGTAGCCATCCTGGCCGGCTTCTCTTCTGTGATCCTGGTGATGCTGATGGGTCAGAGCCGTATCTTTTACACCATGAGTAACGACGGACTGATACCTAAAGCATTCGGCGCTTTACATCCAAAATACAAGACCCCTTATAAAGCCAACTGGATCCTGTTCATTTTTGTAGGTCTGTTTGCGGCATTTGTTCCGGGTAGCGTAGCCGGTGACCTGACCAGTTTCGGAACCCTCTTTGCTTTTGTACTGGTGAGCCTGGGTGTATGGATCTTACGCCTGAAATCACCGGAGATCGAAAGGCCTTTCAAAACGCCGCTGGTTCCCATTGTACCTATCCTCGGTGCGGTGGTTTGTACCGGTATGATCGTGGCGCTGGACCAGCAGACCTTAAAAGTGGCTTTTGGCTGGATGGCCATTGGCCTGATCGTTTATTTCGCCTATAGCCGTAAAAGAAGCAAACTGCGCAATCCGAGTGAGATTGTACCGCATGCTTCCGATTTTGAGAAGAACTAACCGAACCGGTTAAAAGCATAGAAAAAACCGCTCCGACAACAGTCTGGGCGGTTTTTTTATACCTAAGGTTGGCGGCTAAGTTTGTAAACGTTAATTTTGCCCTCCGAAATAAGATGAACCATGGGACGGATTTTTGAAGTACGTAAAGCTACCATGTTTGCCCGCTGGGACAGGATGGCCAAGCAATTTACCCGCATCGGGAAAGAGATCGTGATCGCCGTAAAAGCCGGTGGCCCCGACCCATCTACCAACCCGGCACTCAGGCGCTGTTTTCAGAATGCCAAGAGTGTGGGTATGCCCAAAGACCGTGTAGAAGCCGCTATCAAACGTGCTACCGGTAAAGACACCAGCAACTACGAAGAGATCTTATATGAAGGATATGGTCCCCATGGCGTGGCCCTGCTGGTAGAAACCGCTACCGACAACCACGTTCGCACCGTGGCCAATGTGAAAAGCCATTTCAACAAAGGCAATGGCGCACTGGGTAACAGCGGCAGTGTTAGCTTCCAGTTCAAGAAAATGGGCGTGTTCAAACTCAAACCCGAAGGTATTGACATGGACGAGATAGAGCTGGAACTCATCGATCATGGCCTGGAAGAATTGGGAGAAAGTAACGACGACCAGGGCAACCCGATCATTGTGCTGCGTTGTGCATTCGTAGACTTTGGTAACCTTCAGAAAGCATTGGAAGAAAAAGGTATCACCCCCATCAGTTCAGAACTGGAATGGATCCCCACCACTACCGTTCCCGTTACCGACGAGCAGGCTGAAGACGTAAGTAAGCTAATCGAAAAACTGGAACAGGACGAAGACGTGAACAAAGTGTTCCATAACATGGGATAACAAATCAAAAAGTCAAAAGTCAAAAGTCAAAACGTATCAGAATGATTACCCGTTTTGACTTTTGACTTTTGACTTTTTAATTTTAACTTATACATGCATACACATCCCATCCTGTTTTTCGACGGACTTTGTAACCTATGTTCGGCTAGTGTCCAGTTCATCATCCGGCATGACCCAAAACAGCAATTCCGTTTTGCTTCACTGCAATCCACCACAGCCAGGAACATGCTGGGTCAATACATTTCAGCAACAGACAAGCCTGATTCTTTTCTTTTATGGGAGAACGGGACAGTGTATTCCCGATCTGAAGCGGCGTTGCGGGTTACCAAAAGACTTTCCGGCGCCTGGCCGCTCTTATACGGGTTCAGTATAGTACCGGCAGGGATCCGCGACGGGATCTATAACATGGTGGCGCGTAACCGTTACCGTTGGTTTGGAAGAAAACATGACTGCTGGGTACCCAGTGCCGAACTGCAACAACTGTTCCTTGCATAAACTTATACAGATGTCGCTTTCAGCCAGTCCTTCACCAGTTTTTTGATCTTGTTTTTGTTTTCAGCCACTTCTTTCTGTCTGAAGAACCTGCTTATCGCCCGTTGATCGGACAACCATTCCAACAAACCGGTACTGTCTATAAAAAGCGGAGGAGCGTCCTTGGTCTCTTTTCCCTTGGCTTTAACGCCGCAATGAAACACCACCAGGATATGATCATTCCGGTGCAGGTTGAAAGTGATCCTGTCATCGCCCCTGTAGCAGAAGCTGGGAGCATTCCATTTAATATGTTCAGTGATACCTTTCTGAGCAGACAGAATCAGATCGCGCAAGAGTGCCATCGTTGTTTTCAGGGGATGATCACTGTTTTGCAGGAACAGCAATACTTGCTCCGTTCCGGTTGGTTGGGGAGAGCCGGCTTTTGCCATGGATATAGCGTTTGGTTGTAAGCTCCCGATAATCCCATCTTACTCGCACATCATCTCCTGCACCACAGTAATCACATCTTCCGAATTGGGCTTGCTGAAATAGTCGCCATCGCTGCCATAACTGGGCCGGTGCGCCTGTGCCGTAAGGGTTCTTGGCGCCACATCCAGCCAGCGGAAGGCTTTCTGCTCTTCCATCACTTTACTGAGCATATAAGCGGCGGCGCCACCAGGCACGTCCTCATCTACAAAAAGGATCCGGCTGGTTTTTTGTAACGATTCCAGTATCTTATGATGAATGTCGAAAGGCAATAAGGTCTGCACATCGATGACTTCACAACTGATGCCCAGTTGCTGCAGTCGTTCTGCTGCATCTTCTACGACACGTAAGGTAGAACCATAGGTGACCAATGTTATATCGGTTCCCTCCCGAATCACATCGGGTACACCCAATGGAACGGTGTATTCCAGCAGGTTTGCAGGCAGTTTTTCCTTCAGGCGGTAACCATTCAGGCACTCGATGACCATCGCAGGGTCATTGCCCCGCAGCAAGGTATTATAGATGCCAACAGCCTGTACCATATTTCTCGGAACACAGATATACATCCCCCTGAGCGAATTGATGATCATGCCCATTGGTGAACCGCTATGCCAGATACCTTCCAGCCTGTGGCCGCGGGTACGGATGATCACCGGACACGACTGTTGCCCCTTGGTGCGGAAATGCGTGGTGGACACATCATCGCTCAAAGGTTGCAAACCATATAATAGATAATCGAGGTATTGAATCTCTGCAATCGGGCGCAGACCGCGTAATGCCAGTCCGATGGCCTGTCCAACAATAGTCAGTTCACGAATACCGGTATCAGAGATCCTGTCCGCACCATGTTTGTCCTGCAAGCCGGCAAAGCCCTGGTTCACATCACCGATATGGCCCACGTCTTCCCCGAAAGCATATACATAAGGATTACTGGCAAAGAGGGCATCAAAATATTTATTCAGTACTTCATATCCATTGGCTAAGGTTGCATCAAAAGGGATCATTGGTTTCACTTCCGGAACCTGCAATGCGCTTTTGGGGCCTTCATTATAGAGATCACTGTTATACAATACACGGTTCTCGTCCAGCAGTTGGTTGTAATACTGTTTTAGTTCTGTTGCGGAAGGAGAATTGGGCGCAATTTCCATAGCCAGTGCCAGGGTACGTAACACATCCCTTCGCAGGGGTTCACGGTTCGATTGCAGTTCTGCGGCCAGTTTCTGTAAATGATTGTATTTCTCCATATCATTCACCATCATGGACCTGATCAGCTCTACCGAACGTTCTGCTGACGCTTTAATGGGTGCCTGGTATTTTTCCCAGGCTTTATTTCGACTGGTACGGACGTACTCTTTGGCACCAGCTTCAATATCAGACAACTCATCAGCATTCGACAAACCGGTATCGATCAGCCATTCTTTCATTTTCTTGATGCAGTCCCACTCTTTTTCCCAATCCAGTCTTTCGGGTGTTTTGTAACGTTCATGGCTACCGCTGGTAGAATGACCCTGAGGCTGGGTAACTTCCTCTACATGGAACAAAGCAGGCACATGGGTTTCGCGGATCTGCTGCAATGCTTCTTCGAATACTTCGCACATGCCGGCATAATCCCAGGCTTTTACTTTATAAATGCGGATGCCATTGGTGCTTTCCTCTTTTTCCAGTCCGCGCAATGCTTCCGAAATGGATCCCTTGGTGGTCTGGAATTTTTTGGGTACAGAAATTCCATAGCCATCATCCCATACAAACACTGCAAGCGGCACCTGCAATACACTGGCAGCATTCATGGTTTCCCAGAAATGCCCTTCAGAAGTACTGGCATCACCGATGGTGCAGAAGCAGATCTCATTACCATGATGACTTAATGGTTCAAACTGATCCGTATGGGTTGCACTGCGAAAACATTTGGAAGCCCAGGCCAGTCCCAGCGCCCTCGGCATCTGCGAAGCAGTGGGTGCCATATCGGAAGAAATATTCTTCCGGTTGGCAAGATCCAGCCAGTTACCGTTCTCATCCACAAATTTTGTAGCAAAATGTGCATTCATTTGGCGACCGGCACTGAAAGGGTCATTCTTCAGATCGGGATCTGCATATAGTTGTGCAAAAAACTGCTCCACACTGGCCAGTCCCGAAGCAAACATGAAAGTCTGATCACGGTAATAACCGCTACGGAAATCACCTGGCTGAAAAAACTTGGCCATGGCTATCTGCGCTACTTCTTTACCATCGCCGAAGATGCCGAACTTACCTTTACCGGTAAGCACTTCCCTTCTTCCCAGCAAACTCACTTCGCGGCTTATCACAGCAGTCCTGTAATCATCCAATATGGTATTACGAAAGCCCTCAAAAGACAGCATATCCGTTTTATACCCCAGTGCAGATGTTTGTTCCATAAAACAAAAATAACATTACCCACGGAGTAAAATAGCTTATCGGCTAAAAAAGCTGATTTATCCCCATTCTCAGCTGAAAAACATGGTTTCCGGGTATTTCTGTTAAAAGAAGGGCTTTGGCACAGAATTGGTGTTGCAACATTTTAGATTCTGTAATTTTATCCTCTAAATCTCACGCATTATGAAAAAATTTCTGTTTCTGGGTTGCCTGTTACTGGCAACAGCCATTCATGCGCAAAGCAATCCGGATATTGTCTTCAAGAACACTACCTTCAATTTTGGCAAGATCCGCCAGAATGTGCCCGCCACCTATATTTTCACCTTCACCAATAACGGAGCCAAACCCGTTCTGGTTGAGTTTGCCAATGCAGACTGTGGCTGTACCACACCGGAATACAGCAAGGAGCCCATCCTGAAAGGAAAATCCGGTACTATCAAAGTGACCTACAATGCTGCAAACATGGGCGCTTTCAAAAAAAATGTGAATGTAAAATTCGTCAATCAGCAACTGCCTGTTGTACTTACCATCAATGGCGAAGTGGTGGCAACATCGGCCAAGGAAAAATCGAAATAAACGAAGTAGTTATAGTTACCACCGATACGCAACCCTGACCGGTTGCGTATTTTGTTTTGAAGACGTCTGTTGCCAAACTATCTTTGCAGCATGTTACAGATTAGTCAACGCGGACAGGCCATGCCCGCCTCTCCGATACGCAAACTGGTTCCCTATGCAGAAGCTGCCAAAAAAAGAGGAACCAAAGTTTACCACCTGAATATTGGTCAGCCCGACATAGAAACACCCAAAATGGTGCTGGATGCAGTTCGACACAGTGATTTTAAGGTGCTGGAATACAGTCACAGCGCCGGTAACGAAAGTTATCGCCGCAAACTGGTGGGATATTATGAAAGTGTCGGCATTCATGTGAACCATAACGAGATCATCATTACCACCGGCGGAAGCGAAGCCATACAATTCGGTTTCATGGCCTGCCTGGATGCAGGAGATGAAGTGATCATTCCCGAACCTTTTTATGCCAATTACAACGGTTTTGCCGTAGCAGCGGGTGTTACCGTAGTGCCCATCACCTCCCATATAGAGAACGGATTTGCATTACCGCCAATCGAAGCTTTTGAGAAAAAGATCACCCCGCGCACCAAAGCCATCGTGATCTGCAATCCCAATAACCCGACAGGTTATCTATACAGCCGCGAGGAAATGGAGCAGTTAAAGCGGATCATCCTGAAGCACAACCTGTACCTTTTCTCAGATGAAGCCTACCGTGAATTCTGTTACGAAGGCACACAGGTAAGTGCCATGCACCTGGAAGGCGTAGATGATAACGTGATCATCATGGACACCATCAGCAAACGCTACAGTGCCTGTGGTGGCAGGATCGGCGCCTTTATCACCAAGAACAAGACCGTACTGGAAGCCGTGATGAAATTTGCCCAGGCCAGGCTGAGTCCGCCCAGTTTTGCGCAGATCGCCGGTGAAGCGGCTATTGATCTGCCTGCCGACTATTTTGATACGACCAAGGCAGAATACAAATCACGTCGCGACCTGATCGTAAAAAGGCTCAATGCCATGGAAGGGGTATTCTGCCCCAATCCGGGTGGTGCTTTTTATGCCATTGCCAAACTGCCCATCGATGATGCCGATACCTTCTGCCAATGGTTACTGGAAAGTTTCTCCTACCAGAACCAAACGGTGATGCTGGCACCGGCTACCGGGTTCTACGGAACTCCGGGATTGGGCAAGCAGGAAGTACGTCTTGCCTATGTATTAAATTTAAATGATATAAATAAAGCTATGGATTGCCTAGAAAAGGCTTTAGAAGAATATCCTGGCAAAAAATAGGTTGTAAATCAGCAAATTAAGAAGCTTGATAGTGGTAATAAGTAGACAAAAGTATACATATTATTAATAAATTAATATTAATTAAATGATACTAAAAACCTATAAAAAAGTGAAAATTTATAAAAATTAAATTAATTATCGGAAAAAACACTGTTTAATTGGTTTTTTTCCTAGCTTTACATCAGAAACAAAAATACGGCAATATACAAGGTAATACAGCCAGTTTCAGGTTAACGAATTGATAATTATCTCTTTTCTTATATGGCAAGCAATCGAAGACGTCCCCTGTTTCTACAGGGGACTTTTTATTGCTCATCAAGGCTATTTACGTACGCTCCTTTTTCATTACGCAATGAATAACAAAGATTGGGATTCACCAATCCATACAAACGGCCGTTACGGATCACAAAACTCATATAGGATTTCCCATTCTCCCGCCAGCCTTTGCCCCATTGTTCCTTGCCTTTGTGGTAAACAATATGTTTCATTAATTTACCCGAAGGGTACCATTCCTTATAATCACCTTCATAGTCACCATTCCGGAAATGGTATTCATATTGAAGCTGCCCATTAGACCACCATCCCCTGTGAACACTATCTTTTTCCCCCAGATGATAAAACCTCAATGCCTGTTGCCCACCATTTTCGTAATAAGCTCGCATGATCCCTTCTTCCCGACCACCATACACTTGTTGTGATATCCACAGCTGCCCGGATTCATAACGGGTTTCAATGGTGCCGCTAAAAGGATGCCTTTGTAAAAACCAAATACCGTTTACCAGCTGCAATGCAGTGTCATTCCTGCTCACTTTTACAGCAGGAATCGAGAGACGACGCTCTTCTGTTGCAGTTTTTCCCGGAGTCGATGTTTCCCGGCAGGCTACTGCCAGCACGATCAGGTATACAAACAAAAATCTCATTCTTCCTGTTTTAATATCCTGATATCCGCTATCAGGTCGTTCACGTCTTTCAGTGAAGTGCCTTTATACACGCCCCTGATACGCCGGTGCCTGTCTATCAGCAGCAGATTTTCCGTATGAAGGAAATCATTACTGCTTTTTTTTGTTCCCATATCCTCATCGGCAAAATAAGCGCTTCGGGCAAGTGTGTAAATTGAATCCCGGTTACCGGTAAGCAGCAACCATTTGTCACTTATCACCCCATGCGCAGATGCATATTGCTGCAGCCTGGCAATATCATCTGTTTCTGGGGTTACGCTATGTGAAAGTATCCGGACATCTGCATCTGTGAGATATGCTTTCTGTACAAGTGCGAGATGATTGGTCAGGCGCTTGCAAATACCCGGACAGGCTGTAAAGAAAAAACCCGCCACATATACTTTATTGTTCACACTTTTTGCCGTTACCAACACACCCCGTTGATCCATCAGCTGAAAATCCGGAATGGTATGGATGCGGGTATAGGCAGAATCGGTTGGCTCAATCCACTGCGGCGTGAAATCGGCTGTATTATAAAAAGGCAATGCATGCACAGCCTGCTTAGGTTGCACCGGGGGTGAGCAGGAAAAAAAAGTAGCAGTCGCTGAAAGTGCTAACATAAAATTCAATGCTGATGCCATATTTATTGTTTTGGCTGGGGTGGAGCTGGCCTGCCAGCTTTATTTCCCGGTCCCGGCGGACGGAGGCTTTTTTCGATCATACTATATTGTCGGTATTGCTCTTCGCTCAATACACGTTTGATTTTTTCATCACGGACCTTACTGAGTTTCTCTGCCGCCTCTCTGTTTACGGGCGGGGGCGGCGGGAGTGGTGGTATAGCAGGTTTTCCTTCTTTCGAACGAAGTTTTTCTATACCATCAAAGAACTCGCTGTAAGCAGATTCCAGTTCCATTTTCTGGGCAGCAGTTAACACGATTTCTTTATTGATCTTTTCAGTTACCTGTTTCAGCCTCTCCAAACGCGAGGGAGGTTTGGGTGACCCTGCTTGTGCAATGGCAGACATACCTGCCAGCAATGCCAGCAGTGTCAGAAAATTATTTTTCATAAAGATGATTAATAAGTAAACAATCTATGCATATCAGGAGCGAGCATATTATCCAAAATTTTCTACCGACACCTTGGATAATGCTACCCTGCTCCAGAATTTACTGCGTCACCGAGCCCTTGGTTCCATAGAAGCCGATTCCATTGATATAAGGCGCATCCGCCGTGATGTGGTAATGATAGATACCATTGGGATAATCCGCTGTAACACCCGTATGACCATGGTACACATCAAGATCTGCACTGACCAGGGTTTTGCCGTTTTCCTGTGGTCCATACACGGGAAATCCATCCAGCAGGAAACCGATGAGTGCAGTTTTGGTTTTATTCAGTGTAATGTATAAAGGCTCTACATGGTAATGGTAAGTGGCGGTCGGATCAGGATGACCGTTGTACTGATCAAAAGAATTGATCTCATTCGTCAATGGCTGGTTAGGACCGGCATATTGATTATAGATAGCCACCCCGTTAACCGCCACACCGATTGGACCCAGCGGTGTAGCTTCGTGTGCAGAGTTTACGGCTGGTGAGGCGGGAATCTTAAATGTAAAACTCTTGGTACCAATGCTGTTTGGATTTTTAGAGAAAGCAGTATTACTGCCATTATACGCCTGGTAACGACTATCTGATGCTGCAAAATAACAGCTCTTATGATCAGGTACTCCATCACTTTTGATTGTGATCGTGGTTCCGTCAGAAGAGATCGTTACATTAGTATTGAATTTCTTAAACACTTCAGGAACGACAGCTGTTGATGCAACCGTTGTTGCAGTGGTTGAAGCAGCGGCTTCCTTCTTACAGGAAAAGAAAGGAATCATGATTATCGTGAATCCTAATATACCTGCGAACTGTATTGTTTGCATAGTGATTTTTTTGATTAGATGTTATTTGTGAGGAAAAACCTTCGCAACGGGATTATTATTTCTGATGGGGCGGCGGTGCCTCCTGGCCTTCGCTGCCTGGCATTGGTGGACCGGGGTTTTGAGCCTCTCCATGCGGCGGTGGCGCCTGTGGATTACCGGGTGGAGGTGCCATCATCTGTAATACCTGTCGCAATACGGAATGGAATTTTGCTTTCTGTTCTTCATTGCACATAGACCTGATCTTCTGAAAATGCCGGAACGTAAGCATATCTGTTTCCGCATCGTACCGTACGGCCTGTTTAGCGGCCTCGGCCAATACCGAATCGGTTATTTCCTCCCGTTGTTGCAACAGGTCAAAAAAAACGTTCTTGGCGTCCCTGTTATGACGACGGATCTCCTGCATCTGCTGCCGGTGCTCGTCGCGCAGAACTATCAGTTGCTTCTCCTGAGCTGCGTCCAGTTGCAATTCTTTCACAAGGAAATCTACCATACCCGGCTGCCGACCGGCGTGATGCCGGGGTTCTTTTGCATACATCAACCAAAAAGTGGCGAGGGTAATAAGATTCAATACCACCAGCAGGACAAATGCAACAACCGTCCATTTATTCCTGTTAAAATAACTTATCATTGGTTTAGTTTTTCATGGTAGACAGATGTCGTTCCCAACGCATATTCTTCCGCAAAGTTTTGCAGTTCAGTAGTCGTTGCAGCGTTGACAGACTGCTTTGAACGCAGGAGTGAACGAATGATGGCTATATTCAGGACCAGTAATAAAGACAAGGAAATCAACGACACTGCCGGTCTTGTAAGGAACGACCAGAAAACGGCTTTTATTTGTCTTCCCTCATTCAGGCGTGCTTCCAACCGCGTATAGAAAAAAGCAGGCATTTCGGCGCGGTGGATACCGTTGATACTATCCAGAGTGCGTTCTACTTCTTCTGCAGTAGATTTATCAATATACATATGCGTTCATTTATCGATAGTGTAATAATGTAGCAATTTCTGCCGGAGCTTTTCTTTGGCACGGTGCATCAGGGCTTCCACTGCTTTGATGCTAATGTTCATCACAGCGGCTGTTTCCTCATAACTCAGGTTTTCTGCCCTGATCAGCGTGAACACGATCCGTTGGTTCTCTGGCAGCTGCCGAAGGGCTTTGAAAAGAACAGCAGCACGCTCCTTATTGTCAAGAGCCACCCCCGGATGATCGAAATGCGCCAGTTCAGCTTCCTTATCGCCCAAACCCATCCATGACCGCAGATCAGCCATCCTTTTCCGGGTTTTCTTTTTCCGTTCTGCATCCAGGGCCTTCGTGATGGCCACCCGGTATATCCAGGTAGAGAGTTTTGCCTCACCTCTGAAATCTTTTACCGACTGGAATACCTGTATGAACACCTCCTGTGACAGGTCTTCTGCTTCCTGCCAGTCCTGCACAATGCTGAGCACCGTATTGAATACCATGTTCTGCCAGCTCTCAACCAGTTCTTTAAATGCCAGCTGGTCGCCATTTTGCAGTGATCGGATAAATACCTGTTCGTTCAAATAATAGCGTATTAGTGGATTAGACGTAACAACCTACAAAAAACCTTCGCCCGGAAACAGAAAAAACTGTCGTATTTTGATTTCACACAGTATTTCTATCTTTCCGGTTTCTCATCATCAGAATCATAAAAATTACCTGTCGGGCTGCACCGTACAACCTGCAGGTATCAAAATGGATATGAACTTTAAAATTGGTTTATTCTATACAGGAGTGCTAGTTTTAATATCGGCGCACCTATTCGGACAGGGTTACCAGTCGCTACATGGCTCGGCCTATGCAGGAAGCACCGCCATTTTTAACAATCCTGCCTCCTCTGTTAATTCGGCTCACCGCTGGGATCTTACATTACTATCGGTGCAGGCAAAAATGAGTACCAACAGTGCTTTTATCCAAAACAACCAGGGAACCCGGGAACTAAGTTTACGGGAGGGACGCAACAGCAAATTTATTCATACCAATGCAGATCTCAGCCTGTTCAACCTGCTGTACAAACCGGATAATACCAAAGCGGTCAACGTAGGTATCAGGGCCAGGACCTATGCCCACTCCAAAATGATGCCTTTCAGTTATTCAGACACCATCAGCAGCCTGCACAGTTTCCTGGTGGCCAATAATAACCTGCCTTTTCTGCAAGGATTCGTAACCCAAAGCGGATGGCTGGAAGCTGACCTGAACTACTCCCAGGTATTGCATGAAGACAGCCGCTCACGTCTTACAGCTGGCATCACTTTCCAGATCATGAGGGGATTGTCTGGCACTTTTATGAAACTGAACAAAGTAAGTTATTTTGAATCCAAGAATGGAACGGATACCGTTTACTCCTTAACCGACGGAAGTGGTTCCATGGGCTACTCGGCCAATTATGACGAGAGTAGCTTCAAGAATTTTCTGAAGAAATCTCTCGGTGGTCTGGGATTGAGCATGGGTATAGAATACCTTACCTATAACAGTGAAACTACTGCCGGATCGGGTAACACTGTCCTGAATTACGACTGGAAGATCGGTCTTAGCCTGATGGATCTGGGTGCGAACCATTTTACACCGGGAACGTCTTCTGTACAACTGTTCGGACCCAATTTTGCCATTACAGATGCTACCATCGACAGAAAGCTTTCGGGTACACAGACCCTCCAGGAATTCAAAGATTCCCTGCGTTCTATTTTTACCAATAGCGCTGATATCACAGAACGTTTTACCATTGCCAACCCTACCCGCTTTATCCTGAACATTGACCGGAATCTCGGCAATCATTTCTATGTAAACGGAGAGCTGAATATGAATATTTACTCCAGCACCAGTTATACCAAATTACGCACCCGGGAACTGAACCTGCTCACCATTACCCCGCGCTGGGAAACCCTGAACCTTGGTGCTTATTTGCCAATTCAATATAATACACAGGGACAACTATGGGTGGGTATGGCCGTCAAAGCAGGCCCACTGGTGGTTGGGTTACACAACCTGGGCCTGTTGAAGAAAGCCCCCATGCTGAATGGTGGTGGTTACCTCATGTTATCGCTACATCCTTTCAACAAAAAGAAACTGAAGGATTACCTGGATTGCATGGAATAACGCAGAAGAGATACTTCCTTACATACAATATCTCCGTATCTCCAGGTTAACAGGGTTAACACGGAAATACAGAGATAGGCAAAAACCGGTTGGTCCGGTTCGGGATCAAAAAAGGTTACTCGGCAGACTGGATATTAGACGCCTGTTTTCCTTTTTTACCATCTGTTATTTCAAATGATACTTTTTGTCCTTCCTTTAATGTTTTGAATCCACCCATATTGATGGCAGAGAAGTGGGCAAACAGATCTTCACCACCATCATCCGGTGTGATGAATCCGAAACCTTTTGAATCATTGAACCATTTTACAACTCCTGTTGGCATAATATTAAAATTTAATCCTTAAATGTAAGGAATTTCAGGTGTAATGTAACATTTAGGGCCTGAAATACCCAAAAGCCGCCTTTTAGGTCTATCCTACCGCCTGCAAACCCGTTGGACTGAACCAATAACTGCCGACCGCCTGCCATAAAAATAGCCCGCAAAACCTGCGGGCTATTAACAACTATACTTGAGAAAGAGAACACTCTATTTTTCAGCGGCCACCACCCCTTTAAAATACCCGATAGATTCGGCGATACCTGCCAGGGGATCGGTCATATCTTTTTCAAACTCAATACTGCATACTCCTTTGTAACCGATCTTGTTCAGTGATTTCACCAGGGCGGGGAAATCGATCACTCCCCTGCCTATCTCGATGGCTTTCCCCTCTTTGGCTGCGATGCTCACATCCTTGATATGCAGATCAAACAGACGATCCTTATATTCCTTGACGGCTTTGTCAACAGCAGTTCCGGCGCGAACGGCATGACCGATATCGATGCACAGACCCATTCGGGGATCTCGCTGTTTGATGCGGTCATATACATCTTTCGGACCGGGATATAATGCATCTTCAGGTCCATGGTTATGAATGGCCAGTTTGATATCATATTCCTTCACTTTCTGTTCGGCATAGTCGAGCAGGTCGTAACTAGGCACTCCAACAATCATTGGCACACCACATTTTTTTGCATAGGCAAATGCCTGATCTACCGCTTCTTTCGTCCTCATGTAAATAACACCTACTGTATACACCTGTATATCGGCTGCTTTGTATTTGGCAAGTGCTGCATCAATGGTTTCCTGGCTGCTGTTCAGCGGGAGGTGTATTTCTTTTACGGACAGATGGTGCACCCCAAGTCTTTTCATCATGGCAATTGACTTATCCAGGTCAAACTTGGCAAATGTATACCCGGCAATACCTACCGGCAAGGGATCTTTACCATCGGCTGGAAAGGGTTTAGGAGCGGCACCGGCCAATAATATCACCGATAAAAAAGCAGCTGCCATAGCTGTTGTTCTCTGTAGAAATTTTCTGAATACTGACATGCAATCGTTTTTTGTGTGGAGAGGTAAGTGGTTTATGGCTGATCGGCAATCCATCACTTTTTCCGGATCAGGGCTTTACCGATATCAATGTGAATTTTGCTTTTTTTTCGCAGTAAGTGCGTTTTGAAGGAACCTAAATTTACGAAAACGATGTAGCTTGGCTTTGCAAAAATTAAAGTCTGTACAATGGTCCGTTCAGTTCAAATGAATAACTTTAACCGCATAGTCCCGATTTATGTCTATTAATCTATCCACAGAAACACCAACAGAACTGCGCTGGGGTATTATCGGTTGCGGTAATGTTACCGAGAAAAAAAGCGGACCCGCTTTTAATAAAGTACCAAATTCTTCCCTACTGGCCGTTATGCGCCGCAACGGCAACAAAGCAAAGGATTATGCTGACCGCCATGGCGTTCCCAAATGGTATGACGACGCCACCGCATTGATCAACGACCCCGACATCAATGCCATTTATGTGGCTACACCTCCTGATTCACATGAAGCTTATGCACTGGCAGCCATACAGGCAGGTAAACCGGTATACGTAGAAAAACCCATGGCAGTAACAACAGCTGCCTGTTTACGTATGCAGGAGGCGGCAGATAAGAGCAATGGCAAACTGACCATTGCACATTACCGGAGAGGACTGCCCATGTTCCGGAAAATACGTTCGTTGCTTGCAGAAAAAACGATCGGGGATATCCGAACCGTACGCATCAGCATGTTACAACAACACAGAACCGATATCGTGGCCAATACAGAAAACAACTGGCGTGTAGATCCTTCGATTGCGGGTGCCGGCTATTTCTACGATCTGGCTCCGCACCAGCTTGACTTGGTAGTTCATTTTTTCGGTAATCCGCTTGAAGCATTTGGCATGGGTGTTAACCAGGCCGGTTTTTATGAAGCAGAGGACGCGGTAACGGGCATGATGCATTTACCCGATCAGGTACTGTTCACCGGTCAATGGGCCTATACCACTGCAGCTGGCACAGAAGAAGATCTGTTTGAGATCATCGGTTCCAAAGGCAGGATCCGTTTCCCGGTCTTTGGCCATACGGTGACTGTACTCACCGGTGAACAGGAGAACATTTTATCATTCGAACCACCTGCACATATACAGCAACCCATGATCGGGGATGTGGTTCAATATTTCCTGGGCAACGCCCCTAACCCCTGCTCTGCCGCAGATGCGTTGGTATCGATGCGGGTAATGGAATGTTTCGCCTATGGCAAAAAACTTTCAGATCTTTCACACTAAAACCAGGATATGCCCGCACAGCCCAGAAGAAAATTTATCCGATCCTTACTTACCGGTTCTGTTGCCGCAACTGCGGTACCGATGAGTTGGGCAGCTAACCCCAAACCACCGAAAGATTTCTCACCAGGAAACCGCTTTAAGATCAGCCTCAATGCCTATTCTTTCCATTCACCTTTATCCGCTAAAAAAACTACGCTGGAAGAAGTGATGGATTTCTGTGTACGCGAAGGTTTTGATGCCATTGATCTCACCGGCTATTATTTTCCGGGTTATCCCGAAATACCATCGGATGCCTATATCTACCAATTAAAAAATAAAGCCCACCGTGCAGGATTGGGTATCAGTGGAACCGGTATACGCAACGAATTCGCAGATCCGGATCCAGTTAAAAGAGCTGCCGAAGTTGCTTTTGTAAAAAACTGGATCGAAGTAGCCGCAAAACTGGGAGCACCCGTTATCCGCATTTTCAGCGGGAAAACCTTACCTGCTGGTTATAACCGGGAAGAAGTGGAAAACTGGATCGTAACCTGCATCAAAAGCTGTGTGGTACATGGCCGGCAACACGGGGTAATTGTTGCGCTGCAGAACCACAACGATTTTGTAAAAACTGCCGATCAGGCAATCAGTATACTGCAGAAAGTGAACAGCGAATGGTTTGGCCTGGTACTCGATACCGGAAGTTTCGTTACGGAAGAACCCTATCATGAAATCGAAAAAACCACCTCCTGGGCCGTAAACTGGCAGATTAAGGAAAAGCTCAATTACCAGGGAAACGTATCGGATATGAACCTGGACAGGCTTTGTGATATTATACACGCATCCGGCTATCGTGGCTACTTACCCATAGAAACACTTAGTCCTGGAGACCCTTTTACACTGGTTCCACCATTTCTGCAAAAGGTAAAAGCAGCACTGGCAAAAGCGGAACACAACAGATAGCAAAAACATAACTTATGCGCTCCATCCGGTTACTCATGCTTTTATGCATTTGGTCATATTCACAAACGCTTAGTGCACAAATCAGCCATTATTCCATTGCCAATGCACATTCGCATAATGATTTTGAACAGCAACATCCTTTTTACCAGGCTTACAATGAGGGCTTCGGTTCTATAGAAGCAGATATTTTCCTGTTTTACAATCAGCTGTTGGTGGGGCATGACAGTTCACAGTTAACCCCGGCAAGGAACCTTGAAAACCTATACCTGCAACCCCTGGCAGAAAGCATCAAAAAAAATGGGGGTACTATTTATACAGACAGTAGCCGAAAACTGCAATTACTGATAGACCTGAAGACCGATGGACACAGCACTTTACCGGCACTGATCTCCTTACTTGAGAAATATCCTTCCATCATCCATAACCGAACCATACGGATCGTAATATCAGGCAACCGGCCTGCTGATTCACTATACCATCGTTACCCTTCTTATATCTGGTTTGACGGAAGACTGGGACAGCAGTATCCTGTACGGACTTTGTCGCGCATAGCCATGCTAAGCGAAAACTTCAGCAAGTATTCCAAATGGAAAGACCCGACACAACCGTTTCCGGAAGACGACAGGCAGAAGCTGCAGCAACTCATCGATCAGGCACATGCGCTCAACAAGACGGTCCGTTTCTGGGCCATTCCCGATCACACAAAAAGCTGGGAGGAAATGATGAAACTGGGGGTGGATTTCCTCAATACCGACCGCATAGCAGAGCTCGCCGATTTTCTGGGAAAACAAAATTCAAACCTTCATACCCTTCCTTATAACAGGATCATCCATTCAGCAGGCGATGTAGTTCGGTATGGCAGACCCGATCTGGAGAACCATGCACTGGATGTAGCCCTCTTGCCCACTCCCGGTTTGGCGGTGATCGAAGACAGGTACGGCATCAGCGTATTGGATACCAGGCAGAAAAAGATAAGCCACAGATGGAGTTATACCGACCTGCCCATATTTGCAAAATATATGAGTACGTACACCGGTATAAAAGTATTTACCGATAACGGCAAAACATGGATAGTTTGGAGCGCTGCTGAAAAAGAAACTGGCAAAAGCGCTTTGATGATAACCGAATGGGCCAATGGTTTTCATGATTTCTCAGCAGTCACATTTGAAAAAAAGGCTCCTTCCAAAAATGCGCTCCCCAATGATATCACGGTATCAAAAGAGCAGGGAGGAACATTTCTCTACCTGGTACTCAACGGCAATAACGAACTGGTCAAACTCCGCTGGAGCGATCGCAGCATAGTATGGAAAACCGCAACAGGAGTGGCGCCTTACGGTCTGGCAGTAGCTGCCAATAAAGTATATGTGAGCAATTGGGCCGGAAGCACCGCAATAGACAGCAGCCGTGAAAGAGCTGTCACCCCCTGGAACCTTGCCTATACCGACCCCATAACCGGCGCCACTGCCATGGGTTCGGTGAGTGTGTTCGATAGCCGAACCGGAACAAAGCTAGCAGAGATCACTGCAGGACTGCACCCCAATGCAGTGGTAGCTGCTGCCAATGGACAATACGTATATGTTTCCAATGGAAATAGTGACGAGATCACCGTTATACATAGCCAAAAAGATGTTGTTACAGAAACCATTCCTGTGGGTTTATTGAACAAAACAAAAAACTTACAGGGAAGCAGCCCCAACGCACTGCAGCTAAACAAAGAGAATACTGTGTTATATGTGGCCAATGGTATGGACAATGCAGTAGCAGTAGTAGCATTGGGTAAACAAGCGGCCAGTTCCGGAAAAGGGAAAACAAGGTTATTGGGAATGATCCCTACGGAAGCCTATCCGGGCGGACTTGCGTTAACCGGGAATACACTCATTGTTACCAATCTTGAATCCGATGGGGCCAATGTGATCGACGACAGGCGAAAAGCGAGATCCATCCATAACCAATTGGCTTCAGTAAGCATCATTCCAATCCCTGACAGAAACAGGCTGGAACAGTATACACTGGAAGTAGCCAGGCTAAACCTGATTAACCGGACAGAACAGTTTTTACCCAGACAAAATGTAGCACCGGTTCCTGTACCCGCCCGTTTAGGAGAGCCCTCTGTTTTTAAACACGTAGTATATATCATCAAGGAAAACAAAACCTATGACCAGGTATATGGGGATATGCCAACAGGAAGAGGCGATAGCTCACTGTGCATTTTCGGAAAAAAGATCACACCCAATATGCATGCATTGGCCATGCAGTTTGGCTGGATGGATAATTATTATGCCTCAGGAAAATCATCCGCAGAAGGCCATCAATGGACGGATGCGGGAATGGTATCGGATTATGTAGAGAAGAATGTACGTGCCTGGTTCCGCAGTTATCCGCACCGGCAGGAAGATGCATTGGTGTACAACAAAAGCGGTTTCATCTGGAACCAGGCCCTTGATCATGGAAAAACCGTTCGCATTTTTGGAGAAGCCTGCGAAACGGAATACGATAGAAAACTAAAGTGGCAGGATCTCTATAGAAACTACCAGGCAGGCAAGAAACCCGTTTGGCATAACGAGACCACCATTGCCCGCATACGACCGATCATTTCTGCCACTTTCCCTGATTGCGACAATATTGCCTTCAGCGACCAACAACGTGCCGATATTTTCATTGAAGAATGGAAAGAAGCGGAAAAAAACAACAACCTGCCTAACCTCATGGTAGTTTCTTTACCCAACGACCACAGCGCCGGAACCTCCCCCGATTTTCCTACACCGAATGCCATGGTAGCCGATAATGACCTTGCTGTTGGCAAAATTGTAGACATGATCAGCAAAAGCAGGTACTGGGATTCAACCGTCATTTTCATCACACAGGATGACTCGCAGAGCGGATGGGATCATATCTCGGCTTACCGGACAGTTGGATTGGTCATAAGTCCCTACAGCAGTAAAAAGCTCGTCACCACAGCGTACAACCAAACATCCATGCTGCGAACCATAGAGCAGATATTAGGTATCCCTCCTATGAATGTAATGGATGCAACGGCCAGGCTAATGACAGACTGTTTTCAAACCACAAAAAACAGTATCCCTTATCATTTCCTGCCCAATAATATTCCATTAGACGAGATGAATAAGAAACTGAACGTATTGAGCGCTAAAGAAAAAAAGATGGCTCTGCAATCGCAGTATGAGGTATTCAATGAAATCGATGGCGGCAAAGACAATATCATGAACCGTATCATCTGGCAATATGCCAAAGGAGATATACCCTATCCTTCAGAAACCCGGCAAAAAAATAAATAAGTGGTCAATAGCGCATAAAAAAACAGCTCCGGTCAGGAGCTGTTTTTTTATGCGTTTTATCGAAGGCCCTTTGTGTTGAACTTCGGATTAACAAACTCCCAATCCCGTATATGCGCATTACGATGTTCCTTTTTTACGATCTCTTCAAACTGTTGTATCAATTCAGGATGTTTATCAGCCAGGTCGTGATTTTCTTCCCTGTCTTTAGCCAGGTCAAATAACATCCATTTATTGTCAGGGTGAAGACGCACTTCTCTTTTGACAGCTTTCCAGTTACCCATCCTGATGGCCAGTTGTCCGCCATTTTCAGGGAACTCGAAATAGAGATAAGGATGTTGTTTTTGCGCTTTCTGATTACCCAGCAGTTCGGGCAGAAAAGAAATACCGTCTGTAGCCGGTATCGGCTGTTTTGTGAGTTCGGCCAATGTTGCCAGCATATCAAACTGCACAGAAATATGCTGACTCACTTTTCCGGAACTTATCTTGCCGGGCCAGCGGGCGATCAGTGGCTCGCGGATCCCGCCTTCAAACAGGTCTGTCTTGGCCCCTCGTAATCCGCCATTACTATTAAAGAAGAACCGGTCCGCCCCACCCACATCAAACGTGGCGCCATTATCACTTGAGAAAAAGATCAGTGTATTTTCATCTAGTCCCATTTTTTTGATCTTATCGAGGATGATACCTACCTGGTCATCGAGATAAGTGATCATGGCCGCATAGGTTGATAAAGGGTATCTGGTAGACGCATATCCTTTTTGCCCATAGTAGGGTTTTTCCTCAAACTGACCGATGTATTGCTTTACATAACTATCGGGTGCCTGGAGGGATAAATGCGGCAGTGTATACGGCAGATACAGGAAAAAAGGCTGGTTTGCATGCGTATCCAGGTAAGCCAGTGCTTTCTCTGTCATTTTTGCCGGAGCATAATCCTTCCCTTTAAAATAATCAAAATCCTTATCGGTGGCTTTGGTGGAATCCAGACGGGTATGCACCAGGATTTCAGGGTTATTCAATGGCACTCGGCGACCGTTCTCCCACAGATGGGTGGGATAATAATTGTGCGCCTGTTTCTGATCCAGGTAACCGTAGGCATAATCAAACCCATGCAGCTGCGGCTCTCCTGTAGTATTCACCATGCCCAGTCCCCATTTGCCAATGATGGCAGTATGATACCCGGCTTTCTTAAGCATATGTGCAATGGTAAACGTACCTTCCGGCAATGGCATCTGACCGCCTTCCAGGCTATCTGCAAATTCTCCCAATTCATAATTCCCGCGGATATAGGTATGACCCGCATGTTTACCGGTAAGCAACATGGCCCTGGCCGGTGCACATACCGGGGTACTGGTATAATGCTGGGTAAACCGTATTCCTTCCTTTGCCATCTGATCAAGATGCGGTGTTCTGATCTTCTGCTGACCATAACTACCCAGTTCACCATAACCCAGGTCATCAGCATAGATATAAATGATATTAGGTTTACGTTGTGCCAGAGAGGAAGCAGATGATAAAAGGCCACAAAAACCGATCACTGTAATGACTGTATGAATAAAATGTTTCTGCATACGATATTTTTCTTGTTGAATAATGGTAAAAATACGGAGACGACAATTGCTTAGCCTATTGCCGTTAACCCAAAACCTCATCCATTGCTGGTGAGGTTTATTGGGATCCAGATTCTCCTTTGTCATCTGGATTGCTATAACCAACGAACCAACTAATAGACATACCCGGCTCTGGCTGTAAAATGTATACAACAACAGCTATAGCATCAATTACCCGGTGCTTTTACACTTGGAGTAAATAAAAGATATACACTTACCCAAACAGGCTTTTATTTCAGAACCACACTGTCATTTATATTTTTCGTCTACATTCTTCCAGCGGGCAATCAAGCGAACACAAGAAAACGAATGGGGATTTATATTAAGGAACAACACAAAGTGCATCTGAACACAAGGCATCTGCAGCTATTTAATTAGTGTCTCTCCGACAGTTGGCGACGCAAGCCCAGTGCAGCATAGGCGGCTATTACAATTACCTGGTAGCCGCCTGACAAAAAATGATCACCACCGCAACAACCGGAAAGAGATCATACTGTACTGATCCCTTTCATATAGAATACCCAGCTCCCTTTTATTTACCGATACGATATCCGAATAAGCCGTGGCATCTCTTTTTTTATCAGAAATTCCCGCTTCTACCAGCCAGGATCTGGGCCAGGTTTTTCCTTCGTCAAAACTGATGCGAAGGGTCAGACTATCCCTGTGTTTCTCAGAAGCGTTATTACTGAAAGCAAGTACTGTTTTTTTACTTCGGGGATACAGGTTAAGTATACTTCCTTCACAAACGGGATCGGGTAATTGTTTATCAAAATAAACCGTATCCCAATGCTGTCCGCCATTACTGCTCAAAGCAACGATCCTTGACCGCTGGTCACCTTTCTGGTTACGGATATTCATCATTAAGCGACCGCCGGGTAAGGCTGTGGCACTGGCCTCATTGGAACCAGGCAGATTAACCACCTCGCTGAGATGAAAACTTTCACCGTGATCATCTGTATAAAAACCATGTGCCCTGTAATCACTGGCATCTGCCTGTGGTGGTCCGGCACTATGATTGGCAGCAACATAAATGCGCCCTTTGTATTTACCCTGCTGAAATTGTTCTGCATGGCCCGGTGTATTGGCATAACATCTCCAATCCTCTTTATAATCATAGGCCGGATTAACAGCAGGTTTGTACTGGCGATGAACCTGCAGGGTAATATCAACCGGTGCCGACCAGCTAACCCCGCCATCCACAGAAGTTACATACCAAACCTGCTTATAGCCTTTGCCTTTCCGGATATCGTTCTCTGTCACATTACCCGTGTTATAAAATAGAAAGATCCTCCCCTGCGGATAACGGGGGTCCGTAAGATCTACAACAGGCGCAGGATTCCCGGATTGCAAAGTATCATTATCCGTAACCTTCTGCAGGGCCGACCAGGTCCTGCCCTTATCCCTGCTTTTTTTCAGTACAATATCAATATCACCAAAATCAGATCCACCGGTTACCCGGCCTTCAGCAAAAGCCAGTAAGGCACCATCAGGTAGCTGAATGATGGCCGGAATGCGGAATACCCGGTATCCTTCCGCGCCCGAAACAAATACGGGTACTGCCTGTACCTGTGATCTGAGCAATCCGGTACAGGCAAGAAAACAAAGAGTTAATAACAAACCTTTCTTCATACATCAGCCTGCCATCAGCCAGGTTTATTTTGCCGGCGTTAGAACGATGTTCCTGAATTCAACAGGACCATGATCACCCTGGAAAAAGATCGGGCCGGCTTCTCCTTCTCTGCTATCAAGTGCACCACCGGTAATACCCGGTATGATCTGGTTGGCTATAATGGTTTTCCCATTTGCCACAACTGTTACCAAACGGCCAATAAGGGTAATATCATAACTCTGCCATTCACCAGCTTGTTTAGCAGCCATCTGGTTAGGCGGCAGGAAACCGTATATGGCGCCAAACCTATCGAACAGGCCCTCTTCTCCATAACTATCCTCTATCTGCACTTCATAACGCCCGCGCAGATAAACACCACTGTTGCTTCCTTTCGGATACCGGAATTCGAGGTGCAGTTTAAAATCATTGAATTTCTGGTCGCTCACCAGATTCGAACCCGATTTCGGACTACGCAGGATGCCATTCTCTGCCAACCATTGATTGTCACCGGTGGCATGCCAGCCATCCAGGTTCTTACCGTTGAATAACTGGATAGGCTTACCCCATACAGGGTCTTTCTCCCTTTTCAGCAAAGGCGCACGAACACCTGTCCACTCATATTTTTTACCATCTGTGTATACCATCGTACCAGTCAACTGATCCTTATTCAGTGTAAATTCAAATTCCATATCACGGGTACCAGGTTCCCATTGCGGAGGTATCGAAAAAGAATACGTACCGTTATTGCGTTTTACCTGTGCCACAGGCCTGGCACTACCAAAAGCATATACAAAACGGCCTACCAGGGTGTTTCTTCCCGAATGCACAACTTCCAGCCAGGAAGGCAGTTCTTTTCCATCTTGTTGGATCACCAGATCCCATCGGCCTTCTAAGGCAGCATCTACTTTGGCCTGCGACCAGGCAGCAGAAAAAGAAGCGATGAACAGTATGGCCAGCAGGCCAAAAGGTTTACACATTTGTTTCATGGGGATAATTTTAACAGGTATTGAAATTAAGCAAAAAAAACGTTCTGTCATCGCCTGTTCGACACAAGATTCCGAAATACCATCCCCACACAACCGATTTTCATTTATCGTATAGAACCAGCCTGCTGCTGCTATAAACCCAGTGGATTTCTTACACGCAGAAGGTAACGTGTCAATATTACCCTCTTAAGCGATGCATGGGAGCAATAACAGTTGAATCAGCTGGTGCAGGTAATTTACCAAAGCCCGTTTACCATGCCAATGAACATATTATATACCTATACCTTATCGGAATATCCAATTTTAATCATCACAGAATTTCGATAGCTGGCTGACTTTCGGAATCTCAAAATCATGATTTTCGTCAGGAAAAACAACTGCTGAACATTGTAGATTTACGACAGCTTTTACAAAGGAGCAGCCTGGATCTATCATGCTGAAAAAATCATCATACCTGTTCGGCATTTCTGTGCTTCTTGCATTGACAGCCTGCAGAAAAGAAACGCCCTGGAATGAAACCCAGGCCACTACCGACCAGATGCGGTTTATCGCAGACTCCGTCATTCAAACCACCAAAGTACCCGGACTGGTAGCGCTGGTGGTAGATAAAAAAAGAGGGATCAACTGGGTGTATACCGGTGGCGTGGCCAATCTGTCAGATCTAACTCCCATGAACAGCGGGTATGTTTTCAGAATCGGAAGCAATACCAAAACATTCACCGTAACCGTATTACTGCAACTGGTTCAGGAGCAAAAACTTTCGCTGGATGATAAGGTATCAAAATATTTTCCAAACTATCCCAAAGCAGGCGCCATTACGGTTGCCATGCTTTGTAACATGACAAGCGGCATTCCTGATTATACGCGTAACGCAGTTTGGGGAAATGTTATGGAAACCACACCTGCCAGGCGCTGGACCCCGCGGGAGCTGGTTGACTGGGCTTTTTCAGAAAATTTTCTGTTTGAGCCAGGAACCGAATTCAGATACTCGAATTCGAATACCATATTATTGGGTATGATCATCGAAAAGATCACAGGCAATAGCCTGGAGGCAGAGATCCGTCAGAGGATTATCCAACCCCTGCAGTTAACACAGACCGCTTTAATCACATCGGGCACCAGCTTTCCCGGACCACATGCCCGGGGATACTATGAAGGCAGTTTTGTAGCGGGTAATGACCAGACTGAAATATATGATTATTCCTATATCTGGGCAGCAGGCTCCGCTTATTCTACCCCGCGGGAACTGCAGAGATATGCAGAAGCACTGGTTGGCGGCGAATTACTAACACCCGTTATGCAAAAGAAAAGGCTGGAAGAAATGCGTGAGCTGGCGCCACGCCTTGCTTATGGGTTAGGCCTGTTTCGCCGGGGTTCCTTTTATGGACACAATGGAACCGTAACAGGATATAGCTCATCCATGTACCATAGCAACCTGCGCGGTTGTACGGTAATCATCTATTTCAATTCCATGCTGGAGCTGCATCCCGACTATCTGTTTGAACGGTTTATGTATATGTTATACGGACCGGAATATTAAAGTTTAATTACGCCAATCTGCCGTTAAGGCAACCAGGTGAAAAGCTGCAGGCGCATTGGGCAAAGTGGCTGTACAGGTAACACAACCCGGCTCCGGTATAGCTTCGCTGATGCGTTTTACTGTAACAACCAATCCCGACTTATCGGCAGTAAGGGTCTGCATTTTAGCAAGATCAGAACAGGTAAACCGGGTTGTAAACACATGTTCGTAGGTAGCGTCTGCTTTCACATACCCATTCACTCCATACGCAAAAAACGCTGTATCCTGAATCTGGACCACGGCATTACCACATACTTCGTCGATGATCTTTACCCGAAAAAGCTGGTCAGGCAATTCTGACGAAGATTTACTGCATCCCGCCACTGCCAGAAAAAAAAGGTGTACAAATACAAAAAGACTTCTTCTCATAACGATCATTTTAAGATTGACACAGGTCGTTCAGCAAACGTTGCATCACCGGGATAAAACAGCGCAACTGGCATAACATAAAAAACCACTTACGTTATTCCGTAAGTGGTTCTGTACAGGTGTCCTGTTGATTCATTTAGTTTTTTAACCTGGTGATCAATTCATCCAGAAAACCATCGTATTTTTTCAGGATACGGTTATAAGGCCTGAACTGTTCATCTGCATTATAAGGCGTGGAAGATCTTCCGGAAGCTTCGGATACGAATTTTACCTTATACGCAAGTGGTTTCTCAGAAGATTGTTTTACGATCAGGCGGATACGGATGGTATTGGCTTTGAACGACATACCTACCCATGAAGTTCGGATATAACCGGCTTTTTCATCGCTGTTCTCCAGAACATCGAATTTGTCCAGCACAGTACCAATCAGTTGTTTCCAGGCTTCTTCCCTGGATTTATCAGCATGCACATTGATCTGGATTTCCGTATTGGCAATATTTGATTCGATAGAAGAGGTATAGGACTCATCTTCCTGCAATTGTATATAATCGGTAGAAGGAGGATCTGCCATCCCTTTTTTAACACAATAGGTACGGCTCTCCGAGATATAGCCCTCTTGTTTTACCTCTACCGTGATACAGTTATTTTTGGCAACCTTTATTTCAACTTTTCCGGTACCCATCTGAACCCCATTCACGTAAATACGGGCCGTTTGCGGGGAAGTGGTGATGACCACTTTTTCAGCAGCATGTGTTTCAGTGATAAAAGAGAGGGTAACAACAAATAAAAGCAGCCAATAGGTTTTTGCAAACATTGTTTTCATGGTGGTTAGTTTAGGTTTGGTTATAGTGTACTCAGTTCTTTGTAAATAAGAAAATCATACTGCCGCAAGTTCCCTTACAAAAGATATCGTTAGTTGCCAACCCGATATACTACCACCTTTCCGGTTTCCCTGTTATTGGATAACGATAGCTGCTCGTAACGAATATAATGGTTTCAAAAGAATTTCCCTACTTTTCTGAAAAAGTTGCAGGTTTACCCTATGATTTCCGGACCAAAAGAATGGATTTGGGGATCATTTACCTGTTCAGCCCATGACCAGTATACATTCCTCCTTACCCGGCGGATTTACCGCGAACAACCAGGTTACACTGATCAGGGGAGGTCGTGCCTATTTCGATACCGTTATGCGGCTGATCGAGGAAGCCAGGCAATCTATTTATATCCGCGTATATCTTTTTGCAGAAGATCATACAGGTCAACAGGTTGCCGATGCACTGAAAAGAGCTGCACAAAGAAATGTGGCGGTGTACCTGCTGGCCGATGGTTATGTTTCGCAGGGCCTGTCCCAACATTTTATTCAGCAGTTGCGTGCTGCTGGTGTACATTTCCGGTATTTTGAACCGCTTTTCAAAAGCCGGAAGTTTTACTTCGGAAGACGTCTGCACGAAAAAGTGATCGTAACAGACCACCATTATGCACTGGTGGGTGGGGTTAATATTGCCGATCGTTACAATGATATTAACGACATACCGGCCTGGCTTGATTTTGCATTGCTGGCAGAAGGTGAAATAGCCAGGCTGCTCTGCATGCACTGCTGGAAAGGATGGCAGTTATTAACCCGAAAAAAAACCAGGAACTTCTGCCTCAGCAATACCCCATCTGTATCAGCTCCGTCACAAAACATTGACGTTGTCATACGTATGCGCCGAAACGATTGGGTGAAGCGTCGCAATGAGATCTCCCGTTCCTATGTAGCAATGCTCCGGAACGCAGAACAGGAAATCACCATCCTCTGCAGTTATTTTTTACCAGGTAAAATTATCCGGAAAAGCATGTTACAGGCGCGTAAACGCGGAGTGCGCATACGGGTGATCGCTGCCGGAAAATCGGATGTAATGATCTCAAAATATGCAGAGCGCTGGTTATACAACTGGTTATTAAGAGCCGGCATTGAATTATACGAGTACCAGGAAAGCATCCTGCACGGCAAACTGGCCGTTTGCGACGATAATTGGATGACGATTGGTTCTTACAACATCAACAATATCAGTGCCTATGCCAGTATCGAACTGAACCTGGAAGTTCGCAATCCCACATTTACTAAAAAAACAAGGAAAGAGCTTGACCAGATCATCATTAACAACTGTGTTCGCATCCTGCCCGATGAATTTGCACAGAAAACAACCCTGGTAAAACAATTGGTACGATGGCTCTCTTACCAGCTCATAAGAGTACTGCTTTACCTGTTCACTTTCCGTTATATAAAAGAAAACACTTAATTACCCCTGATGCGCTTCCATAGCGCTTCCGGCGTTTGCCAATTCCACCCGGCAAAACGGCCCCGCTGTACCACCAGCCTGTTATCATCCGGGTGTTGCAGAAAATAATGAAACACGAATCTGCCCCTCGGATCACTCCAGCCAACGATCTGTCCAAACCTCAGATCATTAAATACCAGGGTATCACCCCAGTTTTCCACCGTATAAAAATTTTGCGAAAATCGTTTCAGCAATTGTACTTCCGCATGATCGTGTACCGGGTTCAACAAAGAATCCTGACGGGGGAAGTATTGAAAATCAATTTCTTTTTTGCTGTCAAACACCGAATGAAACCCTACGTAAAAACCACTGTCATTACCCGATACCACATACCATAACCAATTCTGCAGGGGAGCAGGTGTGGTAAAATACTGTTCGTGCGGGATCTGCTGTTTCGTCAGTATTTCTTTGATAACACGATCTGTTTGTATTTTATTGGCAATGCAATAGCCCAGGTACAAAAAAGGAACCACCATACCCAGTGTATACCAGAATTTCCTCCGCTTACTATGTTTCGGCAACAGCAGTAATACGATAAAAGCAATACCCGGGACCAATGAGAAAAAAGGGTCGGCCACATACACCGTATTAAATGAAAACCGCAGGTGATGAAAAGGTTCAAGCCAACCCACACCATAATTGTTAAACCCATCCAGGAAAAGGTGTAATAACAGTTCTGTTGCAAAAAACAGCAGCCAGGTACGGAACCTGATATTATGCGGACGGTGAATAGCATTGGCCGTAAGTGCCAGCAGCGGGATCATCAACAAAACAAATAACAAAGAATGTGTAAATCCCCGGTGCGCCAGCAGGTTCTCAGCAGTGGGCAGCCAGAAAGAAGCAATAAAATCCACATCTGGGATACTTTGCGCCAAAGCACCCCAGATCATCGCTTTTTTACCAAAACCTTTCTCAAAAAAGACTTCGCCAACGCAGGCGCCCAATACAATATGTGTCAGCGAATCCATGAACCGGTATAATCTCTTTAAAAATAAGCAATTGCCGGCAAGCTGGCATCAACCAGCTAAAACACCTGCATAAAAGATCGAAAAGGACGAAAACAGGTCACCGGACCTATGCTACCTGATTTTCTTGATTGTACTGCCTCAATAGTAGTTATCCGGTGCCTGGATAGCCACCACTTCCTATTTGTCTTCCCCCTTCCTCGTTACTAAACATTTTTCTTTATCAGTTACCAGGATCAGCTGTTCACAACCGTCAGCGACTGCTGTGTTATTGATTGATTGGGCCGTAGCCCCAACAGTAAACGAGTTGATAAACAATGTTCAGGCCTCATTTTATCGTCATTTGAAACAAAACGGATTTGATGTGACAAAAAACAGACAAGGGCTATCGCATCTTTATGATGTGAATCATATAAGTAAAGTGAAATAAGGATTTCCTTTACACTCGTAATCATACTACCTATTCATGTTACGTAGGAATGTCTTATTAAAACACGTATATTTCACAGTATTTTGCGGAATTATTCTCGTAACGCCAACGATACTCGCCTATTCACAGCAATCCGGCTCAGACAGTTCGGACAGTCGCCTAACAATCACAGCGCAGTTCAGACCAAGATTTGAAATCAGAAATGGGGCATTCCGTCCATTGAACAAGGGAGAAAAGCCAGCGAAACTGATCAGTGAACGTATCCGGTTAACTTTTGATTATGAATACAAGAACATTCTAACGGTAAGAATTTCACCGCAAACCGTTGGTATCTGGGGGCAATCAAATATAGTCCAGGGCGTTGAAAACGATGGGAACAGGATCGCTCTTTTTGAAGCCTGGAGTAAACTGAAACTCTCAAAAAACTGGAGTTTGAAATTGGGAAGGCAGGTGATTTCATTAGACGATGAAAGGTTCTTTGGAGAACTGGACTGGGCCCAGGGAGCAAGGGCGCATGATGCATTATCGATTCAATTCAACAGGCAACGATGGGATGTAAAAGCCTTTGCCGCATTGAATCAGAATTACAAGTCGCTGTACGGCAACAACATCAATAATCCATCCGGGAATCTATACAGTACTTCGGATGCTTTCCCTTACAAAGAAATGCAAACAATTTGGGCAGGTTTTCAGGTAAACAAGAACACGAAACTGTCTTTACTCGCTTCAAATATAGGATTTCAAAATGCCGTTTCTGCCACCAGCGATACGGCTGTACACTATTCTCATACGATCGGTTTACATTATATTCATTCAGCTAAAAAGATCACAGCAACATTCTCCTCTTATTACCAGTTCGGCAAAAACAATACAGGTCAAAAAACCAGTGCTTATTTACTGGCAGTTTTCAGCAGTTATCAACTTACCAAAAAATGGAACCTGGGAGTAGGCAGTGATTGGGTAAGCGGCAATGATGTTGGCACTACACAAACAACGGATCATTCATTCAATCCTATGTTTCACACCGGGCATAAGTTCTATGGAAATATGGATTACTACCTGGCAGGCAACGGACATAAAAATGCCGGGATCTCTGATACTTATATGAAAATAAATTATAAGAGCGCAGGAGAAACCCTGGTCAGCCTGGTTTTTCATCAATTCTTTGCACCCGTTAGTGTTGTCAACGCATCCACACGGTATACGAAAAACCTCGGCCAGGAATGTGACTTCTCATTTATGAAAAAACTGAACAGGTTTACAAACCTTTCCGGGGGATATTCATTTTATATAACAACCCCGACATTACTGCTGTTAAAAAACGTTTCCGATGCACAAAAAATACAGCAATGGTTCTGGCTAAGTCTGCATGTTACACCCACAATAGCAAAATTCAAGTTTACATCTTAAATTACGAGATCATGAAAATTAAAAATTCCCTCCTATTTTCAACAGCAGCGCTACTGCTTCTATCTATGGTTGCCTGCAAAAACGGCATCAACCAGAAGGCCAATTCCAATGCTACGGAAATAGTGGCAGAAGGTAACCCGGAAGTGGCAGAAATCACCGGTGCCCCAAAAGTACCGGCACCCATTGGCAACCGGTCAGCCAAAAAGCTGATCGTAAACTTAGTTACGTCTGAAAAGGAAGGTATCATTGCCGATAGCATTCCTTATACTTTCTGGACATTTAACAATACCGTTCCGGGTAGTTTTATCCGTGTCAGAGTTGGCGATGAAATCACCATCAACCTGAAAAATGATGCGAATAGTGTATTACCGCATAATATAGACCTTCACGCAGTAACCGGTCCGGGTGGCGGCGCAGTGGCCAGCTCTACCGTTCCTGGTAAAGAGACCTCTTTTACCTTCAAAGCCATTAACCCGGGATTATTTGTATACCATTGTGCAGCGCCACCGGTACCTATGCATATCGGAAATGGCATGTACGGTTTGATTTTGGTTGAACCAGAAGGTGGACTTCCCAAAGTAGACCGGGAGTATTATATCATGCAAGGCGATTTTTATACCAAAGCCTCCACCATAAAAAAGGGGGTACTGGAATTTGACAATGACAAAGCTGTTGCTGAAAATCCGGATTATGTGTTGTTTAATGGTAAAAAAGGAGCACTACTGGGTGCAAATATGATCGAAGCCAAAGTGGGAGAAACAGTCCGTCTGTTCGTGGGAAATGGTGGTCCCAACCTGACCTCTTCCTTTCACGTGATCGGAGAGATTTTTGATAATGTTTATTTAGAAGGTGGCAGCACCATATCACATAACATACAAACGACCATGATACCGGCAGGAGGTGCAGCCATAGTAGAATTTAAATGTGAAGTTCCTGGTGATTACGTGCTCGTTGACCACTCATTATCCAGGGCTTTTAACAAAGGAGCTATTGGCAAACTCAGGGTAACCGGCGAGGCAAACCCTAAAGTATTTAATGCCAAAACAACTACCAAAGAATAACTAATTGAGACCGAAGTCCATTATACCGTATTGCCATGTGCTGCTGATCCTGATTTCTTTTTCCTGCAATGAGCTGAAAAGAAATGTAAAAGAAAATACCTTATCGGACCAAACAAGACCCGATACACTCATCCAAACACCCGTAACTGTAAAAATGGTTTATATTCCCGGTGGGGAGTATAAACCATTTTATGGTTCCGATTCGGTATTGGTTAAGGTCGATCCGTTTTTAATGGATGAAAGGGCGGTTACCAACAAGGAATTCCTGCAATTTGTAACGCTCAACCCCCAGTGGCGTAAATCCAATATCAAAAAGATTTTTTCCGATTCCGGCTATCTGAAAGACTGGCCATCAGACCTCTCCTTACCCCTATCAGCAAATCCGGATGCGCCCGTGTGTTATGTTTCCTGGTTTGCAGCAAAAGCATTTGCACATGCTGCCGGCAAACGATTACCCACATTAGATGAGTGGGAATTCATAGCCATGTCAGATGAAGTTTCTCCCAATGCCAGGTCTAAACGAAATTATTCTGACGCCATTATTGACTTATACCTTAAAAAAAACCGGCAATACAACCCGGTGAAACAAAGCAAACCGAATTATTGGGGTGTCTATAATATGTTCGATCTGATCTGGGAATGGACAGATGATTTCAATTCTGTACTTTCCACCAATGACTCCCGTGCAGGACAATATGATGATAAAAATTTGTTCTGCGCAGGTAACGCAACCAGCGCCACTGATATCCTGAATTATGCTGCATTCATGCGGTTTGCCATGCGTACTTCACTTAAAGCAAATTACACCGTAGCCAATTTAGGTTTTCGGTGTGCAAAAGATACTACTCACACAAAACAGGCAAGATGAAATACTTATTTTTAGTGGTTTTACCACTTCTCTTATTTTCGGCTTGTAAAGAAAATAAAAAAGTTTCGGCCGCACTCCCATCCGATTCGATATTCAACCTGAGTTCTACCTGGAAAAATCAGAATGGCGAATCGCTTCAATTGAAAGACCTGCAGAATAAAACACTGGTAGTGGTCATGATTTACACTTCCTGCAAATCTGCATGTCCGATCCTGGTTTCAAAAATGAAAAATATTGAATCCAAAATCAGCAGGAAAGATATAGACAAGGTTTCCCTGGTGCTGATTTCAATAGACCCTAAAACCGACACACCGGAACGACTGAAAGAATTTGCCAGGAATAATGCAATGGATACCCCACAATGGATCTTCCTTACTTCCAGCGAAGGATCTACACAGGAATTTGCCAATGTTCTTTCCATGAAATACAAGAAGATCTCTCCTATCGAATTTTCCCATTCAAATATCATCAGTGTGTTTAGTCCTGATGGGCAACTGGTGAGCCAGGAAGAAGGTAATATTGACGTTGAAAAAGTAGTTTCTACGGTGACTAAAACGGTAAAAGCATCTCGTTAATAGAAATTGCCTGACACAGCGCCTATGGCATTTATGTGGACAGATTATGCAGCATCAGCTTATTTCCTGTAAGCGTATGTAAGCATAGTTTGTAATTCATACCATAAGTAGACCCCATGATCAGGATAATAACCTTCCGTAACCGGAACAACATGAATACTGTATTATTCTGTTGAAAATTACATTCCGCAGATCGCATCAATAAGGCTCTCCTCCTTCATTGTGGTAGAGAACCAATCATTTATCTACTCATTTATAATAAGTGATAAGCCAAACAAACTAGCCGCCCTATATATCCGTCCGGACCAGCATACTAC
This sequence comes from Sediminibacterium sp. FW305-C-269, assembly GCF_058231045.1. Taxonomy (NCBI): domain Bacteria; kingdom Pseudomonadati; phylum Bacteroidota; class Chitinophagia; order Chitinophagales; family Chitinophagaceae; genus Sediminibacterium; species Sediminibacterium sp. FW305-C-269. The sequence goes on along the minus strand of NZ_JBIQXQ010000002.1, from coordinate 194,023 downwards.
CACAAAAAAGCCCATCATGCATGATGGGCTTTTGGTAGCGAGATCGGGACTTGAACCCGAGACCTCAGGGTTATGAATCCTGTGCTCTAACCAACTGAGCTACCTCGCCAGGTCTGTTCCGTCAGAAATTTTCGCTAACGGGCTGCAAATATAGGAGGTTTGGTTAAAATGAGCGTCCTTAATAGGCTAAAAGTTTGGAGATCCGCTCCATCAACTTATCCGGTGTGGGTAACATGGCGGCTTCCAGGGCCGTATGGATAGGTACGGCAGGCAGGTTCCTGGCCCCCATTACCTCCACTTTGGCGTCCAGGAAATGGTAACATTGGTTGGAGATCCGGAGCGATAAGGCCTCCGCAAATGAGTTTTGCTGCTGTTCTTCGCTTAATACCAGCACTTTTCCATGACGCCGTACCGCCTCAAACACCGTTTCCTCATCCAGCGGGAACAGGGTACGCAGGTCTACGATCTCTATTTTACCGGGCATCCGGGCTTCTACGGCCTTGGCCCAGTACACGCCCATACCATAGGTGATGATACATACCGTTTCGCCTTTCCGAACCTTTTCGGGATCGGCCTGGGTCACAATACCGGCCTTCCCAAGGGGCAAAACATAGTGTTTATCCGGTTCAATACAGCGGGCATCATCGGTGCCGGGCACTTTACTCCAGTAGAGGCCCTTATGTTCCAGCATCACCACCGGATTGGGATCCAGGAAAGCCGCTTTCAACAGCCCTTTCATATCCGCTGCATTGGAGGGATATACAACTTTGATACCCTTCACAGATAACAGGGTGCTTTCAATACTGCCGCTATGGTAAGGTCCCCCGCCACCGTAAGCGCCCGTAGGTACTCTGAGCAGCATCTGCACGGGGAATTTCCCATTGCTGAGGTAACAGGATTTGGAAGCTTCCGTGATCAGCTGGTTTAGTCCCGGATAAATATAATCGGCAAACTGTACTTCCACGATCGGTTTGATACCCAGGGCTGATAAACCCACGGTAGACCCTACAATATAGGCTTCCTGTATAGCCGTATTAAATACGCGGCCTGCACCAAACTTATCACCCAGTGTGGCAGCTTCTCTGAATACACCGCCCAGGCGGGCGCCCACATCCTGGCCATACAATACCGCTTCGGGATATTCTTCCAGGATCTCTTCAATAGCGTGCAGGGCTGCATCCACCATCATCACTTTCTCTCCGTTCCTGGGCACCCGTTTCCCTTTTTCCTCCGTTACAGGCGTGGGGGCAAATACATGTTGCTCCACGGCATGGATATCCGGCTCGGCAGCCTGCTGCACCGATGCAAATTGCTCCGATACCCGTTCACGTGCAGCTGCTTCAACCTTGTTGATTTCATGCTCCGGATAACCCACGCCATTTAACAATAAACGCAGTTTGGGAGCCGGGTCATATAATCCGTGTTTCAGCAAGTCTTCCCTGCTCCGGTAAAATTCTTTTCGAACGCCGCTGGTATGATGCCCCAGCAAAGGCACTTTGGCATGTACCAAAACCGGCTTTCGTTCCGTACGGGCATAACCTACCGCCTGCTCCATGGTTTCATAACTCCTGATAAAGTCGCTGCCATCGCACTGCATGCGCTTCAGTCCTTTAAAGCCGGCGGCATAGTCGTAGGCATTACCTGTACGGATCTCTTCCTCTGTAGCACTGATGCTCCAGCCATTATCCTGCACCAGGTAAACAATGGGCAGTTCTTTCAGTACAGCAAACTGCAGGGCTTCGCTCACTTCCCCTTCCGACACGCTGCCGTCTCCCAGCGAACAAACCACTATTGGCAGCGTTCCATCCGCTGCTTTTCTGAAAAGCGGGGAACCCGAGCGCTCCAGGAACTGGATGCCCTGTGCCAATCCCGTAGTCGGTATGGCCTGCATGCCAGTGGCACTGCTCTGGTGTATGATCGAGGGTTTACCGGAATCCCGGCTGCTGGGGTGACAGTAATAAGACCTTCCACCCGAAAAAGGATCATCCCTTTTGGCCAGTAACTGCAACATCAGCTCATAGGGGGTGAAACCGATGGTGAGCAGGATGCTATCGTCACGGTAATAGGGACTTACCCAATCGCAGGGCAATAGCTGCATGCCGGCCGCGATCTGTATGGCTTCATGCCCACGGGACGTGGAATGCACATATTTACACACCTGCCTGTTGGCATCATAGGTATCACCCATTGCCCGGGCGGTAACCATGAGTTCATAAGCATGTAACAGGGTTTCGGGTGTCAGCATCTGCAGGTCGATCTTCGGGAATAAAACAAAAGGGTTCCGTATTATTTGATCTCGAGAGCGAATACCTTTTCCTTCTCATAAAAACCCTCAAGTACATCATCCGTAACACACTCTCCTACGCCCGAAGGGGTACCGGTATAGATCAGATCGCCGATATTGAGTGAGAAATATTGGGAAATATGCGATACAATCTCATCAAAAGGAAAGATCATATCGTCAGTATTACCGCTTTGCACCACTTCTTTGTTCTTCTGCAAGGAAAAATGGATCGGCTTATTCCTAAGCTCATCTGTAAAGGGTATCCATTTGCCAATGATGGCAGAATTATCCCAGGCTTTGGCCTTCTCCCAGGGTAGTCCTTTTTTCTTGAGTTCGGCCTGCAGGTCTCGCGCGGTGAAATCGATACCGATGGTAAATGCATCGTAATATTTACGTGCGGTATCCTCCGTTACATATTTGCCATTCTTGCAGATACGCAATACCACTTCCGCTTCGTAATGTAATTCATTGGAAAACTCAGGATAATAAAAAGGAGCGTTCGACTGCATCAGGGCAGTCTTGGGTTTCATAAAGATCACCGGCTCTTCCGGAACTGCATTGCCCAGTTCTTTGGCATGTTCTGCATAATTCCGGCCCACACAAAAAATTTTCATAAGGTAACAATTTAAAATACTAATTAAATAGCTTTTTGATACAGATACGGCAGCAGCTACTTAGATTATATTTCTTCCAGTGGCATAACGCCCGTTATGGCCATTTTATTGCCCGAAAACAAGGTTATTTGTCAGGTTCATTGTCCGCTCTATCCCTATGGAAGCAAAGGATTCAATGATCTCAACACATTTTTCGATCTTTTGTTGCACTACGGGGCTCTCAGCGCTTGTCCATTTACCCAGTACAAAATCTACCTGCCTGCCTTTCGGGAAATCATTGCCGATGCCAAATCGGAGCTTTGGATACTGGTCGGTACCCAGGGTGAGCTGGATATCTTTCAGGCCATTATGCCCCGCATCACTGCCCGATCCCCTTAAACGGAGTTTGTTCAGGGAAATGGCAAGATCATCCACAATAGTGAGTGTGGCGGCCAGCTCAATTTTTTCCTTATCCATCCAGTATTTGAAGGCCTTACCACTGAGGTTCATAAAAGTGGTGGGTTTGATGCAGACAAAGGTCTTCCCCTTCCATTTTACCTCGGCCACATCGGCCAGCCTGTCAGCCCTGAAAAAACAACCATGCTTCAGCACAAAAGCACTGACCACATCAAAACCGATATTATGACGGGTATGTGTATACTCGTCACCAATATTACCCAGACCAACTATTAAAAATTTGTTCATAGATAGCTCAAAATTAGCCAGGAAAAAGCATTCAAAATGCGTAACTACAGGAATTGAATCCTTACCCAAGCTGAATCCGCTAAAATATTCAGGAATTTTAGTTTCCTGTCCCATTATTTAATACCGTTGTCTTAATTTCACCCGGCAGCCCAGCGCGCCTGAATATGCAAGCATTGATCGGTCACATCAAACGTATTTTTTACTGGATAGCCAATATCGGGATATCTGACTCCATAAGTTTTTACGAACGGAAAAAAACACAGCTGATCAACCTCGCTGTGGGTTTGGGCATACCGGTCAATATTTATTTCGCTGTCAAAAATTTCGTTGAAAACAGAACAGAGCTGGGTATCATCAATGTCTGCCTTATGACCGGGGCTTTTACCATTCTGATCATCAACAGTTATCAGAAATTCCTGCTCGGCCGGAGCGTGCTCAGTTTCCTGGCGAGTATCCTGTTTTCTGCCAGTGCCATCCTGTTCCGTAATGGAAGTGAATATTATCTGCTGCTGAATGTGGTCATCATCATCACTTTTTTTTCGGATAGAAGATTCCTGATCAGTTTCACTATAGCCAATATTCTCCTGTTCATCGGTATCAAAATATTCCTGAATGGATCCATTGTATTTGACCAGGTTCCTTTCAGCAGGGTCATGTTCAACATGATCTGGGCAGTAGGTATGATGGTGCTGGCTTTACTTTTTTTTAAAAATGAACAACTCGCTTACCAGAAGCAGGTAGAAGAAAAGAACCATGAACTGGAAAACATGAATCAAACCAAAGAAAAACTGTTTTCCATCATTGCACATGATCTCCGGTCACCCATCGGCCAGCTCAAGTCCTCGCTGGAATTGGTGAATAAAGCATACATCACACCCGAACAGTTCATACAGGTAACCGGTAAATTATCTATGCAGGTAGACCAGGTATACGGCACACTCGACAATCTGTTACGATGGAGTATGAGCCAGTTCAAAGGAATAAAAGTCCTGCCGGAAAAAGTATCCCTGGATGATTTAATAGAACACCAGGCAATACAGTTCTTACAACAATCTCTCGAACAGAAAAATATACAGTTGCATACCGAAGGACTGCAACTGCAGGTATGGGCCGACCCCGACCACCTGACACTGATCTTCCGCAACCTGATAGCCAATGCCATCAAATACAGTTACCCCAATGGCAGCATCATGATTGGAGCCTATTCCGACAATAACCGGGTTGTGATAGAGATCAGGGACAACGGCATAGGTATGCCTGCCGAAGTGAGGGATTCGCTGTTCGGTTCCACGGTGATGGTTTCCAACACGGGCACATCAAATGAGAAGGGAACCGGGCTGGGACTGAAAATCTGTAAAGAATTTACCGAAAAGAACCAGGGAAAAATCTGGGTACAGAGCACACCGGGTAAAGGAAGCAGTTTTTACGTATCCTTCCCGAAAGCCCAATAAAAAACCCGGAATCAGATCCGGGTTTTTTAAGAAAGATATTCGGAAGATTATTTCTTCTTTTCGTCTTTTGCGGCAGTAGCTTCTTCCTGTTTCAGCTGACGGGTTAACACCACAGATGCAATAGGAATACGTGGAGAGTTGAGGATCTCGATACCATCCACTTTCACATCTTCTACACGGATGTTTCCGTTCAGGTCCAGGTTGGTGATATCCACTTCGATGTTCTCCCGCAGGTCTTTTGGCAACGCCTTCACTTTCAGGGCTTTGATCTTAGTGATCAGTTTACCACCACCTCTTACACCCACAGAAGTTCCTGTGAATTTGATAGGCAGAGTGGCAACCACTTTCTTGTCATTTACCAGTTCCAGCAGATCCACGTGGATCAGGGAATCATTTACTTTGTCAAACTGCAGGTCTTTCAGAATGCATTTGTACTTTTTGCCGTCTACCACTACTTCGGCCAACTGAAATTCACCAGTGTACACCAAAGGCTTGAAAGCCTTCGCAGAAGCATAAAAATTAACCTCTTCGGCACCCCCGTAAATTACACCCGGCACATTTTCCTGAGAGCGAATCTGGCGGGCGGCTTTTTTGCCATGCTCGGTCCTCAGGTGACCTTCGATTGTAATTGTTTTCATAATTATATTTTTTGGACGGCAAAGGTAGGGAAATAGCAATTAATAATGCGTAATTAATAATGAGTAATGAGATGAGGGGGCATAAAAAATAATTGCCTAATTATTTAAGAATCAGGCAATTACCAATTATTAATTACTAATTACTAATTTACTTGTCCCTTCCGCGCAATTGAGAGTGAATAAACAGGCTGGTAATGCTCTTGTTTTCGTAGGCATTCCGGATAGCGATCGCAAACAGATCGGCTACCGAAATGGCTTTGATCTTGGCGCTTTCCTTACGCAGTGGAATGGTGTCGCAAACCACCAGTTCTTCCAGCACACTGTTCTCAATATTTTCATAGGCATTGCCACTCAGAACCGGGTGGGTGATCATGGCGCGAACACTGCGGGCACCTTTTTCTTTCAGCAGACCGGCAGCTTTGGCCAGGGTTCCACCCGTATCACAGATATCATCTACCAGGATGATATCCCTGTCTGTCACATCCCCAATGACTACCATACTGGCAATTTCGTTGGCACGTTTACGGTGTTTATCGCAGATCACCATCTCGGCATTGAAATAACTGGCGATTTCACGTACCCGGTTGGTGCTGCCCACATCCGGGGCCGCAAATGAAAGATTGGGCAGTTTTAACTGTTGGATATAGGGAATAAAGATCGCAGAACTGTCCAGGTGATCCACCGGCACATCAAAGAAACCCTGGATCTGCGGAGCATGCAGGTCCATGGTGATGACCCTGTCTGCACCGGCTGCTTCTAACAACGTGGCGATCAGTTTGGCACCAATGGCAACACGGGGTTTGTCTTTCCTGTCCTGGCGTGCAAAACCATAATACGGAATTACGGCAATGATCTTGTAAGCGCTGGCTCTTTTGGCCGCATCGATCATCAACAACAGTTCCAGCAGGTTATCGGTGGGCGCATAAGTGCTTTGCACCAGGAAAACATAGTCGCCACGGATACTCTCAAGGAAGATCGGTTGAAATTCCCCGTCGCTGAATTTCTGGATGTTGATCTTTCCGATGGGGGCGCCAAAACATTGGGCAATTTTTTCTGCCAGCTTCTGAGAACCAGTGCCGGAGAATATCTTAACGGATGGGTTCATAATGTGTGGGGATGTGGCGCGAAGATAGAGATAAGGTTAAGAAATTGTAATTTGATTTTACTATAAATTTTCCTTATGCACAAATTTTCTATCAAAGAATGGCCCGCTGATGACCAGCCCCGGAAAAAGCTGTTACAGCAGGGAGCAGGCTCACTCAGCGATTCAGAACTGCTTGCCATCCTGATCAATACCGGTACTAACAACCATTCGGCTTTGGATGTGGCCAAAAACCTCCTGTTTTCCGCAGAAAATAACCTAAGTAAACTCGCAGAATGGAGCGTTCAGGGTATGCTGCAAAAAAAGATCAGGGGACTGGGCGAAGCCAAAGCCATCAGCATAGCCGCCGCCCTGGAACTGGGTATCCGCCGGAATGCTTCGGGGAGGAAAAAACATAAGATCACCAAAAGTGCGGATATCGCCGAATTTCTCCGGGCCTCACTGGAACACCGGCAAAAAGAAGTATTTGTGGTCGTATTCCTCAACCGCAGCAATACCATCACCCACCAGGAACTGATCAGTGAGGGCGGACTCACCGGTACCGTAGCCGATCCCCGTGTGATCCTGAAAAAAGCCCTGGAACACAATGCTACCGCCATCATACTCTGTCATAACCACCCCAGCGGTAACCTGCACCCCAGCCATGCAGACGAACTCATTACCCAAAAAATAAAGCAGGCCGCCAGCCTGCTCGATATCCTGCTTATGGACCATATCATTGTAGGAAATGAAGGGTATTTCAGTTTTGCGGATGAGGGGATGTTGTAAGGGGACTGGATGCTGGATACTGGATGCTGGATGCTGGATGCTGGATGCTCATAGCTCGTGGCTCAAAGCTGGATGCTGGATGCTGGATGCTCATAGCTCGTGGCTCAAAGCTGGGTGCTGGATGCTGGATGCTCATAGCTCGTGGCTCAAAGCTGGGTGCTGGATGCTGGATGCTCATAGCTCTTGGCTCAAAGCTGGGTGCTGGATGCTGGATGCTCATAGCTCTTGGCTCAAAGCTGGGTGCTGGAGATATAGGCTTATTATTAAAATGGATATTTTATGAGTTATAAGACACTTGAAATATGGACTTTGTCCAGAGAGTTAGTGATCGAGATCCATGAGATGAGTTTGCACCTGCCCAAATTTGAATTATTTGAAGAAGGTGCACAGATAAGACGGTCATCTAAAGCAGTAAAAGCATGTATTGTTGAGGGCTATGGCAGGAGGATGTATAAACAGGATTGGATAAAATTCCTCATATATGCAATATCCTCAAATGATGAGACCATGGATCACCTGGAAAATATATGGGAAACAAAATCACTGACAAACGAACAACAATACCTTTCCCTTTATCAGAAAATTGAGCAACTGGGCAAGATGCTTAACAGATTCATGCAATCAGTCCAACAACATCACGAATCCCCCAAATAACCACCCCCACCCCAAAAAAGATCCAGCATCCAGCATCCAGTATCCAGTATCCAGCATCCAGTATCCAGTATCCAGCATCCAGTATCCAGCATCCAGCATCCAGCCTACGCCTGCGCCGTAGGCCCCCCAAAATTCATCGGGATCTCAATATGTTCCAGGTCCTTGATCGGGCCATTGGCAGCTTCATAACGTTCAATATTCTCTTCCAGGGCGCGCATGAAGCGTTTGGCGTGCATGGGTGTAAAGATGATTCTTGATTTTACTTTGCTCTTGGGCGTGCCGGGCATCACATTCACAAAATCAATTACAAACTCAGCATTGCTGTGTGTGATGATGGCCAGGTTGGCATAACTGCCTTCGGCTACTTCTTCACTGATCTCTATGTTCAACTGTGCAGGTTGCTGTTCCATATAGGTTTGTTTGCCACAAATGTAGGCAAAGACACCGGTAAACCCGGCAGGTAGCAAAACAAAGCGGGTTGACAATATGTCAACCCGCTTTTATTCAGATGATCCGGTCATGCCGATTAATCAACATCCCAGAACAGTCTTGTTTTGAATACATCGATTCCGGTTGGAACATTTGAGTTAGAACCAGACTCAGTGTTAGGATAGAAGAAACGCAGTGGTCTGTCTGCTGAAGATACACCTGGAGATTGTGGTGTAACGGGCAGGTTAGACTTCCTGTATTCAGTCCAGGCTTCCAGACCGCTGAAATTAACCAGGGCCAGCCATTTCTGGATAGCGATTGCACGCAGCTTATCGGTAGAAGCGCTCCAGTCTGCATCAGCAATACCGCTGGTCAGCAGTGTGTTAGCATTGGTAGCTGCATCAGCAACACCCAGTATACGGAAAGATTGTTTAACACCTTCCTCGTAGTATGACTGAGCGGTACCAGGCAAAGTAACAGCAGGGAAACGCTGCTTGGCTTCAGCTAATGAAAACTGAATTTCAGCTGCAGTCATCAATATAACAGGTCTGTTAAATTGGCCTTTCACGATCAGGCTTGGTCCGATATAAGAGCTGGAAGGAGCAGTATAACCGGAAGCAATACCAAAGGGTACACCTACGTAATTCGAAACCACTTCCGGATTGGTGCTAATACCTGGCGTACTTCCTTTTTCACCGCCTTTAGCATAAGCAATACGCTTAAGACGGAAAGTATCATTAGCAGAAATCAGCTGATCAAAAAGGAACTTGGTAGGGCGAGGATAACGTCCTAAAGATTGAGTAGCACCATTGGCCTTATATCCCCATCTTTCATAAATGGGATTCAGTTTACCATCGCTGGCAACAAAAAAAGAAGGTCCACCTACCCCTACATCTTCACCCGTAATGAAACCGCTACCTTCAGTAACGATCTTATTGATCTCAGTGGTGATGTATGCATCACGTCCGGTAATACGTGACTGGTGCATCAGGATACGCAGCTTCAGAGAATTCGCAAAACGAACCCACTTAGTTGTATTACCACCAAACATAATATCCGTACCACTTCCGGTATAGGCACTGGTAAAAGCATTGGCTTTCAAATCTACGATCGCAGCATCCAGTTGGGTGATCAGCGATTCATAAACGGTTTTCTGGTTATCAAACTTAGGAGCCAGAGAACCCAATCCTTTCAAAGCATCTGTATAAGGAACGTCTCCATACATATCAATCAGCGCCTGGTACACATACGCTTTCATAACGCTTGCCGGGCCTTTGAAGAATTTCTGACCATTGGCTTCGGCATTGTTCAGTACATACTGATAGTCCTGCAGGTTATCATACAGACCATCCCAATAGTTAAAATCACCATTGGTGAACTGGTAGTTAAAAGTAGTGGGGCTCAGGATATATGAGCTGGACTGCGTCCATTGACCGGACCAATAGGATCCGATCTCGTTAGGGCTCACCATACGAGCGGCGGTCGTATTTAACGCATTAGTTAACACTACAGCAGGTGTAGCCGTTGGCACACTATTCGGGTTCGTATTGATATCCAGGAATGACTTCTTACATCCTGTCATCAACAACGCACCTAAAGCCAGTGGATATATTGATTTAAATTTCATAATTCAAAATTTTAAGGTGTTGTATGATCTTAGAATGTCAGGTTTAAGTTAATACCATACTGTCTAACAGGAGGAGTCTGTAAGGTATTGTTGATACCCTGACCGTTACCTGTTGTATAGCTGAATTCAGGATCTGTAAAATAGTTTGCCTTGTCTTTGATAGTAAACAGGTTCCTTCCATATACAGATATACTTGCACCAGAGAACACTTTTGTTTTTGTGATCAGAGAAGCCGGTACATTCCAGGCAAGGTTTACATCCCTTAATTTGATGAACCATCCTGGTGTAACAAAGTTCTCAGAGATCAGACGGTAGTTATCTACCCACAGACCATACTCAGCTTCACGAACATTCACATTGTTATCAACCAGTTTACCGCTGGCATCAACATACGCTGCATTCTCAAATACGTGCGGGGTACGGTTAGAAGTCCAGCCACCTGAACCGGTAAAGGTCATTTGTCTGCCCAGGTCAGAGTAGATCTTGTTACCACCACGGTATTCAAAGTTGAAGGCAAAAGAGAATGACTTATATGACAGTCTTGAACCCAGACCCATAATGTGACGGGGCAGGGTACCACCTCTTGCCACCAGGGCAGTGTTACGGATCGGGTAACCGCTGGCACTGTTCACCAGTCTTCTGCCAGAACCATCAGCTGCATATGTGTAACCGTCTGTTTTCAACGTAGGGAAACGACTTCCTTTGATTACGTTGGTATTCGCATAGCTGTAACCACCGTATTGGAACTGGTCTACACCAGGATACAGGTCGATAACTTTGTTGTCGTTATAAGAGTAACGCAGGTTGAAATCCCATTTCAGTGCACGGGCACGCAGGATCTGGATTTTCAGGTCAGCCTCATAACCCCAGTTCTTGGATTCACCCACATTGATCAGCAGGTAAGGGTAACCGGTTGTGTTAGGCACTTTTACAGTGATCACCTGGCCTTTGGATGTCTGCGTATAAGCACTCACATCCAGGTTAACGCGGTTGTTGAACAACTGCAATTCAGCACCGGCTTCGTATGAAGTTACGAACTCAGGTTTCAGGTTAACATCGGGCAATACATCACCCACTGACAGACCCACGATGTTTCCGTAAGGGAATCCACCGCCGTTAGGATAAGTCAGGTCAAGACCATATAAAGGCAGGTTATCGTTACCATTACGGTTCACGTTCAAACGAATTTTCGCATAGTTCAGGGTATTGCTCTTCAGGGAAGGCAACGCGTCTGTTGCGATGAATGACAGAGCCACACCATAATAAGGGTAAGACCAGGTATTGGTAGGTCTGTCAGGTTTGAAGAAGCGGGAAGTGGCATCATAACGGAAAGTACCGTTCAGGATCAACCAGTCTTTGTAACTGGTAGTAAGGTCGGCATAATAACCGTACTTACGCTCCAGGGTATTGGATTCTTCTCCTGTCAACTCACCCTGCCTGTTTGATATATTGTAGATATCAGGTACCACAACTGAACCTGATCCAACTGAGATAAACTTGGTTTTACGCTGGTACAAACTGTAACCGAGGATCAGCTTATTAGAGAACTGACCGAGGTCTTTCTTAAACTGTAACTGGAACTCATTGTTGATCACATTCTCAGTTCTTGAATAGTCATTTACACCACCTAAGATATCTGAATTAGCCCTGTCAATACCATCATAGTCATTGGCATAATCCCATGGAGCCGGAACATACGCACTGTTCTTGGCCCAGTCAGTATACAGGAACTTACCGGTTGTATTTTTACCGGTACGGGTATTGTTCATCACACCGATCTTATTAGAAACAGTCAACCATGAGAAAGCCCGGTAATTCAGATCCAGGTTACCCTGGATATTCGCATCATTGTAACGCTGGCGGTTATTGTCCTTATTGAAATAAGGGTTGTTGTAGTAGTCATCATAGAAACCGTTCGGATTGGCAAACTTGTTGTTTCTCCAGTCACGCATGTCGTTGATAGGAATATGCGCCGCTACGTTGATCAGGTCAAAATAGAAATCAGAAGAGGTCTTGTCGTAGTTGGCCTGCACATAAGAAGCGTTGAAACCAACACTCAGTTTACCATATTCCCTGGTAGCACCCAGTCTTACACCGGTACGCTCACTTTTATCCAAAGGAACGATACCGCTGATCTTATTGTTCTCTACAGACATGTAGAAAGTTCCGTTATCATCACCACCCTGAAAGCTTACCTGGTTATTGGTAGATAACCCAACATCAAAAGCTTTTCTGCGGGCATTGGCTACCGGAGCATAAGGGATGATGAATTTGCTGCCATCTTCCAGTACACGGCCTGCAATCCTGTCTTTACCATCATATGAATCACCATATTGCTGGTTTTCGAAAGGACGCCAGTTGTCTTTCATACGATCCAGGTAATTGGGTTTCCAGCCAGCAGTTCCAAAAGCATCGGCATAGTGAGAACCGTTACCATACGTTGTCTGGAACCAGGGCATAAAGCTGATCTGCTCCAGGTTAGTGGTATTGGAATATGATACTTTCAGTTTACCCTTACTACCTTTTTTGGTGGTGATCACGATCGCACCGTTGATACCGGCAGAACCGTACAGGGTTGCTGCCTGACCACCTTTCAGGATTGATACGTTCTCGATATCGTTCGGGTTGATCAGTGCCAGGGTGGTAGACGTGGTTTGCATACCATCTATTACTACCAGGGCTTCGTTATTACCGGTCAGAGAACGGTAACCACGTAATACCACTTTCACGGAAGGATCAACACTGTTGTTTACGTTGTATACGGCCAGACCGGATACTTTACCGGATAAAGCCTGGGCCAGCTGAGGAGAGCGACCTACGGTGATCTCTTCGTTAGAAACCCTTGCATAAGAGTAGCCGATTTCTTTGCTTTTTTTACGGATACCCTGAGCGGTAACCACCACGTTCTCCAGTTCATTCACCGTTTTAGACAGTGTAATGTTGAGAACAGAGGATTTACCAACCTTTTGCTCTACCTCGTTAAAACCAACAGCGGAGAACACCAATACAGCATTATCAGCAGCGCTGATACGGAAAGAGCCATTGGCATCTCCCACGGTGGCAGTATTGGTACCCTTGATTTTAACGGAAACGCTGGGAACCGGGGCCCCCTGGTCATCTTTTACGGTACCCGTGATCGGACGTACCTGTGCAGTAACCGCTATTGAGAAACATAGCAATGCCACTGCAAGTGTGGATACAATTTTCTTCATGTTTTTAGTTTTTGGATAAACTTTTGAGTGAACGAATATAACCAATAGCGATAAAATGTTAAAAAAAAATTAATTAAACAGATTTTACAATCAGTTAACACGCCCGGAACCCTAAGTAGACCGGATAATGCGGTTTTCTGCTGCGTAAAAACAAAAAAAATTGTTAATTAAGTAATATATTAATTTGTAAATAGATGATAATCATTTATTAAAATGTATACTATTTTCTAAGTATTAGCCCTGTCTTTGCCGGGTATTTTGCCTGTTATGTAAGTAACCCATTAGCAACCTAACAGGGAGTTTAACAAATACCCATTTCAGGTCTGGCCGGAAAAAAAATGGTTCCGACTAGGCCATTTCAGATAATTTTGTGCCAGATATGTTATTACTAGATGGAAAAACCGCTTCCGCCGCGGTTAAAAACGAGATCCGGGAAGAAACGCTGCAGTTACTGGCTGCAGGCAAAAGAGCTCCCCACCTGGCGGCCATACTGGTAGGAACCAATGGTGCCAGCGAAACCTATGTGGCCAGCAAAGTAAAGAACTGCGAGGAAGTAGGGTTCCGCTCTACCCTGATCCGGATGGATGCCGATGTGGCCGAGGCCGAATTACTCGATGCCATCGCCCGCCTGAACGCAGACCCCGAAGTGGACGGTATCCTGGTTCAGTTACCCCTGCCCAAACAGATCAGTGAGCAGAAAGTGATCGAAGCCATCAACCCGGCCAAAGATGTAGACGGATTTCATCCCAGCAGCGCCGGTAAACTGGTGCAGGGCCTGCCCAGTTTTATCCCCGCTACACCCTATGGCATCATGCTGATGCTGGAACAGTTCGATATCACCACCAAAGGCAAACATGCTGTTGTCATCGGCCGCAGCAATATCGTGGGGCGTCCCATGAGCATCCTGCTCAGCAGTAACCAGAAAAGAGGTAACTGCACCGTAACCATCTGCCATTCGCATACACCCAACCTCAAAGATATCTGCCTGCAGGCCGATATCATCGTAGCCGCTCTGGGCCGACCCGAATTTGTAAAAGCAGATATGGTGAAGGATGGTGCCGTTGTCATCGACGTAGGCATCACCCGCGTTGACGATCCTACCGCTAAAAAAGGGTTCCGCATCAAAGGCGATGTGGCTTTTGCAGAAGTAGCCCCAAAAACATCCGCCATCACCCCCGTACCCGGTGGCGTAGGATTGATGACCATTGCAGGATTATTGAAGAACACTTTACAGGCATATAAGCAGAATTTGAAAATTTGAGAATTTGAAAATGTGGACTGATCGGGCCTATGCATTTTCAAATTAGCACATTCCCAAATTTTCAAATTTCTTACCATAACCTTGTATTCCATGCTACACACGCATACAGCAACTTCATTACCTGTTATGGAGGCTTTCTACACCATCCAGGGAGAAGGTTTTCACCAGGGCCGTGCCGCCTATTTTATACGGCTGGGCGGTTGCGATGTGGGTTGTGTGTGGTGTGATGTGAAGGAAAGCTGGGATGCCTCCCAACACCCGCAGGTATCCATTGAACAGATCCTGGCAGATGCCCAACTGCACCCGGGCCGCCTCGCTGTGATCACCGGGGGTGAACCACTGCTGCACAACCTGGATGAACTGACCCGCCAGCTGCACAAAGCAGGTTTTACAACCAATATCGAAACATCGGGTTCTTCGCCATTGAGCGGTGAATGGGATTGGATCTGCCTGTCACCCAAAAAATTCAAAGCGCCCCTGCCCGACATCCTGCCCAAAGCCAGTGAACTGAAAGTGGTGATCTTCAACAAACATGATTTTGAATGGGCCGAAACCTATGCTGCCCAGGTAAATGCTGACTGCAAACTGTACCTGCAACCCGAATGGAACAAAGCCGCAGAAATGACCCCGCTGATCATCGACTACATCAAAGCCCATCCCCAATGGGAACTAAGCCTGCAGGTTCACAAATACATCAACGTACCTTAATGTGACTACAGCATGCGGACTGCTGAAATTTAACAAACCGCTGTTTCACTTTTTTACGATCTTGTTCAGACTATGAAAACAATCTTGTTGTGTTGGGCGGTATTGCTCGCGGTAACCGGTTTTTCGCAGGTATACAACCCGGAAAAGATACAGGCAAAAGCCGTAAAATCGTACGAGAAAGCATTGGAACTGTTACAGGACGGGCAAATACGCGAAGCCGTTCCCGTACTCATGCAATCCATCAAAGAAGACAGCAATTTTGTAGATGCTTATCTATCACTTGCCGGCGCACTGGGTCAGCTGAAAAGATACGAACAGTCGGTAAAACTGTATGAGAAAGCAAGGGCCAAAGACACAGCTTATTTTCTTTTATACCACCTGCCCTATTCCATCAACCTTGCCGGACAGGGCAGATTTGAAGAAGCCCTGGAAGCAGTGAAACATTTCCTGCGTTATCCCAAACTGAACGAACGCAGCATCAAAAGCGCACAATACCGGATCCGCTGTTATGAATTTGCCCTCCGTTATGCAAAAGAACACGCATCCGATTCGTATAACTTCAACCCTGTGAATCTGGGCGACAGTGTAAACACCACCGCATCTGAATATTATCCCTCGGTAACGGTCACCGACAGCCTGCTGGTATTTACCCGCCTGCAGCAACGGAGCCGCGAAGATTTTGTGGAAAGCCGCATGAGCAAACAGGGATTTGGTCAATGGAAACTGATAGATGGCGATATCAATATAGAAACCAACAAAGGTGCACTCTCCGTATCGCAGGATGGTGAATGGATGATCTTTGCGGGCGATCTCTCCACACAGGGCCACCGGAGTTTTGATATCTATATCTCCTATTTCACCCCACAGGGCTGGAGCGAACCACAAAATGCAGGCCCCAATATCAATACGGATTTTTATGAGAGCGGCCCTACGTTGAGCCCCGACAAACGGGCCCTGTACTTTATCAGCAATCGCCCGGGCGGTTATGGCGGAAGTGACCTGTATGTAAGTTATCGCCAACCCAATGGCAAATGGGGACCGGCCGTGAACATGGGACCTGATATCAACTCAGCCGGAGATGAGCAGGCGCCTTTCATCCATGCAGACAACCAGACCCTGTATTATACCTCGGATGGTTTACCCGGATATGGCGGTACGGATCTTTTTTTGATCCGTAAAAACCTGGATGGCGAATGGGGCAAACCGCAGAACCTGGGTTATCCCATCAACACCATCGAAAATGAAGGAAGCCTGGCAGTTTCTGCTGACGGACTCACCGCTTATTATGCCAGCGACCGGAGTGACAGTCGCGGCGGTCTCGACATTTACCAATTCAACCTGCGTCCCGATATCAGGCCTTACAGGACCCTGTACGTGAAAGGCAAAGTGATGGATGCAAAAACAGGCAAACCCTTACCCTCCTCTGTTGAGCTGGTGGATAACAATAACCGCCACGCACTGATGAAACTGCAAACAGATGAACTGGGTGAATATTTCATCACACTGCCCACAGGAAAAAACTATACGTTCACCGTTAACCGCAAGGGGTATCTTTTTTACAGCGAGTTATATGCCTTACAAAACAAGGAAGCCGACAGCGTATACCGGAAAGATATTTACCTGCAACCCGTAGCGTTGAATGTGGTCAGCACGTTCCGGAATATCCAATTCGCCACCAACTCATTCGAATTGCCACAGGACGCATTCATTGAACTGGACCGTTTGCTACAGGTATTGACAGAAAATCCCGGCCTGAAAATAGAAATCGGCGGACACACAGATAATATAGGCAAAGCAGAAGATAACCAGGTACTGGCTACCAACCGTGCCAAAGCCATTGCCGCTTACCTGGTAAGCAAAGGCATTGCAGAGAGCAGGATCAGCTACAAAGGGTACGGCGCTACGCAACCCATTGCCGACAACCTAACCGAATCCGGAAGGGCGCAGAACCGGAGAACTACGTTTACTATAACAGGATTATAGCGTATAAATACCTAACGGAGATACTGATCTTTTTGCAGAGCTTGGAAAAAAATCTTTCCCATGCAGGAAGAAACCCTGTACCAGGTGGCGCTTACCCTGGTACCCGATCTGGGCGTTGTGAGAGCCCGCCAGCTGGTAACACAGCTGGGATCTGCTTCGGCAGTCTTCAAAGCAAAGAAAAAAGAGATCGCCGCCGTAGAAGGTATTGGCGAAACCTGTGCCCGCTCTGTGAAAGGATGGAACGCTTTTGCAGAAGCCGAAAAAGAACTGGATTTCGCAGAAAAAAACGGCATACAGGTGCTGTTCCTGACAGACCCTGCCTATCCGCAGCGATTGCTGCATTGTTACGATCCGCCAACCGTACTGTATTACAAAGGCAGTGCCGACCTGAACCGTCCGCGTATCATCAGCATTATCGGAACCCGAAGCCATACCGATTATGGCCGGCAGGTTACCGAACAACTGGTAAGCGCTTTACAAACCCAACAGGTAACGGTTGTCAGCGGTCTCGCATTCGGGATCGATGCCATTGCCCATCGTGCCGCTTTACAAAACCAATTGCCTACCATTGGGATACTGGCTCACGGACTGGATACCCTGTACCCCATGCAACACAGGACACTGGCAAGAGACATGCTGGTAAACGGGGCATTGCTCACCGAATTCAGAAGCGGCACAGAACCCGACAAACACAATTTTCCCAAACGAAACCGTATTGCCGCCGGACTGGCCGATGTTACGGTGGTGATAGAAACGCCTGTAAAAGGCGGCAGCATGATCACCGCTGAACTGGCCTGTAATTACAACCGCGACCTGTTTGCCGTTCCGGGAAAGATCAGCGACCACAAAAGCAGTGGCTGTCTGCAACTCATCAAACAGAACAAAGCCATCATCTATACCAGCCCGGAAGAATTGCTGGATACCATGGGTTGGATAGAAAAGAAAAAAACGCCTGTCAAAAAACAGCGGGAACTCTTCCTTGAATTCACCGGTGAAGAAAAAAAGATCATCGATATCCTGTTGGAACAGGAGACCGTGCCGCTTGACCTGCTTTACCTGCAAAGCGGCTTAAGCAGCAGTACCGTAGCAGCGGTATTATTGAAACTGGAGTTGCAGAATGTGGTGATATCACTTCCGGGAAAAATGTTCCGGCTTGCCTGATTCAGTTCACATACGGCAATAGCGTAGTTCATTCGGGAAGACTGTATACCGTTTCGTGGTGCTCGCGCAGTTCATTCTCTTTCTTACGCCAGGCCAGTAACAGGATCATGGCTGCAAGGGCCAGTACACCAGGTAATAAAAACGCGTAAACAAGGCGGTCCAGCCGGTTCTGGTAGATCCATCCTGAAATGAGGGCGCCGCTGCCGATGCCCAGTTCCAGCGCAATATATACCGACGCAACGGCCCTGCCCCGGTTCCCGGGTTTACAGAGATCAACGGTCCAGGCCATGATGGTAGGCCCGTTCATACCAACACTGAGTCCGAGTATGCTGGCGCTGATGATCACCATGGTAACCGTATGCGCAAAAGAGAGCACTACCATACTGATCGCCATGGTGAACGATGACCAGATCAGCACAATGATGCGTCCGTGTTTGTCGGAAGCCTTGCCCAGCACAAAACGGATCAGCAGAGAAGCGATGGTATAACAGGCATAAAAAAAACCTTTGTTCTTCATACCCACTGATTCGCTCAGATCGGGTGACAGCGTTAACACCACCCCGATGGAGAATGTAAGCAACAACATGGTAATGGCCGGACGCACAGAGGTATTGTCGAAGATCTCATCCTTTTTGATGTGCAGGATATTCACCGAGAACTTCTGCGGGTTGGGCAGGGTTTCCCTGATGTTATACAGGATGATCACAGAACCCAGTGCAAACAGGGCGGATACGATGAACATAGTATTGTAAGAATACCCCATGACCAGGTAACTGCCCGCCAGCGGACCGATGGAGGAACCGAGGCTATACCCGATGGCCAAAGCGCCCAGCGCTTCACCCCTTCTGGATGCATGTACCACATCGGCCCCATAGGCAGACGTAGCTGTGGGTTTGAAGCCAGTAGAGAACCCGTGGAAAAAACGAAGCAGTAAAAAGCCACTCACGGTAGTAAGCACCGGATACAGGAGACTGCACACCACGCAAACCAATGAACCAAAGATCATCACCGGCACACGGCCAACCGTATCGGTCAGCTTGCCGCTGAAGGGACGTGATATGCCTGCCATCAACGTAAACAGGGAAATGATCAGTCCTTTGTATTCAGCCCCGCCCAGGCTGGTCAGGTAACCCGGCAGTTCAGGTATCATCATGCTGAAACTGGCGCTGAACAGGAAATTACTGAAGATGAGCAGTCCGAACTGGAAATTTAAATAAGGAGCGTCAGCAGCAGGAGCGGTACTTGTCATTGCCCAAAAGTAAACACAATTCATTTCCTGTGCTTGCAGAATATATACACCAAAGCCAGTACCGGGCAGACCTTCCTTCCCTTCATCGAAGAGTCTCCCCAGCGGGGGACTCTTCGTTTAGAAGCACCGCTCTACCACTGTTTCACTTATCATAGCACAGAAAACTAAGTAAGATCAATATCCTGCAACTCCATATATGTGATAACAGGATATACGCCTTGTTCACCTGTATAATAATAGCAGGTTGAACTGTGCAGGTAGCCTTCCGGCAGTCACGCCTGCAGCGGTTGATTGCGGTTTGTACGCAGAAGAATTCGCATTGCTAAAAAAGGAGGCCTGTATTTAGTATTTTGTAATTCTAAGCGGAGCCCCCCGCTGGGGAGACCCTCCGGAGAAGGAAAAAGGGAGGCAGCCAACAAAATAAAATTAGACCTATAAAAAACAATATGCAGATAATTCGAAGCATCCAAAACAGAATTTACGAAGTTCGGAACGAAAGAGTAATGCTGGACTTTGACCTTGCCCAGCTTTATGAGGTTGAAACCAAGGCGTTAAACCAAGCTGTAAAACGAAACAATAAGAGATTTCCATCCGATTTCATGTTTCGACTTACGCTCACTGAATGGCAGGCTATCCGGTCACAATCTGTGACCGCATCCGAAAGCACAGTTTCTTTGCGGCCACAATCTGTTACCGCATCCCAAAGCAAACGAAATACAAGCGTTACACCCTATGCTTTTACTGAACAGGGTGTTGCCATGCTAAGCGGTATTTTAAACAGCGACAAGGCAATAAACATGAACATTGCCATAATGCGGGCTTTTGTTGAAATACGTAAGATTTTATTAAAGCAAAGCGATCTGAAAGAACAGCTTAGAGAAATAAAGGATCGATTGGGGGAACATGATGTCCAACTGAACAGTATTTACGATGCTATGGAAAACCTATTAGATGAAAAGGCAGCTCAAAAGAAATGGGAAGATAGGGATAGGATAGGATTTATAAATTGATTAAGCATTTAAGTAAAAAGATAAATGCATACAAACGATTCCTTCTAAGCGAAGGGGCCCCGCTGGGGAGACCCTTCGGAGAAGGAAAGAAGGAATATATATCGCAAACCCGTACAGTTACAGGCGGTTATAGGGCTGTACGAAAAAGTTTTGGAGCGAATTTGCCTGCTGCGCTATCTTTGCACATGGCAACAAGAAATACTCCTCCCCGCAACAAGTCAGCACAATCCAGGTTATTCGGCGAAGGCCTAACATTCGATGATGTACTGTTAATGCCCGCCTTCAGCGAGATCTTACCGCGCGAAGTTGACATCCGTTCCCATCTTACCAAAACCATCGTACTGAACGTTCCCATGCTGTCTGCAGCCATGGACACCGTTACAGAAGCCAACCTGGCCATTGCCCTGGCACGTGAGGGTGGTTTGGGTATCCTGCACAAGAACATGAGTATTGAACGCCAGGCCGAGCAGGTACGTAAGGTGAAACGCAGCGAGAGCGGTATGATCGTTGACCCCATTACCCTGCTGGTAGATGCCACCATCGGTGACGCACTGAAACTGATGAAGGATAACAAGATCGGCGGGATCCCCATTGTGGATGCCGGGCAAAAACTGGTAGGTATCCTCACCAATCGCGACCTCCGTTTTGAAACGGACAAGAAACGGAAAGTGAAGGAAGTGATGACCAAGGAGAACCTCATCACTGCCCCCGAAGGAACCGACCTCAAAAAAGCGGAAAAAATATTACGCCAATACAAGATCGAGAAATTACCCGTGGTGAACCGCCAGGGAAAACTCATCGGCCTCATCACCTATCGCGATATCCTGCAACTGCGCAATTACCCAAACGCGGTGAAAGATGGTATCGGAAGATTACTGGTAGGTGCGGCACTCGGTATTACACAGGACCTGATGGACCGCGCTTCGGCCCTGCAGTTCGTAGGGGTGGATGTGGTTACCCTGGATAGTGCACACGGACACAGCAAAGGGGTGATACAGGCCTTGAAAGCCTTACGCAAGAACTTCAAGAACCTGCAGATCATTGCCGGTAACGTAGGCACTGCCGCCGGTGCCAAAGCACTGGCCGATGCCGGCGCTGATTGCGTGAAAGTGGGTATCGGTCCGGGCTCCATCTGTACCACCCGCATCGTTGCCGGTGCAGGTGTACCACAGCTCACAGCCATCATGGAAGCCAGCAATGCACTGAAGGGAAAGAACATACCGGTGATCGCCGATGGCGGTATCCGCTATACCGGTGATATGGTAAAAGCACTGGCCGCAGGCGCCAATGTGGTGATGATGGGTAGTGTGTTCGCAGGCGTGGAAGAAAGTCCGGGCGACACTATTATCTACGAAGGCCGTAAGTTCAAGGAATACCGCGGCATGGGCAGCCTGGGCGCCATGAGCCAGGGCAGCGGTGACCGCTACTTCCAGGACGTAGAAGCAGATATCAAAAAATATGTTCCCGAAGGCATCGAAGGTCGTGTGGCATACAAAGGATTCCTGCACGAGATCGTGTACCAGTATGTAGGTGGTTTACGTTCCGGTATGGGTTACTGCGGCGCCAAAGACATCAAAGCCCTGCAACAGGCCACTTTTGTAAAGATCACCAACGCCGGTATGAAAGAAAGCCATGCACACGATATCGATATCACCAAAGAAGCGCCGAACTACAGCAGGAAGTGAGTGGTGGATGCTGGGTGCTGGATACTGGATGCTGGATGCTGGATGCTGGATGCTGGATGCTGGGTGCTGGGTGCTGGAAGGTTACTCAACTGCATACCACAGACAGGCGTAAAAAAATCAAAAGCCAATACGCCAACCGCCAAACCTGGCTTACCAATCAATAAACTGCTCTCTCAGCTACTCCAACTCAACCAAATCGTAGCGAAGCGAAGATCCCGCTCTGCGGGAGACCAAAGACCAACAGCCAAAGACCAACAAATGAAGTACCTTTCCGAAAAATAGCCGGTGAAAAAAAACACCATTTTCGGCATACTCCTATTGTTGTGCTTCTTACATGGTAACGCACAGGATAACCATTCGGGATTACGCATTAGCGTACTTACCTGTGCTCCGGGACAAGAACTCTATTCCACTTTCGGCCATACCGCCATCCGTGTGGTAGACAGCATACAACATACAGATATCGTTTACAACTACGGCACATTCGATTTCAACGACCCGGACTTTTACAGCAAGTTCACCCGGGGTAAACTGGATTATTTTTTATCGATCGCTTCCCTGCCGGATTTCATGTACGAGTACCGGTCGGAAAACCGCGATGTGCATGAACAGGTACTGGCCCTCAGCGATCAGGCCAAAAAAGCCATCCAGCAGGCGCTGAATGAGACATTGGCAGGTGCGGCCCGTTATTACAAATACGATTTCCTCTATAACAACTGCACTTCCAGGGTGCGCGATATCATCATGAAATACGGTGGTCTGCAAGCTGATCGGCAGTTGGTACCACACGGAACCAGTTTCCGCGATATGCTGCACGAGTATCTGGACAAGGGAAACCAGGCCTGGAGTAAATTCGGGATCGACCTGGTACTGGGCAGTCCTATCGACAAAAAAGCAGGTATCGCCGAATCCATGTTCTTACCGGATTACCTGATGAAGGGGATTGACAGTTCGGTGCGCAGTAAAGACCATCCCGTGCTGGGCGAAAAAATCCTGATCAACCGGGGAACAGCCCAACCGGAACCCTTCCGCGATACCCCCCTGCTCCTGTTCAGTGTGCTGGCGGTGATACTCGGAGGACTATCCTTCCTTAAAAATAAGATCGCTGTAAAGCTGAGCACCCTATTTGATTTCATCCTGTTCCTGGGCACAGGACTGATCGGCTGTCTATTGTTGTTCATGTGGCTGGGTACCGATCATTCGGCCTGTACCGCCAATTACAACCTGTTATGGGCCATGCCGCTGAATGTGCTGGCCGCATTCGTCGTTTGGAAAAGACCCGGCTGGTTCCGGAAATACATGACCGTATATGCACTGTTGTTATTGTTGACCCTACTGGCTTGGTTCTGGCTGCCGCAGGAACTGAATATCGGTTTCTTACCCATCATACTGCTGTTACTGGCACGCAGTGTGCAGCTGAGAAAACGATAAACGGTGTATCCCATCTCTTACGTCTAAAAAACTGGTATGCGCAGATCAATTTCTTATCACGATTCCCATATATCCTACTCCGTACATGGCAGCGGAACGGCTGTGGTATTACTGCATGGTTTTGGGGAAGATAGTCGTATCTGGGATGAACAAGTGGCTTTTCTGGAGAACCATTGCCAGCTCATTGTTCCTGATATTCCGGGCTCTGGAAATTCTGCGCTGCTGCAGTTGGCCAATCTTGCTGTTCCCGGAGAGCGGGATTATGTGTCGATCGATGATTATGCAGATGTGGTAAATGCTATTTTACAGGCAGAGCAGATCAACCATTGCCTCCTATTGGGGCATAGCATGGGCGGCTACATCACCCTGGCATTTGCCGAAAAATATCCTGAGAGGTTAACAAGTTTCGGGCTGGTGCACTCCACGGCCTTTGCGGATAGTGAAGAGAAAAAACAGATGCGGACCAAAGCCATTGAAACCATTGGCCGGTATGGTGCAGCAGCTTTTCTGAAGAACACGATACCCAATTTGTTTGGGAAATCCTTCAAAGAAAAACATCCCGAAAAAATCAGCCAGCTGATCGATGCAGCTGCCGGCTTTACTGCAGAGGTCCTGCAGCAATATTACCAGGCTATGATACAAAGGCCCGATCGCTGCCAGGTACTAAAAAGCAACCGCTTACCCGTTCTATTCGTAATGGGCACCGAAGACATGGCCGCACCGATGGATGACGTGTTGAAACAGGTTTCACTGCCCGATATTTCATATATTCATATACTGCCGGATTGTGGGCATATGGGTATGTGGGAAGCGCCGGACACACTGAACCAATTGCTGCTGGCATTTATCCATCCTTAACCCTTTTACGGAATATATGAAGAAGTTCTTCTTCATATCGTTATTCGCCGTTTCTTTTCTGCCTGCTCTTGCCCGGCATGTAGCCGGAGGTGAATTGTTCTATGAATACCTCGGCGATGCAGGTGGGGGCAATAGCCAGTACCGGATCACACTGCGCCTGTTCAGGGACTGTGCTTCTTCCGGTCCTTTGCTGCAGGTGGAGAATGTAACCGTAGGTATTTTTTCAAACGATAACAATGCACTGACCGTATCATTGCCCCTTCCACTCGCAGGGCCTATCAGGGTCATATCGCTGAACACCGGCAATTTCCCCTGCCTGGTAGGCAGTGTGAACGTCTGTTACGAAATAGGTATCTATTCCAACACCGTTATATTACCGGATAATACGGCAGGTTATACACTATCCAGGACCGGCTGCTGCCGCATAGATTATATTTCAAATCTTTCTGTGGATCGGAATGTGGGCAGTAATTATGTAACCCGTATACCTGGTACCGCAACATTACCCTCCGGTCATAACAACAGTCCGCAATTCAACATACGCGATACCGCACTGGTCTGCGCCACAAAAAAATTCACCCTCGATTTTGGTGCAACGGATCCGGATGGTGATTCACTTTCTTATACCTTCTGCGAAGCCTATACAGCGCCCAGTGGTGCCAATAATACAGCACCCAACCGCACTCTCACGCTGTTTCCGCTACCCTATGCAGCACCCTATTCCGGTTCTGCACCGCTGGGCAGCAGCGTTACCATCGATCCTGGCACCGGTATCATCAATGGTATTGCACCGCCGGAAGGACAGTATGTGGTGAATGTCTGTGTTACGGAATGGAGAAAAGGCGCAGCCATCAGCCAGCACCGGAAAGACTTTATTCTGAAAGTACAGAACTGCGATTTCATTGAAGCTATCCTGCCCGACAGGATCATCCAATGCAAAGACTCCGTGGTGCATTTTGAGAACCAGTCGACCTCCAGTTCCATCACATCCTATCTATGGACCTTTGGCGACAATACCACCAACAGTTCCAGTAATCCCATGGTGAATTATCCTTACGCGGATACCGGTCGTTATATCGCCCGCCTCACCGTAACGGGGCCACAGGGTTGTATTGGAAGCGATAGTACAGAAGTGCTGGTGTATCCGGGTTTTAAACCGGATTGGCAGGTAGTAGGCAGTTGTGTACTGAATCCCTACCAGTTCAACGACCTAACCCGTTCAAAATACGGAACCGTGAACAGCTGGCGCTGGAACTTCGGCGATGAAACCAATGATGCGGACAGCTCCACCCAAAAAAATCCTTCGTACAAATACAAGACCAGTTCGACCAAAGACATCAGTCTTATAGTGAGCGACAGCAGAGGCTGCATCGACACCCTTGGCAAGACCATCACGATCGCCGACAAACCCATACTGCAACTTCCTTTCAAAGACACGCTGATCTGCAATATTGATACGCTGGCCATTCCCGTACTGAATAGCGGCACATTTACCTGGCTGCCCAACCGTAATATTTTATTTCCTAATACAGCAAGACCACTGGTATTCCCGAAAGACACCACAAAATATATTGTGACCGTCAGTGATAATGGTTGTGTCAACAGCGATACTGTAACAGTAAATGTTTTGCCTTTTATCAAAGTAACACTGGGCAGGGACACCGTGATCTGCGCCACCGACAGCGTACAGTTGCGACCGGTCAGCCAGGCGCTCAATTACCAATGGAGCAGCTCCGCAGGCAAGCCCATCAGCAATATAAAATACCCTGTGGTGCAACCCCTGGGCAATACCAGCTATTATGTAACAGCCAATCTCGGCAAATGCCAGGACCGCGATACCATAGAAATTAAAACGGTTCCCTATCCGGTAGCCAATGCCGGTGCCGATACTGCGATCTGTTTCGGTGCGCGTATACAACTACACGGAACCGTCACAGGATCCTCCGTTAGCTGGACGCCTGCCAGCTCGCTGATCAATCCCAACAGCCTATCGCCCATTGCCGGTCCTCCACGCTCCACCAATTATGTGTTGCAGGTCACCGATACACTGGGTTGTCGTAAAGTGATCACCGATACACTGTTGATACGGGTATCACCTCCTGTCATCGCCAATGCCGGAAATGATACGGCCGTGCTGCCCAACCAGCCCCTGCAGCTAAGAGCTACCGGCGGACTCCGCTATAACTGGAGTCCTGAATATGGATTAAGCGACCCATCCATCGCCACACCGATCGCTATACTGGATGCCGCCATTGATTCGATCCGTTATCGGGTAAGGGCATCGGATGATGCAGGCTGTTTCGCAGATGATGATGTATTGGTCAGGGTCTACAAAACGGGTGCTGATATACTCGTACCTTCTGCTTTTACGCCAAATGGAGATGGTAAGAATGATCTTCTGCGGCCGCTGACCGTTGGTATATCACAACTACGGTATTTCAGGATCTACAACCGCTGGGGACAACTGCTCTTCACTACAACCGAACTCGGTAAAGGATGGGATGGTATATACAATGGCACTGCCCAGCCCGCCAATACTTATGTTTTTGCAACCGAGGGTATTGATTACACAGGCAAGATCCTCTTCCGGAAAGGAACCATCGTCCTGATCAGATGATCCGCAAACTGCCAGGCAGGCTCACGGTTTCTTCACCGCAGAGCCGGAGAGAACGGGGAGTTTACGCAGAGATATTCCTGATCCAACTTCTTCATTCAAAATTCCTTGCTCAATATTCACGATTCATGCTTCCTTCGTCTGTTCCTTGCTCATCTGTTCATCTGTTCTTCACACCCTTCATCATTCAACATTCCTTGTTCAATATTCAGTATTCATTCTTCTGTTCACCTCACCACATAACTCAACGCAACCACCCCACTTGTAAATTGCTTCGTTGAAACAAGGTTCAGTTTTGTTTTGTCTTTGATGCCATCGAACAAAGGGATACCCTGCCCAAGAATAATAGGATTGATAAATAGCCAGTAGCCGTCGAGCAGATCCTGTTGCATCAGGGAATGGGTGGCTGAGGGGCTACCGAAAAGCAGGATCTCCTTATGATCACCCTGTGAAGACTGTTTGATCTCCTGTATCCTGTCTGCAAGGTTGTCGCTGATGATGGTTGTATTGGGCAGAGTAGTGCCTTTCAGGCTTTTAGACAGAACGATCTTGTGCGCCTGTTGATACCATTGGGCATGTTCTATATCGTGTTTGGATGCATTGGGTTGATCACCTGCGGTGGGCCAGTAATTTTCCATCATCTGGTAAGTTACCCGGCCGTATAAGGCAGTATCGCTTTCGCTGATCCGCTTGCCAACATGATCGAAGATCTCCTGGTCAACAGTGATCCAGTCCATTTCTCCGTTCGGACCGGCCACAAGACCATCAAGGGAGAGGTGCATGAATGAAATGATTTTTCTCATAGGTTGGGTGATTGATGATCCCTCGGTGTTTGTTATTCTTATTGACAACAACAGACTACTCCTTGTTTTACCTCTTTTTGAATATCCTGTCGCAGCCTTGTCTTTACAGCTTCGTTAACTATGGTCAAATTACAGAAACCGGCTCAGAAATCCAACAGCCGGCTACTCATTTTCCTTTTCACCGCAGAGCCACAGAGAGCGGGGAGTGTACGCAGAGATAACCCCAAACACTACTTCAACATTCCTTGCCTGTCTGCCGTCAAGCAGGTTCAATATTCATTCTTTTCTTCGTCTGTTCCCTGTTCCTTGTTCCCTGTTCCTCTGTTCTCCCCTTCCACCCAACACTTCCCAAAAAACGGAATAAAACATCCCTGTAAAGCTAAATCAGTACTATTGTGAAATACTGTAAAGCTCTGGCAGTATTTAACCCTTCTCCTGTAAAGTTTTTTCAGTACAAGACATGTAAAGCTTTTTCCGTTGTCTCTTCGTTCTTGATTCGTTATTACTTCGTTATTCCTTCGCCCCCGCTATACCTGTTTACTACCCTTTGTTCGCCCTTTCTTCGCCTTTTTCACTGATTTGCTGGCCGCGGAGCGAAGAAAAGGCGAAGCGGAAGCGAACAAAGTACGGTTTGAGTAAAAGGAAAGAAGGAACAAGAAACAAGGGTTAAGCAGCAGGTTCGACTGTTTTCCACTCTTGTAAGATGTTGTTTCTCCGTTAAAAACGAGGTAAAACCGGCGTGACAACCGTTACAAATAGTACATTCACATTTTATAGAAACCAGCTAAGAGAAGTCTCCCTAAACTACCTGTAACAGGGTAAGAATGAGTGTATAACATAATGAGAAAGTTTATCTATACCATCGCTTTCCTATTTTGTGTGTTGGCCGGTTACGGCAAACACATTACTGGCGGTGAGATCTATTATACCTACAAGGGAACCACCAATGCGGGTAAACTTGCCTACAAGATCACTTTGCTGTTGTACAAAGACACCACTGTATCCGGGGCCGGCGTTGCCTCCCTGGGAATGTCGTACCCCGTTTCTGTTTTCCGTGGCGATAATAACCTGCTGGTGACCACCGTGCCTGCCAACCGGGTGAATTATGAGTATATGAACCTGTCTTACTACAACCCCTGCCTCAACGTAAGGCCACCTGTGCGGTTTGCGGTTGCCACTTATGAGGCCGATATAGAAGTGGATCCGCTGGCAGCAGGGTATATTGTGGCCCATTCCCAATGTTGCCGTATTGACCAGATCGTCAATATCAATTCAACGAACGTGGGGGCCACCTATTGGGTGAAGATACCGGGATCGACAGAGAACCCATTCGCTCCCAATAATTCGAATGCCGTATTCAATAAACGGGATACCATTCTGGTCTGCAGAAGCTCCCCCATCGCCATCGACTTTTCGGCCATCGATCCGGACAATGATTCGCTTGTGTACAAATTCATTCCCGGTTATTCTGGTGCAAGTGTTAGCCGTCCTATCCCTATCAACGCAGATACGCCGCCGTATAATCCTGTGAATTACCTGGGCAGTTATTCTCCAAACCTGCCGTTGGATTCAGGCATTACCATCAACCCCAGAACAGGGCTGGTGACCGGTATGGCTCCCGCTACCACCGGCGTATACCTGATCGCCGTATTGGTGGAAGAATACCGGAATGGGATCAAGATATCGGAACACCGGAAGGACTTCCAGATCAGCATCAACGACTGTACTATCACGGGCGCCCAGTTAAAACCAACCTATGTTACCTGCAATGGCACTACACTGTCGTTCCAGAATGAGTCTACCAGTTCTAATATCGATTCCTATTTATGGGATTTTGGGGTGCCGGGCATCACTACCGATACCTCTACCAGTCCTACACCGGTATACGATTATCTCAAAAGCGGTAAAGACAGCGGCACATATACTGTTAAACTGAAAGTAACAGCGCTAGGTGGTTGCCAGGATTCCACCACGGCGCTGGTGAAAGTATACCCGGGGTTTCAACCGGGTTTTACCGTTACCGGTACCTGCTACCTCAATAACTACCTGTTCTCCGATACGTCCCGCACCAAATACGGCAGCATCACCACCCGATTATGGGATCTGGGCGACCTGACCACACTGGCCGATACCGCACGAAGCAAAGACACCGCATGGAAATATGCATCGGCTACATCGGCACAGGTACGACTGATTGTATCCAATAGTGTAGGATGCATTGATACGGTCAGCAGCACGGTCAATATTCTTGATAAACCCTCACTCAATTTACCTTTCCGCGATACCCTGATCTGCAGTATCGATACGCTGCCGCTGAAAGTGAACATTTCCAGTGGCACCATTGTCTGGACGCCTTCAGCAGGACCTAACAGCAGCCGTATACTCAACCGCAACAGCAATTCGCCATTGGTGTTCCCAACAGATACCACCCGGTATTATGTTTCTGTAAATGACAATGGTTGTATCAATTCCGATTCGGTAACCGTGAATGTATTGCCCTTTATTTCCGTAAAAGCCGGGGTAGATACGGGCATTTGCCGAACGGACACTATCCGGCTGCGGCCTGTCAGTTATGCATTGAGTTATCAATGGACCAGTTCTACCGGCGTGCCCATACAGAACACCAAGTACCCGCTGGTGCAGCCCTTGGTCAACACCAGATACTATGTGCTGGCCAATCTTGGCAAATGCCAGGCAAGGGATTCTGTGCTGGTTCGGGTAGCGCCTTATCCCAATGCGGGTGCAGGGGCAGATATGACCATCTGTTACGGAACACGTGTGCAGTTGAACGGATCCATAGTGGGATCGCAATTCTCATGGAGTCCCACCAACAGCCTGGTGAATGAAAACACATTAACACCAGTAGCCGGTCCCACACGCACCACCGCCTATATCCTAACGGCAACGGATACCATTGGCTGTCCCAAACCGGTAAAAGACACCATACTGATTACCGTAATACCCCCTGTACAGGCATTTGCCGGAAAAGACACTTTTGCCGTGCCTACCCAACCCTTACAAATGAATGCCAGCGGAGGAACCGCTTACCAATGGACACCCTCCGATTTTTTAAGTGATCCATCCATCGCCAACCCGGTAGCTATGTTCGATAACAAAACCGATTCCATCCGTTATACCGTAAGGGTCAGCAACGGCGCCTGTTATGCAGAGGACCAGGTATTGGTACGCATATTCCGCAATGGCCCGGATATTCTGGTGCCTTCCGCTTTCACGCCCAATGCCGATGGCCGCAACGATGTGATACGACCCGCACTGTTCGGTATCAGCAAATTCCATTACTTCAATATCTACAACCGCTGGGGGCAGCTGGTGTTCAGCACTTCGGAAGAGAACAAAGGCTGGGATGGAAATTTCAGCGGCGTGGCACAGGCCAGCGGCACGTATGTGTACCAGGCATCGGGGACCGATTACCAGGGCAACGCAATATTCAGGAAAGGAACTGTTGTACTGATCAGGTAATAACAGGGGTATATCTTTTTGCGCTTTGTTCTTTACAGACAATCCTGTTACCGTAATTTTGCCCCTCACCACTTTACATTCTATGGATAAGATCATTTTAATCACCGGCGCCACATCGGGCTTCGGTAAAGCCATTGCAGAAAAATTTGCAGCAGCAGGATGGAACTGTATCGTAACCGGCAGAAGGGCAGACAGACTAAACGCACTGGTCGATCAGTTGCAGAATCAATATAAGGTACAGGCCACGTCACTGGTGTTTGACGTGCAGGACCGGCAAGCTGTTTTTGCCGCCATCAACAGTTTACCCGAAGCCTGGAAAAATATCGATATCCTGGTGAACAATGCCGGACTGGCGCTGGGTCGCGACAGTTTTGAGAATGCCAACCTGGATGACTGGGATACGATGATCGATACCAATGTAAAAGGTATGATGTACGTGACCAAAGCCGTATTACCCGTAATGACTGCCCGCAAGAAAGGACATATCATCAACATGGGTTCCGTGGCTGCCAAACTGGTATACAAAGAAGGAAATGGTTACTGCGCCAGCAAACACGCAGTGGATGCATTGAGCAAAGCCATGCGCATTGACCTGTTACCACACCGCATCAAAGTCACCGCTATCCATCCCGGAGCTGCAGAGACAGAATTTTCCATGGTGCGATTCAAAGGAGATGAAACCAAAGCCAAACAGGTATACGACGGCTTTACGCCATTATATGCGGGAGACATAGCGGATATCGCCCTCTATTGCGCTTCCTTACCTGAGAATGTATGTATTAATGAACTTACGGTCTCATCCATCTCGCAGGCAGATGGCATTTATATTCACAAATAAAACAATCCTATGTTCAGTTCCATTCAACATTTTATCGGCGTGTGGGAGTCCGAGTCTACCGCCACCCTTTCCTGTCTGGAAAAACTGACAGACGAAAGTTTGACCCGGGACCTGGTTCATGACCACCGCTCTATCGATCGACTCGCCAACCATATCATCAACTGCGCAGCCGGTATTCCGCATGAAGCCGGGTTCCCGGTCAGCGGTTACGCAAATACACAATACCACACAGTAGCAGAAATGACCGCAGCCTACAAAAAAGCGATAGAGGCAGTCAAACAAGCCGTGTTATCCGGAACGGATGCTACTTTACAGGAAGAGACCCAGATGTATGGACAGACCTGGAAAAAAGGATTTTCGCTCTGGGTAACCGTGACACACCAGATCCACCACCGCGGACAGCTTACGGTGCTCATGCGACTTGCTGGATTGAAAGTACCGGGCATATACGGCCCCTCGAAAGAAGAATGGGAAGCGATGGGATTGCCGCAGGCGGATTGATGGTGAGTGGTCAGTAGTGAGTAGTGAGGCAATAGGCAATTGTGAATTGTGAATTTGCGCTATTACCCATTGACCATTCACAATTGCTAACTTCCTACTCACCACTGACCACTCACCCCTCACGCTTCTTCAGCAGCTCCACAGCTTCCACATATTCATTCCAGATCTCCTGGACGATCTCTCCGGCGGGTTTGATGTTCTTGATCAATGCACTTACCTGGCCCACTTCCAGTTCACCTTCTTCCAGGTCACCTTCGAACATACCGCGTTTGGCGCGGGCACGGCCGAGGATATGTTGTAATTCTTCTTCGGACGCACCACGTAATTCCGCTTCTTTTACTTCTTCAAAAAAACGGTTCTTGAGCAAACGCACCGGCATCAGTTTTTTCAGGCTCAGCTGTGTATCACCTTCCTCCGCTTTTACCACGGCCTCTTTAAAAGCGATATGCGAGGAGGCTTCGGGTGTACAGATAAACCGGCTTCCGATCTGCACACCATCCGCACCCAGTACCATTGCAGCCAGCATTTGTCTGCCCGTGGCAATACCGCCTGCAGCGATCACGGGTATGGTGACCGCTTCGCGCACCACGGGGATCAATACCAGGGTGGTGGTCTCTTCTCTTCCGTTATGCCCACCCGCTTCAAAACCTTCGGCTACTACAGCATCGCAACCTGCTTCCTGCGCTTTTTTGGCAAACTTGCTGCTGCTGACCACATGCACTACCGTAATGCCTTTTTCTTTCAGGTAACCTGTCCAGGTTTTGGGATTACCCGCACTGGTGAACACCACCGGCACTTTTTCTTCCACGATGATATCGATGAGCTCTTTGATGTCGGGATACATCAGCGGGATATTCACTCCAAAAGGTTTATCTGTGGCCACCTTACACTGTCGGATATGTTCGCGCAATACCGGCGGGTACATACTGCCCGCACCGATCAGTCCCAGGCCACCTGCATTACTCACGGCACTTGCCAGCTTCCAGCCACTGGCCCAGATCATGCCTGCCTGAACAATGGGGTATTGAATATGGAACAATTG
Source organism: Sediminibacterium sp. FW305-C-269 (assembly GCF_058231045.1). Lineage (NCBI taxonomy): Bacteria > Pseudomonadati > Bacteroidota > Chitinophagia > Chitinophagales > Chitinophagaceae > Sediminibacterium > Sediminibacterium sp. FW305-C-269. Next base: position 159,936 of record NZ_JBIQXQ010000002.1, on the reverse strand, counting down.
GGTAATAGGAGAAGACATGGCAATTTGAGAATTGGTGAATTTGAAAATTTGAAAACGGGTAATACCTGCGCGCTTAATACGCTGGTATAAAGTTAGGCATTATCCGATTGAGCACTCAATCCAAAAATCATTCTCAAATTTTCAAATTCCCTAATTCTCAAATTACTACCCGAAGTCTATTTCTGTGTTGTCGCCGATATTCAGGCTGCGGCTCAGGCCTTTTACAGAGGCATCGCTGCCAATGAGGGAATTGTCGAGTACCACTTCATCGAGGTTGGTGTAAGAACCGATGATGCTGTCACGCACGATCGAGTTCCTGATGCAAGTATTGGTTCCGATGGCCACATGCGGGCCAATGATGGAGTTGGAGATGTCGCAACCCGGCGCTATGCTTACCGGGGGTATGATGATGGTTTCTTTATATGCATGCCCGTCGGTTGTATTACCGCCGAATTTCTTCAGCAAAGTGGCATTACTTTCGAGCAGGGTTTCTTTTTTACCGCAGTCGAACCAGTTTTTTACTTTGAACGATTTGAACCTGGCGCCTCTTTTGATCATACAATCCAGTGCATCGGTCAGGTTGTACTCGCCAAAAGTTTTGATATCCTGGGTAAACAGGTGGTGCAGGCACTCGAACAGGAAATGGGTTTCCTTGATCTTGTACAATCCTACCAGCGCCATATTGCTTTTGGGAATGGCGGGTTTTTCAACCACCTGCTCAATAAAACCTTCCTCATCCAGTGAAGCGACACCAAAATTGCGTGGATCGTCTACTTTTTTAATGCCCAGCATACTGTATGGACAATTCACCACTTCTTTTACATCGTATTCGCAAATGGTATCGCCCAGCGCTACGAATACTTCATCATCACCTACAATGTTTCGGGTAAGCTCAATGGCATGTCCGGTACCCTGGCGTTCGTTCTGGTACACAAAATGAGTGGTGAGGTCGGGATAGGTCTGTTTCACATAATCCTGGATCTTCTCACCCAGGTAACCTACAATAAAGATGAATTCGTTGATCCCCGCTTCTCGCAACTGATCCACAATAAAACTCAGGATGGTTTTTCCTGCAATGGGGATCAGGGCCTTGGGTTGGGTATAGGTATGGGGACGTAATTTGGTTCCGGCGCCAGCAACGGGGATGATCGCTTTCATTGGGGTCATTTAAGATACGATGTGCTGGCCAGTCTCGCTTTACCTACCTCTTCATCCAACACAAAATCAGGCGTCGAAATTAGGAAAATATGAGAATAGGGCAAGTTTTGGGGATAATAAGGGCTGATTTACAGTGATTTTTAAGCTGTTTACACCAGAATGAATAGCTGTGACGGTTTTTATTTACCTGTTATCCCCTATTTCCGACAAAAAACCTGCAACGGGCGAATAGCTTATTGACAGGGCTTATCTTTGCGGCAAATTTTATACAATGCAAAGAGATACCCTGGTCTTCGACCTCATTAAACAGGAACTGGAAAGACAACGTCATGGAATTGAGCTGATCGCTTCTGAAAATTTTACCAGTTTACAGGTAATGCAGGCCATGGGTAATGTAATGACAAACAAATACGCCGAAGGTTATCCCGGTCGCCGCTACTATGCCGGTTGCGAAATTGTTGACCAGACCGAACAGCTGGCCATCGACCGCCTGAAGCAGATCTTCAACATTGAATATGCCAACGTACAGCCCCATAGCGGCGCCCAGGCCAATGCTGCCGTAGCCCTGGCCGTATTACAACCGGGCGATCCCATACTGGGTCTTGACCTGAGCATGGGTGGCCACCTTACGCATGGTTCTGCTGTTAACTACAGCGGTAAATTATACAAACCCCATTTCTACGGTGTGACCCGCGAAGGTGGCCTGGTGGACTACGAGATGCTGGAAGCCAAAGCCCGCGAAGTAAAACCCAAAATGATCATCTGCGGCGCCAGCGCCTATAGTCGCGACTGGGATTATGCCCGCATCCGCAAAGTGGCCGATGAAGTGGGCGCATTGGTGATGGCGGATATTGCACACCCTGCCGGACTGATTGCCAAAAAATTACTGAACGATCCTTTCGATCATTGTCATTTTGTTACTTCTACCACACATAAGACCTTACGCGGGCCCCGTGGTGGTATTATCATGATGCGCAAGGATTTTGAAAATCCATTTGGACTGAAAGATGTGAAAGGGAATATCCGTATGATGAGCAACCTGCTGGACATGGCCGTATTCCCCGGTATACAGGGCGGGCCGCTGGAGCACGTGATAGCCGCCAAAGCCATCGCTTTTGGCGAGATCCTGAGCGATGAATTCACCGCTTATGCCAACCAGGTAGTTAAGAACGCACAGGCACTGGCCAAAGCGCTGGTGGCCAAAGAATACCAGATCATCAGTGGCGGTACCGATAACCACCTGGTGCTGATTGACCTCCGCAACAAGAACATCAGCGGTAAAAAAGCCGAACAGGCACTGGTATTGGCCGATATCACCGCCAACAAGAATATGGTTCCTTACGACGATAAAAGCGCTTTTGTAACTTCCGGTATCCGCCTGGGTGTTCCGGCCATCACTACCCGTGGCATGAAAGAAGAACATATGCCGTTTGTAGTGGACGCTATTGACAAAGTGCTGATGAATGCTGATGATACCGCTATCCTGAACAGTGTGAAGAAGGATGTGAATGCGTTCATGGAGCAGTTTGTGTTGTATCCTGAATTGGGTTAAAGGGAGTTAAAATAGTTAGAAAGGTCAGGGAGGGAAGGAGTGTGGAGGTTTTTCTGAAAATGTAAACTTGCTATATGCTGCAAAGAATACAGACCATCTGGTTGTTACTGGTTTCCGGCTTGGCGTTTGCTTCGCTGAAGTTGTCGTTTTTCAGCGGTAATATTCTCGTTGACAACGTAAAACAGTTTCAGAGTTTCACTGCCATGAGCCATCTGTTGATCATGATACTGACGGTAGGTGTGGGCATTGCCTCACTCATCACTGTTTTTCTTTTTAGTAACCGGCAACTGCAGATCAAGATCTGTTTTGGTGTGCTGGCAGTGGCTTTACTGAACATCCTGCTGTATTACCTGCAGACCAGGAATTTCGTTCCCAACGAATGGAGCTTCGACCTTACCTCACTGATAACCATCGCCATTCCCTTCCTGTTATTTCTTGCCATCAGAGGCATTTACAAAGACGAGCAACTGGTAAAAAGTGTAGACAGATTAAGATAGACAGAACAGATGAACAGATGAGCAAGGAATGTTGATCGGAAATGACCGTTTACTTGTTCCTCTGTTCCTTATTCCTTTCACCGCAGAGCCGCAGAGAACGCAGCGTGTCCGCAGAGTAGTGGGACTCACTTCAACATTCTTTATTCCTTGTTCATCTGTTCATCATTCTAGAGGTATTTACCTGTATAACTTTCCTTCACTTTCTTCAATCCTGCCGGTACGCCTGTATATACCAGGGTTCCGCCTGCATCACCGGCTTCGGGGCCAAGGTCGATGACCCAGTCGGCGCATTTGATGACATCGGTATTGTGTTCGATCACGATCAGGGAATGACCCTGTTCTATGAGTGCATTAAAGGATGCAAGTAGTTTCTTGATATCGTGGAAGTGTAAGCCGGTGGTGGGTTCATCGAATACGAACAGGAGATGGCCGATGCTTTTGCCTTTTCCCAGGAAACTGGCCAGTTTTACCCGCTGTGCTTCTCCACCGCTAAGGGTATCGCTACTCTGCCCCAGTTTTACATAACCCAATCCCACATCCTGCAAAGGCTGGATGGCCGACCTGATCTGTTTTTCATCAGCAAAGAATTCAATGGCATCATCCACACTCATATCCAGTACGTCGAATACATTCTTGCCTTTGTATTGCACATCCAGCACCTCATCTTTGAACCGTTTACCACCGCAGGATTCGCAGGTAAGGTGTACATCGGCCAGGAACTGCATTTCAACGATCTGCTCCCCTTCGCCCTTACAGGTATCGCAACGGCCGCCATCTACGTTAAAGGAAAAATGTTTGGGCTGGAAACCACGTGTTTTCGACAATGGCTGCCGCGAGAACAGGTCGCGTATAGGGTCATAAGCTTTGATATAGGTGATCGGGTTGCTGCGGGATGATTTACCAATGGGATTCTGATCTACCAGCTCTATCTGGGAGATATAGTCCACATCGCCCGTGAGGTTCTTATGCAGCCCCACTTTCTCCGAGAACTCTCCCTTCAGTTTACGCAGAGCGGGAACCAATACCTGTTTTACCAGTGTGGTTTTACCGCTACCGCTTACCCCGCTCACCACGCACAATGTATTGAGCGGAAATTCCACGGTGATATCTTTCAGGTTGTTCTGCCTGGCGTTCTCAACCGTAATGCTACGGTTCCATTTACGGACCTGTTCAGGCGGATCAATACTGAGTTTCCCAGTCAGGTATTTCCCGGTAAGGCTTTCAGGATTGGCCACCAGTTCCTCATAATTACCCACCGCCACCACTTCACCTCCCAGATGTGAAGCCAGCGGTCCCATATCGATGATATGGTCTGCTTCGCGCATCATCATTTCATCGTGTTCCACCACCACCACGGTATTGCCCAGGTCGCGCAGTGATTTCAATACACTGATCAAACGTGCGGTATCCCTGGAGTGAAGACCTATCGAGGGTTCATCCAGAATATATAATGAGTTGGTGAGATTGCTGCCCAGGCTACGGGTAAGCTGTATGCGCTGGCTTTCGCCGCCACTTAAAGAATTGGCAAGACGGTTCAGGGTAAGATATCCCAATCCCACATCGATCAATGTCTGCAAACGCTGGTGGATTTCAATCAGTATCCTTTTGGCCACCTGCTGGTCGTGTTGCGACAGTTTCAATGTATCAAACCATTGTTTCAGGTCTTTCACCGGCAGCTCGCATAACTGGCCGATATGTTTATTGCCAACATGGACATACAAAGCTTCTTTGCGTAAACGGTAGCCATGGCAATCCGGGCAGTTGGTACGGCCACGATAGCGGCTCAGCAATACGCGGTATTGCACTTTGTATAAGTTCTGTTCTACTTCCTTAAAGAAATCATCGATACCCAGTGCGCCGGGCCCTCCTTTCCATAACTGTTGGTATTGGTCCTTGCTGAGGTCTATCACAGGTTTGTGTATCGGGAAACCGAATTTGCCGGCATTCTTCACAAACTGTTCTTTCCACCAGCCCAGTTTCTCGCCTCTCCATGCGGCCACAGCACCTTCATACACACTCAGCCTTTTGTCTGGTATCACCAGGTCATCATCGATTCCCAATACCTGGCTGAATCCTTCGCAGGTAGGACATGCGCCATACGGGTTGTTGAATGAGAACAGGTTCGGAACCGGCTCTTCAAACACAATACCGTCCAGCTCGAACTTATTACTGAAGTGCAGCAGTTTTGTATTATTCACTTCCACGTACATCTCACCCTCTCCCTCGTAAAAAGCCGTACCGATGGAATCGGATAAGCGGTGTATATCGTCTTCATCGAATGCTTTGGTAACAATGCGGTCGATGAGCACGTGGGTGGTGAGCGGTGAGTGGTGAGTGGTGAGTTTTGGGGTTAGTTCTTTGTCTGTGAGTTCGAGCAGGTCTTCTATACGGACCAGCTCTGCAGATGCACCGCGGAAGTAGATGCGTGAAAAACCTTTCTGCATCAGGATATTCAGCTCTTCGCGTATGTCCCGTTTGGCATGCTGTTTAAAAGGGACGATGATCACCACTTTTGATCCCTCCGGTAATGACTGTATGGCCTGCATCACATCCGACACATCATCTTTTTTCACTTCTTTGCCGCTGATGGGTGAAAGGGTCTTACCGGCACGCGCATACAGCAAACGCAGGTAATCATAGATCTCCGTCATGCTTCCCACCGTACTGCGGGGGGTGCGGGTGATCACTTTCTGTTCAATGGCAATAGCGGGGCAAAGTCCCTTGATATAATCTACATCCGGTTTGGCCATTCTCGACATAAACTGGCGCGCATAAGCGCTCAGGCTCTCGGCATAACGCCGTTGTCCTTCGGCAAACAGGGTGTCGATAGTGAGAGATGATTTACCGCTGCCCGAAACACCCGTAACCACGATCAGCTGGTTTCTCGGGAAACCGACCGTTACATTCTTCAGATTATGCACACGGGCTCCTTTGACCAGGATACTGTCATTATCGTCGTCTACCACCTTCTCTGTTTTCGGGGATCTTGTCTTTGTTGCCATGGGTCAGCAATTTAAACAGATTATCGGCGCAGAGGTTTAGAAACCTGTACAGAATAAGGATTTTTTTATTTTCCGAACCGCATTTTCAAGCGCTATTCTCCCTTTACCGGAACAGCCGGAATGTGTATAACCCCAAAAGCCGGAAACATTATTTCCACAAAACTTTTCAGGCATGAAAAGATGTATAATTTGTCGTTGAAAGATAATGAGTTAGTCCCGGCTTAGTCAATAAAAACTACCATACCGGCCGGCACAGGCAGTACACAGCTCAAAAAAGATGTTATGAGAACATTAGACCATGCGTCTGATACAGAACTGATAAGGGCATTCCAGGAAGGCGACAGTAACGCTTTCGAAACCCTTATCTACCGATATAAGGACAAAATCTTCTCTTCCATCCTATTCTTTGTGAAGGACAGTTACCTTGCGGAAGATCTGTTCCAGGATGTGTTCATCAAGATCATTGATACACTGAAGAACAAACGCTATACCGAAGAAGGCAAGTTCCTTCCCTGGGCGCTGCGGATCTCGCATAATCTCTGCGTGGATTATTTCCGCAAGGTAAAACGTACACCGGCAATCCGTACCAGCGACAACCAGGATATTTTTGAAGTATTACAGATCTCTGAAGAAGGGCCAGACAGCAAGATCATGCAGGGACAGAGCCATGAGCGCGTACGCCGCATGCTGGACCTGTTGCCGGAAGAACAAAGAGAGATCATTGTGCTGAGGCATTATGCCAATATGAGTTTTAAAGAGATCGCGCTGATCACCAATTGCAGCATCAACACGGCATTGGGTCGTATGCGTTACGGTCTCATCAACCTGCGTAAGATGATGCAGGAAAAACAGATCGCGCTCTAAAAACATTTCCAATCAATGTAAAGATCATGAACCCTTCATTCCGATGAGGGGTTCTGCTTTGGGGAGCTACCTGGATCTATCAAAAGCTTCCTTGCCGCACTGCAACCATTTCAGGTATTCAGCCGCATCGGGCGTATAGCCCACAGGATGATTCATCAGCTGTTCCCTGGTATTCAGGATCCCGTATAAGGGTTGTGTGGTCTGGTTAAAATTCTCTGCCTCAAAAGTGGCCCATTTATCACCGATGGTGATGATGTCTTTCGTGTCGCCGGTTTTGGTGCTATAGTTCAGGATACGTTGTTCAGCAGGCAGTTTCTTGCGGTCATCTACGTATAAGGAGACCAGGATATAATTTTCCTTAATGTAGTTGTACACATCAGGGTTCGTCCACACATTCTCTTCCATCTTACGGCAGTTCACACAGGCCCATCCGGTGAAATCGATGAGGATGGGTTTGTTCTGTTCTTTGGACATTGCCAGTGCTTTGTCGTAATCATTCACCACATTGGCTTCCAGTCCTTTCCCGTGTACATTGTTCTGTCCGTAAATGCTATAACTCAGTGGCGGCGGAAAACCGCTCAGCAACCGCAGGTTGGCGTATTGGGTCTGGGTAACGCCGGGCAACAGGTACAGGGTGAACAAGAGTGCCAATACGCCCAGTACTTTTCTTCCGGTGCCGATCTTCATGCCCTTGTAATCATGCGGTAAACGCAGTATGCCAAACAGGTACAGGGTCAGCCCTGCGCCGATCAGGATCCAGATACCGATGAACACTTCGCGTTTGAGCAGTCCCCAGTGCATCACCAGGTCAGCATTGGAGAGAAATTTGAATGCCAGTGCCACTTCAGCAAAAGCCAGTATCTTTTTAACCGTATCGAGCCAGCCACCCGATTTGGGCAGTGACTGCAGCCAATCAGGGAAGATGGCGAACAGCGCAAAAGGCAAAGCCAGTGCCAGACCAAAACCTGCCAGGCCGGAAGTCAGCTGCCAGGCTCCCCCACTTAATGATCCCACCAATAAGGAACCGAGTATCGGGCCTGTACAGGAGAAGGAAACAATGGCCAGGGTAAGCGCCATGAAAAAGATACCTCCCATGCTACCCAACCCGCTTTTCGAATCAGCCTTACTGGCAATACCGCTGGGCAGGGTCAGTTCAAAATAACCAAAGAAAGAGATCGCAAAAAAGATGAAGATCACAAAGAAGATCACATTGAGCCAGGAGTTGGTAGAGATATTATTGAAGATCTCCGGTTGCACATTTCCCAACACATGAAAAGGTACACTGGCCAACAAATAAATCAGGAAAATGAAAAAGCCATACACCGCACCGTTCTTGATGGCATGTTTACGGCTGGATGCTCTTTTGGTGAAGAAGGATACGGTAACAGGGATCATCGGGAACACACAGGGCGTAAGCAATGCGATCAGCCCCCCGAGAAAACCCAACAGGAAAATGGAACCCAATCCGCTGCCGCTCACCACACTGCTCTTACCGCAATCTGCAGCAGGTTTGTCCAGTTCAATGGCAGGTATTTTGATCTGGGATGTAGCTGCTGCTGCAACAGCTCCCCCCTCCAGCTTTACTTCGAAAGGTTGTTCGGATACGATGAACTCATCTGCTTTTGCCAGGCTGGCGTTAATGGTTCCCTTTAACATGGCAGGAACAAACCCACTGATCTTCACCTGCTGCCTGATCTCGAGCTGGCCGGTGAACACATCTACCTTACTGAACAGGGGGTCTTCGATCGATACCGGTTTTGAACCATACCCGATCTGATCTTGCAATACCGCATTCTCGTAGGCCGGCACGAACTTAACAGGATCCAGTCCCTCCACTTTTGGATTGGTACCATACACATGCCATCCTTTGGGAATGGAGGTTTTGGCCACCAGCTCATACACCCCATCGCTGATCTTACGCGATTGCGTTTGCCAGTGCAATAAGCTGTCTGTCTGACCAAATACCAGCACAGAAATAAATACTGCCAAAAAAAGCAGGGAGAGTTGTTTCATTTGCACCGCAGTTTTATTGAAGCTTCAGGTCAAATGATTTCTTAACAGGGGGCAGACACTGGCTGTCATCACACACCATGTACTCAACGGTTCCGCTGAGATTGGTCTTGATGCGGCCGCCACCTTTCACTTTCACGGTCTGTACAAACAACACTTTATCTGAATAGTACAGTACATCGGTATTGAAGTTCTTATCGAATACTTTTTCCAGTTTACCTACTTCTTTCACTTTACCGGTTTGGGTTACCAGCGGATTGGCTTTGAACACAACGGTAGTGGGAATCGGTCCGCCTTTCCCTGTGTTCTGTGAATAGATATGCCAGGGATTTTCTACGGTTGCAGTAAGTACGATCTCGTAAGTATCGGCTGATTTTTTCTTTGCTTCATAGTTCCAGCTAACAGGGTTCTGCCTTTGTGCAAAAGAGAAAGACACAAGCATCATTGCAAAAAAGCCAAGAAAGAGTTTTTTCATACTATCGTGCTGTTTAAGGGTACTGACGCAAAGCAAAACCTATCCTTACAAACTACCTAATTCAGGCCCAGTATTTCAAATACTTTAACACCATCCAGATTGCCCAAAGAGGCAGAAGTAGCCCTTTCGGGGTGTGGCATCATACCAAATACATTGTTTTGTTTATTACGGATACCGGCAATATGGCGGGTGGCTCCATTCGGGTTAGCCGCCGCATCCAATACACCTTCTTCGGTACAGTAGCGGAAGATCACCTGGCCATTGGCTTCCAGTTCATTCAGGGTGGCTTCATCGGCATGGTACCTTCCCTCGCCATGGGCTACGGGTATTTTCAGGGCTTCACCGTTATCGTGTTTGATATAAACATTCTTGCAAACGAATTGTTGATTGGCGTTCTGCAGCAGTACACCGGGCAACAGACCACTTTCGCAAAGTATCTGGAAACCATTACATACCCCCAGCACTTTCCCACCCCGGTTGGCAAATTCGATCACACTTTGCATCATCGGGCTGAAACGGGCAATGGCCCCGCAACGCAGGTAATCGCCATAAGAGAACCCTCCTGGCAGGATGATGCAGTCATCAGTGGTGAACATACTCAGGTCTTTGTCTTTATGCCAGAGCATGATCACTTCTTTACCAAGGTCCTGCTGAAGGGAGTCCTGCATGTCTCTGTCGCAGTTAGATCCCGGGAAAACCACAACACCAAATTTCATAGGGGTTCATTTTGTACGCTGAATAGGAAATTGCTTGCGCCGCAAAGGTAACAACTGACCGGTTAAGAACCCGGCTAATTTTTCCCCCTGCTAATGGTGATACACCAACCACCAGTTATTATAGGCGATCAACCCGGCCGTAAGCCAGAAAAGGATATTGGGCAGTATCAGGCTGCGGGGGTAAGAAAATCCATTACCGGCAAAAGCGCCCAGCGGCACCAGCAGCAGCAGTCCCGATTCCAATCCTGCTTTCTGGAAAAGGAAGGGTATCAGCAACAGTATGAACAGCATAACCGCCATAACTCCCCAATTTTTACGGATCTGGATCACCATACGATTGCTGGATGCCTGCCAGTAATAAAGACCTGTTACCAGGAAAATAAACAGCAGGGACAGGCTGACCACCAACGGTATATCCATCTGCTGCATTGGCAGGTTCAACTTCAGGTAAGGCAGGTACAGGGAAAAACGCTCAAACTGGTCTTGCAGGAACAGGATGGCCCCTAGAAAATAATACGGCAATAAAGCCCCCATCAGCAGGGTAAGCCATTCAGCCAGTTTAAAAGGCCTCACCACCGCCAGGGCAAACAATACCACCGGCACCAGTATGGCTGTAGGATGATAGCAGAGTACCGACAGTCCCACGATCAGCCCCGTATTGAACAACAGGGTTTTGGGGGAAGGATGGTTATACAAACGGCAGAGTTTGATGAAGAGCCAGATCAGCAGGAAGTTGGCCAGCAAAGCGGGCGTAATACTGCACCACTGGGTAAACAGTCCCGTAAGTAATACATAGGCCATGGCCGTTGTATACGTATTGTGCTGAAACATACGCAGATCATTCAACACAATGTTCAGCCGGATGGCCTGTATTAAAACAATGGTATGGTATAACAGGAACAGCACCGTGGCAGGCAGTCCCACCACATAATTCCGCAACAGGATAGAGAATACGCCATCGCCATCGCTGGTTACCACCAAGGGTGCATTGATAAACAGGTGCAGGTGAACAGCGATACTGAGAACAACCAGAAAAAACAGGTTAGCAATCGATTTGTCTCGGAATAAAAAAACCACTGGCTACTGATTAAAATTCAATTTTCGCAAAACAGGTGAACCCCCTGTACTGGCAGGGAACAATGGCCTGACGGGCCCCTACCTGCTTGGCATGACGGGGCATAAAATCATACCCTCTGTCCAGGTTCTTGAAAGTGGGATTCCGGTCGATCTGGCCGTTGGGTGCAATGGTCTGATCGTTCAGGATCATCGTTCTTTTTTCCTGCGTGTTAAAAATAAAGTGCAACTGCTCACCTGTATTGAACAGGCCAAAACCGATGTAGTTATCGGTATTGTCATCGTACTGCGATTTACGGATCACATTGCTCCATTCCACTTTACCACCTGGTTCAAATGAGATCACTGCAATATTATCGGCAAAATAACGGGTCAGGGTATTCATATTGTTCAGGCCATACGAACGCCACCAGGGGTAATAGCCTATCGGGCTGTTCCAGGTATAATAATCCACCGGCGACCAGTAAGGCGAGCCGTAGAGGTAATCCCAGCGGTTCAGGGTATTGCCCCGCGAACTGGTATAGGCCGATTCGGCGATCACAATAAAACCGCCATCCTTACGCATGATGATATTCTTCAGGAAATAATCGTTGAATGCCGCTTTGCTGCTTCCCTCTCCTTTGGCATCTTCCCTGAACTCCGCATCAAACAGATGGGTGGCATTGAGCAGTTCCTTGTTCAGCTGTTTATCCCAGAGTACATAATACAACCCTTCAATATTGCCCCTTTTGGTCTTGCTCAGGAAAGAAGTGATCACATAATGTTTGTTGATATTGTCCACTTTGATCCGCAGGTCATCCAGAAAGATATTACCCAGTTTCAGGTCGGTAAGGGTATACGTATCCAGTGTGGCGGGTTTGGTAATCAGGCTGATCTTGTTGATATTGTCGTTGGTAGAGGTTCCCGAAGCACGGATGCAGGCCAGGTCTCCATCATTATCGAGCGAGAATTCCGACAGAAAATCATTGCGTTGCGGCATCGGCACACTGAGTCTTGATTTGCGTACCAGTGAAAGGTCTTTGTTGAACAGGCAGGTAGTGAGGATATGCGCTTTATCACTGCGGGTATTGATCTTGAATACCATGATCTTCTGCTTGTCTTCGCTGTTGACCACAGAATAGATCCTGTTACTGGCTGAGTAATTGATATTATCGGTGGAATCCAGCTGTACCGGATCACCCATGGGAGTCCCGGTACCGTCCAGTTTGATGGCCATGCAGTACATGATGTTGCGCTTCTGAAACTGGTAGATCATGTACACAAAATCGGAATACTGGATGAACTCGGTATTCAATACCCGGTAATTGATGAAATCCAGCCTTTTTTTCTCCAGCATTTTCATGTCACTGTCGTAGGTGACGATAAAATGAAGATCGCGGTAGGTCTTGTACACCAGGATCTTTCCGTTGATCCTGCCCAGCACTTCAAAATTGAGGATACGGGGATCGTCCCTGTCGGGCTCGGAATAGGTGATCCGCTGGCCCAAACCGGTGATGCAGGCAAGGAGTAAGCAGGTCAGTAACAGGGATACCGTCTTTTTCATTTGCAGGTCATCGTTTATACACCAAAAATAAGGGTTGTGGTGTTTACGGATACCTAAATTAACAGTAAAAGCACAATGTGGAACCGCGCTACGGATATTTATTTGAGGGATTGATTTTACGGCTACATTTGTTGGATATTTACAGCAACCAATCGTAATAACCACCTCGCGTGAGCAAAAATATTAATAAGGTTTCCGCTGCCGGCCTCATCATCGCCCTGGGAATCATCTACGGCGATATCGGTACTTCCCCGTTATACGTTTTAAACGAGATCATTGCAGGCAGGGCCATCAGTGAAAAACTGATCCTGGGCTCGCTTTCCTGTATTATCTGGACACTTACCCTCCAAACCACTGTCAAATACGTGATCCTTACGCTGAAAGCGGATAACAAGGGCGAAGGTGGCATTTTCAGTCTGTATGCGCTGGTACGCCGCCGCCGTAAATGGCTGGTAATACCTGCCATGCTGGGTGGCGCCGCCTTATTGGCCGACGGTATCATCACCCCTCCCATCACGGTCACTTCTGCCATTGAGGGTCTGCGGCAACTGCCCTCGCTCCGGCATATTGAACAAAGCACCATCCTTACTATTGTCATAGCCATTATTTCGGCATTGTTTTTTATGCAACAGTTCGGAACGGCTTCTATCGGCAGGTTATTCGGCCCCATCATGGGCATCTGGTTCGCCATGCTGGCCGTCCTGGGTTCCGCACATTTGCTGGATGATGTTGAGATCTTTAAGGCACTTAATCCCTACTATGCCATTGAACTGCTGGCCACTTACCCCAAAGGATTCTGGTTATTGGGAGCCGTCTTCCTCTGTACTACGGGAGCCGAAGCCCTGTATAGCGACCTGGGGCACTGTGGCCGGGGCAATATCCGCATCTCCTGGATCTTTGTAAAGACCTGTCTGATCCTGAACTACCTCGGACAGGGCGCCTGGCTGCTGGCCAATTATAAAGACCAGATCATTCCGCCACAACTAATGGCCGACGGCTTCAACCCTTTTATCAATACCATGCCACAATGGTTTAAGTTACCGGGTATCATCATTGCCACTGTTGCCGCGGTAATTGCGAGCCAGGCATTGATATCAGGTTCTTTTACACTGATCAGTGAAGCGATGCGACTGAACCTCTGGCCCAAAATGAAGATCAATTATCCTACCGAAGAAAAAGGCCAGTTATATATCCCGGGCATCAGCCTGCTGCTATATATCGGTTGTGTGGGCATTGTACTGTATTTTCAGAAATCCGCCAATATGGGCGCGGCTTATGGACTGGCCATCACTATGTGTATGATCAGCACTTCTATCCTGTTTGCCAATTTCCTGGTGAGCCGGCGGGTGAACAAGGGCTGGATCTACCTGTACCTGATCGTATACTTCTCTATAGAATCCTCCTTCCTGATCGCCAACCTGGAAAAATTCATGCATGGCGGTTATGTTACCCTGATCGTGGGTGGCGGACTGTTTGCCGTGATGTATGTATGGTTCCGCAGCCGTAAGATCAAGAACCGCTATGTGGAGTTTGTGCGCATGGAACATTATATCCCCATGATCCAGGAGCTGAGCAACGACAAAACCATCCCGAAATATGCCACTCACCTGGTATATATGACCAGTGCCAACAACCCCAAGGAGATCGAGCATAAGATCATTTATTCCATCCTGAATAAAAAACCCAAACGCGCTGATATCTACTGGTTCGTTCACGTAGATGTACTGGATGATCCGTATACCTGCGAATATTCGGTGGAACATATCATCCCCAACGATATCATCCGTGTGGAGTTCCGTCTGGGTTTCCGCGTTGAGCAGCGCATCAACCTCATGTTCCGCAAAGTGGTGCATGAACTGGTTGACAATACGGAAGTGAACATCACCAGCCGTTACGAGAGCCTGGAGAAAAACAATGTGGTGGGCGATTTCCAGTTCATTGTACTGGAGAAATACTTAAGCCAGGATAATGAGCTGCCTTTCTTTGAACGCATCATCATGAAACTCTATTTCTGGTTAAAAGAGATCAGCCTGGGTGAGGAAAGAGGTTTTGGTCTCGACCCGAGCAATGTTACCGTAGAGAAATTCCCGCTGATTGTTGCACCGGTATCTAACCTGAACCTGAAAAGGGTATACCACGAAGACCGGGAAGAAGCGGAAGAATTTGGATAGGCGCTATTGGTTTCCAGCAATAAAAAACAGAACTTAGGAAACCAAACCCTTTTACTTGCCTGTTACCCTGCTTTATATCATTATCGGATACCTGGTTGTGGCCCTGGTCATTTACCTGGTGCAGGAGAAACTCATTTTCAAACCAGAGAAACTTCCGCAGGATTTCGAATACAAATACGATGCTCCTTTTGAGGAGCTCTTCTTTCACATAGCGCCCGGTGTTCAGATTAACGGCCTGCATTTCCGTTGCAAGGAACCCAAAGGACTGATCCTTTATTTTCATGGTAATTCCCGGAGCATCAAGGGATGGGCCAAATATGCCCGCGATTTTTACCGGTATGGTTACGATGTGTTGCTGGTAGATTACCGGGGCTTTGGCAAAAGCACCGGCAAACGCAGCGAAAAAGAAATGCTGAGCGATATGCAGTTCGTATATGACAGGCTTCGCGAGCGTTACGAAGAACAGCATATATTGGTATATGGGCGCAGCATGGGCAGCGGTTTTGCCACCAGGATAGCCGCCGATAACACACCTCGTTACCTGATACTGGATGCGCCTTATTACAGTTTCATCAAAGTGGTGGAAAGGTTCACGCCCATTTTTCCGCACCGCTGGCTCTTGCGTTACCATCTCCGTACGGACCAGTGGATCCGGAAAGTGAATTGTCACACCTATATCCTGCATGGCACCCGCGACCAGCTGATCCCTATCCGCCACAGCGAAAAACTGCAGCAGATCAACCCGCACAAGATCACGCTGATCCGCATTCATGGCGGCGGTCATAACAACCTGCCGGCTTTTCCGGAATACCACAATTTCATCCGTGATATATTACAATACTGAACCTACCTTTGCGGCGTGAAAAACAAACAGAAGTTATTCCGCTGGATAAAACTGATCGTTGCCATATATGCATTGTCGGGTACCGCATTGTACTACCTGCAGGAGAAACTCCTGTTTCATCCTGTAGCGATTGCTGCCGATAGCAGTTATCATTTTTCACAGTCCTTCACCGAAGCCAATATCCTGTTGGATAAAGATACCCGCTTCAACATAGTGCAATTCATCCCTGCCGATACGCCGGCCAAACGCATAGTACTGTACTTTCATGGCAACCGTGAAAATGTAAACCACTATGCCGGTTTTGCCAACAACTTCACCAGTAAAGGTTATGAAGTATGGATGCCCGACTACCCAGGTTTCGGAAAATCGACCGGGAAACTCACAGAAGCTGTTTTATATGAGGAAGCCTTACACGTATACAAACTGGCAAGGGTCAGGTACCAGCCGGAACAGATCCTGATCTACGGGAAATCGCTGGGTACGGGCATTGCGGCGCAACTGGCTTCTGTACGTGATTGCAGACAGCTTATCCTGGAAACACCTTACTACAGCCTTACTTCACTGACCCGCCTCCTCTTCTGGATGTACCCGGTTAACCAGTTGCTTCATTTTAAAATGCCTACCAACGAATACCTGCCAAAAGTAACAGCCCCGGTGACTATTTTCCATGGCACAGCAGATGGGGTGATCCCTTACCTGAATGCGAAGCGATTGAAAAAATTATTGAAACCGGCAGACAGTTTCATCACCATTGAAGGTGGCTCACATAATGACCTGAACAGTTTTCCGCTGATGCAGGAAAAACTGGATAGCCTGCTGCGTTGATCAACCTTACTGCTTTGAGAAAAAAATAACTGCTTAATAAGAGGGAGGATTGATACCCACCCAAAACTGCAGGAAATCATCTACCCGGCAATCTACAGGAATACCATTCTGCAAAGCGGGTTTCCAGAAAGGCATTTTGGCCACCATGGCTGCGATCAGCTTATCATAATATTTCCTGTCCTCTGAAAAATATTTAAGGGTCCTGGCCGATTCCCCCCTGGCATAAGGCGTGCCCGCAATGCGCTCAAAATGCCCCTCATAGGGTGAGCCGTTTTTGTCTACAATGAAAGAAAAATAGACACGGATGTATTTGGCGGTATCCCCCTGTTCGATCACTTTGCTCAATACACTGTCGAAGCCACCAAAAACCGCATAATAGAAACGCCTGCACGAATCGGTGCCAAACGGATATTGTGGCGGCTTCTGCACATACCTGGCTTCGAACAGGCGGGAATAATGGGATTCGGCCAGCGCCGCATTGGTATTCCGCTGCGCCATAACGTTTACCATACTCAATGTCAGTAACAGCAATAACAGTGCCCTGATCTTCATAGTAACTTTTTACGACAGGAAGTTCGTGAATTTATGGCAAACAACCCGGTGACCATACCTGCTCAGTTTTGTTCTTCCTCCCTGCTGTGTGACGGCTTTTTCGTTTATCTTTAGAGAACCAAGAACAAATACCTATTCATCAATCTATTATACACATGACACCCGAAGAAAACTTTGCCAAACTGGGCCTGGTGCTGCCACCCGCCCCCAAACCCTTAGGCGTTTACAAACCCTTTCTGATCGATGGAAAACACGGATATGTTTCCGGCCATGGCACCCTGAAAGAAGATGGCAGTTTTATCACCGGCCGCGTAGGTGTTGACCTTACCCAGGAGGAAGGCAAACTGGCCGCACGCCAGGTAGGGCTGGCCATATTGGCCACACTGAAAGCCAACCTGGGTTCTCTGAACAGGATCAAACGCGTGATCAAAGTGCTGGGTATGGTCAGCTGCAGCCCCGAGTTCGATAAACACCCCTATGTAATCAATGGCTGCAGCGAATTGTTTGCCGCAGTATGGGGCGAAGAGAACGGCATCGGTGTAAGAAGCGCCGTTGGCATGGGATCTTTGCCAGGCAATATCCCTGTTGAAATTGAAGTAATGTTCGAACTGGAATAAAATTCAAAAATCAAAAGTCAAAAGTCAAAAGTCAAAAAAATTACTAAGAACAGCCACTGTTTTATTTTTTGCATTTTGACTTTTGCATTTTTAATTTTCGATAATCTAAGCCCCATAACATGTCCACTCCCTGGTATACGATAGACAACATTGATAAGATCGATTCTCCTTCGCTGGTGATCTACCCGGAGAGGATCAAAGAAAATATCCGGCAACTCATTCTCATGGCGGAAGATGTGGCACGCATACGGCCGCATGTAAAGACCAATAAGATCGCGGAAGTTTGTAAGCTGATGCAGGATGCCGGCATCCAAAAATTCAAGTGCGCCACCATTGCAGAAGCTGAAATGCTGGCTGAGATCGATGCACAGGATGTATTGCTGGCACACCAGCCCGTTGGGCCTAAAGCAGACAGGCTGTTGCAACTGGTCGCTAATTTCCCGGATACGACCTTCTCCTGCATCATTGATAACCCGATAACCGCCGGTATACTTTCTGCCTTGTTTAGCAAAAACAACCATACACTGCAGGTATTCATTGACCTGAATATCGGCATGAACCGATCGGGTATCAAACCGGAAGGTGCACTGGAACTGTACAAAAAAATAAAGGATCTGCCGGGTATCCGGGTCATTGGCCTTCACGCTTATGACGGCCATATCCGCGATACAGATCTTACCGAAAGGAACCGGCGTTCTGATGAAGCTTTCGCCAAAGTGGAATGGCTGGTAAAAGAAATTGCCGCCATTGATGATAACCACTTACAGATCGTGATAGGCGGTTCACCCAGTTTTCCCACGCATACCAAAAGGAAGAACGTGGTATATAGCCCGGGTACTTTTGTATTCTGGGACTGGGGCTACAAACACATCGTTCCCGATGAACCCTTCGAATATGCGGCACTGGTGATCACGCGTATCATTTCCGTGATTGATGAACATACGGTTTGCACCGATCTGGGCCACAAATCCGTAGCGGCAGAAAATCCTTTACCCCGCGTGCACTTCCTGAACGCTCCGGATGCAAGCCCCATCTCGCAAAGCGAAGAACACCTGGTGCTGAAAGTGCCCGACAGCAATCAGTATACCGTGGGTGATGTATTGTATGGCGTTCCCGTACATATCTGCCCGACAGTGGCCCTCTACGATCATGCCATGGTCATCGAGAACCATCAAAAAACAACCTGCTGGCGGGTGATTGCCAGATCAAGAAAAATAACTATTTAAATACGTGAGTGGTGAGTAGGCAATTGTGAATACTCCCCTGACGACTGACGATTCACGATTGTCCATTCACAATTCACAATTCACCACTCACAATCCGCCGCCATGTTCATCTTCGACGCCCACCTGGATCTCAGTATGAATGCTATGGAATGGAACCGCGATCTGCGGTTGCCGGTGCATGACATCCGCGAAACGGAAAAGGGCATGACCGATAAACCCGATCGTGCCAGAGGAACCGTTTCCCTGCCTGCTTTACGCGAGGGCAATATCGGCATCGTGGTAGCCACACAGATTGGACGGTATGTGGCACCCGGCAGCACCCTCAGTGGCTGGCACTCGCCCGAGCAGGCCTGGGCACAAACACAGGGACAGTTGCAGTGGTATCGGGCCATGGAAGAAGCGGGCGAAATGATACAGATCTGCAACCTGGCAGAACTGGAACAACACCTGTTGCTTTGGAATAACGGTGAACCGAATACACACAAGGCCATCGGTTATATCTTAAGTTTAGAAGGAGCCGATTCTTTGGTCACAATCGATCACCTGCATCGTGCCCATGCCTATGGATTACGTGCCGTAGGGCCGGGACATTATGGACCTGGCCGTTATGCCAACGGCACCAACGCCAGCGGTCACCTGAACGATATGGGCAAATCACTGCTGAAAGAAATGCAACAACTGAACATGATCCTGGATGCCACGCATTTATGCGATGAAGCGTTCTGGGATGCCATGGAATTATTTGATGGCAGTATCTGGGCCAGTCATAACCATTGTCGCAGCCTGGTGAACCATAACCGCCAGTTCAGTGATAACATGATCCGGACCCTGATCCAGAAAAAAGCGGTGATCGGCGCCGCCATGGATGCGTGGATGATTGTTCCCGGATGGCAGAAAGGAATGTCAGATCCCAAACAAATGAACTGCGGACTGGAGCAGGTGATCGACCATATGGACCATATCTGCCAGATAGCCGGAAACACCCTGCATGTAGGCATTGGAACAGACCTGGATGGGGCTTATGGTACGGAACAATGTCCCTATGATATCGACACGATCGCAGACCTGCAGCAGATGACCGGCTTACTGATGAAACGCGGATACACACAAAACGATTGCGAAAACATCATGCATGGTAACTGGCTCAGGCTTTTAAGACAGGCCTGGAAATAACCTTTCCGAAAAGTCTTCGGACCCACCTATACCAATTCCTTCAACACAGTTTTGCCGGCGGTGACCGTTAACCGGTGTATAACCCCCACTTTTAAAGCATAGTTATTTTTTTCATGACTCACCGGGAAATCAAAACAAACCGGGTATTTGAATTCCCGCACATGCGACTGAATGATCGTATACACATCGGAACCAAAAGGCAGGGTAGTGTCTTTCATTTCCGTAAAACCGCCGATCACCAGTCCGGCCAGTCCATCCAGCATGCCGCTGCGTTTCAATTGCAGGAACATGCGGTCAACATTATAGATATATTCACCCACATCTTCCAGGAACAGGATCTTTCCTTTGGTGATAAAAGAAGCACTGCTTCCCACCAAGTGTGCCACCAGGGAAAGATTACCTCCCACCAGTTCACCTTCGGCCTTTCCGGTGCGGTTCAGTTTGTGTGCCGGACAGCTATAATTCGAGGCCGTTCCCTTCAGGGCTTTTGCAAGAGATTGTACATATTCCTTTTTATGAAGTCCGTGATTGAACGCGGCCGCCATGGGAGCATGCAGGGTTGCTATGTTCAATTGGCGGTACACATGCGCATGTAACACCGTGATATCACTGAAGCCGATCAGCCATTTGGGATGTTTCTTGAATCGGGAGAAGTCAAGCCCGTCAATAATCCGGCTCATACCATACCCGCCTCTTCCGCAAAGGATGGCTTTTACTTCTTTATCGTCGAGCATGGTTTGCAGGTCTTCCAGCCGTTCCGCATCGGTTCCGGAAAAATAGTGGAACTGGTTACCCAGGGTTTTACCCACCCTTACCTGGTACCCCCATTCCTGCAGTACGCGGATGCAGGTCCTGGCTTTGGCTTTGGGCATATATCCCGATGGGCAAACGATCCCGATCAGGTCTCCTTTTTTGAGGTAAGGCGGCAATTTGATCATGCAACAATATTACTGAACTGTTGCTATATCTGAGTAGAACAGTCGCGGCTCAGTCGCTCGGCTCCGCCGAGTGAAGCCTATCCCCAGGCTTCCAGCCTGAAAACCCAAAAGTCTGAAAGTAACTAAAGCCTTACCATTTAAAAACCACAAAGCCCTTCTCCCCCCTCAAAATTGCCTTCTTACAAGGATTACTTACTTTTGCAGACTTTCCCAACCGGAAACCACTGAACCGATGAACACACCCAAAAGATATTTGATCACTTCCGCCCTCCCTTATGCGAACGGACTGAAACATATTGGTCACCTGGCTGGTGCCTACCTGCCTGCGGATATTTATGTACGTTACCTGAAAGCGCAAAAACGTGACGTGGTTTTTGTATGCGGCAGTGATGAACACGGAACGGCCATACCCATTCAGGCCACCAAAGAAGGCACTACGGCAAGAGCGATCATAGATAAGTATCACCCCATCATGGAGCAGAACTTCAGGGACCTGGGGATCGAATTCGATATTTATCACCGGACCAGCGATCCTCTGCACCATGAAACCGCACAGGAGTTCTTTACCAAACTGAACAATAACGGCGACCTGGAGATCAAGGAAAGCGAACAGTACTTTGATGAGCAGGCCAATAGTTTCCTGGCCGACAGGTATATCAAGGGTACCTGCCCCAACTGTAATTTTCCCGGTGCCTATGGCGACCAGTGCGAAAGTTGCGGTAAGAGCCTGAGCCCGGATGAGCTGATCAACCCGGTGAGTACACTCAGCGGTAATCCGCCGGTGAAGAAACTGACCAAACACTGGTACCTGCCCCTGAACAGGCACGAAGATTTTTTACGCAACTGGATCCTGAAAGAACATGCCAGCGATTGGCGCCCGACCGTAGTGGGACAGTGCAAAAGCTGGATCGATGGCGGACTGCAGCCCCGTGCCGTAACCCGTGATCTTGACTGGGGCGTAAAAGTGCCGTTGAAAGAAGCTGATGGAAAAGTATTGTACGTATGGTTCGATGCACCCATCGGTTATATCAGCGCCACCAAACAGTGGGCGCTGAACAATGAAAAGGACTGGCGCCCTTACTGGGAGGATAAAGAGACTAAACTGGTGCATTTTATCGGCAAGGACAATATCGTGTTCCACTGCCTGATCTTCCCGGTAATGCTGAAACTGCATGGGAATATCCTGCCCGATAACGTGCCTTCCAATGAGTTCATGAACCTGGAAGGAGACAAAATGAGCACCAGCCGTAACTGGAAGCTGGATATGCAGGATTACATAGACGATTTTATTAAAAAAGAGAATGGCGGCAGCCAGATGGCAGATGTACTGCGGTATTATCTGACCCTGATCGCCCCGGAAACCAAAGACAGTGAATTTACCTGGCAGGGTTTCCAGGATGCCAATAACAGCGAGCTGGTCAGTATTTTTGGCAACTATATAAACAGGAGCCTGGTACTGATGCACAAGCTCTGCAAGGGTAAGGTACCACCTTTGCATAATGATGCTTTAACGGAACTTGACAGGGCAACCATCGAAGAGATCGAAGCCTGCAAACAGAAAGTAGAGAACCTGCTGGAGCAGTATAAATTCCGCGACGCCTTGTTTGAAGTGATCAACCTGGCACGTACCGGCAACCAGTACATGCAGAAAAAAGAACCCTGGATCCAGGCCAAACAGGTGGATGCCGATGGTAATGTTATCCGTGAAGCACAACAGTCGATCGACAATACCCTGCATATCTGTTTACAGCTCTGTGCCAACCTGGCCATCCTGATCAATCCTTTCCTGCCGTTTACGGCTAAGAAAATATGTCACCTGCTGAAAGTAGTGGACAAGATGCTGGATTGGGAAAATGCCGGCAAGATGAAATTATTAAGCGTTGGTTATACATTACGGGCGCCTGAATTGCTGTTCCGCAAGATCGAGGACAGCGAGATAACCTATCAATTGGAAAAATTAAAAGCAGCAAGCGTGAATCGTGAATCGTTAGTCGTGAGTGGTCTTGTTACTGCAAAAGTGGAAGAGCCCAAAACAGCCGTCAGCCCGGTAAAACCAGAGATCGTATTTGATGATTTTGCCAAGATCGATCTGAAAGTAGGTAAAATCGTAAGTGCCGAAAAAGTGGAGAAAGCCGACAAACTGCTGAAACTCTCTGTTGACCTGGGTTTTGAGACCCGCACCATCGTATCAGGCATTGCCATGCATTTTGCACCCGAAGAGATCGTAGGTAAACAGGTGACCGTAGTCACCAATCTTGCTCCCCGTAAAATGAGGGGAATTGAAAGCAATGGTATGATCTTAATGGCAGAAGACGCCAACGGAAAACTTCATTTCATCAACCCGGAAACAGAGATCGATCCGGGTGCGGGAGTGAGTTAAGCGTTAGGTGTTGGTTAAAATAGTTAAAAGGGTTAAAGGGGGCAGGAGATATGTTACCCCTTTTAACCCTTTCGTTTTTAAGTTATCGGCATCTCAATAATAAAATAGCACAATATAACATGTCAAAAACAGAGGTCAATTAGTCATATCATATACAACTGTTTTGCCTGTTTTCCATTTTCTACTCTTATAAACGAGTGCAACTATAGCTGAAAAAACAGACTTCCCTTTATTAGCTGAATAAGAGTGATCGATAAATACCAAAGAACCACTCCGGTTTGCATACACCCCATTAAGATAAAGCCTGCCAAGAACATGTATTTTCTTATCCGAAAAAACACTGCTGTCAAAACTGATTATCTTTTCATTCTCAGCCTGTTTTAACGCTTTACTATAATCCTGGATACAAATCAGTGAATCCTTAATTAAAAAAACATTTTTTATTCTCGTCGAAGCATTTCCCTTAAATACTTCCCTTCCTGAAAGAAAAATAACAGAAGGCAACAGATTACCCTTTTTCTGAAAGGGCTCGCTTAATAAACTTCCGGTTTGCACAACAGTAGAATCGTAATATATATTCTTAAGCCAAGAATATACCGGGGCATCATATCGCTTCATATTTTGTGCCGATAGCTGGTTGCATCCCTGTATAACTATCCCAAAAAAACTGACCAGAAAAACAATCTTATTGAATTTGCTTTTCATAGATCCCTTTAAAAATTAATTTCTCACTTCTTCCTGATTTACGTGTTCTGAATAATTTCTTATAATCCACTTTACATACCAATTCAAAAAGTCTCTACCTCAATCACAAAAAAAACTATTCATATAGTTGTATTAAGCACTTAATAGCCAGGGTAAGAAGACATAAAAAGGGTTAAAGTAGTCAGAAAATCTGTTACCACTTTAACCCTTTTAACTATTTTAACCTTTTTAACCTCTTTAACGATCCCTACGCCTTATCAAAGCTCACACACTCTTTCAATTCTTTTTCCGTATACGCGTATCCGTACTGTTTCAACACATCATCCGGCACTCCATTCCACTGGTTAGGGGTATTGCCCATATAACCCAGGTCTTTTACGCCGATCTCGGATGTGTAGAAACCGGTCATTACCATGTCGCGCATTTTGTTGAAAAATGCAACACCCTGTTGCATGCCAGGTTTGATGGTTCGTTTGTTCTTACTGATGGCTCCCTCTACTTCCGGATAAGCGATATCTTCCACGATCTCTATTTGCTGTTTGTGATCAGCATCTTTGAACGCTTTTCCGAAACGCTTCAGGCTCTCCACATCCAGCCAGCGTAAACCGCCACGCAAAGGGGTCTGGTGTTCCGGCATATCTTTCACAATGAACTCCAGGAACTCATGCACTTTGGCATCAGAAGCACTGCCACTCACCTCATCTTTCGGGAGAATGATGTCTTCGAGTACGATGATCGTAGCCATTTCATGTTCGGTGAAGAACTTAGGCTCCGCCTCAATTTTCTTCAGGTAGTCCTTCTCTTCCTGCATCCGGTCTTCCAGTTTCGCATCCGGCGATGCAGCGATGGCTTTCTTGTCACTATTCTTGCAGGCTTCTACCAATACCCCCGAAGCGGCTGTACCGATCAGGAGTGCTTTGATGGATTTTCTTCTGTCCATAATGATCACAGATTGATATGGTTTATTATAATCTCTGATGGATATGATTATTAGTATGATTTCACTGAAAGAACAATCTGTGCGATCATACTAATAATCATATCAATCAGCGATCAAAGGTTTTGTTTTTTCATTTCATCAATAATATACTCCGAAGCACGCATAGAGAGCGCCAGGATCGTCCAGGTGATGTTCTTATCGGCCTGTGAGGTGAACTGGCTGCCATCCACGCAGAACAGGGTCTTGCAATCGTGTGCCTGGCTCCATTTGTTCAGGGCAGAGGTCTTACGGTCTGCACCCATACGAACGGTTCCGGCTTCGTGGATGATGTTGCCGGGGTTGTTCAGTCCCCAGTTGTTCTTTTCATCATCATCTCCGCCCCAGGTAATAACGGCTCCCATATTATGCAGGATCTCTTTAAAGGTCTCCTTCATGTGTTTGGCCTGCTTGATCTCGTACTCGGAATGATTGGTATGGAAACGCAGAACAGGGATCCCGTATTTATCAACCACTTTCGGATCTATCTCGCAATAGTTGTTGATGTTGGGAACCGCTTCACCCCTGCCGGCCATACCTACGCCTGCTCCATAGAAGAAGCGGGCATCTTCTTTCAGTCCGGCACCATAACCTCCGGCTTCCTTGGTTTTACCATTCACCATATACTTGCCGTTCTGGTATTGCATGCCCATACCGAAACCATATGCCGGCTGGCCCATGCCTCCCCAGTACTCAATATGGTAACCACGAGGGAAGTCTAATTTTTTATTGTCTAACCACCACGGCGTATACACGTGCATACCTCCTACACCGTCTTCGTTGTAACGCTTGCGGCCATACAATTGTGGCAATACACCACCTACAGCGGCACCGGTAGAATCGTGCAGGTATTTACCTACCACATTGCTATCGTTGGCCAAACCATTGGGATGGCGGGTTGATTTTGAGTTCAGCAACAGACGGGCGGTTTCGCAGGCACTGGCTGCCAGTATCACTACACGGCCGCTTACCTGGTACTCCATCATATCTGCTTTGTTCACATAAGAAATGCCTGTAGCAATACCTTCAGCATTGGTTATCACTTCACGCGCCATGGCATTGGTGATCACATCTACGTTACCAGTTGCCACAGCCGGTTTGATGAGTACGGAAGAGGACGAAAAATCGCCATACACTTTACAACTCCTGCCACACTGCGCACAATAGAAACAAGCGCCACGCTCATCATTGATTTTTTTGGTCAGGATCGATAAACGGGAGGGGATCACAGGAATACCCATACCTGTTGCCGCTTTTTTGATCATCAGCTCATGCAGCCTGGGCTTGGGCGGCGGTAAAAAAATACCATCCGGATCATTGGGCAATCCTTCATTAGATCCAAAGACCCCGATCAGCTGATCGATCTTATCGTAATAAGGTTTCACATCTTCGTAACCGATGGGCCAGTCATCACCCAATCCGTCAATACTTCTGCGTTTGAAATCTTTCGGACCAAAACGCAGGGAAATACGCCCCCAGTGATTGGTACGTCCACCGATCATACGTGCCCGCCACCAGTCCCATTTGGCACTGCCTTCGGCCATAGTATAGGGTTCTCCGTCAATTTCCCAACCCCAGTAACATCCGTCGAAATCACCGAAGGGTCTGAACTTGGTGCTGGCGCCACGGCGGGGAGAGTCCCATGGATTTTTTAACTGGGAAGAATGTTTGGCAGGATCATAATCAGGTCCTGCTTCTATCAGGCATACTTTCAGGCCCGATTTGGCCAATACATACGCAGCCATACCGCCACCCGCACCGGAGCCAACAATGACGGCATCGTATTTCTTGCTTTCTTTTTTGATCTGGAGATCGCCCATATAGCAATATTGATTTTGAGATTCGTTGAGGGAATGAAAATAAGTTATTTCGGTTGTTACAAAAAGCGTTTTAGCCGAAAGTCAAAAAAGTATCGGCAAGGGATAAGAAAAGATATTTACCTGCTATTGCCTGTATTCCATATTGTAAAACAAAATACTGTGCCTGCATACCCTACAGGCAAAAAATAAGGGCCTTTCGGCCCTTATTATATATCAGTATCTAACGGATGTTTTTAGCTGCAACCCATACTGTTACCACAGTTCAGGCATTTGTAGCAGGTACCGCTGCGGATGGTGATATGTCCGCAGGTATTACAGGCCGGCGCATCGCTCTGCATGTTTTTGGCAGCAGCGTTCACGGCGTTCATTCCATTGTCTTCATTCACCGTTGCGGCTGCGCGCTGTAATTTCTGCGGCTGGGGAGCGGCGCTGGTATTGGCAGACGGTGCTGTTACACGGATGCTGCTCAACTCAGGTTTTCCCAGGAATGTGGCATCTCCTGCATCATCCCCTTCACCGGTATTGCCGATGCTGGGTTTGTCCAGCACGTGTACAAGGTCGGTACGGCCCAGGTATTCGAAGGCAAGCGCACGGAATACAAAGTCTACCAGTGAAGTGGTGGTCTTGATATTCGGATGGTCTACCATACCGGATGGTTCGAACTTGGTGAATACGAATTTCTCTACGAATTCTTCCAATGGCACACCATACTGCAGGCCCACGGAGATCGCGATGGCGAAACAGTTCATGAAACTTCTGAGGGTAGAACCTTCTTTGGCCAGATCGATGAAGATCTCACCCAGGGTTCCATCGCTGTACTCACCGGTACGCAGGAAGATCACCTGTCCGCCGATCTTCGCTTTCTGCGTAAAACCACGGCGTTTGGCCGGTAATGATTTTTTCTCTACGATACCTGATAAAGCGCGTTTGAACTTGGTATCGGTAGAAGCCTGCATACGCTTCTGTACTTCCTCCAATAATTCATCTACAGTTAATTTGCTCAGGTCTACGATCTGTGATACAGTCTCGGCTGCTGCAGCAGGCTCGTTCTCAGCAACCGCATCCTCCCCCTTTTCGTCTGTCTTCTTTTTCTTGTCCGACTTATTGCTCAAAGGCTGGCTCAGTTTGGAACCATCGCGGTACAGGGCATTGGCTTTGAGGCCCAGCTGCCAGCTCAGCATATAACAATCTGCAATTTCCTCGATTGTTGCCTCATGCGGCAGGTTGATGGTTTTTGAAATCGCACCGCTCAGGAAAGGCTGACAGGCCGCCATCATACGGATATGTCCGTAAGCGTGGATATATCTTTCGCCTTTTTTACCGCACTTATTGGCACAGTCAAATACAGGCAGGTGTTCGTCTTTCAGGAAAGGCGCCCCTTCAATGGTCATGGTTCCGCACACATAATCATTGGCCGCATCTATCTGCTCTTCGGTGAAGCCCAATGCCTCCAGCAGGTTAAAGCTCCAGTCGGCATACTGCTCTTCGGTAAAGCCCAAACGCTGCATGCACTCATCGCCCAGGGTAAAGCGGTTAAACAGGAATCCGATCTCAAATGCAGATTTGGCTGCACCGTTCAGTTTCTCGATCTCGGGATCAGTGAATCCTTTCTCGCGCAGTGAAGTGGGGTTGATGAAAGGTGCCCCTTCAAAGCTGGCCGCTCCTACGGCATATTTTTCAATGGCTTCTGCCTGCTCCGGGTTGTAACCCAGGTTACGCAATGCCTGTGGTACTGACTGGTTGATGATCTTGAAATAACCACCACCGCTCAGCTTCTTGAATTTCACCAGGGCGAAATCGGGCTCTACACCGGTGGTATCGCAATCCATTACCAGACCAATGGTTCCGGTAGGGGCGATCACAGTGGTCTGTGCATTGCGGTAGCCGTATTTCTCTCCCAGCTGTACCGCTTCATCCCATGCTTTGGTAGCGGCTTTCAGCAGGTAATCCGGGCAGTATTTGGCATTGATGCCCTGTGGTTTGATCTCCAGACCTACATAGGCATCTTCTGCATCGTAAGCGGCAGCGCGGTGGTTGCGCATGACGCGCAGCATATCTTCTTTGTTCTCTTCGTATTTGTCGAAAGCACCCAGGAATCCGGCCATTTCAGCGGAGGTCTTGTAAGCCACACCGGTCATGATCGCAGTGATGGCGCCTGCAATACCACGGGCTTCCTCACTGTCGTAAGGGATACCGCTCACCATGAGCATGGAGCCCAGGTTGGCAAATCCAAGACCCAGTGTACGGTAATCGAACGACAGCTGTGCCACTTCTTTGGAAGGGAACTGCGCCATTAACACAGAAATCTCCAGAACAGTGGTCCACAGACGGCTGGTATATTCAAAACCTTCCACATCGAAGATATTGGTATCGTCATCGTGGAACTTACGCAGGTTGATGGATGCCAGGTTACATGCGGTGTTATCTAGGAACATGTATTCTGAGCAAGGGTTGGAAGCATTGATCCTTCCGCCTTTGGGACAGGTATGCCATTCGTTGATGGTGGTATCGTATTGGGTACCGGGATCTGCACAGCGCCATGCTGCATAAGAAATCTGCTTCCATACTTCGCGGGCCGGGATCTTTTTCATGGTACGGCCATCGGTACGGGCTTTCAGCTCCCAGTCACCATCGGCTTCCAGTACCTTGAAGAATGAGTTGGGGATACGCACCGAGTTATTGGAGTTCTGACCGGAAACAGTGGCATAGGCTTCTCCTTCGTAACTGTTGTCGTAACCGGCAGCCACCAGTGCGGCCACTTTATCTTCTTCCCCTACTTTCCAGTTAATGAATTCCATGATCTCGGGGTGATCCAGGTCAAGACAAACCATTTTGGCTGCCCTGCGGGTAGTACCGCCGCTTTTGATGGCTCCTGCAGCACGATCGCCGATCTTCAGGAAACTCATCAGACCGCTGGAAGTACCACCACCTGATAATTTCTCACCACCGCCACGGATCTGAGAGAAGTTGGTACCCACCCCTGATCCGTATTTGAAGATACGGGCTTCACGGGTCCAGAGATCCATGATACCGCCCTCATTTACCAGGTCATCATTCACACTCAGGATAAAACAGGCGTGTGGCTGAGGACGCTCATAGGCATTGGTTGATTTCTTTAATTTCTTGTCCTTGGGATCCACATAATAGTGCCCCTGGGGTTTACCGGTGATACCATAGCTCTCGTGCAGACCGGTATTGAACCACTGCGGAGAGTTAGGCACACAGGCCTGGTTCAGGATGCTGTATACCAGCTCCTCATAAAATACCTGCGCATCTGCTTTAGATGCAAAATAGCCATAACGCTCACCCCATACGCGCCAGCAGTTGGCCATACGGTGTGCTACCTGTTTCACACTGGTTTCGCGCCCAACCGACCCATCCGGCTGGGGAACACCCGCTTTACGGAAATATTTCTGTGCGAGGATATCCGTGGCAATCTGACTCCATTGCTTGGGAACCTCCACATTGTTCATTTCAAAAACTTTCTCCCCGTTGGGGTTCTTGATTACGCTGTCGCGGTAATCATATTCGAACATATCGAAAGGGCTCACACCATCTTTGGTGAAGCGGCGACTGAATTGTAAGCCTTTGGTAGCGCGAGGGTTAGACATAATGCAGGTGTATTTTTATGGGTTCTGGATAAATTCCCCCGGCCTAACAAAAAAGTTAAGCGGTTGACGAAAATATCCTTCCGTTTTCAGATATCCTGTTCTGAAATATCAACAGGTTGTGGATAAGGAATAGCGAATATTTCGCACCTCAAATCCCCATTGATTTTGAGCGAATCTGCACAGGTGTAGAAAATAATTTTTGCCCAAACAGGCTGTTAAACCAATAATTTTCCGTAAATGTGAGTAGTTAAACAGAAATAATCCTGTGGGGGAACAACTACCCCCTAACCACCCAATTCGCCCGGAATGGCTTATCTTTCCGAACGGTATCGAAAACACAGCTGAATAAGCGGTTTTAAATAAAAACTTTTTTGCATTTTTGCAACAGTATCTATCCACTACTGAATGAAACCAGGCTTGTATCAACAATTTGAGACCAATAAAAAATCGGGCAAGAAATCCTTTGCTGTACTGATTGACCCCGATAAGGTCGATAATGAAAAGATCGATCAACTGGTGACGCTGGCCACCGATGCCCGGGTAGATTATTTTTTTGTAGGTGGCAGCCTGGTCATTTCCAGTCACCTGGATGAATGTATCCAGCAGATCAAAGCCAATTGCCATATCCCCGTGTTACTGTTTCCCGGGTCTCCCTCCCAGGTTAGCAAATATGCGGATGCACTTTTATACCTGTCGCTCATTTCCGGTCGTAACCCAGAACTGTTGATCGGTCAGCACGTGATCAGTGCCCCCTTTGTTAAAAAGAGCGGTCTCGA
The DNA here is from genome assembly GCF_058231045.1 of Sediminibacterium sp. FW305-C-269. NCBI lineage: Bacteria > Pseudomonadati > Bacteroidota > Chitinophagia > Chitinophagales > Chitinophagaceae > Sediminibacterium > Sediminibacterium sp. FW305-C-269. The sequence goes on along the minus strand of NZ_JBIQXQ010000002.1, from coordinate 128,431 downwards.
GATCATGCCTACCGGTTATATGGTGATCGACGGTGGTGCCCCTACCACGGTATCGTATATTTCAAACGCTACGCCTATTCCTGCCGACAAGAACGAGATCGCCATGTGTACTGCCATGGCGGGAGAAATGCTCGGCATGAAACTGATATACATGGATGCCGGCAGCGGCGCCAAACGTCCCATTCCCGAGTCCATGATCGAAAAAGTGGCCCGTAACATCAGTATCCCCCTCATCATCGGCGGCGGCATTACCGAACCCGAAAAAGCTTACCACAACTGCAAAGCTGGTGCCGATGTGATCGTAGTGGGCAATGCCATCGAAAAAGACCCCTCCCTGATCAAGGAGATCAGCAACGCCATACATAGCGTGCCGGTGAGTGCGTGAATGGTGAGTGGTGAGTGGTGAGTAGGTAGTGTAATACAAATTCGTTAATGAATAAAGGGGTTGGTTTTAAACTGATATCAGTTAAAACCAACCCCTTCCTCTTTACCCCCTATTGACCATTCACCATTGACAACTGCCTACTCACCACTCACGATCCTCATCTCAATCCGGATACATCCACCCTCGAAGGTGTTTCTTTACCGCTGACAATACCGCGTGAGCTGAGCGCAATGGCGTTGATGATCATGGCCATGTTCTCCATATCCAGTGTGCCGATCTCGTCACTGGCTTTGTGGTAATTGGGTTCATTGTCCATTTTGGAAGTGGAAATGGTATGTGCCGGTACACCCAGTCTGGCCAGGGTAGCATTATCTGAACGGTAGAAAAGGTTCTGTGTGGGATAGGGATCCGGATAGAAGGTAAAACCGGTTCCTTCCAGGTTGCCCTGCAGGATCTTTCCCATATCTGTTTTTTCATACCCGGTGATATAGGCTGAATTCCTTCCCCACTTGCTCTCGGTACCGATCATCTCGATATTGAACATGGCTTTCACCTCTTCCGGGTTGAACTGGCGCGAAAAATAAGTTGCCCCGAAGCCGCCCACTTCCTCTGCGGTAAAAGCCGCGAAGATGAGCGTACGTTCGTTGTTGTTCAACGCCTTGAAATATTTGGCCAGCATGATCACTGCCGTGGTTCCGGCAGCATCATCATTGGCGCCGTTGAAGATAGAATCGGTCAGCACATTGCCCTGACGATCCTTGCTCATGATACCCAGGTGATCGTAGTGACCGGAGAAAATCACATACTCGTTCTTTTTGCTTTTACCCGGCAACACGCCCACCACATTAGCCAGCGACTGCTCGGTAAACGTATGTTTGGCACTTACCTCAAAACGTTTGGGGTTGGCAGCAGCCAGTATGAACACCGTACTGTAATCCGATTGGTACAGCTGCGATTTGGCACGGGTAAGCTGGTTGAAGGTTTTGGCGTAACTCGTATCTACCAGCACCAGGTAGTTCTTTTTGGCATTGATATACTTTCTTGCTTCGGAGAACAGATTGGCACCTGCAGCGATGGTCACTTTTTCATAACCCGAAGTTTCATCCAGTTTCAGGTCTTCCTTGCAGGTCACCACGATTACATCTCGGCTGTCTACCGATACCCCATCAAAGCTGCAGCTGGCGCTGATGAATTTGGGACGCAGCATGGCGAATGATTGCAGGTAGGTTCCGCTGTTCTGTACTGTCTGCAGACCTGTCTGTCTGAATTCATCGGCAATGAATGCTGCCGCTTTCTCGATCCCGGGTGTGAAAGTGCGGCGGCCTTGCATATCATCAGCAGACAGGATCCGTTCGATCCGCTCCACTTCTTTGGCATTGATGATGGTTTCTGCCTTTTGTGCAAAAACGCCGGCAGTCATGGCTAACAATACCAGCAGAGAAGATATTTGTTTCATATGTTGTTGATTCATGTAATGATGAGAGAACAAGATAATGACAGGAAAGGGTTTGCCCCAAATATTCTGACAAGCGGACAAACGAGCATAAAAAAAGGGCGCCGGGCGCCCTGTTATCATAAACTCATCATTTCCTTGAACTTCACTGTCTGCCTGCGGCTCACTTCTATCTTCTCGCCCCCTTTCAGGTCTACCAGCAGTCCCCCGTTGAAATAAGGCTCGATCTTTTCGATCCAGCGGAGGTTGATGATATGTTTGCGGTTGGCCCTGAAGAACATCCTTTCATCCAGTCTTTCCTCCAGCGCATTCAGCGATTTCAGGATAAGGGGTTTGTGCGTACCGAAAAACACTTTGGCGTAGTTACCAACGCTCTCGAACAGGCGGATCTCACCCAGTTTCACAAACCAGCAACGTTCGCCATCTTTCACGAACACCTGGTCGAACTCGGTCAGCGGACCGCGGTTCAGTCCATTGATACCCACATTCTCTTTAAAGATCTCTGCCTGCAGTTTCTGAATGGCATCGGCTAAGCGTTTGGGTTCTATCGGCTTTAACAGGTAATCCAGTGCATTCACCTCGAAGGCTTTGATGGCATATTCGTCATAAGCGGTGGTGAAAATGACTTTAGGAGCTTTTTCCACTTCAGCCAGCAGATCGAAACCGGTTTTGCCGGGCATCTGTATATCGAGGAAGATCAGATCGGGGTTCAGCGTTTCTATCTTCTCAATACCGTCATCCACATTGGCGGCTTCCTCGATCACTTCAATATCGGAATGATCCTGCAGCAGTTTTTTTAACTCGTTGCGGGCCAGCCTTTCATCATCAATAATAATTGCTTTGAGTGCCATACTACTAATTTATGAATAGAATTTAAGAATGCAATTCCTGTACCGGCATTTTCACCACGGCTTCCACCATGTTCTGTTCGGTATTCCGGATTTCAAATGAAGCTTTCCCGCCAAACAACAGTTTCAGTCGGTTACGGGTGCTGTTGATGCCGAAGCCATCACTGTTGCCGTTCGCATCCAGGTGACCGCTGTTCTGTACAATCAGTTCATGCTGGTCATTCCGGTAATCCGATATCACGCGGATCAGTCCTCCCCCCTTCTGTTTGCCAATACCGTGTTTGATGGCATTCTCTACCAGTGTCTGCAGCATCATCGGCGGAACGGGCTGGTCGAGGGTGTCTTCATCAATATCGTATTCCACCTGTAACCTGTCCTCAAAACGGATATATTCCAATGCCAGGTAATCTTTTACAATATTCAGTTCGCGTTCAAAAGGCACAGTTTCCATTTTCTCCGCCTGCATGCTGCTTCGCAGGATATTACTCAGTTCGGTGATAGCTGTACGCGCCCTTTCCGGATTCTCGTCTACCAGCGCACGGATACTGTTCAACGCATTAAAAATAAAATGGGGATTGATATGCGATTTGATGGTCTTGAGCTCCAGCTCTTTTACCAGGCTTTCGAGACGGGCTTTCTGGATCTCGGTTTTGGAACCCAGATCAACATAATGCCAGATATAATAGGCTGAGAACCAAACCAACACCAGGGGTGAATCGAGAATCAGGTTATAGAGAAACCTCTTTTCTACCGATACTTTGATCTTGGGATCATACATTTTCAGCCATTCCACGAGGGCGCTGTTGGCGAGGTTGAACAGGATGATGATACTGAGCACGGTAATGATCAGCAACCACCATTTCTGTACCTGTATGGGTGGCCGGAGTTTCAGCCGGACGATGAGTTCCCTGAGCAGGTGCGTAAACGTTAGCCCGATCAGAATGGTAATGGCAATGCGGGGGTACAGGATATTATTGGTCTTATTCTCGAAAATAAATGCGAAGAATACCATGGTCAACCCATAGAATAACCAACCACCCAACTGGCAAGTCCAGTATAATGAAGATTTACTTCTCATGTTGGAACAAATATAAACGGAAAGCATGCCCCAAGCCGCCCGAAATTTGATTAAAGGCAAAATCAGCCTCTGTTTGGCAGAAATTAATGTTTTGAACCGCCGAACCTTCCGGTGATCCGGCATGTTTCTATACCCGAACAAAGCCCTGTTTCCGAACAAAATGCCTATTTTTACCATATAAATCCGTCTGCATGCAGATAACCGCAGGTCCCCTGTTACAATCGATCAATAACCCCGACGATCTTAAGAAACTCAGTCGCGAACAGTTACACCAGGTTTGCGATGAACTCCGTCAGTACATTGTAGACGTAGTAAGCGTTCATGGCGGTCATTTTGCGGCCAGCCTTGGCGTGGTAGAGCTCTCTGTAGCCCTGCACTACGTATACAATACTCCCTACGATCAGCTGGTATGGGATGTGGGCCACCAGGCCTACGGACATAAGATCCTGACCGGCCGGAGAGATAATTTTGTCACTAACCGCAAATACAAAGGCATCAGCGGTTTCCCGAAACGCAGTGAGAGTGAATACGATACTTTCGGCGTGGGGCATTCCTCCACCTCTATTTCGGCTGCCCTGGGTATGGCCATGGCTGCCAGGTACAAAGGCGAGAGCCGGAAATCCGTGGCTGTGATCGGTGATGGCTCCATGACAGCCGGAATGGCATTTGAAGCCATGAACCATGCCGGCGTGGCCAATAGCGACGTGCTCATCATCCTCAACGATAACTGCATGAGCATTGACCCCAATGTAGGCGCGCTGAAAGAATACCTGACCGATATCACCACATCGCCCACTTACAATAAAATGCGCGATGATATCTGGAACCTGATGGGCAAACTACCCGTAGGCAAGAATTTCAGTCGCGATATGGCCAGCAAACTGGAAGCGGGACTGAAAAGCGTAGTAACCAAGAGCAGCAACCTGTTCGAAGCTTTGCAGATCCGATATTTCGGACCCATAGACGGGCACAATATCACCAAACTGGTAGATACCCTCAACGACCTGAAAAAGATACCCGGCCCCAAACTGTTACACATTGTGACCGTAAAAGGAAAAGGATATGCACTGGCCGAAAAAGACCAGACCAAGTGGCACGCCCCAGGCCTGTTCGATAAAGTGACCGGTGAGATATACAAGAAAAAGATCGATACGCCCCAGCCACCCAAATACCAGGATGTGTTCGGGCACACCATGATCGAACTGGCAGAACAGAACAAGCATATCATGGGTGTAACCCCTGCCATGCCAAGCGGTTCCTCACTGAAATTCATGATGGAGCAAATGCCGGACAGGGCTTTTGATGTTGGTATCTGCGAACAACATGCCGTTACCGTGAGTGCCGGACTGGCCACACAAGGCATGCGTGTTTTCTGCAATATCTATTCGTCGTTCATGCAAAGGGCCTACGACCAGGTAGTGCACGATGTGGCGATTCAGAAACTGCCTGTGGTCTTTTGTTTGGATCGCGCCGGACTGGTTGGCGAAGACGGACCTACCCACCACGGCTGTTACGATATTCCTTATATGCGCTGTATCCCCAATATGGTGATCAGTGCACCTATGAACGAACAGGAATTGCGCAACCTCATGTATACTGCACAGCTGGATAAAAATAACTATCCCTTTGTGATCCGCTATCCGAGAGGGGAAGGCATGATGCCGGAATGGAGAACCCCCTTTGAGGAATTACCGATCGGCAAAGGAAGAAAATTAAAGGATGGAGAAGAGATCGCTATCTTAAGTTTCGGACATCCCGGCAATTTTGCACAGGCCGCCATACGTGAACTGCGGACCCAGGGCATCAACCCCGCACATTACGATCTGCGGTTTGTAAAACCCATTGACGAAGACCTGTTACACGAAGCGTTCAGCAGGTACAGCAAAATTGTGACCGTAGAAGATGGAACCGTTGTAGGCGGATTTGGCAGCGCCATTCTTGAGTTCATGAACCGGCATAATTACAAAGCGGATGTAACCATACTGGGTATTCCCGACAGGCTGGTAGAACACGGAACCCCCAAGGAGCTGCACCGCGAATGTGCCTACGATGCACAGGGTATTGCGGATGCCGTCAGAGAACTGATGAAAGAAAAGATCACTGTCCGCAGCGCTATCGTAGGATAAACGAATATAAAAGACAATAAAAAAATCCGGTTCAGTTTGAACCGGATTTTTTTATTTGACCGAAAGCAAGAACTATTCTTCCGGCAGTGACGTATCTTCTTCGCCAATGGCATTATCGCCGATGATATCCGAATCACCCACATTACCTTCTGCTTCCAGGTCTTCTTCGCGGTGTTCATTCCATTCTACGATGAAATTGTTCATACCTGGACCTACCAGCAGTTTCATGAATTTCTGCTGCGAAAGTTCCAGCAGCGAAAGGAACAGGAAGAGGGCATGGATCCGGTCGTTACACACTTCAAACACTTTTTCGAAAGAGACCGTTTTTTCTCTTTGTACCACATTCAGCATATAGTCGCGACTGCCCTCCATGGTGTAGTTATACCTCACCACAGTATGCACGGGTTTGTTCTGGCGCTGTTGTACACGCAGCATCACTTTCTCAAAAGCTTTCATCAGCTTGAAGAGAGTAATGTTCTGTATCTCGGTGCCCTCTGAAGCCTCTTCGCCGATCATGGATATTTCGCGCTGCAGATTGCCGCGTTTGATCATCAGCATGCGCTCTGCTTCCATTTCGGCCATTTTAGCGGCAGCTTCCTTAAAGCGTTTGTATTCGAGGATCTTGTCGATCAATTCCTGGCGCGGATCGATCTCGTTACCCTGCGCATCCACTTCCTTACGTGGCAGCAATAACCTGGCTTTGATCCGCATCAGGGTGGATACGAACAGGATGAACTCACTGCTCAGCTCAATATTCAGTTTCTCTCCCTGGTGAATGAACTCCAGGAAATCATTAATGATCTTGGTGATGGGAATATTATAGATATCCAGTTCATCCCTCTCGATAAAAAACAATAACAGGTCGAAGGGGCCCTCAAACTGGTCCAACTTGATCTGGTAACTCACATTATTCACGGGTCATAGCTTTAGCTGCAAAGAAAACTGAATAAGGCATATAACGGGCACCCGGGGAACAATAGTTATCCACCGGCGAGGGGCTGTGAGGCGTCAGTCGTGAGTAGGGAGTAGGTGGCTCATTAAGGTTTTCCCATTCACCACTCACACCTCACGAACGTCAATCCTTCGTTTCCGCCCTTTTCAGCGAATCGCGGATCTCGGCCAGTAGTTTATCGGCATTGGAGGGTTCCGGCGGGGCAGCGGGTTTGGCTGGTTCCTCGCGTTTTAGTTTATTGATGGCTTTAATCACCAGGAAGACGGAAAAAGCCACTATGATAAAATCGAAGAGGTTGGTGATGAATGCGCCATATTTTACGGCCACTTCGGCCACTCCGGGAGTTACGACCGTACCGGCAGCATCCTTCACTTCGGGAACGGCATCTTTTAACACCCATACCTTATCATTGAAATTGACCCCACCGGTAAGCATGCCCACCAGTGGCATCACGATACCATCTACAAAAGAAGTGACGATCTTTCCGAAGGAAGCACCCATTACAAAGGCAACGGCAATGTCTACGAGGTTGCCCTTCATGGCAAACTCCTTGAATTCTTTCAGCATTCCCATAGTAGGATATTTTATTTTCGTTAAAATACGACAATGCCTCCAACCCGCAAAGCTATTTTTTCAATCCGGGGTATTGCATTTTTAAAGAACTGAGCAGGTCATGCAGGGCTTTTGCCACCAGGTATTCCTTGTACCAGTTCTGGTCGGCCGGTATGATATGCCAGGGTATTTTGTTGCAATGTGTGAAACAGTCCTGGTACATTTTCATATACAGGTCCCAGAGTTTGGCCTCTTCAAAATCCCGTTCGTTGTATTTCCACTGTTTCTTGGGGTCACGGATCCTTTCCTGCAAACGCTGTTGCTGTTCTTCCGGTGAAATATGCAGGTAAAATTTCAGGATATGCGTATGATTGTGTTTCACCAGCAATTCTTCAAAATCGTTGATAGCTTTCATGCGTTCGATAGCCAGCTTATCGCTGCACCACCCATGTACGCGGGTAACCAGCACGTCTTCATAATGCGACCGGTTGAATACCTGTATCACGCCTTTCGGAGGTACGTGCTGATGAACACGCCAGAGAAAATCGTGCGACAGCTCTTCCGGTGTAGGCGCTTTGAAAGGACGCACCCAGACACCCTGGGGATTCAGCTTGCCGAGTACATTGCGTATCAATCCGTCTTTGCCACTGGCGTCCATTCCCTGTATCACAATCAGTACGGCATGTTTGGATTGTGCAAACAGGAGGTTCTGCAGGTCGTCAAGTTCTGCCAGCAGTTTGGCTGTTTTTATCCGGGTCCGTTCCTTACTCCATCCCTTGGGAGCCCGGGTAGTCATCTTTTTGATATGCTCGGTTGCCATAGGTTACGTTTCCATAAATTTATTCCTTTGCTTTTGTAAAAACACCAACTTTGGCCAAATTAGTCGGGCATTGAAAGACAAACTCATCCACTGGTCACTTTTTCTCGTGTTATCCCTGATCTGGGGCAGCTCCTTTATCCTGATGAAAGAAGGCATGCGCGTGCTTACACCCTACCAGGTAGCCTCGTTAAGAATACTCAGCGCCGGAGTGATCCTGATACCCTTTGCCCGCAAAGCGTTGAAGGAAGTACCCAAAGACAAATTATTCCTGGTGATCCTATCCGGTTTATTGGGGAGTTTTTTCCCTGCTTATCTTTTTTGTATTGCCGAAACCCGGATAGACAGTTCGCTGGCGGGCATCCTGAATGCGTTAACGCCTTTGTTCACCATCCTGCTGGGTATGGCTTTTTTCCAGTTACAGGCCGGCAGCCGGAAGATCATCGGTGTGCTGGTGGGTTTTGCTGGGCTGTGCCTGCTCATCGCCCCCAAAGGAAATTTTCGTTTTGAAGATTTTTCCTATTCCCTGCTGGTATTGCTGGCCACGCTCTTTTATGGCATCAATGTGAACATGGTAGGCAGGCATATGCAGGGCGTGGGTTCGCTCAATATCGCTTCACTGGCATTTGTGTTTCTCATCATACCCACCCTGATCATTTTACAGATCACCGGTTATTTTGCCTTACCGTTATTGCATACCGACGTGCTATTGTCAACACTCGCGTCCGTTGTATTGGGTGTATTCGGAACAGCCATAGCGTCTATCCTGTTCTACATGCTGGTAAAAAAAGCCGGGACCCTGTTCGCTTCCATGGTCACTTACGGTATCCCGTTCATTGCAGTGATGTGGGGACTGTGGAGCGGCGAAACCATTACCTGGCTGCAGGTGGGTTGTCTGGGCATCATCCTCGTAGGCGTATACCTCGTTAATAAAAAATAATGCTGTTCATCATACTTATCAATCTATGAAACTTGATCTGGAAAAATTCAGGGAACTGAATGTACAAAGGGCGAAAGAAGGTTTTAAAACCTACGATAACCAACCCCTCACTTACTGGACCACTGCACTGGCAGGCGAAGTAGGCGAACTCTGCAATATGATCAAAAAAATGCAGCGCGTAGCCTTAGGCGGTGTGGATGGCGGCAGCAGTTATACGGCCAAAGACATTACACCGGAAATGTTACAGGAAGAGATCGGCGGTATCGCCATTTACCTGGACCTGCTGGCTTCTTTGCTGGGGATCTCACTGGAGCAGGCGATCGTGCAGACTTTTAACGAGAAATCGGAAAAATACGGGTTTACACAATATTGGAAGGAGGAGCAGGCTGGAGGCTAGATACTAGATGCTGGATGCTGGATGCTAGATCCTGGATACTAGATACTAGATACTAGATGCTGGATATTGGATACTTATTCCTACCAGTATCCAGCATCTAGCATCCAGCATCTAGTCCCCATCCTACACTGTCATGATTTCTTTTTCTTTGATGGACAGGTGTTTCTCTACCAGGCCAATGAACTTATCTGTCAGTTCCTGGATGGTTTTTTCACCATCTTTAGCCGCGTCTTCACTCAGGCCGTCTTTCTGCAGTTTTTTTACCTGTTCAATGGCATCGCGGCGGATACTGCGGATGGCCACTTTGGATTGTTCCCCTTCTCCGCTGGCTTTTTTTACCAGTTCTTTTCGTCTTTCTTCTGTCAACGGGGGCAGGAACAGACGGATCTGCATACCATCGTTCTGTGGGGTGATGCCGATGTTGGCCTGCATAATGGCTTTTTCAATAGCCTGCAGCATATTCTTTTCCCATGGCTGGATGCTGATGGTACGGGCATCCAGTACGCTCACATTGGCCACCTGGGCAATGGGGGTTGGGGCACCATAATATTCTACATTCACGCCATCCAGCATACCGGGGTTGGCTTTTCCCGCCCGGATCCTGGTCAGTTCTGTTTCCAGGTGGGCGATCGCTTTCTGCATACCATCTTCCCCTTCCTGGATAATCATATGTAATTCGTCCGACATAACTATTGTTTAAAGTGGGGCGAAATTAATGAATAGTTTGGAGTTGGGAGCCTGTAGTTGGCGCCTGGTTTTTCCAGGGTCGAACATCTATACCCGGCTCCGCATTCCAGACTTTTAACTTTCCCCTATCTTCGCAGCCATAATCAACAGCTTTATGGCAAGTATACAGGAGTTAAAAAACGTAGCCTCTCAATTAAGGCGCGATACCGTTAGAATGGTGCATGGTGTTCAGAGTGGTCACCCCGGTGGGTCACTGGGTTGTGCCGATTTCCTGGCCGCCCTGTATTTCCACATCATGAAACACGATACCCATTTTACCATGGACGGAAAAAATGAAGACCTGTTCTTCCTTTCCAATGGCCATATTTCTCCTGTATTCTACTCAGTATTGGCCCGTTCCGGTTATTTTGATGTAAAGGAACTGGCCAGTTTCCGTAAGCTGAATACCCGTTTGCAGGGACACCCCACCACCCATGAACATTTACCGGGTGTACGCGTGGCCAGCGGTTCACTGGGCCAGGGTATGAGTGTTGCTATCGGCGCCGCACTGACCAAAAAACTAAATGGCGATAACCACCTTGTATTCTCCCTGCATGGGGATGGTGAACTGGATGAAGGACAGAACTGGGAAGCCATCATGTTCGCTTCGCATAACAAAGTGGATAACCTGATCGCTACCATTGACTGGAACGGACAGCAGATCGATGGACCTACAGAAAAAGTGATGGCATTGGGTAACCTGCGCGCTAAATTCGAAGCTTTTGACTGGACCGTTCTGGAAATGGACGGCAACGATATGGACGATATCATTAAGACAATGGATAAGGCCAAATCAATGACCGGCCAGGGCAAACCCATCTGCATACTCATGAGAACTGAAATGGGTAAAGGCGTTGATTTCATGGAAGGCAGTCATGAATGGCATGGCATTGCCCCGAGTGATGAACAACTGGCCAAAGCACTGGCGCAGTTGCCTGAGACGCTGGGCGATTATTGATCCACCCTGTTTGAAAAATAACCGGAGCCCATCCTTTGTGATGGGTTCTTTTTTAGATATCGATGTGAAGATGGCTCGCAGCGGTGCGAAGGTGCGGAGCGGAACCTAACTTTTTAAAGAGAACAATTGTTGTCCTGCTTTGCGGGCGGGTATCCAGGCAGCCAGTACGGCAATGAAAGCGATGGTAGCGATGACCAGGAGAAAATCGCCTGCCACCATTTTAACGGGGTAATAATCGATGATGAAAGTGTTGCCACCTAATTTGATGAAATGAAACCGGATCTGTAACCAGCAAATCAGGCTCGCAAGTAACATACCAGTCCCACCACCCAATGCTGCCAATAGCAGTCCTTCACTTAAAAAGATGCCCTGTACCGCCTGGTTACTGGCACCCATGGCTTTGAGTACAGCAATGTCTTTCTGCTTTTCCAGCACCAGCATGGTCAGTGCGCCGATCATATTAAATGCCGCAACCACCAGTATCAGTGACAGAATACCGTAGATCACCCATTTTTCCACCTGCATAACAGCGTACAGGCTCCGGTTCTGTTCATATCGGGTCTCTACCAAAAAATCTTTCCCCAACTGTGCCTGCAATTGTTGTTTCACTTTGTCGGGGTTGTCGGATATTTTCATTTCAATGGCACTGTATTCATCAGCATCCATATTCAGCATGTATTTTACAAAACCAAGGTTGGTGAATACATACTTATTGTCGAAATCCTGCTGCACCATGAATGTGCCTGCGGGTGTGATATTGAAAGCATTAAGGCCATCATCGGCGCTTAACCGGGCGGCCTGGCGGTTGGGCAGGTAGAGGGTGGCTCCGTAACCGGGTTTCTCTACATCAATGCCCGCAGCATTTTCTATGCCGGCGCCTACCACCAGTTGTGGTTCGGCCACCGTGCCCAATGCAAATTTGCCGCGAGGGATATGTTCGGGTGTATTGATGTGGTTAACCGAAGTATACTGTTCATCCACCCCTTTCACAGACACGATGGTTTGCAGAGCCCCACTGAGCACAGCTTTTTCCTCTACTACAAAACTGATCACGGCAATACCCGGCGTGCTTTTCAGTTGCTGCATTTTATCACCGGGAAAATGAAAGGTTTTACCACGTGCCGGAGTAACACGTATATCGGCATAGAAATCGGCATAGAGGCCTTTCACCAGGTCCTCAAAACCATTGAACACGCTCAACACTATGATCAACGCCGCACTGCCCACCGCGATGGCCGTAACGCTGATCCAGGCGATCACGTTGATGGCATTGGTAGATTTGTTGGAGCGGAAATAGCGCCAGGCAAAAAGAAAATTCATTGGATGGGCGGATTAACGAATTAGCGAATTAGCCAATCAGCTAATTCTCCTCTCCCGGAGGTTTGTCCTGTTTGATCTGTTTAAAAATCTCTTCCATCTTAAACACATAATCAAGTGTGTCATCCAGGTAAAAATGCAATACAGGGATCCGGCGCAGCTGGTGTTTTACACGGTCGGCCAGTTCTTTCTTGATTTCCCATGCCCTGGATTCGATCGTTTTCATCACTGCCTGGGTATCTTTTACCTGGAACAGGCTCAGGTAAATACGTGCTTCCAGCAGGTCGGGCGTCACTTTTACGGAAGAAATGGATACCATTCCGCCATCGATCATGGCCAGGTTCAAACGCCTGAAAATATCGTTCAGTTCCTCCTGTAAAGCACCTGCCACCTGTCTTTGCCGTTTTCCTTCCTCCATATTCTAACATTTGATTGACTGCAAAATTAGTTACTTTGCTGCGTTTTAAAGGTTTTACATTTTATGAAGCGATTTTCCCGCATACTTTTTTACCTGAGAAGCCAGAAACGGAACATAGTGCTTTATGTCCTGTTTAACCTGCTCTCCATCGTTTTTTCGCTGGTATCGCTGGCCATGCTGGCCCCTTTTCTGCAGATGCTGTTCGGGAAAGAGAAATTTCTGAATGTACAGCCCGGCCTCTCTTTTTCAGCCGAAAGCATCCTCAACTACCTAAAATACTATATCGGCAGATTAATTTCCGACCATGGTGAGATCTACGCTTTGGGAGCCATTTGCCTGATCATCATCATTGCCATTTTTTTCAAGAACCTATTCACTTACCTCTCTTTCCGGGTACTGGCACCCATGCGTAACTACGTGATGACCAAACTCCGTTCCGACCTGTATGCCAAGATACTGGAACTTCCCATTGGCTTTTTTACAGAGCAGCGCAAGGGCGATATCATCAGCCGTATGAGCAACGATGCCAATGAAGTGGAATGGAGCGTGATGAGTACCCTGGAAGGACTGATCCGTGATCCCTTGAACATCCTCATCATCCTGGTGTCGCTGGTATACCTGAGTCCAGCCTTATCCCTGTTCCTGCTGGTATTATTACCTCTGACCGGTTTTATCATCGGCCGCGTAAGCCGATCGCTCAAGAAACAATCCACCGCCTCACAAGAAACACTGGGCACCCTGATGTCGATACTGGATGAAACACTGGGTGGCCTGCGGGTGATCAAAGCTTTTAACGCTGAAAAGATCCTGCGCGGTAAATTCTTTCAAACCAATGATACGCTGAACCATATCCGCAACCGGATGAATTTCCGCCGCGACCTGGCTTCGCCTATGTCGGAATTCCTGGGTGTGTTGGTTTTAAGCTGTATCCTGTGGTTTGGCGGTAAACTGGTACTAAACCAGGAAGTGGGACTGAGCCCCGAGAGTTTCATCACGTATATCGTATTCTTTACTCAGATCATCAATCCCGCCAAATCCTTATCCACTGCCTTTTACAACGCGCAGCGCGGCAGTGCAGCCATTCAACGCATTGAGGAGATATTACAGGCTCCGATCACTGTTACCGATAAAAAGGACGCTGCTGAGATCATCTCCTTCAATAAAAGCATTGAGTTCAGGAACGTCTCTTTCGCATATGAGGACAAAATGATCCTGAAGAACATCAACCTGGTGATCGAAAAGGGTAAGACCGTTGCCCTGGTGGGTTCTTCCGGTGCAGGTAAGAGTTCACTGGCCGACCTGGTACCCCGTTTTCATGATGTAACAGAAGGTGAACTGCTGATCGACGGCGTCAATATCAAAGATTACCAGCTGCACTCGGTACGCAACCTGATGGGTATCGTGACACAGGAGCCGATCCTGTTCAATGATACCATTTCGAACAATATTGCTTTGGGGGTTGACCATGTAACACGCGAACAGATCGAACACGCTGCCACGGTGGCCAATGCCCTGTATTTTATCCGCCACAAAGAGGAGGGATTTGACACCAATATCGGCGACAGGGGCAGTAAACTGAGCGGTGGCGAAAGACAGCGCCTGACCATTGCCCGTGCGGTACTGAAAAACCCACCGATCCTGATCCTGGATGAAGCCACTTCCTCGCTCGACACCGAAAGCGAACGATTGGTGCAGGATGCCATCAATAACATGATGCAGAACCGGACATCACTTGTTATCGCCCACCGCCTATCCACCATCCGTCATGCCGATGAGATCATTGTACTCCAGAAAGGAGAGATCGTTGAACGTGGCAACCACGACCAGTTACTGGCCCATAACGGTATCTATAAAAAGCTGGTGGATATGCAGGAAGTGAGGTGAATATTGAACAGACGAACAAGGAACAGATGAATGATGATCGGAGTGATTCTGCAATATCCATCATTCCTATCCATGACGGGATTCCTTGCCGGATATTCTGGGGTCTATTCACCGCAGAGCCGCAGAGAACGTGGAGTTTTCGCAGAGATTAATCAAAAACCACTTCGTCATTCCTTGTTCGTCTGTTCATCTGTTCAATATTCAATATTAAAAAAGGCCTCCGTTGAACGGGAGGCCTTTTTACTTATTTACAGTTTTTTTTATTGTTGTTCAGGAGCCGGTTTCACCAGTCCCAGTTTGGCTTCCAGGCTGAGGGTGGCATGGGGTACGGCACGTAAACGGGCTTTATCGATCAGTTTACCGGTAACACGGCAGATACCGTAGGTCTTGTTCTCGATACGCATCATGGCTTTTTCCAGGTGATCGATATAAGTGATCTGTCGACTGGCCATCTGGCTCAGTTGCTCCCTTTCCATACTCATGCTGCCGTCTTCCATGGTCATGTAACGGGCATCGTCGTTATCGCCGCCCATTTCATCCTTGCGGGTGATCAGGCCCTGCAGATAGGCCAGTTCTTTTTTGGCTGCTTCCAGCTTTTTGCTGATGAGTTCACGGAATTCGTTCAGGTCGCTGTCGCTATATTTCACCAGGGGTTCGCCATTAGTCCTGGCGGCGTCAGCCCTTTTTTCCAACTGGGTATAACCGGGCTGGTAAGGAACGCTGGTCTTGGTGCTGATCTTAGGTACTTTAACGTCTTTGATGGGTTCTGGTTGTTTTTTCACAGGCTTCACGGGTGGAACCGGTTGTGGTTTCACTTCTACTTTTGGTTTAATGGGAGCCGGCGCTGGTTTAGGAGCCGGCGCTGCTGCTTTGGCAGGAGCGGCGGGTTTGGACGCGGGTTTCGCAGCCGCTTTTCCTGCCTTTGCCGGAGCTGGTTTAGGAGTGGGTTTGGCAATTGCTTTCACCGGAGCCGCTTTTTTGGCGGGTTTAGCAGCTACTTTCTTAGGGGCTGGTTTAGGAGCAGGCTTCGCAGCCGCTTTCTTTGCCGGAACTGCTTTCTTAGGAGCTGGCTTAGCAGCCGCTTTCTTCGCCGGAGCCGCTTTTTTGGCGGGTTTGGGCGCAGGTTTGGGAGCCGCTTTTTTAGCCGGAGCCGCTTTCCCCGCCTTTGTCGGGGCAGGTTTAGGAGCTGGCCTGGCAGCCACTTTCTTGGCTGGAGCCGCCTTTTTCGGAGCAGGTTTCTTTGTTGGCATACAGTTTTATCCTTTTTTGTTTACAACCACTTTCAACAGCGCATCATTGATCTCAATTTCAGTGCCATCCGCTATTTCGGAGGCCCAATCAATGGTATCTGCCAAAATTTCGCGGCAAATATAATCGTTATATTTAATAATGGACGGCTTGAGGCCAGTGGCATCAAGCACGGTTACGAATATACGGTCTGTCAGTTCAAAACCGCTTTCTTTTCTGATATTTTGCACACGATTGACGAATTCACGTGCATCCCCCTCCTGCTTCAGTTCCTCGGTCAGGGTAATATCCAATGCCACGGTCAGACTGCCTTTTCCGGCCACACTCCAGCCGGGAATATCCTCAGCCACAATATCCACATCCGATAATTCTATTGCAACTTGTTCATTATCAATGTTTAATGTAAACTTTCCTTCCTTCTCTATTGTTGCGATATCCACCTGGCTAAAATTACTGATAGCCGCGCTGACCGCTTTCATTTTGGCCCCCATCCGGGTACCCAGGGCCTTGAAATTGGCTTTGATCTTCTTACTGATCACTCCTTCCGTTTCAGTGATGTACTGCATTTCCTTCACGTTCACTTCGGCCTTGATCAGGTCTTCGATCTTCTCCAGCTGGGTCTTCATCCGCGCATCCAGCACCGGAATCATCACTTTCTGGAGTGGCTGACGGACCTTGATATTCACTTTTTTGCGGAGCGACAGCACCAGCGAGCAAACATCCTGTGCCAGCTGCATCCTTTCTTCCAGGGCTGTATCAATGGCAGCTTCATTGGCTACCGGGAAATCGGCATGGTGTACAGATGCTACGGTGAATTTTCCGGTAACCGAATTCAGGTTACGGAACACCGCATCGCTGAAAAACGGCGAAATGGGCGCCATCAGGCGTACGATGGTCTCCAGGCATTCATACAGGGTCTGGTAAGCACTGATCTTATCCTGCTCATACTCTCCTTTCCAGAAACGACGGCGGCAGAGGCGTACATACCAGTTGCTCAGGTGTTCATCTACGAATTCTTCAATGGCCCTGCCCGCCAGGGTTGGTTCATACTCATCCATCGAGCGGGTCACGTTCTTCACCAGTGTATTCAGCGAAGAAAGGATCCAACGGTCGATCTCAGGACGATCTGCCAATGGAACAGGAGCCTGCTCAAAGGCAAAACCATCTACGTTGGCATACAGCGCAAAGAACTGGTAGGTATTATACAGGGTTCCGAAGAACTTACGTTGCACTTCCTGAATACCGGCCAGGTCGAACTTGAGGTTATCCCAGGGCGATGCATTGGTGATGAGGTACCAGCGGGTGGCATCAGCACCATATTTTTCGATGGTCTCAAAAGGATTCACCACGTTGCCGAGGCGTTTGCTCATCTTGTTGCCATCCTTGTCCAGCACCAGGCCGTTACTCACTACCGCCTTGTAGGCTACGCTGTCGAACAGCATCACACCCAGTGCGTGCAGGGTATAGAACCAGCCACGGGTCTGGTCAACCCCCTCACAGATGAAATCTGCAGGGAAGACCTGGCCCTTATCTATATATTCCTTGTTCTCAAAAGGATAATGCCACTGTGCATACGGCATGGCACCGCTATCGAACCAAACGTCGATCAGGTCCGGCACTCGTTTCATGGGTTTACCCGAAGCGCTCACCAGTATGATATCATCCACAAAAGGTTTGTGCAGGTCGAGTATGCCTTTGTGCAGGTAATGTTTATTCACGTCACCGCCCAGCACTTCATTGGCTTTGCGGATACCCTCGTTCAGTTCTTCAATGGAACCAATGCAGATCTCTTCGGCGCCATCTTCCGTTCTCCAGACCGGTAAAGGTGTTCCCCAGTAACGGCTGCGGCTGAGGTTCCAGTCCACCATGTTCTCCAGCCAGTTGCCAAAACGTCCCTCTCCGGTAGATCTCGGTTTCCAGTTGATGGTCTTATTCAACTCCACCATACGGTCTTTCACGGCAGTGGTCCTGATGAACCAGGCATCCAGCGGATAATAGAGAATGGGTTTGTCTGTTCTCCAGCAATGCGGGTAACTGTGCTCGTATTTTTCTACTTTGAATGCTCGGTTCTCTTTTTTCAGTTTTACGCTGATGTCCACGTTCACATCCACATAATCTTTCTCATCCTTGTAGTTCTTTACATAACGGTTGCTGAACTCACCCAGGCCATCCACGAATTTACCCTGCCTGTCTACCATGGTCAGGATACCGATATTGTATTTCTTTCCTACACGGTAGTCATCTGCACCAAAAGCAGGGGCGGTATGAACGATACCGGTACCATCTTCGGTCGTAACGAAATCTCCCAGGATCACACGGAATGGTTTTGCATCGGGGGTGATCTCTTTAATGGCTGTCAATGAGTTCGCTTCATAAGGCAGCAGCTGCTCGTATTCGCAGTTTTCGATCTGTGATCCCTTGCATTCGGCCAGTATTTTCCAGGGCAGCAGTTTTGCTTTTTCGTTGTATCCCGCAAAATCCCCATTCTCTGCTTCCGGTTTGAAATACTTGCCCAGCAAGGCTTTGGCCAGCACTACGTTGATGGGAAGATGGGTGTACGGGTTGAATGTGTTCACCAACACATAATCAATATTAGGTCCCACTGTTAACCCCAGGTTGGAAGGCAGTGTCCACGGTGTGGTGGTCCATGCCATGAAGAAGACCTCTTCGGATCCGGCTGCATCGAACAGGAACTGACTCTTCGCATTCTTCACCGCCTTGAACATGGCCACGGCAGATGTATCTTTCACATCCTTGTAGGTTCCCGGCTGGTTCAGTTCATGTGAGCTTAGACCGGTTCCGGCAGCGGGTGAATAGGGCTGGATACTCACACTCTCGTAGAGGTATCCTTTTTTATACAATTCACTCAGGATCCACCAGAGCGTTTCAATGTATTTGTTATCGTAGGTGATGTAGGGATCGTTCAGGTCTACCCAGTAACCCATTTTCATGGTCAGCTCATCCCATTTGCCCTTGTAACGGAGCACGGCTTCGCGGCATTTCTGGTTGTATTCCTCTACGGAGATCTTCTTGCCAATATCTTCTTTGGTGATACCCAATTCTTTCTCCACACCTAATTCAATGGGCAGCCCGTGCGTATCCCATCCTCCCTTACGTTTTACCTGGAAGCCCTGCATGGTCTTGTAGCGGCAGACCATGTCTTTCAGTGTACGTGAGATCACGTGGTGGATACCCGGCATACCGTTGGCACTGGGGGGACCTTCGTAAAACACAAAGGGTGTCTTGCCCTCTCGCAGTGAAACACTTTGTTCAAATGCCTGTCCTTCGTTCCATTTGGCCAGGATCTCCTGCTCAATAGCCGGGAGGTTCAATCCGGAAAATTCTGGGTATTTAACGCTCATAACCTGAAAATCGCTTGAAAGGTACTACCCACCGGGTAAAAGGCGGGTTTTAAAGGCTGCAAAGGTACGAAATATAAGGACGTGAGTCGTGAGTGGTCAGTGGTGAGTAGGGAGTAAGAGGATTGGTAAGTCATTCGTTCCGGGTACCTATCATTCGGACCCATTCACAATTCACCATTGTCAATTTCCCACTCACGACTCACCACTCACTACTTCCTGTTTCTCAACACCTTATACATCCGTATTGCGCTCATCAGCAGGCCGATGAACAGGAGCAGTCCTACCAGCCCCCATACCAGGCTGATGCTCTGTTTGACAACCACCAGCATTACAATGGCGATGAGCAACACGGTGGCCGCTTCGTTCCAGATCCGCAGTTGCTGGGAACTGTACCGGTAAATACCCTTGCTTTCCTGTTGCAGGATCAGGTGCAGGCTCCAATGGTAGACATAAAGCAGCACCACAAAAGAAAGTTTGATGAGCAGCCAACGGCCTTCGGGAGAAAAAACCTGCGTGTACCAGTTGCCGTTGATGAGCACCCATGTGCCAAAGATCAGGGTGAGTATGGCTGAGGGCCAGGTGATACCGTACCAGAGCCTTTTCATCATGATACCAAGCTGGCTGCGGAGGGCGTTTTTCTCTGCTTCCGGTCGTTCTCCTGCTTCGGTTGCATAGATAAACAGGCGGGGCATGTAGAACAGTCCGGCAAACCAGGTCACGATAAAGATGATATGAAGGGCCTTGAGATATGCGTACATGGAGAGGGAAAAATGAAAAATTAAAAATTAAAAACGCCGAACAGTAGATGGGTTTTGGTCTTTGGTCTTTAGTGAGAACCATTCATTTCATTCATCTGTTCCTTGTTCTTCTGTTCCTTGCTCTTCTGTTCATCCGTTCAAAACCATCTCTCTGCTTCCTGCATTATGGGCTTGTACCCATTTTGCCAGGGTTTCTACCCACAGGGGATGAATATTCAGGCAGGGGATCATTTCGTAGGATTCACCACCTGCTTCCATAAAGGTCTCTTTACCTCTTTCGGCGATCTCTTCGAGGGTTTCCAGGCAATCGCTGATGAAGGCCGGACAGATGACCAGCAGCTTCTTAATACCTTCTTTCGGCATCTGCTCCAGGCGAACATCCGTAAAGGGTTGCAGCCAACCTCTGCCCAGGCGCGACTGGAAAGAAATACTGTATTTGTCTTTGGGCAGACCCAGTTTTTCTGCTACCAGCCGGGTAGTGGTGAATACCTGGTGTCGGTAGCAGGTGTCGTGTGCCATCGTGTTCACTTCACAGCAATTGGGCACTTTCATACAATTGCATCCATTACCACCCCCTGTTTTACGCAGGTGGCGTTCGGGTATCCCATGGTAGCTGAAAAGGATATGGTCGTATTCTTTTTCCAGCCAGGGCTGCATGCTGGCAGCCAGGGCATTCAGGTAGTTCTCCTCGTTATAAAAAGGCTTGATGAAAGAAATGCGGAACGGATAGTTGCCGGTTGCATGATGTTCCTTCGCCTGAACGATCGCCGTTTCATAACTGCTCATGGCATAATGCGGATACAGTGGCACAATAATCACTTCTTGCAGCTCAGGGTTCTCTTTCAGCAGTTCATCAAAAGCCTGCCTGGGAGACGGGTTGCCATAACGCATGGCAATGGCCACGGGTTCGGCTATCTGCTGCTGCAGTGATTGTTGCAATTGTTTGGTGAGCACGATCAGCGGGGAACCTTGTTCGGTCCAGATGGTTTGATACGCTTCTGCCGATTTGGGTGCACGGAAAGGAACAATGATGCCCCGCACTAGGAGAGCCCTGCTGATCAGCGGCATATCGATCACACGGCCATCCATTAAAAACTCATTCAGGTATCTTCTCACGTCTTTCACAGCAGTTGAATCTGGCGAGCCCAGGTTCATTAACAGGACGGCTTTTTGTGCAGGTTGTGGCATAGTTCAATTGTGTTTGCAAAGGTATAGTAACAGAACACATACGTAAAAGTTTTAGCGAATAACGGTTAGCCGGCGCAAACGGGCACCAACCAAGCATTTCGAAGGATCGGGGGTAATTGTCATGACAAAACGTGACAGAGAAATGACAATCGAATGACGTATCTCATGTTTTTTAAGAAAGTGTCTAAGATACCTTTGCGTTCATAAGACCAATACCGAAAAGAGCAGTTACATGGAGATGAAGCAATTTTTCACAGTGGGGATCAATTACAAAAAAACTGATGCGGCCATCCGTGGAGAGTTTGCGATTGGTTCCGAGCAATATGCTTCCCTGCTGGAAAAAGCGACCCGCAAGGGCATCAAAGAGGTATTTGTACTGAGCACCTGTAAC
The DNA here is from genome assembly GCF_058231045.1 of Sediminibacterium sp. FW305-C-269. Classification (NCBI taxonomy): domain Bacteria; kingdom Pseudomonadati; phylum Bacteroidota; class Chitinophagia; order Chitinophagales; family Chitinophagaceae; genus Sediminibacterium; species Sediminibacterium sp. FW305-C-269. The sequence continues at coordinate 106,633 of NZ_JBIQXQ010000002.1, read as the reverse complement.
CGTACCGAGATCTACGGCATTGCCGACAACGTCCAGGTGCTGATCGACCTGCTCTGCCAGGAAACCGCAGGTGACGCAGCTACTTTCCAACAGTTATGTTATATCAAACAGGGCAGCGATGCCATCCAGCATATTTTTGAGGTTGGCGCCGGTCTGGACTCACAGATCCTGGGCGACTATGAAATTGTAGGGCAGATGAAACTGGCGGTGAAATTTGCCAGGGAGAGAGGATGTATCGGCGCTTTCATGGAGCGTTTGTTCAATACGGTACTGCAATCATCCAAAGCCATCAAAAACGAGACCGCTCTCAGTGGTGGTACCATTTCCGTTTCTTTTGCCGCCATCCAGTTCCTGAAACAACAGCTATCTGATACCCGTAATAAAAAGATCGTGCTGCTGGGCACCGGTAAGATCGGCCGTAATACCTGTAAGAACCTGGTAGATTACCTGAACACCACCGATATTACCCTGATCAACCGCACCGACGACAAAGCCATTGAACTGGCAGCAGAACTCGGTCTGAAAGCAGCACCATTCGCTGCCATGCAGGCAGAAGTGAATGCCGCCGATATTGTGATCGTTGCAACCAATGCAGAAAAACCCATGATCACCCGGCAAGACCTGCTGCACAGCGGACCCAAGATATTGATCGACCTCTCTATCCCCAATAATATAGAGCCGGCAGCCGGCACATTACCGCAGATCACCCTGGCCAATGTAGATGACCTTTCAGTGATCAACGACATCACACTGCAGAAAAGAATAGCAGAAGTTCCCAAAGCAAGGACCATTATCCAACAGCACAGGCAGGAATTCGCAGAATGGTGGTTGTTACGCAGTCATGTGCCGGTTTTAAAAGCCGTAAAACAAAAATTACACGACATGCACTCATGTAGCATGTTCCAATCCATCAGCCAGGTAAGCAGCATCGACAAGGCTGCCATCCAGAAAGTGGTGAATACGGTAGCCGTAAAAATGCGCAGCCAGCATCAGCCGGGATGTTACTATATTGAGGCTATCAACGATTTCATGACCAGCAATTAACCCATGACAAAGCCTTTACGAATCGGCACCCGCGACAGCCAGCTGGCCGTGTGGCAGGCCACATTAGTGCAAAACGAGCTAAGCCGCAAAGGCATCGCTTCCGAGCTGGTATACATTAAAAGCGATGGGGGTATTGACCTGGTAACCCCTCTGTACGAACTGGGCGTACAGGGCATTTTTACCAAAACGCTGGATGCCGCCCTGTTAAACAACCGGATCGATATCGCCGTTCATTCGATGAAAGACGTTCCTACACAACTGGCGAAGGGCCTTCAGCAATCAGCCGTATTACCGAGAGCTTCTTTTAAAGATATTCTGGTATACAAAGGTGATAAAGAACATTTATTGGAAATATTGGGCTCCGTGAATGGTGAGTGGTCAGTGTTGAGTGAAGAGGCACAACTCAGGTCTCACGTCTCAAGCCTCACGATCGCCACCAGCAGCGTTCGCCGCAAGGCACAATGGCTGAACCGTTATCCGAACCATATTTTAGACAACCTGCGTGGTAACGTAAATACCCGGATGCGCAAACTGGAAGAAAGCAACTGGAACGGCGCCATTTTTGCCGGAGCCGGCCTGGAGCGGATCGGGTTACGGCCATCCAACTCCATCGACCTGGACTGGATGTTACCTGCCCCATCACAGGGTGCCATTATGATTGCCTGTCGTGAGAAGGACCCACAGGCATTCGATGCCACCCACCAGTTGAACGATACGGCAACGGCCACCTGCACCAAAATTGAAAAAAAATTTTTACGTGTGCTGATGGGAGGCTGTACCACACCGATCAGTGCATTGGCCACCATACAGGAGAACACAGTGCATTTCCGTGGGAACGTTCTGTCGCTTGATGGAAAACAAAAAGCGGAAATAGAAAAAATCGTACCTGTTTCAGAAGCAGGTGCATTGGGAGAACTGGCAGCCGAAGAACTCTTGCAGAAAGGCGGTGCCACCATTATTGAATCGATCAGAAATGCCTAAGAACCCTGTTACCATATTATCAACCCGGCCGGTATCCGGCAAACAGCTGGACAATACCCTGGCAAAAGGGGTAAGTATTTCCGTACGATCCTTCATTGAAACCTCACCGGTGCAGAACATAGAGGTACAACAGGAGCTGGAATCTATATCGGTACAGGAAGCCATTGTTGTGTTTACCAGTATGAATGCGGTGGAAGCGGTCATAGGTATGCTCGATGGCCATATACCCGATTGGCGCATTTACTGTATGGGCAATACCACGCAACAACTGGTGGTTGACTATTTTGGTGAAGATGCCATAGCCGGAACAGGCAACAACGCAGTTGAACTGGCGGAAACACTGATAGAAAATGAAGTACCGGATGAAGTGATCTTTTTCTGCGGCAACCTTCGTCGGGATGAACTTCCGGCAAGGCTGCATCAAGAAAGGATCGATGTACAGGAGATCGTCGTTTACGAAACAACTGCCATTCATCACAAAGTGGAAGAAACGTATGACGGCATCCTGTTCTTCAGCCCGAGTGCGGCTGAAAGTTTTTTTGCCACGAACCAACTGCCCCCGCATACTGTTTTATTTGCGATCGGCACAACCACCCGTGATGCCATTGCCCGGTTCACCCAAAACAGGATCCTGGTCAGCGGGCAGCCCGGCAAAGATGAACTGGTAGAACAGGCAGTGAACTATTTCACCGGCAGCAAACAACCGGGAAACAAACAATAAAGCAAAATAGGAATACAAAGAGAATTGTGCAACGAACTTTCACAATTCACAACTCAGCAATATGTTACAAAACGACCTACTACTTAGAGCCCTTCGTGGCGAAGTTACCGAGAGAACACCCGTATGGATGATGCGCCAGGCTGGCCGTTACCTGCCCGAATACAGGGTGCTGCGTGAAAAATATGGCTTCTTCGAAAGATGCCAGACACCCGAACTTGCCTGTGAGATCACCCTGCAGCCGGTAGATATCGTAGGGGTTGATGCAGCCATCCTGTTCTCGGATATCCTGGTGGTACCACAGGCCATGGGACTGGAAGTGCAACTGATCGAAAGCAAGGGTCCCGTATTACCCGATCCCATCAAAACAGCGAACGACCTGAACCGTGTACGTGTACCGGATGTGAACGAGACCCTGGGATATGTATTTGATGCCATCAGACTCATCAAGCAGGAACTCAATGGCCGTGTACCGCTGATCGGTTTTGCCGGCGCTCCCTGGACGCTGCTTTGTTATATGGTGCAGGGGAAGGGATCCAAAACCTTTGATGAAGCCAAAGCTTTCTGTTACACAGAACCCGAACTGGCACACCAGTTACTGCAGATGATCACCGATACCACCATCGCCTACCTGAAAGAGCAGGTAAAAGCCGGTGCCGATACGGTGCAGATCTTCGACAGCTGGGGAGGTTTGCTGGGTCCCGATGATTTTGAAAACCTTTCTTTACGTTATATCCGCCAGATCGTTGCCGCACTCAAAGACACGGCACCTACCATCATCTTTGCCAAAGGAGCCTGGCATAGCCTGGATAATATGGCAGCAACCGGTGCGCATGGACTGGGTATCGACTGGTGCATCAAACCACAGATGGCTCGCCAATTGGCAGGCAATCATGTGACCCTGCAGGGCAATTTTGATCCTGCCAAACTGTTGTCACCCATCCCCGTGATCAAAAAAGAAGTGACCGCGATGCTGGATGCATTTGGCCCAGGCCATCATATTGCCAACCTGGGGCATGGCATTTTGCCGAATGTTCCGGTAGACCATGCCCGGGCATTTGTGGATACCGTAAAAGAATACCGGCACAAAATATAACGACGCATAACTGTCATGGAAGATATCAAAACACAATGGATCAATCTTATTCACCAGCTACAGGATGATATCTGCCTGGCTTTGGAAACCTGCGATGGTAAGTCCCGATTTATCGAAGACAAATGGGAAAGACCTGAAGGCGGTGGCGGGAAAACCCGCGTGATCAGTAACGGAAACGTGTTTGAGAAGGGAGGTGTCAATACTTCTGTGGTCTTTGGCAGTGTTACTGACACCATGCGCAGCCAGCTTAAAATCGATGGCGACAAATGGTTTGCCTGCGGTATGAGCATTGTGATACACCCGCTGAATCCTTTTGTACCTACGGTGCATTGCAATTACCGCATGTTCGAATTGTATGACGCGAATGATCATGTGATCGATCGTTGGTTTGGTGGCGGCACCGACCTCACACCATATTACCTGTTTGAAGAGGATGCCCGCCATTTTCACCGGACCTATCAAAGCATCTGTGACGGTTTTGACACAAGTTTCTACCCGCGTTTCAAAGCAGAGTGTGATAACTATTTTGTGAACCGTCACCGGAACAATGAACGCCGTGGCATTGGTGGTATTTTTTACGATCACCAACGGCCCGATGCAGACAGGGATGTTCAGTTCTGGATCCGTTTTGCGAAAGCCTGCGGATATGCATTCATAGATTCGTATATTCCGATAGCGGATAAACGGAAACAGACCGTTTACCAGCCGGAACATAAATACTGGCAGGAGATCAGGCGTGGCCGATACACCGAGTTCAACCTGGTGCATGACCGCGGAACCATTTTTGGACTGAAAACGAATGGCAGAACAGAAAGCATTTTAATGAGCTTACCGCCAACGGTAAGATTTGAATACAATCATCAACCGGCTGAAGGAAGTGCAGAAGCAGCATTATTGGATGCATGCCTGCACCCCCGCAACTGGGTCAATTAACTAGTTATGTACCTGCAAAGAAGAAACAGGATCTTACGCAGATCGGCCGCTATCCGTTCAATGGTGGCGGAAACCATTTTACGCCCCGCAGATTTCATTGCACCCTTATTCATTGATGAGGGAGAAAACGTTGCAACGGAGATCGCTTCCATGCAGGGTTATTACCGGCGTTCCCTGGACCTGACCGTGAAAGAAGTGAAGGAACTCTGGAGCATGGGGATCCGATCCGTTCTCCTGTTCATCAAATGCAAGGACGAGTGGAAAGACAATACCGGCAAAGAAGCCTGGAACCCCGATGGTCTGATGCAACGAAGCATAAAAGCCATCAAGGATGCGGTTCCGGAAATGGTGGTGATGACCGATGTGGCCCTGGACCCTTACTCCTCCTACGGACATGACGGCATTGTAAAAGATGGCGAGATCGTAAATGATGAGACCGTAGAAGCTTTGGTGAAGATGAGTATCAGTCACGCCCGCTCCGGTGCTGATTTTGTGGCACCCAGCGATATGATGGATGGACGCATCGGCGCCATACGCAGCGGACTGGAAGAAAACGGCTTTACCCAAACCGGCATCATGAGTTACAGCGCCAAATACGCGTCCTGTTTTTATGGGCCGTTCCGCGATGCACTGGACAGCGCTCCCGGCTTTGGTGACAAGAAGACGTACCAGATGGATTATGCCAACCGTACAGAAGCCATCAAGGAAACACTCATGGATGTGGAAGAAGGTGCAGATATAGTAATGATAAAACCAGCCATGGCCTACCTCGATATCATCCGTGAGATCAAAAACACGGTGGATGTACCGGTAAGCGCTTATCATGTTAGTGGTGAATATGCCATGATCAAAGCCGCAGCCAAAATGGGCTGGCTGGATGAGAACAAAGCGGTGATCGAGAGCCTCACGTCCATCAAACGTGCCGGTGCCGACCTGATCGCCACATACTTTGCAAAAGATGCAGTGAGGTTGATGGGGTAGTAATTGGAAGGGTAAGTAGTTATACTTGTGAGAGGATGAGTTTTTTAACGGAATTTTGTCGGGAGTAGTCAGTGGTGAGTAGGAAGTGAAAAGATCGCGCTTATATTGCGGTATAGTAAATAGGCTGCAATGTTTTTAGGTCTATCCCATACAAAACTAATAGCATTCCAACATTCTAAATTGTTGCTGTTGGAATGCTATAGAATCACAAGGTATTTTCCTTCAGATGAGAGATTTGCAATGACTCAGCAGATCAGGCGGGCAGCATTATCTATTCACCTGAATTTGGCAGAAGGGGCTTCCAGGAGGTCCGATAAAGAAAGAATAAGATTTTTTGAAATCTCAAGAGGATCATTAGTTGAGTTGGATACTGCATTTGATATTGCTATATCGCTCAATTATGTTACTGATAAAGAATTATACAACTTAGGCGAATTAATTATTAAAACGTTCAAATTACTAACAGGACTGATCGGAAGATCAGGTACTCCGAAATAGAACTCCCTACTGACCACTCACAACTCACAAAAATGTACGAAAAAAGCAAACAACTCTTCACCCGCGCCCAGCAATCCATCCCTGGCGGTGTGAACTCACCGGTACGGGCATTTAAAAGCGTGGGCGGAACGCCTTTGTTTATCGAAAAAGCAAAGGGCGCTTATTTATACGATGCTGACGGCAACGCATATATTGACTATATCGCTTCCTGGGGCCCCATGATCCTGGGACATGCCTACGAACCTGTAGTGAAAGCCATCCAGGAAAAAGCCCTATTATCCACCTCGTATGGTGCTCCTACCGAGTTGGAGATACAGATGGCCGAACTGATCAAGAGCATGGCCCCGAACGTAGACCTGGTAAGGATGGTGAGCAGCGGAACGGAAGCCTGTATGAGCGCGCTGCGGTTGGCAAGAGGGTATACCGGAAAGAACAAGTTCATCAAATTTGAAGGATGTTACCATGGACATGCAGATGCATTCCTGGTGAAGGCCGGCAGCGGACTGGCCACATTCAACATACAGACCGTTCCGGGTGTCACCGGCGGTGTGGCCAACGATACCCTCACCTGTGCTTTCAACGACCTGGAAGCGGTAGAACAACTGGTAAAAGAAAATAAGAACGAGATCGCAGCCATCATCACCGAACCTGTGGTAGGCAATATGGGTTGCATATTACCTGAGCCCGGTTTCCTGGAAGGATTGCGCAAGATCTGCGACAGGGAAGGCATTGTTTTCATTTTTGATGAGGTCATGACCGGTTTCCGGCTGGCCGCCGGTGGCGCACAACAGCATTTGAAGATAGATGCGGACCTGGTAACCTATGGCAAGGTAATTGGTGGAGGAATGCCTGTGGGTGCCTTTGGCGGCAAACGCGAGATCATGGAAAAGATCGCTCCACTGGGCAATGTATACCAGGCCGGTACCCTCAGTGGCAACCCGATCGCCATGGTGGCCGGTTTTACCATGCTCACCGAATTAAAGAACAACCCGGGGATCTATACCGAACTCGAAGACAAGACCGCTTACCTGCACAAAGGGCTGGACGCCGTACTCAAGGCCTCCGGCACCCCTTATGTGATCAACCGCCTGGGTTCCATGATCAGCCTGCATTTCAGCGATCACCTGGTCAGGGATTTTGCCACTGCCGCATCGGCCAACAACGAACTCTTCAAAAAATATTTTCATGCCATGCTGCAACGCGGCGTTTACCTGCCACCTTCCGCTTTTGAAAGTTGGTTCCTGAACAATGCTTTGTCCTATGCCGACCTTGACAAGACCATTCAGGCAACCGAAGAAAGTCTGAAAGAGATCCTGTGAATCGTGGTGGTGAGTGGTGAGTAGGGAGTGAGTGTAATACCCTCCCTACTCACCACTCACTACTGACGATTCACCCCGATTCCCCAAGCCTACGTATCTTTAGCGCATTATGAAAATCATATTCTTTTCCGCGCAACCGTACGATAAGGATTTCTTCAACAGCCAAAATACCGACCTGGGTTTTGAGCTGGTGTATCATAAATCGCAACTGAATGAACAGACCGTCGGCTTGGTTGATCATGCCGAAGCTGTATGTGTTTTTGTGAACGATAAAGTAACTGCATTGGTATGCCGGCAACTGGCCGACAAAGGTGTTAAGATCATTGCTCTGCGCTGTGCCGGTTTCAACAATGTAGACCTGGAAGCTGCCAAAGCACTGGGCATCAAAGTATGCAGGGTACCTGCCTACTCGCCCGAAGCGGTAGCGGAACATGCATTGGCGCTGATCATGACACTGAACCGGAAAACACACAAAGCCTATAACCGGGTAAGGGAACAGAATTTTTCATTGAACGGATTACTGGGTTTTAACCTGCATGGAAAGACCATTGGTGTGATCGGGACCGGTAATATCGGAAGAGCCTTCTGCCGGATGATGATGGGCCTGGGTTGCCAGGTAAAAGCATTCGATGTGATCGCCAATACGGAACTGGAAGCTATTGGTGTTACCTATCATCCGCTAACCGATGTATTAAATACGGATATCATTTCGCTACACTGCCCATTGAACGAACAGACCAGATACCTGATCAATACAACTACCATAGAAATGATGAAACCCGGGGCAATGTTGATCAATACCAGCCGGGGCGGACTGATTGATACCAAAGCCGCTATTCAGGGGCTTAAATCGGGCCAGATCGGCTACCTGGGCATTGATGTGTACGAACAGGAGGAGCACCTGTTTTTTCGTGATCTGAGTGGCACCGTAATACAGGACGATGAAATTCAACGCTTAATGAGTTTCCCCAATGTGCTGATCACTGCTCACCAGGCCTTTTTCACCGATGAAGCCCTCTCCCAGATCGCTACAACAACGTTAAATAATGTGGATCAGTTATTAAAAAATGGTAATTTGACCAGCCGGGCAGCGTTATTAGTATAAATTTTATCTGATATTCGTATACAGCCAGTAAATGCAAAAACCAACCATGATCAAATTAACCCTTCGACTCAGCGTTATCCTCGCTGTGTTCATAGCTTTCCAGGCATGTAAAAAAGAATACAGCGTGGAAAAAGGTGGATTCAATGGTATCGCCCAGGGAGAGCTGGTAGACTCACTGGGAAACTGCAAATCTTCCGAAGTACTGGGGGAATATAAAGTGGACACCCCACTGATAGCCACCTATAACTACGTGAACATCAATGTCAACTTTACTGCACAGGGTAAATACAAGATCTATTCCGATACGGTGAACGGTATGTGGTTCATAGATTCCGGTTTTGCCGTAAGTACCGGCCCCTCCGTGATCAAACTGAAAGGTTATGGAACGCCCATCCTTCCCAAAACCACCGATTTTGTGCTGATCTTCAATAACAATATCTGTAGTTTCTCCATTCCGGTATCAGGAAGTGGTTCAGGTAGTGGCAGTGGTACAGGGGGTGATTATTTCCCTACCACGATCGGTTCCAGCTGGGTATACCAATACATTCCCAAACTCGGCAATATCGATACGTTCACGGTAAGTGTGGCTCCTGGCCAGATCATACGTGATACCCTCAGCTATGCGCAGTTTGCCACAAGACTGCAGGACACTTTCTATTTTGCCAAAGACGGCAAGGGCAACTATTACGCATTAAGTACCGTTGATTTCGATTATACATTGATCTTCGATACCATACCGAATTCGTTCATCAGTTATCCTTTCCTGAAAGAAAGCGCCAATGTAGGCGAGAGCTGGTCCTCTACCGCACAACCCGGTTACTGGACAAATGGCGTCAGAGGAACAGCTAAAGCGGTATTCACCATCATCACAAAAAATACTTCCCCGTATACCATTGGTGGCAGGCAATACTCCAACGTCATCAATGTAAAACGGGAGATCCAGTTCCTTCCTGATAATGGCACTAGTTATCAAACCCTTTTTTCAGGCAACAGCTTTTATGCCAAGGGATACGGTCTGATAGACCAGGTATTCAATACCACATCGACACAAAGTGTTTCGCTCTTCGGCATACCAGTGATCAAGTAGAAAGTTAAATACTTCTTTATAATACAAAAAGCCCCGACACATAGTATCGGGGCTTTGTATTTACCTTATTTTCTTTTAGAATATCTGTGTTTTATCATTGACCACACTATCTGTCTCAATCGTCTGATGTTGCAGTTCCTCATGTTTTTTAAAGAAACGGTTCTGGAAAACCAGGATCGCAATGACGCCGGCAGAAATAGAAGCATCGGCCAGGTTAAATACGGGGCGGAAGAACTCGAATTCATCACCTCCTACCCAGGGTATCCACGAAGGAAAATGGGCATTGGTAATAATGGGGAAATAGAACATATCCACCACTTTACCATGCAGGAAACTGGCATAACCACCTCCCGGAGGAAAAAAGCGGGCCACATTCTGTGAAAAAGGATTGCTTTGCTCGAAGATCAGTCCGTAAAACAAACTGTCAATCAGGTTACCCAGTGCCCCGGCATAGATCAATGCGGCACAAACGATAAATCCCCGATGGTATTTTTTACGGATGAAATCTCGCAGCAAAAAGCTACCCCAGATTACGGCCACCAGCCGGAACAGGGTAAGAATGATCTTACCAAAATCGCCGCCGAATTTCCAGCCCCAGGCCATGCCCTCATTCTCTACAAAATGCAGGCGGAACCAGTTGCCAATCACTGTATGCTCCTCACCGGCATAATAATTCAACTTGATGTAAAACTTCAGCGCCTGGTCGGCGAAAATGATCAGCAGAATAAGAAATACGATTTGTCTGGCTTTCACTGCATGTTTTTTATGGTGGGCAAAGATAGGGCTTTGTATTATTTGGGGATTTGAACGCCGGTGATTTGGGAATTTCTTACAACTTATGGTTTTATCCGGTACTACCCCGCTCACTCTTCCAGGTATACCCGTTTAACCCGCTGGCTGATACCTGTCATGATCTCATAAGCAATGGTATCTCCCCATTTAGCCAGTTGTTGCACGGGCAGGTGTTTACCGAACAGTTCTACTTCCATCCCCTCTTTCACGTCCGGAATATCCGTTATATCCAGCATGGTCATATCCATACAGACATTTCCGATTACCGGGGCCAGTTGACCATTTACATACACACTGGCTTTACCGTTACCCAGTTTCCTGCCAAAACCATCGGCGTAACCGATGCGGATGGTCGCTATCAGACTATCGCGCTCCACTACCCCTTTTCGGTTATACCCTACACTTTCTCCTTTTTTTACTTTCCGGATCTGCGCAATCGTAGAACGTAGGGTAGCTACTGTATGGAGGTTCAATTGTTCTCCGTCGGCACTGTCCACTCCATAGAGGCCAATGCCCAGACGAACCATGTCAAACTGGTATTCAGGTTGGCGGAAAATAGCCGCTGTATTGGCAATATGCCGGGTAAAATGATACCCCAGTTTCTGCTGCAGTATCTCACAGGCATTTATAAAACCTGTAACCTGGATTTGCGTAAACCCATCGTGTATCGCGGTTTCGCTACCTACCAGGTGACTGAATACCGATTTTACAGCCATGGTCTGGCGTGTGTGCAACCATTCGGCAACCGCTGCTGCTTCTTCCACTTCAAAACCCAGGCGATTCATACCGGTGTTGAATTTAATGTGGACCGGGAATTGCTGTATACCCTGTTGATCAAGATAATGATGAAACGCATGATAAATGGGGAAAGAATAGATCTCCGGTTCGAGGTTATGTGTTACCAGCGAATCAAAACCTGCGGGGTCTACATTCATCACCATAATGGGAAGGCTGATACCGGCATTACGCAATTCCACCCCTTCATCTGCATAAGCCACTGCCAGGTAATCCACCTTATGAAACTGCAGTACCCGCGCCACTTCAACACTGCCGCTACCATAACTGAAAGCTTTCACCATGGCCATCAGTTTGGTTGAGGGTTTCAACCGCTGCTGGTATTGCCGGAGATTATGCCCCATGGCCGTAAGATTGATCTCCATCACCGTCTGGTGCACTTGCTGTTCCAGCCAGGCCGAGATCCGTTCAAATGCAAAAACACGGGCACCCTTCAACAGGATATATTCATTGAGAAAATCGTGCGTGGTAGCCTGTTGTAGGAAAGCTTCCGTGGAAGGATAAAAAGCCAGACTTTCTAAGGATCCGGATACACCGAACAAATGTTGGTAACGCATAATAGACGGACCAATACCGATCAGCCGGTGTATACCCCGGATCACCAATTGTTCCGCAATATCACGGTACAATGCTTCTTCATATTGTCCGGACTGCAGGATATCAGAGAGTATCAGCGTGGTACGATGAGAACCTGCCTGCTGTTGCAGGTAATCAATGGCAAGATCAAGAGAAGACAGATCATTGCTGTAACTATCATTGAGCAGGTAACAATTGTTGATGGCTTTTTTTAGTTGCATCCGCATGTCCACCGGCTCCAGTAATAACATTCTTTCCCGGATCAGAGATATTGCATAATTCATCTGCAGCATTACAGACCAGCAGGTGATCGCATTATCGATCGAGACCCTGTCTGTAAAAGGTATGGTTATATCAATGGTTTCGCCTTTATACTCTGCACTGATGCGTGTCGTATTATCAGTTCTCTCTTCCGAAACAACAACCAGCGTGGCATCAGATTCGCGGCTCCAGGAAAAAAAATCCCGGGTACCAGCGAACAGGACTTTGTCTTTACCGTCCGGATCAAGCTGGTTTTGCAGTGCTTCTCTGCCAAATACGAGAGAATCGCTGTTATGGAACAAACCTGCTTTTTCCAAAGCCTTTTGCCGGATGCTTTCAAAACCTTCATTATGCGCATCGGCCAGATTGGTAAATACGCCGGCTGTGGGTTGAATAATCTTTTCCAGCCGCTGCATCTCATGATGGGTAGAGATGCCGGCTTCAAAGATCGCCAGCGTATGTTGTTCATTCAGCTGCCAGACACTCAGTGGTACACCTATCTGCGAGTTGTAACTGCGCGGGCTTCGTACAATCACAAAATCTTTTTGCAGCAACTGGTACAACCATTCTTTTACGATGGTCTTGCCGTTACTTCCCGTGATCCCGATCACCGGTATCGAAAACCGGCTACGATGGTGAGCTGCCAGTTGCTGAAGGGCTTCCAGCACATCAGGCACTGTTAAAAAAATAGCTCCGGCTAAACCTTCCGGAGGCGTATACCCTTTTCGCACCACAAAATGCCGGACTCCCCGTTCATACACCTCTTTGATGAATTGGTGCCCATCGCGCCTCGGACCGCTGATAGCGAAAAAAAGGGATGTTTCGGGAAATACGATCTTACGGCTGTCGATAAGCAAGTGCTCTATAACAGTATCGACCTGTATAGCTGCTGCTGCCTGCAGGATATGTACAATATCTCGTATGCGGTATGTCAAGTAGTTAAGTTAAGGTTAGAGAGAACCATCGTTCACATCTTTTGGTACGCCTTTTTTACTCATGAACATAGAATAAAATATCGAACCGGAGATACAGAGCATGATCACGCCCAACGACAGGAAGACCTGCGTGGATTTGGGCATCCACTCATTCAGGTAATGTTCGCCCAGCATCTTTGCACCAATGAACACCAGCACAATGGCGATACCCTGCTGCAGGTAATCGAACTTGGTTACAGCCCCCCTCAATAAAAAGAAAAGAGAACGCAGGCCCAATACAGCGAAAATATTGGACGTGTATATCACCAGTGGATCCTTGGAAATACCCATCACCGCAGGAATGGAATCGAGTGCAAATACCAGGTCAATAGCCGCCAGCAATACTACCACTACGAACAGAGAGGTATAAACCGGTCTACCGTTCTCACGCATTACATATTTGCCATCACCGTCATGGTTTACCAGGGGCAAAAACTTTTTCAGAAAGCGGTACACTTTGGAATCATGCGGATCGAATTCCTCATCTTCGGTACTCGTGAACATTTTATACCCGGTATATACCAGGAATACACCAAAAAGGTACAGTATCCAGGAGAACTTAGCCACCAGCACTACCCCTACGGTAATAAAAATGATACGGAACAGAATGGCCATCAGTATCCCTACCAGCAATACGCGGGGATAATGTTTTTCTTTTACACCAAACGAGGTAAAGATGAGAATGAACACAAAAATATTATCAATACTCAGGCTCCACTCCATCAGGTAAGCGCTCAGGAATTCCAGCGCCAGTTGCGAACCCGTTGCTGTACTGGTTACTCCATTAGATACAGATTCGGCCGCCAGCGATGGACCTTCGATCCACATGAACACAAAGAATACCAATGCCAGTCCTACCCAAAATGCAGTCTGATAAAAAGCCTGTTTGATGGTAACAGTCTTGTTCTTTTTACTGAGTAACCCCAGATCGAAAACAAGCGCTATAACCAGTACTATGGCAAAAACTAAATAAACAAGTTGGTGGGTAGACATGCGGCAGGTTTAATATGTAAATATAGTCAGGCTGGCAGGATAAATCAGGCCTGGTACTTGTTTTTCCTTTGCCACTGGAAAAAAACACCGAACAGGATGATCAACAAAATAGGCAGTACAATATTCAACATCTGCCAAAGCCCTCTTTGCGCTTCTACTTTGGTCTTATCCAGCAGGCGTAGTACAAAATCCTTGTTACGGCTTTCATACAGCTTATTCCTGCTGACCAGGTAATCGATAGAATTCAGGAAGAACTCGCGGTTGGCAAAACGGTAGTTTTCCAGCGGCAACAATCCCATGGGCAGCGGACCTGTCGTTTGACTGATGGCATTTGTCACGATATCTGCGTCAGCCACCACAATCTGTTTGCTTTCCTTGTTCGCCTGCGCCAGGTAAGGTCTGCCGGTGACACGCTGCACTGAGTCCATCACCTGCTGACTAATACGGTTACTGTATAAAGAACTGAATTTTCCTTCGAGCAGAACAGCCACCGGAACATAACTTTGATTGAACGATAAAAGATCTTCATCGCTTTTAACGCTGTTGATAGATACGATAGCCGGCGAACTGATACGGCGGCTGTTGGTATCGCTGGTCAGCAGTATGGTCTTTATAATGCCCGGAGCTTTCACCGTATCAATGCTGGAAGGAAAAATAGGCAATACCCGCTCCAGGTTCTTGCTGATGGGATTATCACCGTGAGCGGAAAGAAACGGATAATAAGGCCAGGGAACCCGTTGCATTTTAGGACTGCCATCTGTATTCTGTCCTATCACGATGGGGATTTTGGAACAGTTCAGATCCTGCAACAAATCTGGATTGATGCGGACACCATATTTGAAAAGGATATCGTCGATATCCAGTCCCCTGTCGAATGCCGTATATTCTGCCTGGCTCCGCATGAGGCTGTCCAGTTCTGCATGCAGTTTATCAATCAGCCAGATGATCTTACCACCATTCATCACATACTGATCCAGTTTCAGTTTTTCTTCCTCAGTAAAAGGCTGTGTTGGCTTTACGATCATCAATGCGTCGATCATGGCAGGGTCGGGATATCCCTTTTTGATATCGAAGACCGCCAAACGGTACTCGTTACGCAGACTTTCACCCAGGTCGTTCACTTTAAAATCAATAGGCTCCCCATTACCTACCAGATAAGCAACGGTAGGGACATACTTACGTGTAAGTTTATCGATGGCATCGGCGAACTTGAATTCGAGCAGGGCTTCAGCAGCATTGCGGGTGGCTTCCACATCTTCCTGCGGACTATTATCGTTCACCACATTGAACTGCTTAAAGATCTTACGGCTGCTGCGCAGGTCAATAGCGATGGGCTTTTGCCCCTTCCGGAAACTCACCAGTGCAGAAGGTATGATCAGCTGGTTGGTTTCTTTTTCAGACTGCACGGTTTCTGATCTTTCGAAAACAACACCGAGTCGCGACAGACTATCATACAAAGCAACTTTTGCCGTATCATTGGTAATCTCTTCGCCAGGTTTTTCAAAACTGACCTGCACACGGTTACCGGATAAGGAACGGAATTCATCCAACAGGTCCCTGGTGGCAATGCTCAGTTTTTTATAATCTGCCGGCAGGTCACCGGTCAGGAATACTTTGACCGTGATTACGCTATCCATCTCCTGCAATAAGGTTCTGGTGGCGGGTGTTACACTATATCTTTTTTCTGCGGTAAGATCTACACGATAAAAAACAAGGGTCGACAGGTACACCAATGCCACAAAAGCGGCTATCAGCCCCCATACACCATACTTATGTTGCCCTATTTTCTGCATGGATGCGTTTATCGTTTGATGAGGTTTCTTTGTGTGATGAACATGGCCAGGAAGATGACACTGATAAAGTAGACGAGGTCCCGGCTATCAATTACGCCGCGACTGATACTCCGGTAGTGAAAATTGATACCCAGCATTTCGATATAATAATCCGGTCCGGCCTTGAATACCGGCAGTTTACTGATGGCATCAAACCCATTATATAAGGCGAAACATAGAAAAGCGGCAGCGATGAATGCCACAACCGTGTTGTTGGTATAGCTGCTGGTACAGATGCCGATGGCTGTGAATACCGCACCCAGAAAAATAAGGCCTATATAACTGCCGGCAGTAGCTCCTGTATCGATACCACCGGTAACGCTCAACTGCTGTACAGAAACCGCATAAATCAGTGTAGGCAAAAGTGCCGTAACAACGATGATCAGCGAACCGAAGAATTTACCCCAAACGATCTGGAAGGGTGTTACAGGAAAGGTCTTCATCAGTTCAAAGGTACCGGTCTTGTATTCATCCGCCAGGCTGCGCATGGTGATGGTAGGTACCAGGAAAAGCAGGATCCAGGGGGCTAGGCTGAAAAAACTGCCTAGTGAAGCATACCCAAAATCAAGAATACTGGTATCGGGGAACACAAAAAGAAACAGCCCGTTGAGCAACAAAAAAACAACCAATGCTATATAACCCGTTAGGCTGCTGAAAAATTGTTGCCATTCTTTTTTGCAGATCATCCACATGGCTTCAAAACTAAATGTTATTGGTCAATCGCCCTATTCCGGCGATTATTTTACCTGCACTTTATGGATTTTCTCACATTTCGCGTCCCAGTATAAACATGATTATGAAACTAAGACTAAGCCTGCTCCTCTATTTCCTGCTGGGTATTGGCATGTTCAGTCATGCACAGGACAAGCCCAAAACACCACCCAAACCGCCAAAAGTAGAGAACGGACCGAATGCCCTGCCTGTGGTGGTCAAAAACCATAAAAAAGGGCAGAAACTGCCACCGCCTCCTCCACCTCCCAAAGTGGCAGCCATGGACAATCCCGGTGCGCCCAAAAGCCTCAAGCATTCGGCTCCCACGCCACCACCGCCATTGGCACATCCCCGTAAGGTAAAAACTGAGAAACCACCCAAACCGGACGCACCACCTTTACCGGATGATAAGGCACATTAGCGTTAACCGATAGCAACTGACCAGAAACGATTTATAATAGAATAGCCGACCATTGCAATGGTCGGCTATTCTATTATTTTTTGGAAACCGGTAATGATTATACTGCAAAACTCTCTCCACAACCACAGCTTCTGCTGGCATTGGGGTTGTTGAAATAAAAACCTTTACCATTCAGTCCATCTGAAAAATCAAGCTCTGTATTTACGAGGTATAAAAAACTTTTCAGGTCCGTCACTACTTTAATCCCGTTGTCTTCGAACACCTGGTCCATAGGTTTTATCTCATTGTCGAAGTCCAATTTGTAACTCAGACCAGAACAACCGCCGCCTACAACACCAACGCGCAGGAAATAAGTATCATCTCCCAACACACCGGCATCTTCCATCAGCTGGAGCACTTTCTTCTTGGCTTTCTCGCTTACGTAAATACTATTCTCTGTTGCTACCATATCATCAGTAGTTAGCAATTAGCAGTTGATCATTATTAATTACCAACGACTAATTATTCATTTAATTCTAGTGGATCCTTTCTTCAAACACCAGTTCTTCGAGGCCGTTCTTTTTACGGTAGTCGTTGATGGCGGATTTGATGGCGTCTTCGGCCAGTACAGAACAGTGGATCTTAACGGGTGGCAGGTTCAATTCTTCCACCAGGTCCATATTATCGATCTGCACTGCCTGGTCAACGGTTTTGCCCTTCAGCCATTCTGTGGCCAGAGAGGATGAAGCAATGGCTGATCCGCAACCAAAGGTTTTGAATTTTGCATCGGTGATGACACCGGTAGCATCATCCACTTCGATCTGCAGGCGCATTACGTCGCCACATTCAGGCGCACCTACCAGACCGGTACCTACGTTTTTCTTTGATTTATCCAGCGTTCCCACGTTTTTGGGGTTGCTGTAGTGATCGATCACTTTTTCTGAATATGCCATGGTTATAATTTGAAAATTTGAAAATTGGTTAATGTGTAAATGAGGAAACCCTTTTACTGTGTTAATCTGACCTCATTTTCTCCCGCTATAGCGGGATCAAATTAACACATGCTCAAATTGATCTAGTGGTGTGCCCACTCGATTTTATCCATATCCACGCCTTCTTTAAACATTTCCCAAAGCGGGCTCATCTCTCTCAGTTTCAGAACCGTATCGCTTACCGCCTTGATGGTGTAATCGATTTGTTCTTCAGTGGTAAAACGTCCCAATCCAAAACGCAGCGAACTGTGTGCCAGATCGTCGCCCAGGCCCAGTGCTTTTAACACATAACTGGGTTCCAGTGAGGCGGAGGTACAGGCAGAACCGGAAGACAATGCGATATTTTTGTTAAAGCCCATCATCAATCCCTCCCCTTCCACATATTTGAAAGAGATATTGCTCACGTGTGGCAGACGGTGTTCACGACTTCCGTTCACATAGGCTTCTTCCAGTTTCAGGAGAGCGTTCTCCAGTTTATCGCGAAGTTGACTCAAACGAACCGCTTCCTCTGCCATTTCCAGGCGGGCCAGTTCGCAGGCTTTTCCGAAACCAACAATACCGGGAACGTTCAGCGTACCGCTACGCATGCCCCTTTCGTGGCCACCGCCATCCATCTGTGCGGTAACTTTCACGCGTGGGTTCTTACGGCGAACGTACAATGCGCCAATCCCTTTGGGACCATACATTTTGTGTGCAGAGAATGCCATGATATCAATGCCGTCCTTAGTCACATCCACCGGGATCTTACCCACGGCCTGCGTTGCATCTGTAAAGAACAGAACGCCGTTCTTACGTGCCAGGGCACTGATCTCCTTTACGGGCTGAATAACGCCGATCTCATTGTTGGCATACATGATAGCAATAAGGATGGTAGTGGGTTTGATGGCCGCTTCCAGCTCTTTTAGGTCTATAAGACCATCAGCTTTCACTTCCAGATAAGTTACTTCACCGCCCTGGCGCTCGATATGTTTGCAGGTATCCAGTACCGCTTTGTGTTCTGTGGTACAGGTAATGATATGGTTACCTTTGCTGGCATACATTTCAAACACTCCTTTGATACCCAGGTTATCACCTTCGGTGGCACCAGAAGTGAAAATGATCTCTTTGGCATCGGCGCCAACCAGTTTGGCTACCTGCTCACGGGCATAATCAACCGCTTCTTCTGCCTCCCAGCCAAAAGGGTGGTTACGGCTGGCCGCGTTACCAAAATGCTCGGTAAAATAAGGTATCATCGCTTCCAGCACACGCGGGTCCATCGGCGTGGTGGCATTGTTATCCAGGTAAATCGGTAATTTCAACATATACACTAACTATTTATAACTCTGTTAAACACAAAAATATGGCAATAGGTTCTATAATTTTGGCCATTCGGGGCCACTGACATTGTTTTTCCGACTTTCGTAAAGGTTTTATATAAAATTAAGATATATGTTAAAAGTTGAACATATTGGTATTGCAGTAAAAGGCCTCGAGCAGGCCATCCCCCTTTATGAGAGACTGCTGAATACCCCCTGTTACAAGACCGAAGGCGTTGATTCTGAGAAAGTGAACACCGCTTTTTTCCGCCAGGGTGATACCAAGATCGAGCTGCTGGAAAGTACCGACCCGGAAGGAGTCATTACCCGTTTTATTGAGAAAAAGGGGGAAGGCATTCACCATATCGCTTTTGAGGTAGTGGATATTGAGGCCGAAATGGCCCGTTTGCGTGCCGAAGGTTTTACCCTGCTGAATGAGACCCCGAAAAAAGGGGCAGATAATAAGCTGGTCTGTTTTCTTCACCCGAAGGGTACCAATGGTGTGTTGGTGGAACTGTGCCAGGAAATCAGGTAGTCGGGACAGGAAGGATTATTTTCTGAGTCCGAAATAAAGAATGGCCAGAATCCCGATCAGCAGGATGCTGCCGAACAGTATCCCTTTTTTCTTGAGTTGGAAGTTAAACTGATCGTTGCTCATTGCAGGCCCAGTTTTTCTACGGCCACCTGGGCAGCTACCTGGCTGGCATCTTTTTTATTGTAACCTTTGCCCATGGCCAGTAATTGACCATCCAGCATGGCATTGATGGTGAAGAGACGGCGGCTGCCCTCCATTTTTTCCTCAGCCAGCTCGAAAGTGAGGGTTTTTCCGTTTTTATTGGCCCAGCCTATGAGTTTGTTCTTCAGGTTGATGTCAATCGCTTCCAGATCGTCCACGAACATGTGCGGGATCACGATCTGCCGAAGCACCCAGTTATGGGTTTTCTTGTAACCTTTATCAAGGTAAACGGCACCTACCAGGGCTTCCAGGGTATTACCAAAGATCTGGCTGCCTTTCAGGGCGTTATCGAACTTGTTGTAGAAAGTCAGTTTGCGTAGTCCCATTTTCAGGGCGATGTCGTTCAGCTGCTGGCGGTTCACCATCTTGCTGCGCATCTCGGTCAGGAAACCTTCGCCTTTGTATGGGTAACGTTTGAACAGGTAATCGGCAACAATGGCACTCAGAACGGCATCTCCCAGGTATTCCAGTCGTTCATTGTTCTCATCCGGGGTCTCTTTCACCGAGCGGTGGCTCATTGCGGTACGGTACAAAGTGGTATTACCTGTCTGGATACCCAGCACGTTTTTCAGTTGCTTCTCAAAAGAAGAATCGTCGGCCTTCTTAAAAATCTTTTTGAGGAATTGCACAAACTTAAGCTACGTATTTTTTAACAATCACACAAGCGTTGTGACCGCCAAAACCGAAAGTATTGCTCAAAGCCGCCCGTACGGTTCTTTTCTGGGCCTGGTTGAACGTGAAATTCAGTCTGGGATCCAGGGTCGGATCATCGGTGAAGTGATTGATAGTAGGCGGAACGATATCATGTATCACACTCTGGATACAGGCGATGGCTTCTATCACGCCAGCAGCTCCGAGACAGTGGCCTGTCATGGATTTGGTGGCACTGATATTCAGATTATAGGCATGTTCACCAAACACATCGGTGATCGCTTTGGCCTCAGCGCCATCTCCCAGCGGAGTTGAGGTTCCATGGGTGTTGATATAATCAATTTCATCGGCACGCATACCGGCATCTTTCAATGCGGCCATCATTACGTTACGGGCTCCCAATCCTTCGGGATGCGGTGCCGTTAAATGGTAGGCATCGGCTGTTGCGCCGCCACCTGCGATTTCGCAATAAATTTTGGCCCCTCTTTTAACAGCGTGTTCATATTCTTCCAGGACCACCACGCCGGCAGCTTCGCCCATAACAAAACCGTCGCGGTCTTTATCATAAGGTCTGCTGGCAGTCTTAGGATCGTCGTTACGTTCGCTCATGGCCTTCATGGCGTTGAAACCACCTACACCGGCCTGGCTGATCACCGCTTCGGATCCGCCGCTGATGATGATATCGGCTTTACCCAAACGAATGGTATCCACCCCGGCTATCATGCCATTGGTACTGGATGCACAGGCGCTTACCACGGCATAGTTAGGACCGCGGAAACCATGGCGCATGGAGATCTGGCCGGCAGCAATATCCAGGATCATTTTAGGGATGAAGAAAGGATTGAACCTTGGCGTACCATCTCCCTGGGCAAAGTTGATCACTTCATCCTGGAAAGTGGTTAACCCACCGATACCGCTGGCGAAAATGACGCCGGTACGGTCGATGTCTACATTGTCCTTACTGATTCCGGCATCCTGAACGGCCATGTCGCTGGCAACAATAGCCAGCTGTGCAAAACGGTCTAATTTGCGGGCTTCTTTCTTATCCATGAACTGGGTAGGATCGAATCCCTTTACCTCACAGGCAAAGCGGGTTTTGAATTTGGAGGCATCAAACAAAGTAATGTTATCAGCTCCGGATACACCGTTCAATAACCCGTTCCAATAATCCGTGAGATTATTGCCGAGTGGTGTCAGTGTTCCGATTCCTGTAACAACGACTCTTTTTAACTGCATATTCATAACCTGTTTCAAGTGATAATCCGCCTTTCGTGGCACTGTAGGCCGCAAAAAGGCGGATTAAAATTATTCCATTTAGGAGGAGTAAGTTCTTACTTGGCGTGCTCTTCAAGGTAAGCTACAGCCTGACCAACAGTGGTGATGGTTTCAGCCTGCTCATCAGGGATGGAGATATTGAATTCTTTTTCGAATTCCATAATCAACTCAACGGTATCCAAAGAATCGGCACCGAGGTCGTTGGTAAAAGAAGCTTCATTGGTTACTTCAGCTTCATCAACACCTAACTTGTCAACTATGATTTTCTTAACTCTTGTAGCGATGTCTGACATTGTAAAAAGTTTTTGTTACAGGCGCAAAAATATACTTTTTGTCAAATAAGCAATCTTTTCGGGCATTTTTGTTTTCACAGCCCGTTAACGGGCATTCCGGCCGATTTCTGCTTTTGTGCATAATTTTTATGAAAATGATCATTATCTTGTCATCCTAGTATTAACACATGGCATTAAAACTAATAGATCACGGCTCCCCGGAATACCAGCAAATGGTGGATCTCCGCTTCCAGATACTGCGGAAACCCCTGGGATTATCCTTTTCTGAGGAGGATCTGGCCGCAGAACTGCACGATATACTGCTGGGTTGTTTCGAAGATGACCGGCTGGAAGCTTGCTGTATCCTGACCAAAACCGACCCAAAAACGGTTCGTTTACGGCAAATGGCCGTTAGTTCCAACCTCCAGGGAAAAGGAATCGGCCGGGTATTGATGAGTTTTGCCGAAAATGTGGCCCGCGATCATGGCTACCGCCGCTTAACCATGCACGCCCGAAAATCCGCCTTAGGCTTTTACGAAAAGAACGGCTACCGCATCTGCAGCGATGAATTCCTGGAAGTAACCATCCCTCATTATGTGATGGAAAAGGAATTATAAGTCAAAAATCAAAAGTAAAAATTCAAAATTCAAAAGTTATCCATATAGGGGGCGGCAAACCTGCCAGTTCAAAGGATCCATCCACCAACATCTACCACTTTTGACTTTCGACTTTTGAATTTTTACTTTTGATTTTTGACTTGCCACTCATTTCCCACCTATCTTACTATTGAGCAGGGCCCTTAATTCATGCCTGAACGCATCGCTCATGCCTTCTTTGGGTATGAGGAAAAAAGATTTTCCGTCGAAATAGAGGTGAAAAAAATGCGGGCTCTCGAAAAAGCGGCTGAACTTCTTCCAGGGCCATTCTACCGTACCTCTTTCATTTTCAAGCGTTACCCGCACATCCGTGAAACCAATGATAAACGAGTCGCGGAATGTTGAGGCTTTTTTATAGATACTATTGGGCAGGATATACCAGAACGTGGCCATCAGCAATAACCAGATCAGCGATCCCAGCAAAAAGGGTTCGGGACGTATCTTCTTCATATAAAAGAGTACGGCCGACAGTATGGCAAATACATTCACCATAATGATCAATACCCTTACTTCCGGTCTCTGCACAAAATGATAGCGGAGCGCCTGTATCACTTTCTTCTTATCGTAGGAAAAACTATGCTGCATACAATTGAATGACAGCAAAAGTATAGAATAATCTCCTGGCTACGCTAACGGGAATTGCACTGCTTTACTATTCTTGCAACACATCAAGGTATAAAGACACGGTTGCGGAAGATGTTATGCCGTAAGCAGCTTCTATTTCTGTTCTGCGAAGCCGTTCACCAGTTTGTCCAGCTCAGCCATGGCCAGGCGTTCTTTTCCGGAAGCGATCACTACGCGGTAACGGAAGCTGGCGTGCTTACCTTTCGCTAATGCGAAGTTCAATACCTGTTTGCCCTGTGAGAATACTTTCTGACCAAGTGGATTGGCAGAGAATAAACCATAATTACGGGCATGCCAGTAAGTGGGGTATCCGATATTCTCCGGATGGTCTATCATCACTATGCTGATCGTATCTCCTCCTTTTTTACCATATAACATGCACCAATTTCCCCGTGTGGCCCAGGCAGCATCGCCCTGTTTACCTTCTGAAGTAAGGTAATTACCGGTTACGGAAGCATCTTTTGTGGCTTTCACTTTCGTTACAATGCCTTTATCGTCTTTGTATTCTTTGGTTTCCAATACCGGCAGTTCCAGCTCATGTGCTACACGTAAGCCCAGCATGCCGTCTTTGACATCCGGGAAAGACACATCCTGTACAGCAGTAAGTTCTGTAGTACGGTCGATCACGCGGTTGCCGTTGATCACGGAAAAAATATAGGTTGTTTTTTCAGTAAGTAATACATTTTTCTGCTGATCCGTCCAGTTGGCGAGATACACCAATTTGCCCTTAGCGCCACTTGCTGTTTCCAGGATCTTCTGTGTGCGGATCCAACCGTATTGCTGTTTCTTTTCGGCCGGTATGTTATACGAGTTGTTCCAGAAATCCAGTCCGTTCACATTTTCATAGTTGAACCAGAGGCCAATATGGTGCGGATGATCGGTGGGATCGTTGGGTTGCGGATTCCAGGGAAAACCGCGTGTAATGGTTTGACCATTCGGCGCCATAATGGGGTACAGGAATGGTTTCTCCATGGTATCGGTGAAAATGAATTCAGTGAAAAGTTGCCTGCCTACCGAGATCGTTATCTTCTGCCGGAGTGGATCTTGCTGTACACGGATCTTCTCCTGCGCATGCAACGCAGAGAATGACAGGATCATTCCCAAACCCCAAAGAACAAAGGACCTTTTTTTCATACCCATGGATTTCATGTAGTTGTATACAAAGGTTACTTCTTATAAGCGCACTTGTTTTTCTTCAGGCACCAACGCTTTCATGATCGCCCAGGCGATCAGGTAGGCAATGGCACAGAAAGAGAACATGAGGGTATAGGATGTTGACATGGAAGCCAGTACCACTTGTTTCTGGAGTCCCAGGAACTGGGCAAAATGTTCCGGATTCACCTGTTGCAATTGTGCCTGCATGTCTTTCGACAGGTTGAATACCTCTTTATGAGTGATATCGATCACATCGCCATACTTATCGGTCAGGCGCAGGAGCTTGATCTTATCGAGATAGGCACCCAGGCCATTGGCACCGGCTTCATCCCACGACTGTTTGATGCCGGCCAGCTTATAGCTGTCGAACATCCAGCCACCGATCTTGGAAACGATCACGCCTCCGATACCACCGGCCATGCCGCCGATACCGATAACGGATGCGATTGCTTTCTTGGGAAACATGTCGGAGACCGTTGTAAAGATATTGGCCGACCATGCCTGGTGTGCAGATGTTCCGATACCGATCAGCAGCACGGGCACCCAGAAACTATATCCACCCAGTGGCTGTGAAGCCAGCACTACCAGGGGGATACAGGCGATCACCAGCATCGCTTTCATCCTGCCATCATAAGGTTTGTATCCTTTATTGATGAAATAGGTAGGGAACCAGCCACCGCCAACACTTCCCACCATCGTCATGCTGTACAGTACGGCAAGGGGCAGCATAACCTGCGTACCCTCCATCGCATACTGGTCTTTCAGGTATCCGGGCAACCAGAAAAGATAAAACCACCATACGCCGTCTGTCATGAACTTGCCGATCACAAAAGCCCATGTCTGTTTAAAACCCAACAACACCATCCAGGGCGTTCTTGCTGCAGACCGCTCATTCTCCGTTTCATCTTCTACCTTGTCGCTATTGATG
This sequence comes from Sediminibacterium sp. FW305-C-269, assembly GCF_058231045.1. Lineage (NCBI taxonomy): Bacteria > Pseudomonadati > Bacteroidota > Chitinophagia > Chitinophagales > Chitinophagaceae > Sediminibacterium > Sediminibacterium sp. FW305-C-269. Next base: position 80,953 of record NZ_JBIQXQ010000002.1, on the reverse strand, counting down.
TATTCCAGTTCCTCTTTTGTCAGGCGTTTCTGTTTGTCAGGTGTCTCATAATACACGAACCAGAACAGCAACCAGATAAAACCGATGGCACCGATGATGACAAAAGCGGATTCCCATCCCCAGTGTTTGGCGATCCAGGGCACAGACAATGGCGCCAGAACGGCACCGATATTGGCTCCGGAATTAAAGATACCGGTTGCGAAAGACCTCTCTTTTTTGGGAAAATATTCGGCTGTGGCTTTGATCGCTGCAGGAAAGTTACCGGCTTCACCAAAACCCAGGATCGCCCGCGAGATCATGAATCCGAGTATGGAAACCGGTACGGCAGTAATACCCACCAAGCCCAAAACGGCAGCCACGCCCGTACCCAGTGGAACCGCATACGCATGTATGATGGCACCCAACGACCAGATGATGATGGCCCAGGCATAGCCCCACTTGGTTCCCAGTTTGTCAACTATGCGGCCGGCGAACAACATGGAAATGGCGTATACGAACTGGAACACGGATGCGATGTTGGCATAATCCGAATTTGTCCAGTTGAACTCACTCTCCAAAGTGGTCTTGAGCAGACTCAATACCTGCCTGTCGAGATAGTTCACCGTGGTTGCAAAAAACAGCAAGGCACAAACTGTCCACCTGTACTTACCGATTTTTTCCGCTATAGCTGTCATGGTTATGATTTGATGGATTGAATAATAGCCAGTACTTTTTCCGTGTCTTTGGTGATCTGTGTATAATCCTTCGCCTCGAGTAATTGTTTGGTGATGAGTTTACTGCCCATACCCACGGCACAGACACCCGCTTTGAACCATGCGGAAATATTGTCCTTGTCCAGCTCTACCCCGCCGGTAGGCATGAATGAAAGGCCGGGGAAGAGTTCTTTGATCGCCGACATGAAACCAGGCCCCAGGATATTACCGGGAAAGAGTTTGATCATGCTGGCACCCAGGGTTTCGGCCCGGATGATCTCGGTGGGTGTCATACAACCGGGTACCCAGAGCATCCTGTTCTTATCGGCCACAGCTGCCACCGATTCGATCAGGCCGGGGCAGATGATGTAGTCGGTACCTGCATCGATGAAGGTCTGGGCCATTTCACCGTTCTTGATGGTGCCGATACCGAGGTACATGCCTTTCAGTTCTGAATCGCACACTTTACGCATTTCCTTGAAATTCTGGAGGGCCGCTTCTCCGCGGTTGGTATATTCCACAGCCCGGATACCCGCGCTGTATAAGGCTTTCAACACTTCAATGCTTACGGGTGCATCTTTATAAAAATAGAGGGGAAGGATCCCCTGCTGCGGGATCAGCGACAGAATCGTCTCTTTCTTTTCCATATGGCAGATTTTCTTCTAGCAATGTTATCTGAAAAGAGTAAAACACCCGCATTTTCTTACGCAAACGTTTGCGTATTTTTCCGGCAGAAAACAGGGCCGATTTCTTTTCTCCCCACCGATTATTAACCAACTTCGCAAGAAGGGCTTTGAATACCATTGCTTACCATTTAATAAACCGATCCTAATTTAAAAATACGATTGACCATGTCAAAAAAAGTAGTTACCCTCGGAGAGATCATGATGCGCCTCTCCACTCCCGGATTTGAAAGGTTTGTTCAGAGCGACAGCTTTGATGTTACCTATGGCGGTGGTGAAGCCAATGTGGCCGTAGCGCTTGCTAACTACGGACTGGAAGGTGTGTTTGTGACCAAGGTTCCGGACAATGCGCTGGGACAGGCGGCCATTAACCATATCCGCCGTTATGGCGTAGATACGCAGTTCATTGCCCGGGGTGGAAAAAGGCTGGGCATCTATTTCCTGGAAACGGGTGCTTCCATGCGTGCTTCGCAGGTAATTTACGATCGTGCCGGCGCCTCAATCGCCGATGTGGAGACCAGCGAATTCGATTTTGACAAGATCCTGGAAGGCGCCAGCTGGTTCCATACCACCGGTATCACACCTGCACTGAGCGATAAGGCCGCAGCCCTGACCGAAGCCGCACTGAAAGCCGCCAAAGCCAAAGGCATTACCACCAGTATCGATCTGAACTACCGCAAAAAACTCTGGAGCAAGGAAAAAGCGAGAGAAGTGATGACCCGCCTTTGCCAATATGTGGATGTCTGTATCGGCAATGAAGAAGATGCGGATACCACCCTCGGCTTCAAGGCCGAAGGTACCGATGTGACCAAGGGTGAACTGAACCTGGACGGTTATAAAAGCGTGTTCAAACAAATGAAGGACAAGTTCGGATTCAAATACATCGCTTCCACTTTACGCGAGAGCCATAGCGCATCGGACAATGGCTGGAGTGCACTGGTATATGATGGTACCGAATTCTATCACACCCGTCAGTATGAAGTGCGCATTGTAGACCGCGTGGGTAGTGGTGATTCGTTTGCCAGCGGTTTCATCTACGGGCTGGTCAGCGGCATGCCCATGCCAGAAGCTGCAGAGTTCGGCGTAGCTGCTTCTGCCATCAAACACACCATCCCAGGCGACTTGAACCATGCCACCCTGCATGAAGTGAAAGAACTGATGAAGGGTGACGGATCGGGACGTGTGCAAAGGTAAATTCGATAATATGCCAATTTGAAAATTTGAAAATCAGAGAATATGATTTTAGATAGTATAAAGAATTCGGACAAATATGCAGGGTTGAATCCTTTGTTCGCAAAGGCTTTTGCCTATATCCATTCTGTAGACCTGGCTTCTCTGGAAATAGGGAAATTTGATATTGACGGGGAGAACCTCCGTGGGATCGTGTCAGACAAAAATGGGGTTCCGGCAGAAGAGTCGACCGCAAAGTTCGAGTGCCACAATGCACATATCGATATCCAGGTTTGCATCCGTGGCAATGAGACCATCGGCTGGAAACCCCGAAATGCCTGCGTTTCACCCAGGGGTGAATACAATGCAGAAAAAGATGTGCTGTTCTATAACGACGCACCGGATATGTTCTTTGGTATGACGGATAACCAGTTTTGCATCTTTTACCCCGACGACGTGCATGCTCCGATGATCGGTGAAGGGATGATCAAGAAGCTGGTGATCAAAGTGAAGATCTGATCAACCTGATCCAACTATAAAAAAGAAGCCGCACCCTGAAAAGATGCGGCTTCTTTTATTGCAGAACTATCTACTTATTTGATCTCAGCAATGGCAACCGGGTCCATATCGGTGAAGGTATAGTTCTCGCCTGCCATGGCCCAGATAAACCCGTAATTCGTAGTGCCCGGGCCACAGTGAATGGACCAGGGTGGCGAGATCACGGCTTCATGATTGGCCATCACGATATGGCGGGTTTCGGTAGGTTCACCCATCAAATGGAATACACGCTGTTGTTCAGGAACATCAAAGTAAAAATATACTTCCATCCTGCGGGTATGCGTATGTGGCGGAACAGAGTTCCAGACACTTCCTTCGCGCAATACGGTCAGCCCCATTACCAGCTGGCAGCTTTGAATGCCATCCTGGTGAATGTATTTATAAATGGTACGCTCATTGGCTGTTGCCTTTTCGCCCATATTCACCGGCGAAGCTTCCTCCTTGGTCATTATACGGTTTGGATACGTTTGGTGTGCCGTAGCGGACATCAGGAAAAAATGAGCTGGTTCTGCCGCTGACCTGCCGGCAAAGAAAACCTCTTTGGTTCCCTTACCCAGGTATACCGTATCCAGTTTGTTCAGTTCAAACACAACACCATCGGCAGTTACGGTACCTGCCCCACCCACATTAATGATCCCCATCTCCCTCCGCTCAAGAAAACAGGTTGCTCGTAATTCCGGTTCATTATGCAGTTGCACGGTATGCTGCACCGGTTTCACCCCGCCGATGATCACACGGTCGTAGTGAGAGTATACCAGTGTAAGTTCATCCACCTTCATCAACTCCGTAACTAAGAAATTAGCACGCAGTTCTGCAGTGGTCATCCCTTTTACCTCTTTGGGACTTGATTGAAACCTGATTTCCATATGGTCGATTTATTAGCGAATTAAGGATGCAATGAAATGTTGTTCAAATATTCGGTTTTCTGAAGCGTCAACGGCCCATCCATCCTCCGTCGACAACTAAAATGGTCCCATTCACATAGGCGGATGCTTCTGAAGCAAGGAACACGGCCGGTCCTTTGAAATCGGCCGGTTCACCCCAACGGGCAGCCGGTATGCGGGAGAGGATGGAGACACTTCTTTCCGGATCATTACGCAGGGCTTCGGTATTATCTGTGGCGATATAACCCGGCGCAATTCCATTGACCGTAACACCTTTCGATGCCCACTCGTTGGCCAAAGCTTTTACCAGGCTGCTTAAAGCACCTTTACTGGCCGCATAACCCGGAACATTGATCCCTCCCTGGAAACTCAGCAAGGAACAGGTGAAAATGATTTTCCCGGTCCCTCTCTCGATCATCTTCTTACCGATCTCACGTGCCAGGATAAATGGCGCGTCCAGGTTTAAAGCCAATACATCATCCCAGTATTCATCAGGATGTTCTGCAGCGGGCTTACGCAAAATGGTACCGGCATTGTTAACCAGGATATCGATCACGGGATTGTCATGTTGTACCTGTCGGATAAACGCATACAGTGCCTCCCTGTCTGAAAGGTTGGCCGCATAGGCTTTGAATGATCTGCCCAAAGCAGTTACTTCCTGCCCGATCTCGCTGCCGGAAAGTTGCATCGATCCGCTTACACCAATGATATCGGCACCCGCTTCCGCCAAACCAAGGGCCATGGCTTTACCGATTCCCTTGTTGCAGCCTGTTACCAGTGCCACTTTACCTGTAAGGTCAAATAATGAAACTGCCATATCATCGATTTTTCAAACCGGCCTGGTTACCAGATGTGTTTACAAAGTTTGTCATTTCCAAAGCAAGTTCCACAAGAAGTTACGAAAACGTTTACATAACGGAATTACCTGCCATCTGGCAGTACCGAATACCCCAAAAACAGGTGTGAGATGTGTTACTTAGAGGCTTACTCCTCTTTTCCATGGGATAAAATCATCCTGATTCAGCAGCACCGCTTTGGGTATCACTTCGCCGCTGGCAGCTTTGATGCAGTATTCCAGGATCTCTTCTCCCATCTGCCGGATCGTTTTCTCACCCTCAATGATGCCACCGGTATTGATATCGATGATGTCCGACATTCGTGTTGCCAGTGCAGAATTAGTGGCCACTTTGATGGTGGGACAAACCGGGTTGCCCGTTGGTGTACCCAATCCTGTGGTGAACAAGATCAGTGTGGCGCCACTGGCGGCTTTACCCGTGGTGGCTTCCACATCGTTACCGGGTGTGCAAACCAGGCTGAGGCCGGGTTTGGTGGCCGGCTCTGTATAATCCAAGACATCCACAACAGGAGATTCACCCCCTTTTTTAGCAGCACCATTGCTTTTAATGGCATCGGTGATCAGTCCGTCTTTGATATTGCCGGGCGAAGGGTTCATATCAAAACCAGAACCCGCTTTTTCAGCAGCTTCGCTGTAGGTCTGCATCAGGTGTATGAATTTTTTAGCCGCGGCTTCATCTTTTGTCCTGTCAATGAGCTGCTGCTCGGCACCACAGAGTTCAGGGAATTCCGCCAGCAATATTTTTCCGCCCAGTGCCACCAGCAGGTCTGAGCAATACCCTACAGCAGGATTGGCCGAAATACCGCTGAAACCGTCACTGCCACCACATTTTACACCAATGCATAATTTATCGAGAGATGCCGGTTTACGTTCCAACTGGTTGATCTGTATCAGTCCTGAAAAAGTTTTGCGGATAGCTTCGGTGATCAGCTGTTCCTCACTTTTCGATTGCTGCTGTTCGAATACATAAAGCGGTTTGTCAAAGCCTGGATTACGTTTCTTAATATCCTGCAGTAGTTCCTGCGTTTGCAGGTGTTGGCAGCCCAGGCTTAGAATCGTTACCCCGGCCACGTTGGGATGATCGGCATAGGCGGCCAACAGGCTGCTGAGCGTTGCTGCATCCTGTCTTGTACCGCCACAACCACCCTGGTGATTCAGGAACTTGATGCCATCCACATTCGGGAACACCCGTTGGGTCTTCACCATGGATTCTCGTATGGCAAGATCTGCATTGGGAATATCTGCCCCGTTTTTATATAGCTCAACCAGTAGTTGTGTCTTCTGTTTGTACTTATCGGTGACCGCGTAACCCAGCTGCGTATGAAGCGCTTCCCTGATCACATCCAGGTTACGGTTCTCACAGAACACGGTAGGTATGAACAGCCAGTAATTGGCAGTACCTACTCTTCCATCGGAGCGATGATACCCGAGAAAGGTTCGATTGGCAAAACGCGATATATCAGGTGCTTCCCAGGTATAATGGCTTGGCCTGTATGCATAAGGCTCTGCCGCATGTCTGGTATTTTCGGTGCTCATCCTGCTTCCCCTGGCCACAGCGGTCTGCGCCTTACCCACCAACACACCATACATGATAATACTATCACCGGCCTGCAGGTCCTGCATGAAGAATTTGTGTTTGGCGGCAATATCTTCCGTCAGCATGTAACGTTCTCCGTTGAATAACAGTTCTTCTCCTTTGCGGAGATCCGTTAAAGCAACCAGTACATTATCATTCGGGTTTACCTGTAGTATCCGTTGTTTCTGACTCATGCCAATCATTTTTTTGCTAAGATAGAACGAACTGTTTTCTCCGGACCCTGCGCCAATAATAAACCCAGTGTCTCACATACGGCTTCTGCAAAACCAGGGTAGATCGTAAGGTCATCGCCGAATATGTCCACATTATGGAAACCGTTTTGCACCAGTTGCAGCGAGTCCGGCGTTTGCCATTGGGTCGCCAGCAATGCGGCTTTATCATCGTTGATACGATATGACTGCCCATTGGCCTTCCCCCAGTAAACAGGGTTCTTCATTTCTTCAGGGCGCATAAACAACAGGAACCCTGCAAAACCTGCAGCGATACACTGCGGTATCCCTTTTTCCTGCAGATAATGTTTTTGCAGCAATGGAACCACCCGCATCTGCATTTTGGAAGTGTACTGCGCGGTAATACTCAGCCAGAGATGTTCAATATGCGGGTTGCGGAAACGATCCAACACCTGTGTACCAAATGCAATGGCTTCCTCTTTTGAAATCTGGTGACTTACCACCAATGGTACGATCTCGTCAAACACCAACCGGCTGATAAAAGATTCGAACAGCGCATCCTGCATGGCTGCTTTCACTGTGGCAAATCCCCAGAGATGTGCCAGTCCGCAGGTAAGGGTATGTGTCGCATTTAATAATCGTAATTTCAGTTCCCTGAATTTATTGATGTCGTCTGCGATCACTATGCCTTCATTGCAGGCAGCGAAAGAAAGCAGTGAAAGTGTGGCCGGCCTGGTCGTTTCAATGGCCCATAAACAGTATGGCTCCGACATAATCATCAATTCGTCATGGTAAGTCAGTTGTTGCTCGATTGCAGCCTGTTCTGTTACCGGCAGTTTGCCGGGTACAATACGATCGACCAGTGAATTACAGAAATCATTGGCGTTTGTCAGCCAGCTCATAAAGGTTTCGGAAAGACCTTTCCTTATGGCAAGTCGGGTAACAATATCCCGCAAGCGGGCCCCGTTATCAACGATCAGTTCTGTGGGAATAATGACCATGCCCGCTTCTTCAGCTCCGTTAAATTTGCGAAACCGTTCTTCCAGGAAAGCCAATAGCCTGCCAGGAAACGAGACCGGTACAGAAGCATAGACATCTGATTCTTCCCATACGATGCCCACTTCTGTGGTATTGGAAATGATCAATTGCAGCGAAGGATTGGCGGCGGCCGTAAGGATCTGGTCCCAATCATCTGCTGCTGACAATACACGGCTGATGGATGCGTTCACAAACACATGCTCCTCATGTTTTCCATTCACCAGACCGCGTTCAAGCAGGGTGTACATACCATCCTGCCTGGCAAAATTATCCGAACCACCCGTGTTGGTGGATTTTACTACCAGTATCCTTCCGTTGAACAGATTCTGCTTGTTGGCTACATCGATAAAATGATCGGGCAACCCCCGCAACAGTACCCCTGTACCAAACTGCAATACCTTCTCGGGCAGGCTGAACACATCAACCGGGGGAACAGAGATCCCAACGGAAGGTATTTGTGAAAGTATTTGTTTTGATAATGTCGTCATCAGTCTCTTTCAATTACCTGAAATATTTTTTACTCAGACAGGGTACCCTGTTTCAGTAAGGTATCGGTCCATATACCATGTCCTGCATACCAGGATCCAAATACCGGATCACACAGTAAGGATCAGTTCTGAATCTGGATCAGATCGATCTGCTCTCACCTTCCTTATCTATGGCAGACAGTAAAGCATACAACCCGTGCAGAACCTTGGCAAAGACTCCTGCCTTCCCAATCATGCATCTTTATGGATCGACCGGCAACCCTCTAATTGGCTAATTTAACTGCCTGCCTGGCCAATAATTTCCATTCACCCTTTTCTTTGACCCAGACCAGTAATATTTTCAGTTTAATACTGGCCGGTTTACCGCCATCGTTGGTATCGGCATGTAATGTGTGGCGAACAATGGCATTTTTGTTCACCACAGAAATGGTCTGCTCAGAAAGTTCGATCTTAACGAAATCCGATTTCCCGGAAGCAATATTCTCAACAAACGAGGTCCTGTTCTCAGCCTTTCCTCCGGAATGTCCATAACTAAGGCTATCTGCGGTCAGGCTTTCCAGAACGGCCCTGTCTTTACTGATCATTGCCTGGCGGAGTTTTTCAACCGCACCTGCTACTGCCTGTTGATCTTTCGACTGTGCAATGGATGCAAAAGAAAACAGGGTCAGGACCCCTAAAAGATATAAGTATCTCATATTGTTTTTTTAGTCTACTAAAAATAAACCATTCAAACCAGCCTCCCCCGCGTAAAGTACGCAAACGTTATCGTTCGTTGCCATGCTCAGCATTACCTATGCTGTCAGATCCTTAAGTGGTGCCCTATCCACAAAACCTTATCACTGAATAGGACGATGCGCACAGCGAACCCAACTTTTTTTCTACGCAATCGTTCCCGGTAACGTTACCAGCTAAACTAATTTGGCTGAATCCCTTGACAGCCGTGTATTTTACTGCCGGTTTTCCCTATTTTTAGTCATATCTAACTAACTGCTTGCCATGTCGTCATCGAAACCACGCCTCAGTTTCATGCAGATCATCAACATGAACGTCGGATTTTTCGGGATCCAGTACAGTTTTGGTCTGCAACAAAGTGCCGTAAACCCCATTTATGACTTCCTGGGCGCCAAACCCGACGAAATTCCCCTGCTGAACCTGGCCGGACCGATGACGGGACTGCTGATCCAACCCATTATTGGTGCATTGAGCGATAAAACCTGGCACCCGCGCTGGGGACGCCGTAAACCCTATTTCTTTATCGGGGCGTTGTTCTGCAGCCTTTGCCTGTTCCTCTACCCATTCAGCAGCACACTCTGGATGGCAGCTGGTCTGTTATGGGTACTGGATGCAGCCAATAATACGGCCATGGAACCTTATCGCGCTTTCATTGCAGATAAACTGCCTGCTTCACAAATGCCTACCGGTTTTCTGACGCAAAGTTTTTTTACAGGGCTGGGAATTACTCTGGCCAACGTATCGCTCTTTGCTTTTCAACAGGTAGGGTTCCTGAAACAGACTCATGGACAGATCCCGTACTGGGTATTCGGATCCTTCTTCCTGGGCTCCTTATGTTCCATAAGCTCCGTGTTATGGTCTATCTCCAAAACACCGGAGATCCCTCCCACTGCCGAGGAACTGGCAGTCCTGAAAGCCAACAAAAGAACCGTATTTGAACCCTTTCTCGAGATCGCCCATGCCATCAAGGATATGCCCAAAGTAATGTGGCAGCTGGCGCTGGTGTACCTGTTCCAATGGTATGCCCTGTTCTGCTACTGGCAAAATGCTTCCAAGAGCATTGCGCAGTCAGTCTGGAAGACATCTCCCTCGCAGGATCCCAAATTATACGAAGAAGCTGTAGGTTGGGCAGGACTGGTTAACGGCTGGTATAACGTGGTCACTTTCCTGTCCGCTTTCGGACTGGTGATGCTGGCTAAAAAATACAGCGCCAAAGCTGTACATATCAGCTGTTTGCTGATGGCCGGTGTAGGGCTGCTCATCTTCCCGCATATTGAGAACAAATATACCCTGTTTGCACCGATGACCGGTTTCGGTATTGCCTGGGCCAGCATGATGGGCGTACCCTACCTGATGGTGGTGAACAATATCCCCAAAGAAAGATACGGTGTATACATGGGCATCATCAACATGATGATCGTGATACCCATGATCCTGCAGACCACGACTTTTGGCTTTGTTCTGGAACATTTTTTGAACAATGATCCGGGTAAAGCCATCAGTTTCGGAGGTGTGCTATTACTGATCGCCTGCGCCGCCACTTTCCTCATCAAAACAACCAAACTGACTGATGAAGAAGTGTTATTACAGGCAGGTGGACATTAGAATGATGAATGTTGAGCAAGGAATGATGAATGTTGACTGAATGATGAATGCGTAATTTATTTTTATACCGAAGTCTGACATATGAAAATTCTCTGTATTGGTGAGGCATTGATCGATATGATCTGTACGGATAAAGGCAGGTCCTTATCCGAAGGCAACCATTTTCTAAAAAAGACCGGCGGGGCTCCTACCAATGTGGCCGCAGCCATTGCTGCGCTGGGCGGCGCTGTTGAACTGTCGGCCAAAGTAGGTAATGACCCTTTTGGCAAACAGCTGATCCAGGTAATGCAGGAGTTCGGCGTGTCTACCCGCTGGATGCTGGTTGATGATACCCATTTCACCACTTTCGCATTTGTATCACTGATGGAAGACGGTGAAAGGGATTTTGTATTTAACCGGGGTGCCGATGGACAGCTGAGCCGGGAAGAAGTAGATGAGATCCCGCTTGATGATATATCGATCATTCATTTTGGCTCAGCCACCGGTTTCCTGCCTGGCCCGTTACAGGCAGCTTACCAGAGCCTGCTGCAGAAAGCATTGCAGAAAAACATCTTTATCAGTTTTGATCCCAATTACCGACACCTGCTGTTTCCGAACAATACTCAGACATTTATTGACCAGTCCTGGAATTTTCTGAAAGCCTGTCACTTTTATAAACTCAGCGATGAAGAAGCCATGCTGATCACCGGAGCCGTAACCTTAAACGATGCGGCAGCCGTACTGCTGGAAAAAACAAATGCGGTGTTCACCATTACACTGGGCAAAGAAGGTACCCTGTTGGGTTATGGGGGGAACACACATATCATCCCCAGTATCCCCATCCAGCCAGTGGATACCACAGGTGCAGGTGATGCTTTTGTAGGAGCCGTCTTGTACCAGTTAGGCAACTTATCTGCCGAAACCATGAAAGCCCTGTCAGCCGATGAATGGACAAGGATCATTACCAACGGAAACAAGGCCGGTGCCCGCACCTGTGAATACCTGGGCGCCATGGAAGCATTTAAACATTTGAATAACCAGTTTTTTCAATAAAGAAAATAATTCAGCGTGTACCAATATTCCCTGCACAACCGGATCGATGAAGCCTGTGAAAAAAACAAACTGGCCGTTGGTGGCCAGGACCAGCTTTTTTATACCAGACTCATCGCCAATACCGCCGCTATCCGCAGCCTGTATACGGAACTGTATGGTAACCATGTGAATGGAGAAGCGGGGTTCGACAAACTGGTACAGACACTTATCCAGGCTCATCAGCAGAGAAGCCCGATCCTGCAGCAGAAAGACAATACGAAAGCCCAAAAAGGCAACTGGTTTCTCAGCAATGAGATCAACGGTATGAGTTTATATGTTGACCGGTTCTGCGGCAAACTGGCCGATCTGCCGGCCAAACTGCCTTATCTGAAAGATCTTGGGGTGAACTTTCTGCACCTGATGCCTGTATTCCAAAGCCCTGAAGGGGAAAGCGATGGCGGATATGCAGTTTCGGATTTCAGGAAAGTGGACGAACGTTTTGGTACGCTGGATGACCTGCAGAAACTGCAGCTGAGAATGCAGCAGGAACAGATGTACCTGATGATCGATATTGTGCTGAACCATACCTCGTACCATCATGAATGGGCGCAAAAAGCCAAAGCAGGCGACCCGGTATACCAGGATTATTTTTACATGTACGACGACCGTTCCCTGCCCGACCAGTTCGACAGCACCATGCCAGAGATCTTCCCCGAAAGCTCTCCAGGCAGTTTCACCTATGTGAAAGAGTGTAGCAAATGGGTGATGACGGTGTTCCATCATTACCAGTGGGACCTGAACTATACTAACCCCGCGGTATTCAATGCCATGCTGGATACTATTTTCTTTTATGCCAATCTGGGTGTAGATATTCTGCGCATCGATGCTCCGGCATTTATCTGGAAACAACTGGGCACTACCTGTCAGAACTTACCTCAGGCCCACACCCTGTTACAACTTATCAGGCAGTGTGTGCAGGTGGCCGCACCCGGCATGGCTTTGCTGGGTGAAGCGATCGTGGCGCCCAAAGAGATCATGAAATATTTTGGCACCGGCCTCTACTACGGGAAAGAATGTGATGTGGCCTATAACGCCACACAAATGGCCCTGCAGTGGGATGCGTTGGCAACAGGGGACACGCGTGTCATGCTGGCCGCACAGCACGACCTGTTACAAAAACCCTATGGCTGCACCTGGCTCACGTACACCCGCTGTCATGATGATATCGGTTTAGGATATGAAGACGCTTCCATTTTGGCTGCCGGCTTCAATGCTTATGGCCATCGTAAATATTTAAAGGATTACTATTCCGGTACGCATCCCGGCTCTCCGGCAAGCGGAGCCCTGTTCTCGGTGAATCCGAAAACACAGGATGCACGTATCAGTGGTTCACTGGCATCCCTCTGCGGACTGGAAAGAGCCATGGAAGCCTACGATGAGAACGAGATCGAAATGTCTGTACGTAAGATCTTGCTGATGCAGGCACAAACCTTTTTCATCGGTGGCATACCAATGCTTTTTTACGGGGATGAAGTTGGATACACCAACGATTACAGCTACCTGAACGATGCCGGCAAAAGCTACGATAACCGCTGGATGCATCGTCCGGTTATCAACTGGGAAAAAAATGCCAGGGCCAAAGAAAACGGAACGCTGGAACAGAAGATCTTCAGTGCCACTCAACGCCTGCTGCAGATACGGAAAAGTTTACCGGTACTGGCTGACAGGAAGGACCTGACCTGGTTAACCCCGCACAATATCCATGTAGCCGGATTCCTCAGGCAAGATCATGAGAAAAGATTGTACTGCCTTTTCAATTACTCTTCCCGGGCTTCCTATCTTACCTGGTACGCGTTCAAAGAACAGGGCAATAACCCTGCACGCCTTTATGATCATTGGAACGATAAAAAACTGACCGTAGGTTCTGATTACGAATACCTGGTGATTGGGCCGTATGGATTTTGTTTGCTGGAAGTAGTAGGATAATAGAGATAAGCCATTCTAAATACTAAAATTAATGAAATTTGACTGCAACAGATGCTCCAAGAAAAAGGTTACTGGCAGTAGGTATCCCATTTTTAAGAAAGACAGGTTCTGTACTGGCCAACCACCTTCCTTCTATCCTGTAAACAATAGTGGGAAGCGGAAAATAATCCACGTTCAATGAAAACCCTAAAGTAGAAAATCCATTTACAGTGACAGCAGGTATAATGACTCCATTTTTATCCTGATAATATTCTGCACGAACACAGGATGCCAACTTATCTGTTATGGCATACCTAGCCACCAGTACCGGGCTGTACCAGGAATTGTAATAAGAACTGTTTTTTTCTTTTTGTTGTAACCCTATATCAAAACCAGCTATCAATCCTACTTTAGGCGAAAATTGATATTGCAGATAAAGATTATTAAAAATACGTACTCGTCTGGTGCTATCAGGGTCATCAGATCCAATGAAGCTGCTCCAGTTGAAAACTGTATTCTGATCAGGGGTAAATTTTACTTGCGTACCAAATGAAGGCATGCTATTTCCAACAGTCTTCCGGATATGCTGCCAGCCATTACAAACCAAGGTAGCAAATTCCCATTTCGGATTGACGTTATAAGTAAGCTTTACCCCAGTTAAATAATACGGAGAATTTTCGGCCAGAAGTGAACGGGTCAGAGTCCAGTTATCAATAGAAACTGCCGACTCAAATCCAATATGAGAAGCAAAAACTCCTGCATCCAGCCAAAGGGTATTTTTTGAGTTAAGGGAGATACCGGAATTAGCTTCAAACAAATGTTTTAGTATGCCGGGTTCTGATGAATAATTATCAACAGCGTATGTACCCAACTGCAAAGCCAGGTTAGCCCTGTATTTGGGATGTTGCACCGAAAATTTCAGATAACCAAGATTAAGGTTGACCTGATTGTGCCGATTAAAATGATAGAAATAAGCCTGTCGATTTTTTGTTTGGGGGTGGTTAAAATCGTATACATAATAAATATCAGCAAATCCACTTAGCTGAGTAACCGGCCGAACCCTCCAACCGGTATCTTTCTGTGCATAAGAAGCAAGGGAGATAAATTCCGAAATGAACATTATAAAAACTAAAATACCTATTTTTCGTATCGGGGTAATGCCTGTTTTCATAAACATCTCATAATGATATTATCCTGATGAAAGTATATCTCAACAATATTTCTTTGATCAACATGCATGCCGATTAAAAACTTTCCATCTACGACGAATAGCTATCGGCATATTACTCAGATGGGATTGGGAAATATTTGTATCGCCTGCTCTTTCATCACTCTGACAGAATTTAAAAAACATCGTTAACAACGCCTTCCGTTTCTCAAAATTACGCCTATCTCCTTTTAGTCGAATGAAAATAGATGCCATACCATAACTTTCTAAAATTGTCGCCTAAATTTATTATATAGTAGGGCATTGCTCGTTACGTCTTAATTCAATTTTTCCAATTGCATGGTATACCAGTGGAACCTGCTCCACTTCTACGTCACTCTTATCAAGTCCAAAAGCTTTCTCATCACTCAATCCAAGGTTCTTCAAGAAAAAATAGGCATTCAGCAACAAACCCTCCCTAAGGGCAAATTCGTTTTCAACTGAAAGAAATTTTTCAAGTACTACAAACCTGTAATCTGGTTCCGGATTATAGCGTGTACTTCCGTCGGGACGGATATGAAGGTTCAGTTCTTTATTGACTATTAATTCCTGCACGATGATTTTGAAATACAATTCTGTGCGTAATTGTACACGAAACCCTACGTTGATGGTCACTTTGATCATTCTGTCATCAATCAGTTCAGATACATCATAAGTAAGGGTGTATGGCTCTTCAGTTCGATGAATATGTACAAACCAATAAACATCAGCGCGTTTGGGTCTTTTGGATAAAATGGAGCGAATAATCTTTTCCTCTATCTGATGCCTGGTGTTGGCTTTGGTGAGATAAACAAGGTGTGTAGAAAATTGAGGAATACTTTCGTCTCCACTCAATTCTTTAATTTGAGGTATATACCGTCCAAGATCGACGAACTTAGTAAGGCGATTATTAATTTTTCTTGCATAGTACCACACATACATAGTCATAAAAATGAATAGCTCGAAAAAAAGGAACATCCATCTTTCTTTAATTTTAGCAGCATTAGCAATAAAAAAAGATATTTCAACCACAGAAAATACAAGCACAATCATAAAAACCAGATAACCGTTCCATTTCAACTTGTAATAAAGAAAATGTGCCAGCAGGAATGTTGTCATCATCATCGCAATAGTAATACTGAAGCCATACGCCGCTTCCATGTGTGTGGAACTACGGAAATATAAGATCATGAGAATACAGCCTACCCAGAGAATAGTGTTAACAGAAGGTATATAAATTTGCCCTTTTAAGTTAGTAGGTTGTTTTATTGTTACTCTTGGCCAGAAATTCAAATTCATAGCTTCACTAATCAATGTATAACTTCCACTAATCATTGCCTGTGATGCAATGATGGTCGCTACTGTAGCGATCATAATTCCGGTTAGCAAAAACCATTGTGGCATAATCTCAAAAAAAGGATTACGTGCCATCAAGAACAAATGCTCCCCCTGACTCATGAGCCAGGCCGCCTGCCCCATATAATTAATCATCAAACATGCTTTTACCCCGATCCAGGTAATCCGGATATTTTTCCTTCCACAATGTCCCAGATCAGAATAAAGAGCTTCTGCACCGGTAGTGGCTAGGAAAACAGCACCCAGCAGCCAAAAACCATGTGGGTAGTTTACCAGAAATCGATATGCATACACAGGGTTCAGCGATTTAATAATACCAGGATGATGCAGTATCTGCAATAAGCCCAAAGTAGCCAGCATAGTAAACCATACCAACATAGCAGGTCCAAAAGTGAATCCTACTTTTTGGGTCCCGAAGCGCTGAAAGAAAAATAAAGCGGAAAGAATGACAATAACTATCGGAACTGTAGGCAAATGCTCCCATCCGTGGATAATAGTGAGGCCTTCTACAGCCGAAGCAACTGAAATAGGAGGCGTAATAATACCATCCGCTAATAAAGTAGTAGCCCCTAATATAGTAGGTATTACCAGATATTTTCCATATCTGCGTATTGAAGCATAAAGCGAAAAGATACCGCCTTCCCCATGATTATCCGCCTTTAATGTCAAATAGATGTATTTAAAAGTGGTGAGAAAGGTAATGGTCCAGAAAATACAGGATACCCCACCGTAAACCAAGCTCTCCGTAATGGGCCTATCGCCGATGATGGCTTTCAGTACATACAAAGGACTTGTTCCAATATCGCCATAAATAATACCCAAAGCCACCAGTAATGTGGCTGTGGTAACTTTCCCGTTTATACCTTGTTGCTGAGATTCCATTTGTACTTTTTTGATCAGACAAAAATGGATTGAAAATTATCAGCAAAACGTAAATAAACAGGGCCAGATATAAAAGATTTATAAAGAGCATATTACACAAATCGGTATCCTACACCACTTTCAGTAATAATATGGCGGGGATGGTTAGCATCATCTTCAATTTTTTTACGAAGACTTGCCACAAAAACCCGCAAGTATTGTGTTTCAGTCTGATATCCCAGTCCCCAGATGTCTTTCAGAATATATTGATGGGTTAAAACCCTACCTTCATTTCTGGCAAACAATGCCAGCAGATTATACTCAGTAGCAGTCAATTTAACAACCTCATTATTTCGTTTAACAGTTCGGGCCAATAAATTTATCTGCAGATTGCCACAAGCCAGAATAGGGCTCACTTCCTCAGAAGTATTTCTACGCATAGCTGAACGGATGCGTGCCAGCAACTCACCCGTACGAAAAGGTTTGGTTAGGTAATCCGATGCACCACTGTCCAAGGCAGTTACAATATCACTTTCACTGTTTTGTACCGTTAACATAATGATAGATTTACTGAACCAACCTCGCAGCTCTTTCAATATTTCCTGCCCATTAGCATCGGGCAGCCCTATATCAAGCAAAATCAAATCTGGTGGATGATTGGCTGCCTGAATAATCCCCTCCCTTCCTGTTGCGGATTCTCTAACAAGGTAGCCATTGCTTTCAAGTGCTATCTGCAATAGCTTCCGTATCTGCGGCTCATCATCGATAATCAGAATTTCTGGCTTACTCATTTTTAAGGTTATTGATAAAAGATACTTCCACAGGCAACGTAATCGAAAACAATGCTCCGCCATTTTTTTGGTTCACCAGCGTAACTGTCCCATTATGCGCTTCGGTAAACCCCTTCGCGATAGACAGTCCAAGTCCACTTCCCCCTGTTTGCGTATGTGGCACCCGATAGAATTTATCAAAAACAAAAGGTAAATCTTCCTCTAGGAAGCCCTTCCCATTATCCGAAATCGTTATCACAAGAACTTCTGCAAGCAGTTTCGCTTCAATATTAATCATAGAGTTTTCCGGTGTATATAGTGTGGCATTATAGATGATATTATGTAACACATGTTCCATCAAGCCCGCATCTACTCTGAACAAAGGCAGATGCTCCTGGGGTTTAAATAGAATCCTATTCGTGAGTGCTGTAGGGGGTAATTTCTGAATAACAGAAAAAATGAGTTCATTCAGATCACACCAATCCAATTGCAACTTCAACATGCCGCTTTCCAAACGGCTCATATTTAAGAGATTTTCTACCTGCCGGTTTAATCGCAGGCTTGCCGTATCAATCTGCTCGAGCAGCTCCTGCCGATTCGCTTCAGTTAATTTGTACCTGCTTTCCTGCAAAGTATCTACTGCACCTAAAATAGTGGAAACAGGTGTTCGGAATTCATGTGACAACGAATTGAGTAAAGTATTATACAAACAAATAGTTTTTTCTCTACCTTCTTTATCTCTTGCTTTTTTTTCAGCCGAACGGATATTGAATGTGAGAACCGTGTTTACCATTGCAATAACAAAATATAGAATAAACATCAACATATCTTCTGCCGTGGCAATATGAAAAGTATACAGAGGAGGTATGAAAAAAATGTTCCAAATCAAGGCACTTAACAGAGCAGTTGTTACAACTGGCAGTATATCAAATAACATGGCCACTATCGAAACCGTCATCAACAGAACCAATGCTACTACCCTATACCCAATGATGCCGGCAAAAAGAAAACAGACTGCCGAAACCAGTAATACCATACCAATACTGATCAAGTATTGCATTGACTGACTATATCTTCTTGTAGCGGTGAGTTCCAAAGGAGTGGATACTTTACTTATCAAAGTTACAATGTGGAGTATAAAGATTTTGTAAAAAGTAGGCCATCAATTTGACTTATCAGGTAATTTAACTACATCAGGTCAGGAAATTACAATAGCAAACTATACTCTCTTCAGTCCTAATAGTGTTACTTGCTTATCATAATTAGTCCTTATGATAAGCAATTAACACCATTAGGCATAGTTCTTTATCAGATTGTTTTCTTAAAAAAGTCTATTTCTCAGATCTAAACACTCCTCAAGAGGAGGAGGGGGATAAGAATTAAGGAGTACATGCTCGCAAGACATGTTCATCTGTCGCATTACATTCTCTACTGCATATACATGGTTTACAACTTCCGCCGGTATGTATATGCTTCCAACCGAATTAACAAGGGGGGGTGCGCATTACAGATAAGGTGCCGTAAAACCCAGCTGTTTCATCCCCCTTTTGATCTCAGGGCAACCTGTCAGTAAATTCCATACCAGCTGGCTCCGGTAATTCTCGATCATGATGATCTGCGGACCCTGGTCGATGGCCAGAAAGGAATCGGCATACCATAGGTTTTGCAGGCTGAAAGCATCTGTAAACCCATAGTTGCGAAACAGTTTATCTCCCAGCGTATAATAAAAGAATTTCAGGGCACGCATACTTTCCTCCGGCGTATAGGGAAATGAAGACAAGGCCGCCGTAGGCGAGATCACGCCAATATCATTATTGGGATGACTGGCCGCATACCCATTCGGAATATCGCTCGCTGTCAGGCCCCAGCAGGCATTGCTGTAACCGTAATAAGTTTTGGGATTACTAACGCAATAAGTGTAGTTGATTTTGGTATGGTTCACTACCTGCGTCTGGTAATTGGCATAGGCATCACTCAAGCCGTTAGGATTGATCCCCAGGAACGAATAGTGCGCCAGGAACAGCGGTCCGCCGGTAGCAGGCCCCAGGGGTAAGGGATAATTCCAGTAGCTGGCTCCATTGATCATGGCGCCACTACGTGTAAAACCAGTATGATATACGGCCGCCGGAATGGAATCCGTATTGGCAGAAGCTGCCAGTATATAAGTGATCAATGCCTCGTTCCAACCCTGGATCTTCAGGTTCATCTCCCAGTTGTATTTGGGGCTCCAGTGCCAGTACAATACGTTCTGCCCGCCCTGCCTGAACCAGTTCCACTCCACTGCGTTCCACAGTGTGTTGATGTCTGCTCTGAGTGCCGTTTCAGCTGCATCGGCCCCATCAAAATATTGCCTGGCAGTAAGCAGGCCAGCCATTAAAAAGGAGGTTTCTACAAGATCGGCCCCGTCATCTTTCTGACTGAATGGGATCACGGTACCATCCGTGCCATTGAGCCAGTGCGGAAATACTCCATGAAATTTCTGTGCCTTATTTTTCAGGAAGGCCACGATGGTCTGCATCCTGGCAAGGCCCTGTGCACGGGTAATAAAACTCCTGTTTACCGCCACGGGGATGGACATGATACCAAAACCAGAGCCACCTGTTGTAACCGTTTCTGTGTTACCGTTGGATCGTTCCCTTGCCAGCCCGCTCACGGGATGTCCGTAATCCCAGAAATAGGCGAAACTCCGTTTCTGCACCAGATCCAGCAATTCGTTGTCACTGATCCGGGGGAACTTATCGGCAGAATCGATCTGCGTGATCAGAGGAGTATTCAGTGTTGCGGAAAGTTTTGCTTTCTGGGTCGACAACAAACCGGTGTTTGCATTGATGAAATAACGGGTGAGTCCTTTCAGTGGAGCGGCCGGTGTTATTACCAGGGTACTGTCACTCCGCTCATAACTCATATTGGCAGCAACCACGGCTCCTGTGTTCTCAGTGACCGAAACCGAAGCAGCAACCGTAGTCCTGTCAACCGGCGCCGTAAACTGTAGCCTGATCACCACCCCCGAACGGACGCCATAATTGATCGTTGTGCCGGAAGCGGTCATATTATCGAGCTGTACCTTGTCAATACTGAAACTGGGCGGTGTTACAACCGGGGGTTGCGAATTTCCTGAGGAGGATTGTTTACTGCAGGCAAAGAGCAGGCAGCTGGCCAATAAACTAAGAAATAAAGGTGGTCTGTTACACTGAATCATAAGAGAAAGATATACCAAGCCCGGAATCTTTTCAAAAGCTTGTTTAAAAAATTAACAATCCTGGTCTCTGGAATCACCTGTTGCTATATAGATCCACCCTCCACCAGAACAGACCTCACAAATACCTCTTCAACAGTTTCCGTTCCATGTAACCTGCTGAGCATCTGCTCAAAGGCTTTTTTGCCCAGCTTATACCCGCTGGTTTCCACATGCGTAATTTTAGGATCGTACACGGTTGGCAGTAAGCCATTACTGATGCTGATCACCGCAATGTCTTCCGGCACCCGCAACTTAGAGGCATGGATAGCGGACATCACCCCCATCAATATCAGGTCGCCCATGCAAAAAATGGCGTCGGGCCTATCCGCATTATTCAAGGCTGCCAGTGTTTCTTCCTGGGCAGGCAACGATTGTTCGGGAAATCCATAAGTGATCCTTGTATCCGGAGCCTGGCTGGCAAAGGTTTCCTTGAACGCATCCAGCCTTTTCCGAGTGATACTCAGATGCGGATGACCGAACAATGCAAGTACGTTTTTCTTCTTCCTGCCAATAATGGTCTCTGCAGCAACCCTGGCGGTGGCCTCATCTTCAAAACATACCTTATTGCATACATCTTTCACAGGTACCCGGTCAAAGAACACCAGCGGGATCTGCAGTTCGTTGAATTTCTGAAACGGTGTGATATTTTCGGTGGCAACTGAAATAGAAGCGAAGAGGCCTGCCACCCTGTTCTTTCGGAACAGGTTCAGGTTATTTTTCTCGAGAGTGAGGTCATCCCTCGACTGCATGATCAATACCGAATAGTCATGCGCCCGCGCCTCTTCTTCTACAGCTGCGATAAAGGAGTCATAAAAAAAATTGTTGATCGTAGGCACCAGAATGCCCAGCACATTGTTATGCCTGGTTCGCAACTGAACAGCCAGGCTGTTAGGTTCATATTCCATGGCAGTAGCCAGTGCCCGAACGCGTTCTTTGGTCTTCTCAGCAATATCCGGGTGGTCTTTCAACGCACGCGACACTGTTGAGATACTCAATCCCAGCGTTTCCGATAATAGCTTCAGTGTACTTGGCTGTATCATTAACAGATCTCTAACTTATTCAGGGTTATAGTAACACATGGCGAGCGCTAAAACATTTAATTGTACTTCTGAATTGCCACTTCCAATCATCATGGAAAGATACTGCTTAGAAGAATAGCACTCGTATTTCTTACAAACGTATCGTCAGGGTAGTACTGATATTTCTTCCTTCCGACGGCCAGATACCCGGCCCTGGATAAAACATAGGCCGTTTGGTAAAATACTGCAGATTAGCCAGGTTACTGATCGTCATTTTCAGTCCCAGCGAAGCAGAGAACCGGAGGCCAGTTGCAAGGTCCCAGATTGCATAAGCAGGCACCAACCCTACCGCGCCTGTGGCTGTAGGCGGCTGTACCGTATTCAATGCATCGGCATAGGTTGACGAGGTGTAACTGTACAATACAGATATGCTGAGTTTTCGATAGTTCAGAGTAGCACCATTCCTGCTGGTCAACGCTGGCGCACTTTCTACTTTGTTACCGGATATGTCTACATTATTGTTCCCCGACTTAACTGTGGCTTCCGTATAACGAGCCTGTAAAAAAGAAGTAGAGGTGAACACAGTGATATTCATCCTGTTCCCTGTTAACCAGTTTCCCTGGATAAAGATCTCGGCTCCTTTACTGGTTGAGTTACCGATATTGGTACGATAAAGATATAATGTTCCCGTATTATCGGTCTCAGCCAAAGTACCAAACCGGTTCTTATCTCGCAGCAGAAATGCTGTTACGTCCCATTTCAGGAAACGCCAGCTGCCCCTTACGCCGATCTCTGCATTATAACCCGAAGCATCCCGGATATTGGGATCTACTTTATCATATAAAGATGCCGGCACCAGGTCTTTAAAGATCATGGGCCTGTATGCCTGCGACCAGCCACCATAAAACTGGAGGTTCTCGGAGGATTTGTAAGCTATAGCAGCGGCATACAAAGGAAAATGATGGCTGATATTAACCGGTATCTTATTATCGGGATAATAACTTATGGCACCACTCAGATCTGTCTGACCGCTTTCAACCCTGGTCCCGAATGTAACGGCCAGTTTATCCGACACCTGCCATTTATTCTCTGCAAATACGGCTATATTTTTTGTTCTGAAGTGCAGATCTCTTCCCCATCCGGATGTTACACGCGTAAGATCATAATCACTGCCTGTAGTTCCCTGGCCCATCTGTGCCCTGTGCAGATCGTTGTTCATATATTGAATACCAGCAACAATTATACTGGTCTGTTTACCTGTATGGTATTCATGTCGCATTCGCAACTCTGTGGTGTAACTATTGAAATAATCAATATCTACCTGGCGTGGATTGTACTGCAGCGTGTTGGCATTGATCGTGTCATTTACATTAGTAGGCTTATCAAACATTACACTATTACGTTCTCCCAACACAGCCGAAACACCCAATTTTAATTGGGTTTGATCTGTCAGTCGCCAATCCACCGTTATAGAAGGCACATGAATATTGGGATTAAAATAATTTCTTACGCGGGTAGCCTGTGTAGGGTCTTCAGAAAACTGTTTGTCTGTCAAAGCCCCCGGTATACGGTATAGATAACCGGATCTTGCCCACTCCAGTCTCACAGAAAGATTATGCCAGGGTTCATAAGTGATCATCACTGCTTCAGATCCGGCATTGGTTTGTTCATTCTTCCGGTAGCCCTGCCTCGATTTCCTGTTCATATACGCATAATAGCTGAATTTTCCTGTACGCCCGCCAATGGCCAGATATTGATTCAGTAATTGGTAGGATCCTACCGTGCTGATACTTTCTACTCCAATAGGCCGTGAAGAATCTCCCCGTTTGCTGATATAGTTCAACATACCCCCAAATTGTGCCCCGTACTGCAGGGACCCCGTACCACGCACCAGCTCAATTCTTTCAATACTCTCCAGCGGCATATTAAAATGGCTGGCAGGATATCCATACATATCTGAATTGGTAATCACCCCGTCTTTCCGGATATTGAACTCCCATCCCCTGTGGGGATCAAGTCCACGTACGGCAATATTTACCTGGTTGCCTGCGCCATCCATATCATATACAAACACGCCCGGTACTTTGGCAAATACCTGCCTGCCTATTTTATTAGCCATATCTGCATCTGTATGCAACAGGTTTAATTGCTCCGTTTTCTTACCTGCATAAAGATAGGTTCCCTGTACATCGGGCAGGTATGTTCTCTGTGAAGAAGATATAAAGGTATTTACCACAACACTATCCAACACTTTAACCCGTATCGAATCAGCTATTGTTTTGTTTTGTGCAGTCAGGCCGCTGGCATTTAACAAGAATGCCATCAGTAAAAATATCGTTCTCATTACTTTTTTTTTAAAGGCCCCCGGTAGACACCAGGGGCGTTCCTAACAATAAACTGCCATTTATTGTTTCCTTTAACAATATGATTTGTGTTATTCTGCGCCATCTGTTTTGGCTCTTGCAATAGCATAAGCGCCTACTTTCTGACCTGTAGTGATCCCAACTTCACAATCGCTCCGGTAATGGATGCCCCCATACATGCGCGATAAGGATGCTTCTAACGCCATGGCCTCGTAGGCATTCGCTTTTTCTGGCACAAGATGTCCCAATATGGTTGCTGCTGCCCCACTGAAGGTAGAATGCCCGGAAATGTATGAAGGAAAATTAGGGATACCTGTCAACGTTTTAATAGCTCCGTTCAGTTGGGTGGGTCGTGCATTAAAATAATAATACTTGGTATCCCAGCAAACAATGGCTGCATCCATTAAGGTCATATTCAGCAATGCCATATTTCTTGCCCATCTTACTTCACTATAGTTTTTAGTGATAAAATCTTCCGCAGCAATAGCATCCCAATGCCCGGGTGGCGTATGCGTAGCTACCCCATCCGCCCAAAAATGTACTATACGGATACGTTCACGTGTTGGATGATCAATAAAATCTTTGATCTCAGCCGTTTCTTTTCTCATCTGGTCGCCTATGGTTGCCGGCGGCGGGCCCGGGCGTAATGCAATAGTTGTATTTGCATCAAACAGGAAAGGCGTCACTCGCCCAAATAATGGTAACATAGGTGGTCTTTTTGGCACATCCAGGCTGATCCAGGGTGTTTCTCCACGAGCGGTGGTTGTGGTTTCCAGCGCTGTCCAATCAGCCTGTGTACCTATGGCCGCGCCTGCTTTATCTGTTCTGGCACGTGCCGTAAATTTCTGGGCAACTGCTCTACCCAACGCCTCCCCTGCTTCAATATCACTACGTGTTGCTGAACCTGCGGTAATAGCCGCCAGTTCCTGCTCTTCCAGTTTTTGTTGTACAAATGCAATCTCACCGGGAAATAATAATTTCATCATCTCTGCAGTTACGCCAGCCAACACAGCCGCTTCTGATGGATAGGAAGGCAGATCTGTTTGGGGTAATTTGGCAATAATACCTGCGTCTGTTTTATACGGTGCTGCACGATTATATAGTTTCTTGTAATGCCAGGCTGCCACCAACGCATCATATTGTGCTGCGCTGATATAGGCATAAGCCCTTGCTGCATACGGTGGATTTGCAAAAGGGAACAGCGGGTATGCAAAGGGGTTGGCAGCACTTGGTGCAGGATAACTGCCATCCGCATTCTGATAGGGTGGCAGGTTGTATTTGGCAACCAGTTCGCGCATCAGTTCATTCCAGCGTAATACCCCTCCTGCACCCCAATAGGCAATCTTTTTTTCCTGCTCTCCCGAGATGTTTTTCTGTAATGCCTTGATCTCATTCAATTCAGCCACATAACCCGGTGTATTTATCGATGCAGGTGCAGCTACCGGGAACTCCGTTGGACCTGTCAACAGAACAGGTTTCCATAAACCGGCATCAATATCTGTTTGCGCAGGAGTTAAAGGCCCTGCATTACCGGTCCGGCCTGAAGTAGTTTTGTTACATGATAGCTGAGCAATGATCACCAATACTATCATAAGGGTGATATACAGTATGATTATTTTTTTCATTTGTTGGCTTTTTTCTGGTGAATGGGAGTATTGGTCTTCTTCGCTTTTTTAGTAAAATCGAGGATATAAAAGACGCCACCATTGATACTACTTGCCTGTCCTGCATTGCGTCCGGCCAGTGTAATACTTCCTCCTCCTATCAGTGATAAACCATCTACTGCATGGATATTATACTTGACATTGATACCCGCAGTGGTGGCATTCATCTGGTTGCTGGGAAAAGGCATATTGTTCCGGGTAATATCAAAACCTCCCTGTGTATTGGATTGGTTCAGTATCGCTTCAGCGATCATCCGGCCGCTACGCCAACCTGTTCTCAGCTGGTAGTTTGCCATATTCGGCATGAACACTTCATTCGTAAGGTAACTTTCGGTAGTATAATATGAATCACGGTCGATCGTGATATTACTTCTGTACACATAGGTACCGGAAACCGTGACGAAGAAATTCTTCACCTGGTAATCCAGCATGGCCCGTAACGACAGGTTGGTACTGTGCAGTCCGATAGACATGGGCAGGAAATCAGGCGTATAATTTGAAACAGGAAAAGAGATACCTCCAAGACCATATACAGAAAAAAGGCCCTTACCCAGTTTGGTCTCTACCGGCATCCATTTGGCCCAAAGGGAAAGGTCCTGCATGCCCTTCATACCATGCAATGTTCCCGCTGAGGCTTTGGTGGTTACATACGGAAGTCCGAACAACAGGTTGAGTTTATCAGACACCCCGTAATTACCCATAACTGCATACATATTGGCAGACACGGCACCAAGATTATCGTTATTACGTTTCAGGGTTCCTTCCCAGTAATTGCTCCAGGCTGAATGATTGTACATAAATCCTGTGCAGAAATTATTCTTGCTCATCATGATCGCATCCATGTCCGTCTGGGCAGAAAGTGACAAACAGGAACTAACAGCAAATATTACAAGCAGGCTGTATTTTTTGTAACGGCCTGTTATTGATCGTATCATAACAGAATTTTTTTAGGTGCACAGCATAGTATACCCGACTGATCGGGCAGTATACGCTGTAAAAAAGATATCCTTACTTAGAACCGCAGTGAGAAACCGATGTTCACTGCATAATCTGCAAAAGCAGCATCGCCTTTGGTGTACTTACCCGTGAGGTCCGTTGTGATCTTATCGGCCATGCTTTGTGTACGGTTGCGCGTGATAGCGATAGGCACAAAAGCATATACATTGATCTTTTTGAACGCATAGGTAACCCCCGGCTCAGCGGAAATGATATAACCGGGCCTTCTGAAACCCAGGCTACCGCCAATCAGGTCGTGTACGGGCAGACACTCGTTCCGCAGTCCCGCAGAAAAAGTGAAGCGTTTTACCATCACGTTCACGCCTCCGCGTAACATCAGCTGATCGGGTACGCTCATGACATCACTACCATTGGCCAGTGCGGTAGCCGAAGGTGTTCCGCCGCGTGCGGTTGAAGTTCCGTTCTGCTCCCTGGGATTGATGAGATAATAGAAATTAGTGTACAGGCTGATATTGTGTGTGAGGTTATAGTAGGCGTTCAGCTCTGTAGTAATGCCGGTACCACCATCTCCCAGCTGGATAGACTGGTCTACCGGCCCGGTCAGGGTTGTTCCCGGTGTGGCTGTATAAAAACGGCCTGTGTACCTGTAATCGCCCGTGGCGAGTTTCAGGCCTAAGCCTACCTGAACATTACCCCTGCTGTGTTTGGCAGGATCCAGTAACCAATACGATGCCCAAACCCTGATATCGCCGAGTCCAAAGGAAGAAGTGGTATGCCTTTCTTTTCCGCCATGTTCATATAAGGAAGAGCGGGTATTGGAGATGATGGGGAGGTCAGCAGAAACAGACCAGCGACTGTTCAGGATGCGGGTTACCGCAACATCCATGGTATACGCGTGGTTGATCACCTGCGTGCCGGCATCCACCCTTTGCTTCTGTTCAACGTCCCCTACAAAATGTTTGTAGGAATTGAAATAACGGTTATTGATATTGAGGATCCATTTTTTATCCGAAGAATCGGTACCATGTTCCATCGAAGTGCACAAACCTCCCACACTTTTAATGGCAACACAGCCCTGGGCCTCTGCCCGCGACGAAAGTGCAAGCAATAGGGTAATTACAATGAAATATGATTTCATACAGTCTTTTTAAGCGATGAGTAATGGTTGTGAAAAAGAATCTATTTCTTTTTCATCTTCAAGCGATCGGCCACCAGCTGGCCAACCCTGGCTCCTATATCGGTACTGATGATACAGGAGTTGTGAAAATGCAAACCACCATAAAAGCGCGCCCAGTTATTCTCGAGGGCAGCATCACGGAAGGATTTAAAGGACCGGTTCTTGATACCGAATTCCAGTTCCGTAGAGTCTGTATAGGCAAAATTGTCGCCATACACACTGGTCAGTGCTTCGGCGGCAGCAGAAGAAATGGTTGAGTGCCCGCAGGTATATTCAGGGAACGCGGGGGTTTGCAGGTAAGGGCGCCAGTTAGGATCAAGGTACTTGTTGATCACCGTTTCGGGCCTTACCGTATTGTATTCATATTTAACATACCAGCATTGTATGAAAGCATCAAACAAGGCAATACTGGTTTTGGCAAATGCATACACGGTCTCCGGGTAATCGGATTTGGCCTGCTTGGCGGCAATTCCTATCACACTCATCCAGTGGCCGGATGGCGAGAATTTTTTACTACCGTACATCACGTGACCAGTAACATTCATTTTAAAAGGATTGTCATCCCAGAATTCAGCAATATGTTTCTGTTCATCCGTCAGGCTGTCGACCGCATTTTTAATCGCCATCACCTCTTTGTAATATTTACTGTTCTTGTCAGTAATATTAAAATCCGGTGGCGGGGGCGGTGCAAAAATGGAGGCGCTGTCGAGCACCATCGTGCGTATCTCCTGCCAATGAGGCTCTGCAGCTGAAGCATACATAGGCGGTGTTGGTACCCATCTTCCGGGTATGTCTTTCACCGTGTATTTCTCAGCGCCCCTGGTTTCCAGGTAGTTGTCTTTTTTACTCCAGCGGATGATGGACGCAGATACACTGTCGGCCAGCACCTGTGAGGCTTTCTCTACCTTCGAAGGCAAACCCTTGTCACGGGCTATCTGTAAAATACTGTCCTTGTAAGTTTGCAGGCTCCCTTCCGGAAACGTAACCGATTCTCCCACTTTCATGTAAGCCAGCAAAGCGGCCAGTTCCGTATCCACCTCTTTATTTGCGGGTGGAATGGATACCATGTCAAAACCTTTTAACTGTCCTACCAGCGATTGGTACTGATCGGGATGGGCTGATGCCATGATCTCGTAAGCGGCCACGGCTGCATATACATAATTACGTGCTGCCACCATTGGCGGAAAATTATTTCCCATTACTACGGTGTTCAACTCATGAACTGTCTGACTGAATAATTCCGGATTGTGCAGATAGGTTTTGTACTCATTGCTCTGACGACAGGCATACAAACACAATACTGCACAAAGACCCATAACGAGTCTTTTCATATGCTATAAATTAAAGGAAACAAAAATAAGGTGATACAGATGCTTAATGAACCAACATCAGGCTTGTGGCGGCTTGTCCAGCCGGCTGAGGTACACAGACTTCATGTCAGCAGAAACCACCGTGTTCCAGGTTCCAGACAGATCAGAATCCCTAAACTGCCAGGA
Organism: Sediminibacterium sp. FW305-C-269; assembly: GCF_058231045.1. NCBI lineage: Bacteria > Pseudomonadati > Bacteroidota > Chitinophagia > Chitinophagales > Chitinophagaceae > Sediminibacterium > Sediminibacterium sp. FW305-C-269. The sequence continues at coordinate 51,417 of NZ_JBIQXQ010000002.1, read as the reverse complement.
AAAGAAATCGTGATCATTGGTGAAATCCTGGATCTGGAATTTCGCCGAATGATGGTTGTGCGACGGAGCCTTCTTGGAAGAAGTATTGTTGGTTACAAAATCGTTGGCTAAACTGGCGAACTGGTCGCGTGCATTTTTGATCCCTGTTTTCGCCATATTGGGAATACAGAGCAATTCCAGTGAATCCTGGTAAAAACGACGCTTTACATAGGTATAGGTAACACCTTTGATCTCTATGCTACCTTCTACCCTTTCAAATTTTTCGGAACTGCTTCCGTAAGGCAGGCTGGCCGGTACTTTGATGCGTAGCAGGTCTGCTTCATCATACAGATCCCTGTCCAATGCTGCCTGCAAATGCCGCTCTGCCCTCTCCTCGAAATAGTTGGTGAGCAGGCGGTAACCTCCCCAGTTAAAGAGAAGCATCCCCAATAGCAGTATGGAAGCAATTCGTTTCAATCCGTGTGAAAATAACACATTATTTTTTAACGGAAAATATTTTCTTTTCCACGCCAACCCCTGTGATGGTAAGGCTTTTCCACTGTTTGGGCAGGGCAGATTTTACCTGGGTAATTCCCTGCGGAGTGATCTCAAGGCCGCCAAAACCCATTAACATGCTCTGTATCAATCCTCCCGCACCGGTGGCAAAATAGGGGTTGGTGCCTCCCTTGGTCTCTGCGATCACCCGGAACGGCGGATTCAGGTTGGGCAGGTACCCGTCTTTGAAAAAATGAAGGGCCTTCTCTCCATCACCCAACCTGGCATACAATAAAGCAAAAACGGCCTGTGTCATGGCCGGCGTACCTTCATTGGGTACACGGGTCTCATAGTACTCAAGGTCTTTCCGTATCTGTTGGGGATCTGAGATCTCTTTCAACGGGTACGACAACAGGTTCACATCCGCCTGTTTGATGCCTTCGCCTTGATAGCTGGCATGTTCCTGTGTTACCCCGTTCTTCATTTTCAATATGGGGATATTGGCCGCTACACTCATCCAGTCGGGATCTGCAGCAATGCCCAATAATTTTGCAGCGGCCGTAGCATGTTGCAGAACGGCTTTGGCCGAAGCATTGGTCCAAGCATTGTTATCTACATTCTCCGCCCATTCATCTGCTGCTACCACATTCCTGATCTCGTATTTACCCGGCCCGTTCCGCTCTACCCTGCTGGCCCAGAAATCGGCAGTCTCTTTCAGGATAGGCCAGCCCCTTTCTTTCAGCCATTCCTTATCCTGGGTCACACAATAATAGTTCCAGGCCGCAATACCCACACAGGCTGTGATATGGTGTTCAAAAGGACCACTCAATGCCCATACCGGTGTTTCCTCCACTCCTGTAGCCGCGCTCTCCCAGGGGAACATGGCTCCTTTATATCCATGGTTGAATGCATTGCGTTTGGCAGCCGCCAAACGGTTATAGCGGTACTCTACCAGGCTTTTCGCCATTTCGGGATGTAATACCAGGATCGATGGAAACATCCACAGCTCCGTATCCCAGAACACATGGCCATTGTATCCCAATCCGCTCAGTCCCATGGGCGACGGGCTCATATCCGTTCCTTCCCGAACAAAGGAATAGAGGTGGTACAACATACTGTGCACATCCTGCTGCGACTGTTCATCACCTTCGATCTTGATATCGCTTTCCCATAATTTATCCCAGGCTTTGTTATGAAAATCGATCAGCCGCTCCCTGCCTTCCAGTTTGGCAAAAATGGTCATACGCTCGGCCTCATTCAATGGGTCGTCGTGATGCGCCGAAGTAATGGATGATCCGGCAACAGAGAACCGATAGGTTTCCCCCGCTTTGATCTTACGGCTGAATTTCATGAGGTGCATATTGTTGTCCCACATCTCATGGATCACCCGGGGCTCCTGGCCATGCGGTTCGCTGAACAGGAACGTATTGGATGCGCTCATCAGCAATTTCCCCGTAGGGCTTTTGGCCGATGATGTGAGCAGGCTGATCACCACATGCGGACGATCGATCTCGTTATAATAATTCTGTACCTCTTTCAATGCGTCGGGGGCTTCCATTACACTGGCGCCGCCGATGGTGATGTCTTTTTTTGCGGTGATACTTACATCCATCAGCACTGTAAAGGGAAGCTGGCGCAAAGAATAATATGTATAGGAAACCGTTGCCTTATCGCTGTAATCGAAGGAAGTGGTGAAACTGGCATGCCGCATATCCAGCTGCTGTTGCATACCACTGACATCCGCCGCACCGATCCGCCGGCCATCAATATCCAGCTGCATATTCAGCAGGTTAAAACTGCGGAGGAAATTGCTTACCCTGCCACGGCCATACAGATCATAGGCGCCGGCCAGCACCACATCCTTCACTTTAAATGGTTCAGGTGAAGAAACGATACCGATCATCCCGTTGGCTACCGTGATGCCATAGTATTCCGAAGGTTTGATATTACCGGACTTGATCTTCCAGGGGTCTGCCTGTTGGGCCATGGCTACTCCCAACAGCATGGAAGCAAACAAAATAGGTCTTAGCATTTTCATATAATATCGTTTACAGTAAACAGGATTATTTTTTCTTACGGAACAGGTGCAGTTTATCATTATTCATACCTACCAGGAGGTAATTACCTCCGTTGGCCGATCTTATCACCGCGGCACTTCTGGCTTCTCCTTTTACGAACAGACCGGAGTGCTTAGGTTTCACATATCGGAAGCCATTCCTGCCATCGTTTAACAAAGTAGTGCCATAACTGGCATCCAGTCGGCCGGTCTGTGGTTTTAATCCATAAAAATTTCCTGCCAGAAACAGGTCTTTCTTGCCATCGCCATCCAGGTCGGTAACGGCGATACCGAATATCGGCGAGAGCTGGGCCATTATTGGCAGTACCTGCATTCTGAAATCAGCTTTGCCGTTATTCAGGAAAACGGAGGTCTGTGTTTGCTCAACCGTTAATACTGCAGCATGCTCGTATTGTTCTTTACTCAGTATCTTTTCGATCGGCTGACCGGCGTATGTTTCATATTGAAGGAATTTCTTTTTAAGAACCGGTAATTGCGATTCCAGTTCATCTTTCAGGTAATACGGATAGGCTTTCCCGTCTGTTTTATAGTATACGGGAATACATTCTGTTTGCCCGTTCTTATCAAAATCATCTACCACTAACCTGGCGGGATGTTTTGCATCGGCTTTGATATTGGAGTTCAAGCCAAAGTTGCCTGCCACCAGGTCAAGAGTTCCATTACCGTCGATATCTGCCACGGCAAGCCTGTTCCACCAACCGGATGATTGCGGTATCTCCTGTATTTTCTGCAGCTTTTGGTCACGGTATGCATAAATGGTCACCGGCATCCAGTCTCCAACCAGCACCAGTTCCTTTTTGTTATCACCGTTCAGATCTGCCCAGGCAGCATCTGTAACCATACCGCCTTTTTGCAGTTCCGGCGCAACCGTTGCCGTTACGTTAACAAAGGTTCCATTACCTGTATTGTGGAGCAACACGCTTGCCGGAGAAATGCCATAACTTCCAGGTACATTCCTTGCACCTATAAATATATCCGGTCTACCATCACCGTCATAATCGCCTACGGCCACAGAAGAAGCGTTCACGGATACTGCCGGCCATGCTTTGGTGGAGGATGAAAATTCCCCTTTCCCATTATTGATATATAAACGGCTGTAAAGATAGGGTGAGCCTGGTTTTGCTTCATTACCGCCGGAAGCCGCCACCAGGTCAAGGTCTCCGTCGCCTTCTGCATCTATAAAAGCCGCCGCAGTAGTTTCGTAAAACAGGTCTACACCGAATATTTGCTGTATCCTGTTCTCGAACTTTCCATCCCTGCGTTGTATAAACAGCTTGTCTGCATCACCCGCCGCCGAACCTACAAAAAAATCTTCCAGTCCATCCCCATTCACATCGCCCACAGCGATTGCCGGACCTTCAGTAGAAAGCAGTTTGGGTATCAGCCGTTCCACATCAAAATCTACAAAGTCATTTTCTTTATGCAGCGTGTTGCCTGCAATATCTGTAGCTGCAACTTCTTCATACATCACCTGAACGCCTGCAGCAGCACCGGGCTTTACCATCACCGCATTCTTCTGATCCAATACCAGCAACGTATCAGCCACAGGCATTTTGATAACCTGTCTTTTCTGGTCGGGCCACCGGACTACCAGGCTGTCTATTTTTGCGTTATTACCAAGACCGAATAATAAAACGGGATCCACACTACTCTGAAACCCCCTTGTGGGCATTTGTTCCAGCACCTGTTCCTGCATACCGGAAAAAAGGGAAACACGGGCCCCGTAACCAAGGGTATTGGGGGCCGTTCCGTTCAGTTTCACTTTCAGGTAATGATGTTTTTTCTTTTCGCTTGTATGGTTCCTGTAAACAGAAGCTTCTGCATTTTCATTGTTGATGATGAGGTCCAGGTCACCATCCCCATCCAGATCTGCATAAGCGGCGCCGCTGCTGAAAGTGGGTTTCCCAAAACCCAGTTGCACTGATTCATTTTTGAACAACAGATTCTTCTGGTTGGTAAACGCGAAATTGGGGATAGGGACAGAAGGCATTTTATTCAAGAGGTCCAGAAAATCGAAACCTCCCTGGCGAATGCGGTTAAGATTTTCCTGGCTATTGAAATAAGCCAGAAAATCCTGGTTGGTCAGATCGCGGCGGATGCCGTTACAGACAAAAATATCTTTCCATCCGTCATTGTCAAAATCAAAACTCAGGGTTCCCCAGCTCCATCCGGTAGCGTCTACACCGGCGAGTTGCGCTATTTCGCTGAAGGTACCATCCTGGTTATTCAGTTGCAGGGTATTTGCCGTAAACTGGTGGTGAAGGTCTAATTTGTTTCTTGCATTTTGTACATCGTAGCCATCGAATTTGATCGTTGTTTTCAAGCGGTAATCATTTTCGGGTAACATTTCCGCGGTAAACAGGTCAAGGTATCCATCGTTATTAATATCCGCCATATCAGTTCCCATGGCGCCATTACTCATATGGCCCATTGCTTCTGTACTCTTTTCCCTGAAAGTACCATTGCCCTGGTTTATGTAGAGATAATCGTGTTCAAAAAAATCATTGGCCACATACAGATCTTCCCAGCCATCGTTATTCAGATCTCCTACCGTAACCCCCAAACCGAAAGCTATTTCTGACCCGTATATTCCTGCCTGTACGCTTACATCCGTAAATTTTCCACTGTCATTCCGGTACAGGCGATCCCCATCCACCGCATCACGGATATAACGGATATCGCTTTTGTATCCAAAATTGTCGATCGATTTAGGACTGTTATTCAACACAAAACAGTCCAAGTCACCATCATGGTCGTAATCAAAAAAAATAGCCTGCGTAGAAGATCCCTTATCATCTAATCCATACACACCGGCTTCTTCCGTAAAGGTTCCATTCTTCTGGTTAATATATAGTTCATTGGCGCGGTCATCGCCTTTTGCTATACCCGCATTGCAGACATAGATATCGAGCCAGCCATCTGCATTAATATCCACCATGGTCACGCCCGTATGCCATTGCCGTTTACTGCTAATCTTTGCCTGCATGGTAATATCTTCAAATACAAGGTTACCTTTATTTAGGTACAGTTTATTTTCACCCTGATTAGCTGTAAAAAAAATATCGGGTCTGCCATCATTATTAATATCTCCCACAGCTACCCCGCCACCATTATAAAAATTATGGTAGTTCAGAATATTCATTTCTTTGGTATCGGTCACAAGATTAGCAAAACGGATACCGGTTCGAGATGCGGGAAGCAGCTCAAACAAACTGTCTGCCCCATTATTTCTGCCTGAAGACGAACAGGCAGACAACCCCAAAAAAAAGGTCCACAAACATCCGGACACTATAAGAGAACGCTTGAACATAGGCAAACTGCTTCAATAAAACTGAGTTGAAAAGTACAGCAAATTAGCCCTTTTATACACGCATTCAAAATGAGAATCTACCCCTGACCAGCCTCAGAATTTTAGGAAATTCTTAGAAACATCTACGCTCTGAAATATCCGGTTTCTGGCCCAATATGCCTTATTTTGCAATGCTTTTTAACCGATGTAGCACCATGAGAAAACTGATCCTCATTTTACTAGTCATCCTGGCTTTTTGTATAGCAAGTATTTACCTCTTGATTCCTGCCAGCATTCCTGTTTCCAGTGCAGAAGTGGTAAAAACGCCAGATGTTGCTGCCGAAAGATATATCATTGATGAACACCAATGGAGCCGCTGGTGGAACTACGGTGAATTCAATACCGCCAGTCCCAAAGGTACTGCCTACCGAAACCAGGATTATTCGTACAGACAAACAGGCAAATTCTACAAGTCCATTGATATTGCTATCGAAAAAGATGGCCGGAAATTATCCTCTAAATTACTGCTCATTCCGCTGTCGGTTGATTCTACGGGTATTGAATGGAAAACCGAATTGCCCACAGGCGCCAATCCGGCAGCCCGTTTGATGCATTATTTTGAAGCAAAGAAACTGAAACAGAATATGGACGGGATAATGGATAACCTGAAATCATTTCTATCCAAAACGGAAAATGTGTACGGTATCAGTATTGAGAAGAGCCGTCTGAAAGACACCCTGTATGTCAGCACCAAACAACTTTTCACTACATACCCATCCATCAAAGACATTTACCAGCTGGTGGATAAGATAAAAAACTACATCGCACAAAACGGCACACAGGCAACAGGGAGCCCTATTTACAATATTACCCGCATGGACAAAGACCGTTACCAGTTAATGACTGCCGTACCTACCGACAGATCATTGAAAGAAACCGGTGTTTTTTCAATGAAGTACATGGTAAAAGGAAGTTTTATGATCACAGAAGTATTGGGTGGCGAGAACCAGGTTCATGAAGCTTCCAGGAATATGCAGCAGTATTTTCAGGACTACCGCAAAACCTCCATGGCCATGAATTTCACCATGCTGGTTACCGACAGGATGTTACAACCAGACAGCAGCAAGTGGGTTACCAAACTATGTATGCCGGTCTATTAGAAGCAGGCGTGAGTAATTAGTAATAAGTGGGTTTGTAAGGCTGTTACACCAGATTGACCATTCACGCCTACCCCCTTACTTTGCATCCGCAAAAGCGATCACGATAGCGGCATCATTATTTCTTGCCAGCACAAAAGCTTCTTTACCGTTAATGCGGATCTTTTGGATATGCCGAACTTCTCCTTTTACCTGCAGTCCATTGATATTTTCTGCCGAGAAATTTCCTTTGCCTTTATTCAGGAGTATGGTCCCAAAGTCTGCATCGTATCTCCCCATCTGGATATTGCTTTTATAATAATTACCCACCATCAGGATGTCAGGAAGTGAATCGTGGTTGGCATCTACCACCACCGCATCACGATAAGGACTCAGTTGTGCCTGCCAGGGTAAGGCCTGAACACGAAACTTACCATTTCCCTCGTTCAGGATAATGGCGTTGGAAAAATAAGTTGCTGTCAGTAATTGGGATGTTTGCAGCTTCTCTTTCGGAAAAATAGCTTCAAGGTCTGCTTTGGCAAAATCCTCTGCATATAAAAATTTCTTTTTCAATGCCGGGATCTGTCTTTGCAGTTCATCCTTGTTGGCAAAAACAAGTTCGCGTTTGTTCAGAAAATAAGTAAGTACCTGCTCCTTCCTGCCATTATCATCAAAGTCATTGTAATACAACTTCACCGGTTCCTGTTCACTGGCTTTTAATCGGCTGTTCAGGCCCAGGTTACCTGCTATAAAATCAATATCGCCATCATTATCGATGTCAACGGGTTGTACAAAATTCCACCATCCTTTTTTATCAGTCAGTACTTTTCTGGCAAAAGATCCTTTGTTATTCAGGTAAACAAAAATACCATCCCATTCCGTACAGATCAGGAGGTCTTTATCTCCATCTTTGTCTATATCAAACCACTGGGCCTGTGTAACCATACCAATCTCAGCCAACCCTTTGGCCAATGTAGCAGTAACATCTGTAAAATGCCCCTTACCATCGTTTTGCAATAAATACGAACGGGGAATTTTCCCATACTCGGCAGGAACTGTTCTGCCGGCAATAAACAGGTCTTCTGCTCCATCTCCGTTAAAATCGCTGGCTGCAACGGAAGATGCATTTACGAATACATTATCAAATGCATGCTCCATTTTCACCAGTTGCCCTTTAGCATTATTCAGATACACACGTGGCTGCATTTTAGGATCTGGACCAAAAAACTCATTACCACCCGAAGCCACTACCAGATCAGGGTTACCGTCTTTGTTTACATCTGTCCATATGGCACCTACATCTTCAAATGAGCTATCTGCTTCAATGGCGGGTTGTATGGTTTTTACAAACCTGCCCGAAGCTGTTTGACTAAAAACAGCACTGTGTTTATCGCGGGCAGATCCTATGAAAACATCTTCCAGTCCATCCCGGTTAATATCAGCCACCGCCAATGCAGGCCCCTCTGTTGAAATCATATGCGGTATCAGGGGTTCCCGGTCAAACTCTCCGAATACATTTTCCTCATGTATAAAATTCAATGCTGTTGCCGCAGTAATATCCTGCATGGGCCTGGTAGGCTCGGGCCAGTGTCTGGTGATCTTTTGATAATCAAATACAGGAAGACCTTTCCGGTAAGCAAATGTTTGTGTATGCTGTTGGGAGGTCAACCGAACCGGCTCAAAAGTATTATCGGGCCAGATCAGGAAAGCTGAATCCACATTGGTTTTATCAAGCCCAACATGTATCGGTATTTCCATACTCGACTGAAAGCCGCGAACCGGATTTTTTTCGTAGGTACGAATCCCCTTGTTGGCAAACAGTACCAGTTTGGCGCCGATAGCCTGCGTGTTTTTTTCCGGCCCTTTGAGCCAGATCTCCGTAAATGGTTTTTCTTGTTTATCGTTGCTGGTATTGCGATATACCATAGCTGCTTCATCAATATTATTGACTACAATATCAAGATCTCCGTCATTATCCAGATCGGCATAAATGGCGCCGTTGGAGAATGTAGGTTTATCGTTGCTGATCTGCGAAGCAATATCGTTGAAAGACAGATTACCTGTATTGCGATATAATTTGTTGGGGATCTTGATCTCGGGGAACTTATTCACCAGCGCCATATCTTTCTCCCCCATTTTATTGGATGATATCTTGTTCTGTATTTCGTCGTTGGATACAAAATTCACATAATCCATATCATTCATCCGCTTGGGTATGCCATTGGAGATGAAGAGATCCTTTAATCCATCATTGTCGAAATCCATCCATAAGGATGCCCAGCTCCAATCAGTGGCATATATACCGGCATAAAGACCCAGTTCACTGAACATGCCGTTACGCCGGTTAAACTGAAGATTGTTCCGGGTATACTGGTGCTGGTATCCTGCGCCAATTTTATAGAGAAAAATATCATACTCATCTTCTCCGAGCGAACGTTTCAGGATATACGGATCAGAGGGAAGCATGTCCATGGATACGATCTCTGGGAAACCATCATTATTGACATCTGCCGCATCAACACCCATGGAGTATTGGCTGGTATGCATCAGGTGTTCCGTGGCTTCTTCCCGGAATGTGCCATTCTTCTGGTTGATGTAGAGATAATCGTTTTCATGAAAATCGTTGCCCATATACAGGTCCGGATAACCATCCAGGTTAAGGTCCGATACTACTATCCCCAAGCCATAACTGATGGAAGAACTGTTGATTTTAGAAGATTGGGTAACATCTACAAAACGGTTACCATCGTTACGAAACAGACGGTCACCGGAAAGCGGATGATAGGTTCCCAAAAAATCTTTGCGTGGTGCAAAAGACCCGTTTCTGTGTACAGAATGGTTCAGAAGAAAACAATCCAGATCACCATCCATATCATAATCTACGAATACTGCCTGCGTACTGAAGCCGGAAAAATCCAGTCCGTAGTTTTTGGCTTCATCCCGATACGTTGGTATCCCGTTTTTATCAATACCCTGATTGATCAGCAACTGATTGCGGCCATGCAGGGTTTCAAACTCCCCTACCCGGCAAACATATATATCCAATAAGCCATCATGATTAATATCCACTACCGACACACCGGTTGACCAGGCACCATCTTGGGGAATATTGGCTTTCGTAGTGATATCTTCAAATTTCAGGTTGCCTTTGTTCAGGTATAGGGTATTGTTACCCTGATTGGCGCTCATGAACAGATCTATCAGTCCGTCGTTATTAAAATCACCGGCTCCCACACCTGCACCATTGTAGAAGTACATGTATTTAAACATATTGAACTCCTGGGTTGGTTTCAGTTTATTGGAGAACAGCAAACCCGTTCTGCTGCTATCGAGTATTTCGAACATAGGTGGCAGCTGAACAGAAGAAGGTCGGCAGGCAGCCAACAGCACCAAAAACAGGGATCGTATAACCCACTTTATCATACGCATTTATTTCTTTGTTGGGGGTATTGGCGTTACTGCATGGTTTGTTTTGCTGAATTGTAAAAGTACCGGGTGCATATCATTCCGTAGGAAAAGAATCTGTTTCTCATTGCCTTTTCGGATCTCCTGTATATCCCGAACCTGTCCATTGATCTCTACCCCCGACTGCTGAGCATCCATTAGCCTGAATGCACCATTGCCCATATTCATCATCACGGCACCGCGACCCGCATCCAACCGTTCGAACTGGGGAAGAAAACCGTATTCATTGCCACCCAATATCATATCTGGTTTTCCATCACCATCCAGATCGGTAATATGAACCGCATTCACAGATGTCAGCTGCAGCATTGCCGGCATTTTTTGTATTCTAAACCTCCCATTACCCTCATTAATCGCTATGACCGATGCGCAATAATTGAACTGTTTGATCTGGCAAGTTTTGATGATATCGGATGAAAACAGTTGTTGTATGGGTTTATCCGCATAATCCCTGTGTTTCAGGTTCTTTTTCTTCAAAGAGGGCACTTGATCCTCCATATCATGTTTCATGAACACCGGCATATCCCTGCCATTGATGGTACTGGTCAGTATCCTGTCGCTGGATTGATTCTGGTCAAAATCATTCAACCATAATTTGACCGGTTGTTCCTTACCGGGATGGAGATAAAAATTCTCGCCGATATTTCCCAGCACCAGGTCGTTTTTACCATCGCCGTTCAGGTCTGCTACTTTAACTGTTTGCCACCAGCCCAGCATATCCTGCAGGTTGGTGTTTAGCTCTTCAAACCGATCCTTATTAAAACGGCAGATCCGGGTTGCCATCCATTCTCCGGTAATGATCAGTTCTTTTGCAGCATCGCCTGTTACATCGGCCCAGGCGACTCCGGTAACCATTCCGATATGGGCAATATCCGGGTTCTTTGTTTGCGCAATCTCAGTAAAATGTCCCTTACCATCATTGATAAAAATATAACTCGCCGGATCAACTCCATAATTCCTTGGATCACTTCTGCCACCGATGAAAAGATCCATATTCCCATCACCGTTAAAATCACCTGCTACTGCTGCATTGATATTCATACCAGCATTGGGAAAAGCAGCTACATCTATGCTGAAATTTCCCTTGCCATCGTTTTTGTATAAACGCAACTGCATCTGCCGGCTATCCGGTTTATTGTTGTTGCCTCCGGGACAAACCAGCAGGTCCAGATCATTGTCTTTGTCTGCATCAAAGAAAAGTGTTGCCACATCTTCAAAGTCTTTGAACTGATCGAATACCGGCTGCATTTTTTTTACAAAAGCACCGCTTGCCTGCTGCAGGTACAATGCTCCGGCATAACCCGTAGCGCCACCGATATACACATCTTCCAGTCCATCCCCATTCACATCGCCCACTGCCGCTTTAGGGCCTTCGCGTGAAATCAGTTTAGGCAGGTTACGTTCGTAATAAAAATCAATGTTATCGTCTTCGATATGTTTATCAAAAACGGTGACTACCGAATCAAATAAATGTGGTACGGCTTGTTGTAACCGGGACCGGAAAACCGGGTTAGCTGTCAGCTGACTGATGGTATGTACGGTATCAATTACCGGTCTGTTGATTTTGGATACCGACAGATCGGGCCAGGTTATGACCATGGAATCTATTACCGGGTTGGTACCAAGCCCGATCACCAGTTTATAATCCATGGACGACTGGAAGCCTCGGCTGGGAACCTGTTCCCGCGTAATGATCTCTTCTCCGCGGTACAGGTCTATCTTGGTGCCGATCGCAAACCTGTTCTGTTCTTTTCCCTGAAGTTTGATACTGATATAATGATTCCCGTTTAGCTGGCGGCTGTTATTGCGATACACAAAAGCCGGCTGGTTCTCGTTATTCACTACCAGGTCAAGGTCGCCATCATTATCAAGGTCACCATAAGCCGCTCCATTGGAAAAAGTTGGCTGTGTAAATCCCCATTCAACCGCCTTGTCTTTAAAACGCAGATCGTGTTGATTATGGTAAGCTTTGTTCACAAGCGGGTTCTGTGGTATGTGTTTCAGCACTTCATCCACATCCTGCTTCTGTCCCGTGAGTACCATTTTCTGTATTACGTCATTGGCAAAGAACTCTATAAAATCAAGGTCTGTCACATCCCTGTTTACACCATTGCACACATAGATATCGTTATAACCATCGTTATCCATATCAAACAATAAAGCTCCCCAGCTCCAGTCTGATGCAGATACTCCACTATAATTACCTGTTTCAATAAACTTCCCTTTTTTGTTATTGATCTGCAGACAGTTCTTTACGTACTGGTAGTAAAAGCCGGTCTTCAGTTTGGTATTAAACAGGTCTATATTATCAAAAGCCCCTGTTGTCTTTAAACGGTAATCATCATCCGGAAGCATATCAGTATTAAAAATATCCGGCAGACCATCGTTATTAATATCGGCCAGGTCTGAACCCATTGAAGAAAAACTGGTATGATCGAACCGTTGTTCAAATTCATCAACAAAAGTGCCGTTTTTCTGGTTTACGTAGAGATAGTCTCTTTCATAAGAATCATTGGAAACATAGATATCAGGGTACCCATCACTATTGATATCGCCAACGGATACTCCCAGGCCAAAACTGATCAGGCTGCTGTGAATACCCGATATACTGGTAACATCGGTAAACTTTCCATTATCATTCCTGTAAAGATGGTTTCCACCTCCTTTCAGGAAGTCGGCTACATTCCATTTGTTGTCCGGGAGATCGCGGTTGTTGTTATAGCCCAGCTGGTTTACCGGTATAGGGCTGTTATCGATCATAAAACAATCCAGGTCACCATCAAGATCATAATCAAAGAAAGTGACCTGTGTAGAATAGCCTTTATGATCCAGTCCATACTTTGCTGCCGATTCGGTAAAGCTGAGATCATGGTTGTTGATGTACAGCTTATTCAACCGGTTACCGGTTGACATATGTCCGGAATTACAAACATAAATATCCAGCCAGCCATCGTTATTGATGTCTACAAAAGTGGCACCTGTGCTCCACATGCTGTCCTGCCTGAACCCGGCTTTCGCGGTAATATCCTCAAACGAAAAAGATCCTTTGTTCAGGTACATCTTGTTATCACCCATATTGGATGTCAGAAAAACATCGGCCAGTCCATCATTGTTGATATCCCCGATTGCCACGCCACCACCATTGTAAAAATTCCGGAACAGAAAACTGTTTTCTTTTTTTCCATCGGCCACATCATTTCTGAAATTGATACCGGTATTTTCTACCAATTCAAATAAGGTTTGTTCCTTTTTTTTACCACAGGAAAGCAGTACAACGCACACCACAATAGCCGATAAAAACTTGTTATACCTCATTATGCAATGATTGAAAAACATTCGTTAGATGAAGACTAAAAATAAAGAAAAAGCAGGGTAAGTTCAACGATAATCTCTTAACAGCAAGTTATAAAATCCATTTGTGCTAAGCCACCTACAAAGGCTTTCACGGACAGGCATAAAAAAAGTAAAAGGCCTTACGGCCTTTTACTTTTATGTGTTGACTCACAGATACTGATTAGTAACCAGGATTCTGTTTCAGGTTTGGATTGGCAGCCAAAGCTGAATTAGGAATCGGGAAGATGAGGTTTTTAGGATCATCAGTTGGTTTGTACTGCCATGGTTTCAGGTATACACCAAAACGCTGAAGGTCAGTTCTTCTTACACTCTCCCAGTACAGTTCACGACCTCTTTCGGCCAGTAATGTCAGCGGATCGTTTACGTTATTGGTATTTACCAGGGTCATGGTAGCCAGAGGAGCGGCATTTCTTGCAGCACGCAGTCCATTCACCAGGGTAAGTGCCGCAGCGTTATTGCCTGATCTCATCTGGGCTTCGGCAACCATCAATACCACATCAGGATAGCGGAAGATCATCAGGTCATTACCTGCAGGACCGCCACCATACTGGGTGTAATCCGGTACATATTTTACCACACGGATACCGGTAACCTCAAGGTTAGAACCCGTTTCGATCATATTTGAAGCAATGGTTTTATCGTAAGCCAGCGGGTTACCCTTTCTGTCTTTCAAAGCAACTCCGTTTTCATTGTACTGCTGGTTAACCAGGAAGCCCGGGTTGATACCGGAAATGGTTTTAGAGTTGTTATAGTTACGTCCACCAATCCTTCCATCGAACAGGGTATCGGTTGGACCATACGCTGTTGGAGCACCAGTGGTGTTGAATGATGCATAAAAATCACCGATGGTTGAGAAACCGTTCCAACCTGCGTTAGGGTTATTGGGGGTATATGAATTGTAGTGCAATGTCATATTCCAGCGTGAACCGATACCAGAGTTGTTGGCAGATACACCTGCGGTGTTATCATAGCGGAAGATGGCTTCTTTAGAATTATCGTTACCTGGTTTGAAGTTATCAAAGTAAGAAGCTTCATAAGAGTACTTACCGCTATTGATGATGGCATTACCTAATGTAATTACCTGGTTCAGGTCAGCAGCAGCAAAAGTAGGCGCAGCCCTGTTGGCCCATACCCCTTTCTGCAGGTAACACTTCATCAGCAGGGTTCTTGCCGCATCAGGATTAGCCTTGTTGCTACCATTGCTGGCAGGCAGGTTAGGCAATGCCGCGGTCAATTCTGCAATAATGAAATCAGCAGCTTCAGCACCAGATTTTACTGTTGGCGCCAGCAGCAGGTTATCACCTGGATTCCTTACCGGGAACTGTCCGTACAGATCCAGCAGGTAGTACAGAGAAAGCGCCCTGATAAACTTGGCTTCAGCGGCCTGGGCGGCACTTGGTCCGTAGCCCAGTACGTTGGTAGCATCAAAGTTGATCTTGTTCAGTGCATTGAACACATTACGGATCTGATCATGGTCAGCGTTCCAGGTATGATTGTGCATCACCCTCCACACACCATTATCGTCCCAGTCACCCCCACGGGTAGGCACCAGCGATTCATCGGTAGTGTTCTCCATCAGTGAAAATACAAGGTCCTGGCTGGTAAGCGGGCCACCCAGATCGGCATAAGCAGCAGAGAGCAACAAACCAACGCCCTCGCTACCCAGCGCAGTAGATACCTGGCTGCTGGTCAGCGTACTTCCCAGGTTTTCTTCCAGTTTGGTACAGCCAGCCATTGCAAGAACTGCAACAAATGGGACTGTAATTTTTTTAATCATATTATATGGTTTCATACTTCTATTTTTTGTTGTTGTGTTGGATGTGATTATAAACTGAAGTTAACTCCGAAAGAAATGGCTCTTGGTGTTGGATAAGGCACATACTCGATAGACCTTGAAGGATATGAGTTGTTGCTCTTGTCGATATTCACCTCTGGGTCAAATCCTGTGAACTTAGTGATCACGAACAGGTTGCTGCCGGTAACGAAAGCGCTCATGTTCTTGATGTATTTACCCCAACTTCCGATATTGTAACGAACAGTCAGGTTTCTCAGTTTCAGGTAATCACCTTTTTCCAGGAACCTGGTAGAAGCACCTACACCACTTGCAATACCTTCTGGTGAGTTGTAAGCAGCCCTGTCGATATTCCTACCCTGGGCAATACCAGCGATATTGGTAACTGAAGTAGCGGTGTTATTGTAGATCAGGAATCCACTTGCTCCACCCATGTTCAGGCTGAAAGTTAATTTTTTGTAACGCAGCGTACTTCCCAGACCAAACAGGTTGTGTGGGTTAGGATCGCCTGCCAGACCAGCGGTTCCGCCAATCTGCTGGTTACCACTTGCATCAAATCCATTGAAAGGTTTCAGGTAGTAAACGTTGATCGGCTGGTTGTTGGTGATCACCTGTGCCAGTGTACCAGATACACCCTGACCACTGATGAAACCGGTTTGAACCTGCAGATCTAATCCTGTAAGAGGATCTTTAAAATTCTCTACCTTATTCTTGTTATAAGCATAGTTGGCATTCACATCCCAGGTTACGTTCTCATTGTCAACCAGGGTAGCTCCCAAAGCCAGTTCAAAACCTTTGTTTACAATGTTCGCATCTTTCAGGTTCACGAATGAAATAGAAGATGGAGCCGGCTGGATAGCGATGGTCTGGAACAGGATATCAGAGGTTCTCTTAGTATAGTAATCCAATGAACCATAGATCTTACCGCCTGCCAGTGTGAATTCAGCACCCAGGTTCAAAGACTTTGTTCTTTCCCATTTCAGGTCAGGGTTACCATTCACCACCTGTGGTGCATTGTTATAAGAGTTCAAAGCAAACTGCTCTTTTGAAGACCCTGCAGGATATTCCTGGTTACCGGTGATACCGTAAGAGGCGCGAAATGCCAGGTTAGCAAATACCTTATTGTTCTTCATAAAGCTTTCGTTGGTAGCTACCCATTTCAGACCTGCTGAAGGGAAGTAACCATAACGGTTATTAGCACCGAATTTGCTGGAGCCATCCGCACGCATGGTTACGGTCAGCAACAGTTTATCCTGATAGTTAAGAGTAGCCCTTCCGAAATAAGACTGTAATTCAGCCTGTGGATTTGCATAAGAATAGAAAGGATTCTGGTTTTTAGCGTTGCTCATGATCTTGGTGTAAGGAATATTGATCCTTGAAGCCTGATTCAGGTTGGTATTAAAACCACTGGCAGAAATACCATTACCGGAGAAATTGGTTTTGAAGTATTCAAAACCGGCCAACGCATCCAGCGAGAAGCTCTTATTAAGATCGGTACGGTAGTTCAGTGTATGTGTGATGGTCTGGCTGTTCAGTTTTGCATTGGCAACTGCCGCAGAACCCAGACCAGATACGCCGGGGATACCCTGTAACCATCCTTCAATGTTCATTTCCCTGCTACCGGTGCTGCTGTTAAGACCGAACAGGAGTTTATAATCCAGTTTTTCACTGATCTTATAGGTGGCAGAGATGCTACCCAGAATGCTGAACACACTGCTCAGGTCAGAGTAAGCTTCCTGGAATGCTATTGGGTTACCAGAACCGTTGGCTGGGAAGTTCATCAGACCGGAAGCGTTCTTCAACGGCATGGTTGGGTTCCAGCTCAGTGCTGATGATATGATATTACCGGAAGAACCTGCAGTATTCGAAACGCTGGTCAGTGTTTCGGCATAGTTACCGGTGATCAGGTTAAAGTCTAAAGTCAAACGTTTGTCAAGGAACTTATAAGTACCTCCAAAAGTGGCCAGGTATTTATCCAGTGCAGATTTTTTCAGGAAACCTTTGTTATTGGAAGCCAAGAAAGAAGCACGGAACTTACCCAGGTCGTTTCCACCGCTGAGTGCCAGTGAATAGTTCTGAGAGAAGGTTTTTTGTGTAATTTCTTTAACAGCATCAACTGTTTGACCACCATCGTAAGTGGCCGGCTGGCTGTATTTTTTCAGCGCGCTTCTGTATTCGCCTGCATCCAGAATGGCGAATCTTCTCATAAAGCCGATATTGGAACCATAGTTGATACCAACATCTACTTTCATCGGTCCGGCAGTTGCTTTTTTAGTAGTGATCACGATCACACCATTGGCACCACGAGAACCGTAGATCGCTGCGGAGGAAGCATCTTTCAATACATCGATCTGTGCAATGCTGTTGGGGTCAATGTACAGCAGTGGGTTGGAAGCCGGAGTGCTACCGAAAGCATTTCCGATATTGGGCCTGGCAGTACCGCCATCCAATGGAACTCCATCCACTACATACAGTGGGTTGTTGTTAGAACGGATAGAAGAAGTACCACGGATTTGAATGGTAGTTGCCGCACCGGGCTGACCACTCTGGTTGGTAACTTCCAGACCAGCTACTTTGTTCTGCAGCAATTGGTCGGGGGCGTTGATCACACCCTGGTTAAAGTTTTTAGCCTGTACCGATACAACAGAACCGGTCAGGTCTTTTTTCCTCGCAGTACCATAACCGATTACAACTACTTCATTCAGTTGGTCGTTGGTAGCCGATAAAGCAACATCTACAGAGGTTCTGCTCTGTACGTTTACTTCCTGGTTAGCATAGCCTACTGAAGAAATCACCAAAGTAGTCGTTGAAGAAGGCACGGTAATTTTAAAAGTACCGTCAGCACCGGTTTGTGTACCAGCTTTCGATCCTTTTACTACTACAGAAGCACCTACCAGAACGGAACCGTCTTTGGCATCAGTCACTTTACCTGTAATGGTTTTGTTTTGGGCTTGCGCGGAGATAATGCACAAGCAAGCAAATAAACCCATGAGCATGGGTCTGACAAGCTTCGAAAAATTCATAAATGGCAGTTTATTGGTTATTAAGCGTGTACAAAATACACATTTTTATTTCTAAAAAAATATTTTGTTAATTTTTTTTGAGATTTTTTACCGAACCTCCTATCTATGCTTGTAACCAGCAATCGGTTTACATAGACCCGGGCTTTCAGCAAAACGATGCATTTACTGCAAGATTATTTTTTGGGTGGAAAGCCTTATCTATCAGTTAAATGTAGCCGTATCGACGATTCTGCATAGTAGTACTTTTTTTTTCGGCAACTGCAAACGTTTGCGGTATCCTTTGCTGTGGAAAGTTTTTTACCTTGTTACTCTGATAATCAAGAACATGACCAGTCCTACCCTCAAAAAGATCGCACAAACATTGGGCATCAGTGTGTCTACCGCTTCCCGCGCCCTGAAACAACACCCCGATATTTCTGCAGCTACCCGCCAGAAAGTGCTCGACTTGGCCAAAACACTTGATTATGAGCCCAATGCCAACGCGGTACAACTGAGAACCCGCAACAGCAAATTGTTTGGCATACTGGTTCCCACTATTGCCAATCATTTTTACGACTCCTTTATCGCTTCGCTGGAAGAAATCTGCCGTAAAAACGGTTACTCTATTATTATACTGCAAAGTGCCAATGACCCTGATATAGAAGCAGAGAACCTGAAACTGTTCCGGCAGAACCGCATCAGCGGTCTGTTTGCCTGTATCACAGCAGGCACACATGAGCTTTCAGCTTATCAGAAGATGGATGAGGTAGATATTCCCGTAATCTTCTTCGACAAAGTACCACCCGATGAACACCTGCATACGGTTTGCCTGGCCGACAGCGCCGCCGGTGAAATGGCTGCCGATACCATCATCCGTAAAAAGAAACGGAAAGTGCTGGCCCTGTTCGGAGATCCGAAAATGTCGATCACCAAAAAAAGGCTGAACGCATTCACCGACCGTATAAAAGAAAAAGCACCCACTATCGAAGTGCAAACGATACATGCCATCAGTAGTGAGGAAGCCCGGATCAAAACAACAGCCGCGATACAAGATCCAGGAAACAGGCCCGACACCCTGTTCTGTATGAGCGATGAGATCCTGATCGGCGTGATGAAAGCACTGCAGATAAACGGTTTACGAACACCGGAAGACATAGCCCTGATCGCCATCAGCAACGGCTTCATACCCAAACTGTTTCATCCAGAGATCACGTATGTAGAGACCAGCGGACAAAAACTGGCCGAACAGGCTTTTGCCAACATGCAATTATACCTGGCAAATCAGCTGCCCGAAGGCCCCAGTATCGTATCATCTGTGCTGGTAGAAGGTGGCACCATCTGAGTTGCCCGGGGTCAATTTTTCTGTGCAACAGATCGCCAGATCATTTCAGACACACGTGCCATGGCTTCAGTGGCGGCGTCGCTGTCTTCCAGTTTCCGGGAAAGGATCACCAGTACATATTTTCTTCCATCGGGTAAATACACGATCCCTGAATCGTGGTGTACGCCGGTGATAGATCCTGTTTTGTGCGCCACTTTCACATCCTTCGGTAAATATGCGGGTATGATGGTGTTGTGCTGTTGGTCCAGCAGTATGCGGATCATCTGGTCGCAGGCTTCGCGGTTCACCAGCCTGCCTTCTGCCAATGCAGTATAGATCAGCATCAGGTCATAAGCTGTCACCACATTGTTCAGGCCTTTCGCAAAGGCTTTGCCATCTTCCACGCCCCGTAATACCTGTATATCGTTGCCGCCCAGTTCGCGCATGGTCTGCGTCACCTGTTTTCCATCCACCATCTCTATCACCATATTCGTGGCCAGGTTGCTGCTCTGGATGATCATCTGGTACACCAGCTCGGATAAGGTAACTTTTGTTCCTGTCTTTTTGTACAATTCCAGTTCGCTGTCATCCGCCGGATTCAACTGGTACGGACTGCCATCTACAATACTTTTGAAGGCATTCTTTACCGTAATGGAATCCTGCAGTGATAATTTTCCTGCAGCTGCCTGTTTGAACACTTCTATCATCACAGGGGTCTTCATGGTGCTGGCGGCATGGAATATCGTTTTCTCATTCCACAACAACTGTTCACCGGTCTGCAGGTCACGGAAAGCAACTGCGAACTCCCCTTTTTCGGAAGCCAGCCGGTCCTGTATCTTTTGCAGCAGTCCACCGGCCGCCTGATCTGTCTGCGCTTGCGCCATACTTATTGTCATACAAAAAAGGATTAAACAACCCAACCATACCCGGATACTGCTGTTGTTGGTATACATGAACTGTGTTTTATTGAAGGGATATAAAAGCTTCCGGCAAATAACGAACAATATCTCCAGCCAGCATAGCGGTTTCTCCCAATTGTCTGCAGGCCAGATCGCCGGCCAGCCCGTGAAGGTACACACCCTGCAAACAGGTCTCTTGGGGCGTATAGCCCTGCGCCAGCAAACTGGTCAGTACGCCCGTAAGCACATCCCCGCTACCGCCTTTTGCCATGCCGGGATTGCCGGTGGTATTAAAATAACTCTCACCCTGTGGTGTGGTGATGCAGGTAAACGCCCCTTTCAGCACCACATATACTTTGTATCTCTCTGAGAATCTTTTTTGTGTTTCGTAACGGGCAAAATCATGCTCCGTTTTACCGGCCAGCCGCTCAAATTCTTTGGGATGGGGTGTCAGTATACTGTTCTCCGGTATCAGCGAAGGCCCGTTCTCCAGTAAAGAGATCAGGTTCAACGCATCTGCATCCAGTACCAGCGGACCGGTGGTGTTCTGCAGCAACTGCAGCAAAGCCTGCTGGGTCACCGGATCGGTTCCGATACCTGGCCCAACGCCTGTTGCCGTAAAGCGCCCCGCTACCAGCATATTGGTGAGCAGGTGTTCACCCCGATCAACAGATACCATGGCTTCGGGATGTGTGCTCTGCAAGATCGGATAACCGGCGCCGGGCACATGCACCGTAAGCAAACCCACGCCCGAACGCAAACAGGCTTCTGTGGCCAGTAAGGCCGCTCCCATTTTTCCATAGGCCCCGGCGATCAACAATGCATGTCCGAAAGTTCCTTTGTGCGAGAACCTGGGTCTGCTTTTCCGCAAGCTTTTGATATATGATGCTGTAAGAAAATATTGGTGGGTAGGTTCCGCATCCATGAACTTCTTACTAAGACCAATATCCAGTACCTGCCAGTCGCCCAGATAGGCAGCGTTGGAAGGAAAAAAGAAAGCCAGTTTGGGAAATTGAAAACTCAGAGTAATGCTTGCCCTTACAATAGCCGATGCCGGGTCCGTATACCCATCGGTCAGCAAACCCGATGGCATATCAATGGAGAGCACTGTGAGCCCTGCAGCATTGATGTCACGGATACATTCCGCGATCGCTCCCGTAATGGGCCTCGAAAGACCCGTTCCGAAAATGGCATCTATGATCACGGTTCCTGCAGTAAAAGAAGGTGATTGATTTTTGTCGGCCTGGCAATGATACGCCGCCGGCGCTATCGCCAGCCAGCGTTCCAGATTCACCCGAAAATCGTCTGTGTTCTGTGAGGTGCCGGTAAGGTCATATACGGTAACGGAATAATTCCGTGCATGCAGTAAACGCGCAATCGCCAGTCCATCGCCCCCGTTGTTACCCGGTCCGCAGAAGATCGCAAAAGAAGTATCCGTAGTATACCGTTGTACGATCCAGTTCACACAGGCACTGGCCGCACGTTCCATCAGGTCAATCGAAGCAATGGGTTCTGTTTTGATCGTGTCCTGGTCGGCCCTGCGGATCTGTTCGGCCGAAAATATTTTTGCGGGTGTTTGCATATGTTTGCCTCAATGCCATATTAAATTTACCGCATTTAGCGTAAACAGGGTAATGTTGGCAGGTCACTGTCCCCAGATCCGGTAAAACAGGCACACCAGCACCGTACCCACGGCCAGGATCAGCAGTCCGCTCAGCCTTTTCTTTTTGATGAACAGCAGCAGTATCAGTCCCGTCAGTGAGATCAGTGTCATCAGTATCGCCGATATATCAATGACCCATAACCAGGGTCTGCCGGTATCGCGCCCTTTGTGCAGATCGTTCAGGAAACCCACCCAGCCGGTTCGGGTCTGTGTAAGTTCGTATACGCCATTGGCACGGTCAATGAAAGCCACCGCTTCATAACCTGGCCCCTTATAGGCAATGCTGACCTGTGTTTCATCTATTCGCAGATCGGCCACCGCACCTTTTACCTGGTGCTGGTTGCGGAAATATTCGGCGATCTTCAATTTCTGTACCTGGTTGGTGTCAGCATGGTTCACCCAGGCTTCATCCAGCTTGCCTTTGATCTCAGTGGTCTCTGTTTTGCCCTGAAGTGCATCTGCATGGTTCAGCGTTAAACCCGTTACAGAAAAGAAAAGTACGATGGCAAAACTCACCATCGACAAATAGATATGCAACCATCGCGATACCTGCGCCAGTTTCCGTTTGGAATTACCGGCCCCGGGTTCTGTTCTTTTGATCTCCTGGTTCATTGTGTTCTCAGTTCACGGTTCTTTTCCTGTATTCCAGCGAGGCACCTGCCACTTCGGTATTACCCGGCAAGGATACCTGCTGCGGTTTTTTGGCACAGTTGATCTCTTCGCTCATCAACTGGTAACTGCCGTGTTCGCGCACCACTTCTATGTTCACGGTATATTTTCCGGGTTTCACATAATTGCCCTTATCATCTTTTCCATCCCATTTCAGCGAATATTTTCCGGCAGAACGTGTGGCGCTTGATATCGTGCGCATATCTCCCGCGTCTCCTGTATACGCATCGTGATTGGCGCTGTACCAGGCACGTAATTCATGCAGCCAGCGATCCTTATTGTACCATACGGCAATGGTGCGTACCGTTTTCTTATCCTTATCGGTGATCCAGATAGCGGCAAAGGGTCTGCGGGCAAAACCAGGCAGCTGAGCCAGTTCCAGGTTGATCAGCAGTTCAAAATTCTCATCCCACTGGTCTGCAGCAGGCCTTACCGCAATGGGTGCAGGTGCTTCAGGTATCGTTAATGCATCCCATCCGGCGCTTTTGATCTGCTTCCCCTCCTTTGTCACCAGCAGGTATTCTGTTCCAGGTATCCCTGCCGCCAGTACGGCACTTTCTTCGGGCTTCAATACATTCATGGCCGTAGCCAATGCGCCGGCATCCGTTGCCCGTGGCGATACCACGGTGGCACTGATCACTTCACCCACCGGCATCCCTGTACGCGGATCAACAATATGTGAGTACCAGCGGCCCTGGATGTTCTCACCTCTCCGGTAATTACCACTGGTGGCTACAGCCTTGTTATTGAGCAGCAGCTGGTTCAGCGGTGCATCGTTCTCGGCATCCGCTTTGGGGTCGCTTACACGGATGGTTTCAGTGTGACTACCACTGATAACAATATCACCGCCAATATTCACCAGTACTGCTTCCACGCCGTTCACCGACATGGCGGCATCTGATGCATGCTGAATGATATAACTCTTGGCAAAGGAATTCAATACCAGCGGCGTCTGGCTGGTATGTGTTGCGGTCTGCGCATGGGCATCCAGTTGCCAGTGTGTGGTGCGCACCTGTGCTACGGCCTGCACTATCGTTTCTTTAGAAGGAAGGTTTTGACTCACCGCCGCCTCTTTCCAGATCTTGCTGATCAGCTGCGCCGATGCATCCAATGCGCCGTTGCTTCTGGCACGCCATTGATCGAACAGATCCAGCACTTCAAACAATTCCCGCGATACAGACACCGGTTTGCCCGTTGTCTGCATCCAACGGCTGAATTCACTTGTTGCGTCATAACCACTGAGTATATGCGACAACCTCTCTATCTCATGCAAGGCCGCTGCTTCTGCTGCAGCTGCCTGTTTCTCTGAGCCCGTTTTCACTTTGATCTGCAGTGATGTGCCCAGCACATGCTCGTAGTGCGACACATAGAGGCCCGTTCTTTTATCCAATAAAGGAGCTGCTTTCAGCGATACAGTAGCTAACCCAACAAAGAGGGCACAAAAAAGGAATCTTCTTGTCAACTTCATGTCTTCGGTTTTATGATACCTGCTTCAAAATAAGACGATCCACCATTCGATGGATACCGGCCATCAATTTCTTATTCTTTCGGGTTTTGTGCAGAGATAATAGGTGATGGAGGGGTTTTTGCCGGTCACCCGAGATTAATGAGTGAATGAGTGGATGAGAGGATGAGTGAATGGCAATGGAGGGGGGATCATGTATTGGAGCTGCCCGTGAGCGAATTGCCCACCAAACAGATCTGCGCATAACAAGCCAGACAATTGGCAGGACCCTTTCAAAAAAATACGCCTCATGGGTTAGATGAGGCGCATTGTGCAGGCTGTAAATAAGTATTATTTCTCTTTGGATTCTTTCTTATCCGTATTCAAAAAAGCAGCACGGACCGGTGATGGTGCAGGTTTACCTTTGATACCCTGCCAGAGGATCTCATTGAATACAAGGTCAGGTACGGCATCTTCCTTGCTCCAGTTGTATTTGGCCGATACATTCGCCATTTTGGTGTTGGATGGGTTCCTATCTTTCAGGTTAACATTCGACGGTAAATGGGTAAATGTGCTGTAATCCGGCTTACTGGTAAAGGAGCGCCACATAGGTGTGGCAGCCGCATCATATTGTGTCATGGGTGGCAGACCAAGGATCAGCTCCATGGTACGTAACATCCCGGATGTGGTGTACATGGTATGGTCCACATAGTTCCTTTTTACATAAGGTCCGATCACATAGGCCGGGCTCCTGTGTGCATCCACATGGTCCGGGCCATTTTGCGCATCATCTTCCAATATGAAGACCACACTTTCTTTCCATACAGGGCTTTTGCTCAGATGATCGATCAGCATACCCACGGCCAGGTCATTGTCTGCCACATGTGCAAATGGAGTAGGCCTTCCCGCCTGCATACCTTCCGTATGATCGTTGCCCAGGCGGATGGTAGAGAAACTGGGCAGCACATTCAACGCTACCAATGAATCAAAATCCCTCTTCCATTGAAAAAAACGGGTGGTATCCGGTATGGTCAGGGTATACGGTGCATATACGGCTGAATGGTCTTTCAACACATCTATCCTGGGTTTTTTACCCTGGTAATCCGCTACAAATTCTCCATAGGTTCGGTAGCTGACATTGTAACGTGCACACTGGTCCCAGATAAACCCATCGCGGTTATTACCGATCTTCAGCGTTCCGGATGTGCCATGGGTACCGCCTCTTCCGCCATAACTCGACTGCCAGTTCTTTTCTACATAATCCGTAGCATAGGCGCCCATGCTCCAGTTGTGGCCGTCGGCGCTTACTTCCGCATCTACATAAAAATTATCGAGCAGAACATAATCCCTCGCCAGTTTATGCTGGTTGGGAGTGATCTTCTCCCCGAACAGCAACAGGCTGGTATCTCCGTTACCTCCCTTCACATCACTCAACACCTGGTCAAAGGTTCTGTTTTCCTTGATGATATAGAACACATATTTGATCGGTGACTTTTCTCCCACTTTACGGGGAATGGGGTTACCCTCCTCTCCTTCTGCCACCAATTCCTTCGCCTTATTGTAGGGTGTATTCTTATAAACAGCTTTGGTATACACAGCCAGTTGTTCAGCAGAAGGTGTTTTGATGATGCTTAAGGTACCCAGGAACAGACCACCGATGTACTGTACATTGGCTGGTTTGGTACTATCGCCCTGGTGACTGATCACCACCTGCTTCTTGCTGACAGGGTTAGGGCCATGTGGGTTGGCATACGAGGTTAGGCCTTTGCCATTGGTCACGTATATATTGGCACCCACCACTTTCACATTCGTAGGGAACCAACCAACCGGAATAAATCCTTTCGACCTGCTTTTTGACACCACCGATACATCAAATACCGCGAGGCAATTATTATCGGCATTAGCGATATACAGTGTTTTCTCATCCTCGCTCAACGCCACCCCATTGCTGGTAGAACCGCTGGGCGCATTGGGATACAATGCAGCATTCAATGTCTCTACCACAGAAAGACTCCTGGTATCTATCACAGAGACCGAGTTATCGTTGGCATTGGCCACATACAGGTAGTTGCCATTTTTGGTAAGGCAAAGTTCATTGGGATGATCACCAACAGCAACCTCTCCGATGATCTTGACTTCGCGGATCCCATATACCAATACCTTCTTATCGCCCCAGAGGCTGATGTACAGTTTTTTCCGGTCGGGAGAAACTTTACAGGTATAGGCTTCCGAACCGAGGTTTACTTTTTTCAGCAGCGCTTTTGTTGACAGGTCGAATACGTACAGGCTTTTATCTTCTTTGGTGACCACGAACAGTTGGTTATGCTCCGTGTCTTCCACGTCCAAACCTGCGGTACCAATGGCATTGGGCCATGATTTACCCAGCACAAAGGAATCTACCAACTGCAGTTTATGCTCATTGATCGCATAACGGATCACACGATTATCATGTCCGCCCGAAGCGTACAGGAACTGGTCATTCTTTCCGAATGCCAGTCCATACCAGGATTTTGCGATCTCGATACTGTCCAGCTTAGTGCCTTTCTGTACATCGAACAATTCGATCGATTGTGTACTTTGCCCGTTGTTGGTAACGGCCATGTATTTCCGGGTATTACTTACCACCAGGTTCAGTGGCAGGTCGCCCAGGGGCAGTTGTTTACCAACCGGAGTCAGGTACCATCCGTTAGGCAGCAGCACCCGTTTCTTGTCGAGTTCAGACAATGTTTGGGAGAACGCTACCGCTGCAAAGCACAAGGGCAGCAGCATCAAGCCAAAGGAAATCAGTCTTTTTTTCATTTTGCCATATTTATTGTGTATGCCACAGCGGTTATTGCCAGCCGGCATTCTGTATCAGTTTGGGATTCAGCAACAATTCTGTTGCCGGAATAGGATACAGGTATTTTTTATCATCAAAGTTCTTGGATGTATTGTTCAACCAGAGCAGGTTACCTTTACTTCCCTGGGATAATTTCGAAGTAACATTATCCAGCAGGAAATAGGTGACACCGGGTACCCGCGTAGCAGGCACTTTATCTACAAACGCCACATCAAATTTACTGTCTTCGTTAAGATCGAGTAATTTATCTTTTGCCGGAACATAAATGCCATCATATCCTTTCTCAAGCAGTTTGCCTGCTTTCCAGCGCCTGAGGTCATCAAAGCGGTTACCTTCAACGGCCAGTTCCACAGCCCGCTCGCGCCTGATCTCCAGCAGTACCGCACTGGTAAGATCCGGGTACAGTTGTTTCATGTATGGATCCGAAGTAATGGGCATGGCAGTATTGGTGATACCTGCCCTGCTGCGCAATGCACCGATGGTCTGGTTCCAGTCCGCTGCGGTAAGTGCACCCATCTCTTCTTTTGCTTCGGCATAGTTCAAGAGCACTTCTGCATAACGCATGATCGGAATAGAGTTATAACTCTCTGTACGGGTATCGTAATATTTATCATCCAGTGAAAATTTCTGGATCTGGTATCCTGAGTAGGTCACGGTGAAATCCGGAGGCGCCGGTGTTCCGTCGGTACGTTTGTAATTACCGGCACGGATGGTACCCTTCAATCTTGCATCACGGTTCTTTACCTCATCCTGGAACTGCAGGGTATCATAACCCGCCTTATCGGTGAACCTGGTCCCATCAATGTTCAGGTAGGTATTCACGAATGTTTTGGACAGGCCCAGTCTGGCTCCCAGTGTGGCGCTGTTGAACCACCAGGCCGCATCGTGCCATTTTTTCAGCGAATTGTTATAGACAGATGCCAGTAACACTTCGTTGGAAACAGGGTTCTCGCTGATGAAAAGTGACCGGTAATCTTTATCAGGCGCACCGGTATTCTGCAGTTTATACTGACCACTGGCCATTACCTTGGATGCCGCATCGGCCGCCTGCTGAAACCACTGTGTGGCAGTGGGCTGAAAGCTGATCTCTGTATGATACTTACGGAAAGTTCCTTCAAACAGACAGATCCTTGACTTATAGGCCAATGCTACCCATTTGGTGATCTGTGTGGCAGAATTGTCTTTGGTTTCGTAGATATTGTTACAGGCAAAATCCAGATCGGCCAGTACAGAATCCATGACCAGTGTTCTGGAATCCTGTGTTTTGTACAGGGCCGAATCTTCCACACCCAGTGTTTTACTGTACCAGGGCACATTACCAAATCGCTTCACCATATCAAAGTAAAAAGTGGCACGGAAAAAACGGGCGATACCGGCATAATGATTCCTGGCCTTTACAGGGATGGCCGGGTTATTGTAACGCTCCAGGAAATAATTGATGTTCCTGAGATCCGTCCAGGTCCAGCCGGATGACTGCTGGCTTCCGAATACCCCGCCAACATACTGCGGAACGGCATTGGGTACGGTGATGTCAGACATCACATCTCCTTTGTATATGTCCGGACCGGTAGGCAGTCCCCTTACATAAAACGAATTGGCATACAGCTGAAGTGTATTCTCACTTCCGAATGCCTGGTCGGGCGTTAATTTATCCAACGGGGATTTATCAAGAAACTTGGTACAGGAGGCCAATGCCATCACAGCCACCAGGTATATAACTGTCTTCTTCATATAATTTCGTTTGTGTTCTTTAGAAAGTAATGTTGAAACCGAATGTGTAACTCTTCTGCATAGGATAAGAGAAGCCATCGCCACCACCTGCATTGATCTCCAGGTCCGATGCTTCGATCACTTCAGGATCAAAGTTTTTCGTCACCTTATACATGGGAGAGAATGTGAGCAGGTTCTGACCGGTAAAATAGAAACGGATACTGTTCACTTTTAAACGGCCGATCACACTCTTGGGCAATGAGTAACCGATGGTCAGGTTTTTCAGACGCAGGTAACTGGCATTTTGCAGATAACGGGTTTGCTGTACCGCCAATTCACGTGTACCGGATAAGGCCGTATAACCGCGATACCTGGGGAAATACGCATCCTGGCTTGGATTCTCCTCCGTCCACCTGTTCAGGTTAAATGCCGGCAGGAAACTGTAGGGTCGATTACTCTGTCCCCAGAAGTACGCTGCTTCCGTAGAAGGATACCAATCTCTTTTACCCACACCCTGGAAGAATACAGACAGGCTGATATTGTTCCACTCAACATTACCGGTAATTCCATAAGGCAAACGGATAGACGTGTTACCAATCACTTTCTGGTCACCCGGATCAGCAAGGGTAT
Organism: Sediminibacterium sp. FW305-C-269; assembly: GCF_058231045.1. Taxonomy (NCBI): domain Bacteria; kingdom Pseudomonadati; phylum Bacteroidota; class Chitinophagia; order Chitinophagales; family Chitinophagaceae; genus Sediminibacterium; species Sediminibacterium sp. FW305-C-269. Next base: position 21,653 of record NZ_JBIQXQ010000002.1, on the reverse strand, counting down.
TTTTACCCCTGTTTACCACACCGTCTCCATTGAGGTCTCTGAACTTGAGGTCACCAGGCAACAGTTTGTTGGCATTGGATACCACGAAATAACTCTGGTTGGCATGTTTGGCAATATCATCCTGTGATGTAAAGAACCCCATGGTTTCAAAACCCCAGATATCACCCAGGCGCTGACCTTCGTAGTAGCTGGACAACAGCTGTGTTGGATTATAGAACTTGGTGATGCGTGCAATATTATCTGCCAATGTAAAACGAACGCTATAGGTTAAGGGTTTACCGGCCAGTTTGGTCTGGTCGTTCCAGGTAAGTGAAAGTTCCCACCCTTTGGTTACCAGGTCGGCATAGTTACCTCTGGGTACGGTTGCTCCGAACACAGAAGGCAGTGGCTGACCGGTGGTGATCATACCAGTAGTATTACGCTGGTACCAGTCACCGCTGAACACTAATCGCCTGTTCAATACTTCTACATCAAGACCCATATCGAAAGTGGTTGATTTTTCCCAGGTAAGTCCATTCGGTATCACACCCGGCATTTGTATATAGTTTGGGAACACACCATTCAGGATGGTAGATGCCGTAGCGGAAGAGATTGTTTCGGCAAATGTGTACGGTGCAATATTACCGTTACCCAATGAACCGTAAGAAGCACGGAGTTTCAGGTTATCCAGCCAGCCACTTGTTTTTTCCATGAACTTCTCTTCAGAGATCTTCCAGCCAGCTGAGGCAGAAGGGAAGAAACCAAAACGCTGGTTGGTGGGAAACTTAGACGATCCGTCATAACGACCGTTCAATTCAAACAGGTAACGATTATTGAAGGAATAATTCAATCGGTAAAAAGCACCTACGGTTGACCATTGTGAGCCACCACCCGTTACACGATAGTTCAACCCGGTAGCCAGGTTAAAATCAGGCAGATTGTCTATCAGCAAACCATCCCGCTGTACAAACTGGTTTTTGATCTGGTCATACTCTATGTTCACACCACCCAGGAGCTTGAACGCATGTTTGCCAAAATTCTGTGTATAATCTGCATAGATATTACCCACATAATATTGCTCCTTCACATCGCTATTGGAAAGATAATTCAGTCCGGATGTGATCAATTCGCCGGGTTTGATACTGTATGGTGTAGTGAAGAACTTACGTGTTTCTCCGGTAGTCGTATACAGGTAGGAAAAATCGCCTTTCAGGTTCAACTTGTTTTTGATGATAGACGCATTAAATCCAAGCGTATTACGCAGGAAATTCTGCGAAGCCACCGACTTACTTTTTCCATAATAAAAATCACCTACAGAATAGGCGCCCACAATGGTCATGGTTCCATCCGGGTTCAGCATGGGCGATACAGGAAATGCAGTTACCGCCATCAAACGCCAGATCGCATTTACACCACCCACCGAAGTAAGCGGGTAGGAATAACTATAGGTAGAATAATCCGTATTGGTATTTACGGTAAGCCAGTCAGTCACTTTGATGCTTCCTTTGAACCTGAGATTGTAGCGGTTGAACTTATCGGTATTGTAACGGAAGATCCCATCCTGGAAATAATATCTTCCGGAAAGTGAGAAGTTCACTTTTTCACTTCCTCCGGATATACTGAGTGAATGTTCTGTGGTACCGTTATTGTCTTTGTAGAGTTCTTTGAACCAATCCGTATTGGCAAAATATTGGTACTTGCCCGTCAGCGGATCGATAGTTGTCTGCGGCAGACTGGGGTTTTCGGCATGTGCTTTTAAAGAATCCAGGTATGCCAAAGAAAACCCAAGTTGCGAGTTGATGGTTTGTGGATGCGAAAGATAATCGTTCCATGAGTAGAACGACTCATCAAAGTTCTTGGCCCATGTATAAGAATCGGATACCAGGTCGGGGGTAGTGGTACGCTGGTTGATGGCGTAATTGGCACTGTAACTCACCTGTATCTTATCACGCTTCGGAGATTTGGTAGTGATCAGGATAACGCCGAATGCACCCCTGGCACCATAAATAGCGGCAGAAGAAGCATCTTTCAGTACGGATACACTTTCTATATCGTTCGGATTCAGTGTAGCCGGGTCACCCGGCACTCCATCAATCAGCACCAGTGCACTTCCGCCGGAGCCGATAGAAGTGGTACCACGTACATTGTAGGTTGCCGTACGGGTAGGTTTACCGTCAACGATTTTAATATTCAGGTTAGGGATAGCGCCCTGTAAACTACGGGTGATATTGGCATTGGGCCTGTCTTCAAAATATTCATTTCCCACCTGGTCAACCGCACCGGTCAGGTTCACTTTCTTCTGTGTGCCATACCCCACCACCACTACCTCGTTGAGGTCGTTCTGTGAGGCAGTGAGCACAACCGACAATTGTGCGGTCTCTCCCGACCGTACCTGCACGGTCTGCTTAACTGTTTTGTAATTGATATAACTGATGCTAATGGAATAATTGCCAGGAGCAAGAGATACCGTGAATTTTCCATCATTACCGGTCACGATTACTTTACCCGATTTTTCAATGACCAGATTGGCACCTGCCAGTGGCATTCCGCTCTGGTCCTTTACTACTCCGGTAATCTTTCCGTCGGAAAAAGGTGTAATAATTTTTCCACGATTACCTGCAAAAAGTTGTGTAACCGGAATCATACTGCACATTGCAGCAATGGCAATACAAATGAGTCTGAATGACCCATTCAGGGATAGAGGTTTCTTCATAATGCTAATTAGTTTCTTACATGAGGGGTTGTGAATACTCGTTCACATTTCTTGTGCAAGGTAGTCGGCCAAAACACATTTCATACGTTGACAAAAAGAAGAAATTGTTAAGTTAGTATTAACACATTTCTGCAAGAAATGATTAATAAAATCTGACTGATCAAAACGCGATATACAAATATTCTTTCTTCACAAAAAACAATACCCGGCATCATTCGATACCGGGTATTTCAAACGCATACATAAAAACTAACAACCTGCTATATGAAAATAGTCATAACTACTTTTCAATATATGGATGTTCCTGTATCTGGTCTAGCTGATTCGGAACTGCATTGAGATCATAATAATTATGCCTCACTTGTTTCCCCTTTATGGTAACGATCCGGAAACCGGAAGGGTCTTTTCCCAAAGGTTTACCAACAGGGCCCGTTGTGATCATATGTATTCCATTCCCCTTTCCAAAAGCATTCCTGTGATAATGGCCGGCAAATACATAACGGACACCGTACTTCTTAAAAATGGACAGATACCTCTTTCTGGTTAACAGGGGTATGTTGAAATATCCATCTTTTTCATCCGGTGTTTCGAGGAACAAGGGATGATGCAGAAATACCATGATTTGCTTGCGCTTCCATTCCTGCCGCGCAGAGTCTAATACACGGATCAACCAGCTCTCCTGCTCCAATGCCTTTTCTTTCACATTATTGGGAGCAGACAGATACAAAGAATTCAATACAATACCCAGCATCGGGCCTTTTGTAAAAGAATAAAAATCAGGTCCGAACTCCTTATTATATGCCATGATGTTCTCTAGCGAAGGAGTATTGCCCACATCATGGTTTCCTGCCACACTATACAACGGTATGCCCGGTGCTATTCCACCGACAATGGAATGATACGCCCGCACCTGTGCGGTATCAAACGGACGATTCACCAGGTCGCCGGTAACGATCACAAAAGAAGGCCGTAAACGATTGGCTTCCTGTATGGCTTTGGTAAAATTTTGGGTTTCTTTTTCAAAAGATCTGTTTTCATTGAAAAATCCAAACTGTGGGTCAGACATTTGTATGAAAGAAAAGGCTTCTTCCCTCGCATTTCTGGCACTTATACAGCCTGAGAAAAACGTTATACCCAATAAGGCGATAACCAATGACCGCTTACTGACGGTTGTGTGTATTCTTTTCATGCAACAGATTTTAGTAGCCCGGGTTCTGTGGTTTCAGATTGATATTGGCATCCATTTCTTTCTGCGGAATCGGCCAGAGCAGTTGATTTTGAGTGAACTTTATACCCAGCTCATTTACAAAAGTCAGTACATCCTCAAAACGGCCCGTTTTAAGATTATACGCTTTCCTGGTTCGCTGAATATCAAAGAATGACTTATTCTCATAAGCAAGTTCATGGTATCTCTCTCTCCAGATAGCTTCGCGAAAATCTTCCCTGGTCAAGCCCTGCAGTTTAGGTAATTCGGCTCTTGTGCGGATCTTGTTAACCTGATCATACGCAAACGTGGTAGGCCCGTCTACTTCATTGGAAGCTTCTGCATACGTAAGCAATACTTCCGGCAAACGTAACAAGGTCCAGTTTTCATCTGAATTTTTATCACCATTGGCACCGGCAGCTTCTTCCAGGTAGAACTTATATAAAGCATGGGGGAACTTGACAATTTTAGTTGTGCTTCCTGCAGCAAAATCTTCAGTGAAATAAAACTGTTTTTGTTTCACCCGCTTATCATTAGGTTCATACGAGTTAATAAACTCCGGAATCGGAGAAACCGTATTCAGTGAACTTGACAATTTGGAGATGTCATTGGGGCTTACAAATTCTGTAATCCTGTTTGTAGCAACCCCCGCCAAATATTGAACCTGGAAAATCAGTTCTCCCTGGTTTTTATTGGCCCTGTTATGCAGGTACAGATAATTATCAAACAGACTATAATAATTAGCATCAATAACTTCTTTTGCTTTAGACGCTGCTAATACATAATACTCTCTCCCTTTATTCAAAGGATAGCCCGCCATAGTAAGATAAACAGAAGCAAGCAAGGACTTGGTAGCACCAATAGATGCTTTGCCCGTTTTACTAGTTGCAGGCATTCCTGATTTTTCAGCCGTTTGCAGATCAGCAACAATCAATTCATAAATCTTTTCTTTGGGAGATCTTGCAGGATATAAATCCGGACTGGAAAAGTTAATCGGTTCAGTAAGCAAGGGTATGTCACCAAATAGACGAACTAAATAATAATAATACAAGGCACGCAGAAAATGCGCTTCCCCGAGTAATGATTGTTTGGTTGCCGGATTCATTTCAATCGCAGGTATCTTCTGAATGGCCAGATTGGCGTTAGAGATACCCCTGTAGAAACCCGACCAGATCGTGTAAAAAGCAGGCTCGTTTGCCGAATTGGTATGTGTAATCGTGTTTTCCTTGTACTGTGACCCACCCCTATTCACATGTCCTGCAGGCATTTCCATAAGTGACCATACTGCATCACCCCGAAATTCGATTTCCTGTGTAAAGGTCTGTAAAGCGGGGTAAATGCCTACAATCGCCGCATTTGCCTGGCTGGCAGTAGTAAAGTAAGCCTCCTGTGTAAGGGCAGATTGATTGTTTTCATTCAAAAACTCTTTTTGACAGGATACCGACAATAAAGCAAAACAAAAAGCAAGTATATATGTATTCTTTTTCATTGTATTTCAGGATTTAACTTAGAAAGTAACGTTTAACCCAAACATAAAAGTCCTGGGTTTGGGATAGTTGGTATAAGTAATACCTTGTGAAAAAGCAGTGTTATAATTATTCAGTTCCGGATCGTAACCAAAATAATCGGTAATCAGGAAAAAGTTCTGAACAGAAGCAAATACACGTAACGCGCTGATCCGCATTCTGTCTGTGACCGTTTTGTTGAACTGATAGGCAAGCATCAGATTTTTACCCCTTATAAAAGACCCGTCAGTCAGTTTCCGGGTATCCATGAAATAACTGTAACCGGTTGGTCTCAACTGCTCCAGCACCGCATTCTGATTGGCAGGTGTCCATGAATTCAGTACTGTAGCATAGTTATTGGCTATCCCAAAACGGCCTTCGCTGGAGTTACGTGTATTATTAAAGATTTGGTTCCCTTTCTGGTACTGTAATTCAACTGTAAAAGAAAAGTTTTTATACGTAACATTATTGGAAAGTGTTCCATAAAAATCAGGTATACCCTTGCCGATAATTGCACGGTCGTTGGCGTTGATTTTACCATCATTATTCAGATCCCTGATAATAACATCACCCGGAAGTTTGCCATAAAGCTTGGCTTGTGCAGCCTGGTCTGTACTGTAAATTCCATCTCGTATATAACCAAAGATAGAACCTACCGACTCTCCAACCCGAATGATCTGGTTTTCTTTGAACCCATAAATGATATCTTCATTGTTACCACCTAATGCAGTTACCTTGTTCTTCAACCATGAAAAATTGAAATTGGTAGACCAGTTAAAATTTTTCTGTTGTATGTTGGTGGTATTCAGGGTGATCTCCAACCCCTTGTTCTCCATATTCCCGATATTTTTGGTAACGGTCGTAAATCCGCTTGAAGAAGGAACAGGCGCATCTAACAGAAGATCGACAGTATTCTTGTAATATACATCGACAATCAGGTTAATCCGGTTATCGAACAATCCTAACTCAGATCCAATATTAAATTGTCGAGTCTTCTCCCATTTCAGATCCGGGTTGGCCAGTCTTCCAATAGAAGCACCCGTTGTTCTGGCTCCGAATATATAGGTATTGGTGCTGAGGTTGGCAAGTGAACGGTAAGAGCCAATAGCTGAGTTTCCGGTTAAACCGTAGCTGATACGCAGTTTGAGATTGGAAACCGTTTTGCTGTTCTTCAGAAAATCCTCATCAGATACCTTCCATGCAAAAGCGCCGGAAGGGAAAAATGCAAACTTATTATTGTCACCAAAACGAGATGAACCATCAAATCGTCCTGTTACCGTAAAAAGAAATTTATTCTTCAATGTATAGTTCACCCTGCTGAAATAAGATTCCATCTGGTAAGCACTTGATGAAGAACCGGGCGCCAAAGGTATTGCACCCGCACCAAGGTTAAAATACTGGTAATAATCGTCCGGCATTAATGTGGTAGATGCGGTCCAGCCCAGGAAATTCTGTTTTTGTTTTTCCGTACCCAGCACAAGGTTCAGGCTGTGATTTTCATTGAAGCGCTTGTTATAGTTAAGCCTGTTAGACCATACCCAAAAAGATGTTTCATTACTATTGATACTGGAACTGTTTTGCCTGGTACCACCCTGCAATTTAGAACTGTTAAACCTGGGATTTACCTCATTGATAACATTAGCGCCAAAAGTGGAAGTAAATTCAAGCCCGTTCATAAATTTAAAAGTTGCATAAGCGTTTCCATTAAAAGCACCCGTTTTATTAAGGATCTGGTTCTCGTAAACCTCGGACAGGGGGTTATCCAGTTTTTCCAGGCCCGCGTAATCTCCGCCATACCCATAGACGCCATCAGTATATTTGAACGGCACAAAAGGAACCATTTCCACAATATTCCTGATCACATTATAAGAGCCATTGGAATCGTCCACACCTCCTTCTGCTTTTTTACCATATGCTACAGTAGCTCCTACTTTCAACCAGGGTTTTACGTTTTGATCAATCGTTGCTCTTACATTGTATCGTTTCTGATAACTGCCTCTGATAATACCATTATCCTCTGCGTAACCAAGGAAAAAACCATAGTTCGTATTGTTATTGGAACCCGTAACCGATAAATTATGATTCTGGCTGACTGATACCCTGAACACTTCTTTACTCCAGTCTATATCATAAATGGGCTGCGGTATACCATTGTTATCAAGTGAAAACAGTTCCCTGTTTCCCAGGCTATTTCCTACGAGGTAATTTTTTCTTTTAATAACAGGATCAACATACTTGCCCGCCCTGAACCCGGCCGAGTCAAATTTCTGTGCATTCTGGTAAACCACTTCTTCCAGATCAAGCCACTGCCTGGCATTCAATACCTTCAGGTTCCTGGAAGGAGGCAATTGATTAAGACTGATATACGTATCGTAACTGATAACATTCTTGCTTTTGGCACCGCGTTTAGTGGTTACGATAATAACTCCATTAGAGCCACGTGTACCATAAATAGCCGTAGCAGAAGCATCTTTCAGCACATCAATCGTTTCAATATCATTCGGATTTATGTTCGACAGACCTTCCGTCCATTCTATACCGTCTACAATATATAAGGGATCGTTAGATGCGTTAATAGAACTGAAGCCCCGGATGGAAACCGAGGTTCTTCCTCCAGGTTTTCCTGAATTAGTCGCTACATTCACTCCGGCAATTTTACCCGCCAGTGATTGTTCTGCATTAATTGCCGGCCGCTGCATCAGGTCCTGCGACTTAACACTACCTACCACCCCTGTGAGATCTGCTTTTTTAACAGTACCATATCCCACTACTACAATATTACCAAGGTCGTTAGAAGAAGCTTTCATACGAATCAACAGGGAATTACCATTCCCCTCTTTCAGTAAAAAGTTGTTGATTGTTTGATTTTCATACCCTACGTAATTAAATAAAATCTTATAAGAAACACCCGGCCTGAGTTTATCAAGCCGAAACCAACCTTCTTTATTGGTAGAAGCAAAAAAAGTTTCTGAAGCTTGCGTAGCGGAAGCAGATGAACTGACTCTAACGGAAACACCTTCCAGAAGGTCACCTGATTCAGATACAACAGTTCCTGTAAGTATGTTGGATTTAACAACATCCTGTGCAGAAACGCTGCCACATACAACCATTATTAGTGCGAAAGAAGATAATAATAGTTTGAAAGAGAACATCCTTAATCGTTTCATATTTTATAGCTGTGTTTAGACAATACCTTTCCTGTACCTGATTTTATCAGGCATTCACTTATACCATTACTCTGGTTGATTATTTTTTCCGGATCACAAAATGATCATCAACATATGTAGCAACAAGTCCATTCATGTTTGCTATCAATGTCAGGATATTATTAAGTTGATCTGTAGGCAAAACCGAGCCGGTGAAATAAAGTCCCTCTATTTGTTCGGCATCATACCTGACAGGCGTGTTATATATCACACTCAACTTATTAAAGACACTGGCCAATGGTTCGTTTTGGAAATTCAGATCATTTAATTTCTTCACTGTAACCTTCTCTTTGGCAAGCTGCAAATCATCCGTAGTAAACTCACGTTTTACATTCACAGAACGGTCTTTGGTATTAATCGAAACCTGTTCTCCCGGCGTCAGATATATCGCATCAAAAGAACTGATATAATCCGGGGCATACACTTTTACCTTACCGGTGAAAAGGCGTACAACCAGTTTATTATGACCGAATGTGTTTACTTCAAACTCAGTACCAAGCGCCATTGTAGAAAAATCAGCTGTAAGAACAGAAAAAGGTTTTGCCGGATTTTTCTTCACATTAAAATAGGCTTTACCTGTAAGGTATACATCACGCTTTTCAGCATCGAACTGTTTTTTATACCGGATGGAACTACCCTCGGATAGTGTCACTTCTGACCCGTCTGGCAACTGAATGTTCATATCAGCAGCAGCACTGTTCTTTCGATATACGTATTCAGGAGCAGATGTATGTACAACCCTATCAGCGGTAATAAGCTGGGGTTCGGTCATTCTATCCCTTGAAAAGAAAAATTCCATTAGTAATAAAGCTGCCAATAGAGATGCAGCCACCTGCCAATACCATTTCCGGAAAGGGATTATTTTTGCCGAACCTGAACGAATAGCCTGCTTTCCCTTTTTGTCAATGTCCGAATAGAACTGCTTTTCAAGATCCTTGCGAAAATCACCACTATCCTGATTAATCAAATCTTCCAGTTCCCTGGATTCTGCTGAAGAAATTTTTCCTTCCCACAGTTTTTTAATTAATTCTTTAATTCTGGTCATCCGTAATATAAAAACGTGAAGGGAGTGTGATAGGAGGGTATGTTCTATGTTACCTTAATGTTAACAAACTACAGGTGCCCAAAAATGATATACAATAACAAACTGTACGATGATTGGGAGTATTTTGTAAGTACGTGTTTTTTGATCGACTTATTAGATTCTATAATATAATCTTTTACTGTTGATTTCGCAATATTCAACGCTTCACTGACTTCTGCATAGCTTTTACCTTCTAATTTGCAGAGCTCAAACACCTGTCTTTTTTTGGGGGGCAGCATACTTATTGCCTCCTGGAGTAAGGCTTCTTTATGATAAACTTCATGCAAAAGTTCCTGCTGATTTTCCATTTTGCCCTCCTCTTCTAACAATAAAGAAGTTTCAGTTTTCAGCTTGGCACGCAACATGCCCCTGATATGGTCAATGGAACTATGATAACTTACCCTGAAAAGCCATGCAGCCACAGATTGCTTATCACTAAACCTGCTGCGATTTTCCCAAAGTTTCACAAACGTATCCTGCAGGATATCTTCGGCAATATGGGGTTGATGAATAATTTTAAGAATATTTGCCAAAACCGCGTCTTTGAAATAGGTATATATTTTCCCGAACGCTTCTGAATCTCCGTTTGAAAAATCTGCAAATACATATTTCTCAGGCACACCCGTCGACATGGTCTTTTTTGGCCGAAATTAGGCGTCTGTTTTATAGAAATCATTACAAGCATTATTAAGTAATCTTTAAGAAAACCTTTTATATCAAAAGTTTCGTGTATAATTATTATGAAAAGTCACTATACAACAAACGTAATCTTACTATTAAAATTAGTAAAGGAGAGACTTTAGATAGTGCTATCCGGTTGATAAATCCACAAATTTCAGCAGCAAAGTACATGTGCTCATTGCCAATGTATACAATCGATATGATTTTTGCAAAGCCGATAACAGGCTCTCTAACATTTCTGTCCCCCCTGATCTTACTCCCTCGGTTGTTGACAGTCGGCGTAACAGCATTCTTATTCTTCAGATATCCTCACGCACCGATCGTCATTTTCTTTATCACGCAATAGCGATTTTTTTCCTGCACCCTTATGAGATATTTTCCTGAAAAGAGCTTTCACTATCTGATCATCGGCACCACTGATCACAATGGTCATCAGGATCAGGTAAAAAAATTCGGACTTCTCACCTTTTGGGAATAATAGATAGGTTCCAGCCAAAATGATGATAACCAAACATATCATGATGAAAGCAGGAGATATTTTGTTTAGGTATTTCATAATCTCTATTAAATAATCGTACTTACTATTTTGACCCTAATTTCTTATAATACACTATATACAGAGTACTTGCAACAGCAATTGTCAGGATAGTAATCAGCAAGTTTCCTATATCAGTAATTGGCGATAAAATATGATTGCTCTTTAGGAAAAGAACCAACACAAATACTAAAATCCCTAAAAGGAATGGCAGGTATTTGGCACTATGCATCCTAAGTAGTAAGAAAACCAGTAACAGTATGAACGGCAGCAATAGTAAAGTAATCATACTTACTCTTTGTTCTATGAATATACTTAAGATAATCATTTAATTGCTCCATGTATGCTCTCAACGAAACTATTTCGGCTCTTTGCCGGCAGCTTCTCCACTTTCTATTTAACAGAAATCTCATCATATCCATCAATAATTTACCTCCTCATTCCCGTTTTTTTGTACATTCAATATCACCTGAAACCTGCCATATGAAAAAAAGATCCTTCTTAAAAAGCCTGGCGCTGGCCGGGATTAGTGCTCCTTTTTCTGCCAGTGCATTGGATCAATGGATGCAAGTGGCCGCAAAGAAACCCAGTGCTGAACTGGCAGCTGATGATGATTTTTGGCTGGGCATTCGTGGACAGTATCGCCTGAAACCGGATTATATCAACCTGGAAAACGGGTATTACAATATCCTTCCCCAGGAAATTCTGGAAGCCTATATCGGCCATATACGGGAGGTGAATTACCAGGGCGCTTATTATATGCGTACGGTACAGTTTGAGAACAAGAAAAAAATGGCCGCGAAACTTGCTGGTCTGACAGGATGCAGCACAGAAGAACTCATCCTTACCAGGAACACCACCGAATCACTGGATACGATCATCAGCGGTTTTCCCTGGCAAGCCGGCGATGAAGCCCTGATGGCGGAACAGGATTACGGCGCCATGCTCGACATGTTCAAACAGGTAAGCAAACGGCATGGGGTGGTGAACACAGTGTTATCCGTACCCCATCACCCTGCATCAGACGAAGAGATTGTTTCTCTGTATGCCAATGCCATCACCCCAAAAACAAAACTGCTGATGATCTGTCACATGATCAATATCACCGGCCAGATCTTACCTGTTCGTAAAATCTGCGATATGGCGCACAGCAAGGGGGTACAGGTGATGGTTGATGGTGCACATGCCATTGCCCATATCCGTTTCAATATCCCCGACCTGCATTGCGATTATTATGGTGCCAGTCTGCACAAATGGCTTTGCGTTCCCTTGGGTGTGGGTATGCTGTACGTGAAGAAAGAACATATCCCTACTATCTGGCCCCTGCTGGCAGAGAGCGGCAGGAAAGATGATGATATCGGAAGGTTGAACCACCTGGGCACCCACCCTGTGCACACCGACCTGGCCATCAGCAATGCCATTGACTTTTACCAGCAACTGGGTCCTGAGAAAAAAGAGGAAAGACTTCGTTACCTGCAACAATACTGGACCAGCAAAGTGCGTAACCTGCCACATATCATCATGCATACGCCGGCCGATTCCCAGCGTTCCTGTGCCATTGCCAATGTGGGCATCAAGGGTATGAAACCTGCCGACATGGCCGCCACACTGCTAAAAAAATATGGTATCTACACTGTAGCCATTGATGGCGCCAATGTACATGGCTGCCGGATCACACCCAATATCTATACCACTACGGCCGAACTGGATATATTGGTGAAAGCCTTAACGGAAATGGGATAAACTGCTGCCCCTACAAACGGAAAGGCCGATCACAGAGGATCGGCCCTTTTTCATAGGATCTGACTTTTGTATACCTGTTTATACTAGTAAACAACCGGGTTTACTGGCTACTATCGGCGAATGTGACCTTGTTAAATTCTATACGGTAGGTATTACCCTCTTTTCTGATGAGCTTTCCACCCCAATTATTGCTTTTGAACATACCCCCCAGCCATTCGATGGTTTGGGTGTCCTCATGAAACAGGTAAGTTCCGGTTTCATCATAATTAGCTTCATCATTATCAAATGCCACTTTATACCTGCCATCGGCCAGTAACAGGAAATGCCCGAGATACATACTGGGGAGTCCGGAATACAACTCATACCTGCCCAGGTGAAGCGACGAAATAGCTACTTTTACGGCAACTACAGCAGTGGCATTCGTAACAGCCGGTAACTGTGCCCTGAGTTGATCAGCAGGTACCCGAATGATATTTTTTAACGTTGTTGACAGTTTAGCACCAGTCCATAACTGCACTTCATAAGTAGTTGGTTTACCCGCGACGGGTTTCCTGATCACCACCTGTTTCCACTGGTGGTCAATGAAAGCCTCCGCTTTATCGCCGGCTTTGAATGACTGCGCCATCAGGCAAGCGACATGCAAGGAAGCGATCAACAGGAGAACAAACGATTTCAGATTCGGCATATATGATGGTTTATACAAATAGTTTATTGAGAAATGGCTTTGATCACTACCCTCCTGTTCTTTGCCCTGCCCTCCTCGGTATCATTGCCGGCTACGGGTTGTTCCAGTCCAAACCCCACTGCGGTGAAACGGCTTTCGCTGTACCCTTTCTTCACAAAAAATGCCTTGACCGAATTTGCTCTGCGCAGCGAAAGATCCTTGTTATATGCTGCCGGTGCTTTATTATCGGTATGCCCTTCTATAGAAAGGGACAGGTTGGGATATTTCGTCAGGTAATCGCACAACTCCCGTAAAGGGGTTATGGCTGCAGCAGTAAGTTCGGCACTGGCCGTTTTGAAAAAGATCATTTTGGCCAATGCATCAATCCGCGACTGGATATTGGTTTGCTCCGGCAGTTGCCGGTTAGTTTTGTGATCCTGCGCAACAGGTCGATGTTTCACGGTATCATCCGTCACTACCGGTACAGGCGCCAGCAAAACGGGAGCTGTTGGCAGTATCCGGTCTGTCGGTACGCGTTCTATCCTGACTGAATCCTGCAGATAACCGTTCCTTTTGAATGTGATCACATAACTGGCTGCAGGTTTTAGTCTGAAAGAATAATTACCTGTGATATCCGTTAGCAATGAATCAGTCCCATCTGCATATACATCCAGCGAACGCAGCACTACGGTTACACTATCCAATCTTCTTTGTGTAACCCTGCTCAGCACGGTTCCTTGTAACTGAGCAGCAAAAGGCTGGTACGCGAACAGGAAAATATCATCGGTACCCAAACGGTTGCTGCTAAAAAGCCCTTTTGAGCTGCCGGGAAAACAGATCATCCCGAAATCATCAAAACTTGTATTAATGGGGTATCCGATGTTCTGCGGCATTGTCCAGGAACCTTTTTGCAGCCAGGTCCGGTATACATCCAACCCACCCAGCCCCGGATGACCGTCAGAACTAAACAATAAAGTATCACCCTGTACAGTAGGGAACAGTTCATTACCGGCCGTATTGATCCGGTGATCTACATTTAGCGGTACGGATATACGGCCATCAGGTCCCAGTAACACATAATAGATATCACTACCCCCATAGCCACCTGGCTGGTTACTACAGAAATACAAACGTGATCCATCCGCACTCAGCGCGGGATGGTAATAATCATAGCCTTTTTGTACAAAGGGCATTACGGCAACCTGGCTCCATAAACCATTCTGCAAAGTAGCCATACAGATCTCCAGATGATAACTGTGCTTGTCGGCCTTTAGTTTGTTGCGGGTAAAATAAACCGTATCGCCTGTCCGGTTAAAACAGAGAGGTCCATAATTGTATTTACCGTTCAGGTCATTGCTGAATTTCTCCAGCCGGTGTATGGTGCTGTTATAATGGGTGCGTGCACCGCTGAGCAGGATAACATCATTATCGTTGCTGGTGAAACGGGTATAATCGTCATTAGGTCGCACAAGATCACTGTTTCTTTCTGCGTCATAACCCAGAATAGAATCTGTGGTGTACAGATCGGCGGTATCCCTTACCCGGTAGATGGCTGCATATGGCAAACCATCCCAGCCGAATTCCTTTTCAGATTGTTTTTGGGAATAACGGTTGGAAGCAAACACGATACCCCTGCCATACAATTGCGGACTGAATTCCTGTTGCGCCGTATTCAGTTTCAACAGCCTGACGGAATAATCCAATGAATCTTTCAGAAAACTACCGGGATCAGAAAACCCCTGTTTACGCGCAGCAAAAAAAGATTTTTCCAGGCCAGATGATTTCTCCAGTAACTGCTGGTAGATCCTTACAGCTTCTCCATATTGTTTTTTACTGGCCGATAATTCTGCTATGCGTTTACGCGTATGCAGCTGCAACATATAATTACGCTCATACAAACGATAATAATACAGGGCAGAGTCATAATTGCGCACATACCAGTAAGCATCAGCCAGGTGAAGGCTGGCTAAGGAATCATGCTTACCGGTAGCACGCAGGCTTGCCTTATAAAAAGGGATGGCATACATATAACGCTGCTCTCCGTATTCCTTTTCTGCATTCTGAAAATACAGGATGGCTTTGCGGGATGTTTTGGGTTGCGCAAAACTGTTCTGTTGAAAAACAGAGAAGAGCATCAGGCTATATAAAATACATTTCTTCATTATACATTGATATATCAGAAGTACCTGGGCGATGCCACTTTACCACCGGTTGATCCGAATTCATAACGCAACATCAGTTCATGTGTTCCGGTATGGTAGGTGTTCAGGCTGGAGATAGTTTTATCGTAAGCATATCCCAGTCTCAGTTGTTTATTCAGCTGCAGTTCAGCCATACCCACCACTGCATCTCCTGTTCTGTAGGAAAGTCCAAGGGCGATCGTGTTCTGTATCCAGCAATTGGCGTTGAGGTCATATTCAATAGGGGCGCCACTTACGGCTTTTACCAGCAGGGATGGTTTTAATACCAGGTCCTGGTTCAGGTTGACCACAAAACCAGAAGCCAGGTAAAGATGCAGATCACGGCCGGAGGCGGAAGCCACTTCTCCCGTATTATCATACCTGATCTTTGTTTTTAATAGGGCCGGCGTTGATAATCCGATATAGAACCGGTCAGAGTTATAATAAATACCCGCTGCCGCTGCCGGGAGAAACCCATTCAGGTTCTGGCTAAATGCAGGATCGTTCGACTGAAAGGTCCTGACCTTACTGAAGTTTGCCTGGTAATTGAGCAGACCTGCCTGTAATCCCAGGCTCAAAGTACCCGACTCGGCCAGCTGTATGCGAAAAGCGTAGGAAGCGTTGAAACCCGTAGTACGTTCTACTCCCAGCTGATCATCGTAGAGTTGAAATCCCAGTCCGATCCTTTTGTTCTGCACAGGCATATCAAACCCCACAGAAGCCGTTTTGGGAGCGCCATCCATACCCACCCACTGATTACGGTATAAAGCGGTAACCGTTCCCACACCTCTGCTTCCTGCATACGCCGGATTAATGTTCAGCATATTGAACATGTACTGCGAGTACATCGGCTGCTGCTGAGCCCTGGCTATGGCAGACAAAGCCAGTACAGCAACCAGCATTATCCAGCGTATTTTACACATTCTTTCTGTCATGTTGCACAGGTTCGTTTTACCGGTTTGATTTTGGCTCATGCTTTATCGTTTCAGTGTGATCATTCCGGAGAATCTTCTTACTGAACCGGTTGTTTTATCCGTTGCCAGTACGGAATAATAATAAGTGCCATCAGGCAGTTCATCACCTGTTACACGGCCTGGCTGGTTTCCTTTTCCATCCCATGTGTTTTTGTAGTCCATCGACTTATATACCGGATTACCCCAGCGGTTAAACACTTCCAGGCTGATGGTAGTGTTGAACGGACGGATAATCACAAACAGGTCATTGGTACCATCCCGGTTGGGAGAGAATCCTGACGGGATAAAAATATCCACCAATGGGATCATGAATTTTGTAGCAAGTCGCACTGCTGAACCATTCGGATTATTCACCGGATCGTTTGAGTTCAGGGTGAAGTTTCCGTAAGGCGATCTTGCCTGCAGGGTTGCCACATTGTTCAGCGTGCCGCTGTACCCGTTCGGGAACAGTTTTACCGTGATCTGTACTGAGTCTGCATGCAGACCTTCCAGCTGACTTACATCATTCAACAGGTCAACCTGTGTTTTACCGTCATACGACGCATTGGATTTCAGCTTACCACTGGCCCTGATATCCACTACACTATAGGCTGCATAGGATGGAAATATTTTTGACAGGTCATCCCTGATCTTCAGACTATCCAGCAATTCTGCGCGCAGGTTGGTGGCAACGATGTTAAATGAGAACAGGTAACTTCCATCCTCCTGCAATACCGGCGCTTTGCTCAGGGTCTTCTGTATATCCGCTACTTTTTCGGGAGCCAGGGAAGTGACCGTATAATTATCTGAAGTAGCGGTACAGCCATTAGCATCCGTAATGGTCACCTGGTAATTACCGGGATCTGTCACCAGTATGCTTCTGTACGCCTGGCTGTTAGACCAGTTATACGCCGCCGCCGCCGTAGCCGTGAGTGTGATATTACCTTTTCCAACGACCTGCGTCGCAGTTCCGGTGATCACCGGTTTCGCGGGCAGGTTGAATACCTGAACATACACCGGAGCACCGTACTTGATCTGGCTGCCCGATATGGTTCCCCTGCGCAGGTAGATACTCTTGTCAATGGTACCGATGATATACACACTGTCTTCTGCACCGATGATATCGGTATAGTTATTATTGTCTGTAGCGCTTTGCCACTGGTAATCGTAATTCGCATCCAGTCCGCCTGTATTCAGACTAACCGGTAAAATGGTTACATTATTGGCCACACCGCAATAACCTTTTGAAGTTACAGTAGCATTGGCACCTGTTTTTATGGCAATATTGCCTGGCACCAACGTTGGCAGTGACCGGTTGATCATGATCTCGGTAACCAGTTTCTCGCTCGGGATCTTATTGCCATCCGGATCGGGCTCCAGTCCATCCGTAGACAGGTCTGTAACATTGGTAGACAGGTCATCACTATAGGCAACTGCCGTTGCCTGTAAACGATAGATGGCATTTAACTGGTTAGGCGCGATATTGATAACGAACTGCACGGTAGCTTCCTGGTGTAATCCGAGGATACTGTTGGGTGCCAGCAGATTGGTATCCGACTTGCCATTATACCCTGGGTTAGGCAGTAAGGTATTCGTGGTTACCACTGGCCCAACTACATTGAATATGGCCGGTGATGGTACCATGTGTAACAGGTTCAGGAATAGTTTGACGTTATTCAGGTTGACAGTTCCATAGTTTTTCAGTTTGGCTGATACTGCTACGTTATAAGTACCATCAGGCTGTACCACCGGTGCACCGGTAGACAGGGCTGTTCCCACGACCGCACTTGGAAACAGGTTCAGCGTGGTGGCTACCGGCTCACCCTGTTTGGTGAGTTCGGGATGCGCGGATACATCATTGTTATCATTCGAAAGACTGGTGGCTAATATCGTTGCACCCTCTGTTTTTCCGGTACCCAGTGCCACTGCCTGCATCACAAATGGTTCCGTATAACCATTAGGTCTTACATGCAACCACAATACCACTGAGGCCGATCCATTTACCGGAAGTGTAGACAATGGGCCAAACATATATACACTGTGCCCATCATCCACTACCGTAAATTCTTCTTCAGTAGTTTCGATTTCTGTTTGCGACTGCCGGCTGCTGAATGTCATATCAACAGCGCCATCGGCACTGCTGGCATTCATCATATCCGGTTCTATGTTTGGTTCCGCTTCTGCAGACAGGGTGGTGAACTTTTCTATCCTGGTTTTACGAACACCGGCAAACAGGTCCTGGCTATTTACCCCATCATAATTCCGGTTAGGCACAATGGTGGTACCTGAGAAATGTACACTATCGAGCACATAAGTTACCGGACTGGGGAACACATCGCGCAGGTTTAATCTGGCCTGGGAATTGAACAGGTCAAGATCGCCCACATTTTTGGTATTCACTACAATACGGGTAGCCCAGCTGCTGTCTTTCTCCAACCTGGCAGGGTCCGCTTTCAGGGTGATCACCACTTTAGGCGCGAGTACTACGATAGAAGCCGTATCGCGGGTAAAATTATTAACCCTCGTTTCACCATTGGCATCTGTTACGGACAACAATGTATACAGGGTGGTTGAAGCGATCTGAGCAACCGGAATAGCTGTACCACTTCTGTAATTGGTAACCGTATCGTTCTTATTACTCTTTGCAGAGCGATACACTAAAGTGAACGGCTCCCTGCCGGCTGTGGCATTGAATACGAGCTTGGGTGTTTCCGTCGTCAGTATAGGACCATTCCCTTTAACAGAGCCCTGTGGACCGGTGAACGTCACTTTGGTTGTTTGCTGGATCGGTATGCCCGCAACCGTTCCACAGATGGTTACATCATTGGCTGTTGAAGTAAGCAGCGACGTATAGGTTCCATCGCCCTTATCCACCACCGGACTGAAACTGCCCGAGTTCGTACATAAGGTAGCCACGCCACCACTGCAATGGATCTTGTTACCATTGCCATCATATAACTGGATCGTTACCGTAATCGGATTATTGTTATTTCCCGATGCCGTAACAGGCACACCCGTGATGGTTACCTGCGCATAGTCAATAACGGCAACCTGGTAGCTGACCGTATTACCCACGCAGCTGCCATTATAAGGAGTCACGCTGATGATACCATTCTTTGCACCAGCACGTATACTGATACTATTAGTGCTGGAACTGCCCGTATAACCTGCCGGCAAATTCCAGGTATAACCGGTGGCTTCCGGTACTGCAGGTAGCACCGTAAAGGTTTTGACACTGTCCTTAGGCATGGCACAAGGTCCTGTGATACCGGATACCTGTGGTGCCGCCACTGTGGCAATGCTAATGATATTGGAATATGCCGTAGCACTTCCGCTGCTGGAAGCGGCCCTGCGATAATATTTTTTCTGGGAAACAGCAGCAGGCTGATAGGTGGCTGAGATAGCACCTGAAACTGCAGTGAACGTAAGACTATCACTGCTTTCTTCCCACTGGTAACTGATCGTACCATTACCGCCGGTGGCTGCTGTTACCGAAGTGAGCATGGCTGGAGTAGCACCCGTACAAATCACCTGGTTTACTCCGATACTTCCCGGCAATACCAGCGTAACGGTTACCGGAGGTGCCGCATTACAGGCAGGGGTTGCCGGAGGATAACTTACCCTGATGGTATCGGTAGGATTCACACTGATCACCAGGTATGCATCCGGCCTTGTTTTTTCAAAACCGTCAGCACCCTGGATCCACTGGCCGTTGAGCAAATACCATCCGGGCCAGTCAGTACCATTACCCTGCGCGTCCACAGTGGCGCCGGGCCATAATACTTCTGCCTGTAATGCCAGGCTGTTGGTAACAGGTTTCGCGGTAACCAGGGTCTTATCAGCATTCAACCAGGTAAGGGTAACCGGGTTTACACCTGCTGTAAAATTGGGAACTACGGTATACTGCACATAAGGGACATCGTTTTTACAAACGGCCGTAGCAGTTATGCCCAGTCCTCTTTCTATCCTTACGAATACGGAGGCCTGACTACAGTTGGCCGGCACCACTTTTTCGCAGATACGGTAGGTGATGGTATATGTGCCTTCCCATGTATTGGCTGGAATGATCAACTCCCCTGCCCCCGTGAAACTGAGGCCATTGATACCACCATTGGAGACCAGGCTAAGATCAACCAGGGAGATAGCTGCAGTCACGTTATTCAATTTGTCGTTATCCAGCACAGACCTGGTAATAGTGCCTTTTGCGCCATTGATGGGAGTGCCGGTAAGGTCATCGTCCACAGCCGATATCGGTTGATTCACCACAGATACCCTATAGGTGGCGGAACTGATACAACCTGCCAGGCTGGCACCGGTGACCGTATAGGTAACGGTGGTCAATGGAGCAGCTATTACAGTGGCGGTATTGGTTGCAGAAAGGCCGGTTGCAGGACTCCACACATAACTATTGGCGCCGCTGACCGTTACAGAAAGACTGCCATTCGTCTGGATCGTTGCTGAAGCAGGTATAAAGACAAGAGCAGGTAATGCATTTACCACAATGGTTCCGATAGCACTGTTCACGGTCTGACAAACGCCGTTGGCCACAGCCGCACGGTAATAAGTGGTACTGGTGAGGTTCGACACAGTAATCACCTGTGTTGTTGCGGGTATATCATTTACCTGACCCGAAAAATCGGAAGCCGGTGAGGACTGCCATTTCAGGATGCTTCCGGCATAGCCCTGCAAACTTAATGTACTGCTATTGGTACCGGCACATACTGCACCTGTAACACTGATATTTCCGCCCATACTCACTGCAGTAACTGCCACCAATGTACTGGCAGAGGCAGCGGCAGTACATACCCCACTGGTTACTACTGCACGGTAATAGGTGGATGATGCCAGATTCGATGCTGTATAGGAGACACCAGTCTGACCTACGATATTATTGAAGCTGTTATTATCAATAGATGACTGCCATTGGATCGTTCCGGTATAACCAGTCAAGGTCAAGGTAGTACTATTCGAACCCGAACACACCGTCACTCCTCCGCCACTGATCGTTCCAGCAACGCTGACTGCTGTAACCGTAATAGCAGTACTTGAGCTAACTGCAGAAGTACATACTCCACTGCTCACTACTGCTCTGTAATAAGTCGTAGGTGTTAAATTAGCAGCAGTGTAAGTTGCACCTGTCTGACCAACAATATTATTGAAGCTATTATTATCCGTAGAGGACTGCCACTGGATCGAACCCGTATAA